>NZ_JBNKVP010000011.1:0-24286 GCF_050299255.1 Vibrio sp.
GAATGCACAACGGAATGGCAAAAAAGGGATTATGTACAAAGGGCAATGTGCCAATACCGAGTTTGAAGATGTCGCTGTTACAGAATGGAAGAAAGCGTACAATCAAAAACTTATGCTCGAGTCAATCATGCACCATTAATTTTGAAGCGACAGCATTACAGGTTTAATCTTCTACAGTATCCCCGGGCGTTGTACGTTACGGGGTTACTTTTATCTGCCAGTTATTAGCGCTGTAACTCACTGTTTAACTAATCACCACTTACCCGCAAAGCAGTTGAAAGCCCAGGCACAGTCCTGTACGATTCATCCCTCGTGACTGTGCTTACGTTACAAAGCGCCCTTAGCTCAGTTGGATAGAGCACGTGCCTTCTAAGCATGTGGTCACAGGTTCGAATCCTGTAGGGCGCGCCATTATTTAAAGCCGTAGCAGGTGAAAGCTTGCTACGGCTTTCTCGTTTGTTGGCAGATCAACTTTGAGTGATGCGCTTAGTAACACTCTTCCAGAATCCTAAGAATGTCATCTGCGTTCAGCTGTTTGTAGCCATTGCCAAATATGATGGTGGAGTTAGTAATATCTGGCAGCATCTCTTCGGTAGCGCCCAGCTGTTTAATAGAAGTAACAATACCGCACTCTTTGGTGAACGCTTCCAGCGCTTCCAGCGCATCCAGACCAATTTCGTCTTTGCTCTTACCATCCGGTGAAATACCCCATATTTCAGTGGCGAAGCGAACAAATTTGTCCAGGCCGAATGAGTAGATCATCCGGTAGTACGGCAGTGAAACCGCAGCCAGTCCCATACCGTGCGCACAGTCAGTGTAAGCACCGATCTGGTGTTCGATCATGTGTACCTGCCAGTCCATCTGGTGCGACATAGTGTCGAATACACCACTGACCATCTGCTATGGCGTGCGGTCAACAGACGAGATGCTGGCGACGACTACACAAAAATATCAGGCGAGTTTCCATTCACTCATCCGATACATTCACTCATTCGATACATTTACTCATCTAATAATAGGGGCCATATAAATACAGCCGAATGAGAGAGTTAACTAAATAGAAATAAACACTACGCCGTTATTTGTCGAAGCCATTCATAAAAGCAAAAGGAAATGCATTTTTGACCTATAAATTGTAACGGGCCATTACTTATATATTTAGTCTCTATATGTTTTCTTTAACCAACTCAGGATGATAATAGATATATTAAAATCAATAATGAGAATTACACGCAATACCTTTTCTGTTGCTTGTGATGTTAAACGCTAGTTGGTGTAGGCGTTAATGATAACATTTTGTTTTATATATTCATTTGTTTTGTTATTTGAATTCGGGTGAAGTTTGAATGTTGTTCTTGTTTGGTAAGTTCGATTGGTTGAATATTTTTGGTTAGTTAATGACTTGTCAATAATATTTTGGATATGTAATCCAGTACCCAGTTTAATGTTTGAATTCGGTTTAAAGTGATATTTATCCCCAGCTTTCTCATCATAAAAATAACGGAAGGTTGTAATGTCACCATTAAATGACCAATCAACGATTAAGATCACCATCGATGAGCAGGTTTACAGTGCCGATAACTCTCTGTCATTACTAGATATCGCAACGCTAGAGCAGATCGAAATCCCCTCACTGTGTGGACTGAATAAAAGTGGCGAAAAAGTCCCTTGTGACTTGTGTGTAGTTGAAATTGCAGGTCAGGGTATCCAACGCGCTTGTGAAACCACTGCGGCCGAAGGAATGGCAATCACCACTCAGTCTGCTGAACTGAGCCAGCGACGCCAGCAAGCTCTGAGCCGTATTCTCTCGGACCACTACGCCGATTGTCAGGCGCCATGCCAGACTGCCTGTCCGGCTGGTGTCGATGTGCAGTCTTACCTGTTCCATATCGCGCAAAACGACCATCACAAAGCGGTTGAAGTGATCAAGCGTACCTTGCCTTTGCCTTTGTCCATTGGTCGCGTTTGCCCGGCATTCTGCGAAACAGAATGCCGCCGTGGCCTGGTCGAAGAACCGGTCGCTATCCGACAGCTAAAACGCCACGCTGCGGATATCGATCTAGAGGCTCAGGAGAGCTATGTGCCGCCGAAAAAAGCGGCCAAAGGCAAGTCAGTGGCGATCATCGGTAGCGGCCCGGGCGGGTTAACCTGTGGCTATTACCTGACTAATGAAGGTTACGATGTCACGGTATTTGAATCGATGCCTAAAGCCGGTGGCTGGTTACGTTATGGCATTCCGGAATATCGGTTGCCGAAAAACATTCTGGATCGGGAAATCGACCTTATCTGTACCAACGGGATGCAAATCCATACCGACACTAAACTCGGTGAAGATTTTACCCTGACCGATCTAACCCAGCAGTTTGATGCCGTTTGCCTGGCGATAGGCGCCTCGCAGGCGGTAGAGATGGAATATCCGGGCAGTGACTTAGACGGCTGTTACCTCGGTGTCGATTATCTGAAAGATTATGTCACCGATCGCCACTACACCACCGGCCAGAAAGTGGCTGTGATCGGCGGTGGTAACACGGCGATTGACTGCGCCCGTACCGCGGTACGCGACGGTGCTGACACCACCCTGATATATCGTCGTACCCGCGATGAAATGCCAGCGGAAGATTATGAAATCCTGGAAGCGGAACACGAAGGCGTTAAATTCCACTTCCTGACTAACCCGGTAGAAAACCTGGCCGATGCCAACGGCCGGGTGAGTGAAATTAAGCTGGAAAAAATGGCCTTGGGCGAACCGGATGCCTCCGGCCGCTGCCGACCTGAACCGACCGGTGAATTCTTCACCGAAGCGTTTGATACCGTGATTTCCGCCGTCTCACAAAAGCCGGATGTCAGTTTCCTGGAAAAAGAGACCATAGAGCTACCGATTTCTCGCTGGTTAACCCAACAGTCTGATGACAACACTATGCACTCCGGGGTGGAAAATATCTTCAGTATCGGTGATTTTCGTCGTGGCCCGGCGACGGCGATTGAAGCTGTGGCGGATGGCCGGGTAGCGGCAGAAGCGATCGACCGCTTCTTTAACGGCACCATGGAACACATCCCGGTTAAACCGTTTAATTCGCAAAAAGAACGCCAGTTGAAACAGGTGGCTCCTGAACAGTATCAAACGTTGCAGAAAGCGGTAAGGGCGGTAATGCCAGAATTGTCCACTGAGCAGCGTGAGCTCAGCTTTGCTGAAGTGGAAACCGGATTCAACAATCTTGAAGCCATCCGCGAGGCGGAGCGCTGTCTGGAGTGTGGTTGTCAGGCCAATACCGATTGCCAACTGCGTGATTACGCCACCGAATATCAGGTGTCATCTGACGACCTGTTCCAGCCGGACAGACAGAAATTTGCCGTTGACAGCAGCTCGGAATTTATCGTGTTTGACGCCAACCGCTGTATTAGCTGTGGCCAGTGTGTCCAGGCGTGTAACGAGCAGGGTGTCCATGGTGTGTTGAGCTTTATGAAAAACCCTGACGGCAGCAGTGCCAACCGACCAGAGTGCCGGCCCGGGTTTGACGGCGGCGCCAATATGGGTGATTCCAACTGCGTGCAGTGTGGCGCCTGTGTGCAGGTCTGCCCGGTTGGTGCGCTGGTGGATGCCCGCGATAAATCCCAGGGTCGAATCGAGATGCTTAAACCGGTCAATACCATCTGTACCTACTGTGGTGTCGGCTGCAACCTCACCATGTATGTCAACGAGCAGAACAACCAGATCAAGTATGTACAAGGGGTGAACGACTCACCGGTGAACCAGGGCATGCTGTGTGTTAAAGGCCGGTTTGGTTTTGATTTTATTAGCAGCCCCGAGCGTTTGACCACACCGCTGATCCGCAAAGGTGGCCAGTTACAACCGGCCAGCTGGCAGGAAGCGATCCAGCTTGTCGCCGATAAATTTGCTGGCATCAAGCAAGCTCATGGTGGTGATGCTTTGGCAGGGTTTTCTTCGGCGAAAACCACCAATGAAGATAACTACGCGTTCCAGAAGTTCATCCGGCGGGAGCTGGGCACCAACAACGTCGATCACTGCGCGCGCTTGTGTCACGCATCAACAGTCACCGGTCTGGAAGCGTCGCTGGGCAGCGGGGCAATGACCAATGATATTCCGAGTATTCGTCATTCTGATCTGATTTTTATCATTGGCTCAGATACCACCGCAGCCCATCCGATTATTGCTTCCCATATCAAGCAGGTGCTCCGTTCCGGTCAGGCCCGTTTGATTGTGGCCGACCCCAAACGGGTTGATATCGCTGACCATGCCCAGCTGTACGTTGCCCATCGGCCGGGAACCGATGTGATGCTGCTAAACGGTATTATGCAGCAGATCATCAAAAATGGCTGGCACAACAGCGACTATATCGACGAACGGGTCGACGGGTTTGAAGAGCTGAAAGCCGAAGTGATGCGCGACGCTTACAGCCCTGACAAAGTTGAACTGGTCACCGGCGTACCCGCTGCGCAACTCATTGAGATGGCGCAAATGATTGGCACTGCATCGCGCACTGCGGTCTACTATTCGATGGGGATCACCCAGCACACCACCGGCCATGACAATGTCCGTTCGATTGCCAACCTGCAGTTGCTGTGCGGCAACATCGGCATTGAAGGCGGGGGCATTAACCCGCTGCGCGGCCAGTCTAACGTGCAGGGTGCCTGTGATATGGGCGCGTTGCCAAACAACTATCCGGGTTATCAGAAAGTCTACCATCCGCAAGTGCAGGCCAAATTTGCTCAGGCATGGAATAAACCAGATTTGTCCACCGAGTCCGGTTTAACCCTGACAGAAATTATCGATGCGGCCTGCCACGGCGGGGTGAAAGGCTTGTATGTGATGGGTGAAAACCCGGTATTGAGCGACCCGAATCAATCTCACGTGATCGAAGCGCTGGAGACCCTCGATTTTCTGGTGGTACAGGATATCTTCCTGACTGAAACCGCGCAGTATGCCGATGTGGTGTTGCCATCCTGTTCGTTTGCCGAGAAGAGCGGCCACTTCACCAATACTGAGCGTCGGGTGCAAAGGTTAAATCCTGCGGTACAGCCCCCTGGAGAAGCCAAAGAGGACTGGTGGATCATCCAGCAGATTGCGCTGGCAATGGGCAGTGACTGGCAGTACCAATCCGTTCGGGATATTACGGCTGAACTTACCACTGTCACCCCGCAGTACGCTGGCATTAGCTGGGATCGAGTGGGCCGAACCGGCCTGCAGTGGCCGTGCCGGGATCAGGACCATCCGGGTACCCGGGTGATGCATCAGCAGCAGTTTATTCGCGGTAAAGCGGAGATGGTGGCGGTGGAGTTTAGCTATGCTGCCGAGCTGCCTGATGAAGACTACCCGCTGGTACTGACGACCGGTCGACTGCTGGAGCAGTTCCACACCGGCACCATGACCCGCAAGACTAAAGGGCTGGATAACCTGGCCGGGCCAAGGGTGATGATGTCTGTGGTCGATGCCGAGCGGCTGGGAATTGGTAACAGTGAACTGGTGCGTGTTGCGACCCGGCGTGGGGTGATAGAGACACCGGCATTTGTCACCAAGCGAATGCAGCCGGGGGTGATATTTGTGCCGTTCCACTTTGTAGAGTCGCCGGCCAACCGTCTGACCAATACCGCCACTGATCCAGAGGCCAAAATTCCGGAATTTAAAGTCGCTGCGGCCAGAGTGGAGAAAATTGTGCAAAAAGAACAAGTACCGGCGTAATCCAATCTAACTGGATACTTGTCTCTAATCAGGCGTTAGCGGGAGCGATCTTGCTAACGCCTTTTTTCATCGAACAGCTAACAAATCTACACCTATCGAACCGTAGCGGCAGAGAAAAACCACAATATGGATAAACATCGGTGAATCTTTGGTTACCAGACACAAACTCGTTACAAACTTCACAAATCCGATTTTTCAATTCATTGGCAAATTCTTTCTTTGCAAGATTGCAAACTATCTCATAGATCACGTATGTCGTGTGAAAAGTCCATTTATAACAATTGTTTTTCTGAAGCTAGCTGTGGTTTTGTGTCAATTGACACTGATCCGGTATCACACCTTGCCCTGCAATAAGAATGTAAGTTGCAGAATTGTTAATAACCACTTGTCCTATACTCGTGCTCGCACTTATGTGTGCGCTCTGTTGTATACGTAGAATTCATTAATTGGTTAGGGATAATTATGCAAAAAAATACCCTCGCGATCGCACTGGGACTGACTGCCAGTGTGTCATTAATCGGCTGTGGTGGTGACAGTACCGACTCACCGACCACGACACCGAACAAAACCTATAGCGTTAAAGCGATAGACGGCTACTTAAATGGCGCTCAGGTCTGGCTGGACTTAAACGGTAACTTTAAGTTGGACGATGGTGAGCCCTCGGCAACTTCAGGAGCAGGCGGTCGTGCCACCCTGAACGTCAACGATGTAGATGACCCGGCCAGTTTCTCAGTCGTAGTACGGGCGATAAAAGGCCAGACCGTAGACGAAGACACCGGCAATCTGGTGGCGTCAAATTTTGTGATGTCTGCGCCGGCTGGCCAGCAGAATGTGACGCCGCTTTCGACGCTGGTGCATGTCAAACTCGCTAGCGATTCCACTTTAACCCTGGAAGAAGCGGTGACTTCGGTTGCCACTCAATTGGGTATTGACCAGCAAGCGGTGCTGAGCGACTACAAGCAGGAAGAAAACAGCCAGGCATCGTTTGGTGCCCGTAACCTGGTGTCTTCCGGCAGTTTGCCTGAAACACCAGAAGCGCTGGAAACCGCCGCCAATGATACCGATGGCACCAATGAACTGCTGGATAATGCAGAAGCTATCAGCGCGACCATCAAACAAATTATCGAAGATCCGGAACAACAAGGTGACTTAGATAGCATCGTCATCAATAAATCCGGCGAGCCTGATTCTGATTCGGATGGCGATGGCGTTGCCGATGCGGATGACTTTGCACCGGATGATAATACTGAGTGGGTCGATTCCGACCAAGATGGCATCGGCGATAACGCGGACAAGGATGATGATAACGATGGCGTGCTCGACGACGATGACGCGTTTCCGTTTGATGCCACTGAGACCATAGATACCGATCAAGATGGCATCGGTAACAATGCTGACAGCGATGATGACAATGATGGCGTTGCGGATGACGATGATGCATTCCCGTTAGATAAAACGGAGTCAGTAGACACCGACGGCGATAAAATCGGCAACAACGCCGACACCGATGACGATGGTGACGGCACGCCAGATGTTGATGATGCGTTCCCGCTGGACGACAGCGAAGATACCGATACTGATGGCGACGGTACCGGCAATAACGCTGACACTGATGACGATGGTGATGGCGTAGAAGATGACAGTGATGTTGATCCGCTCGATCCGGAAGTGAGTCTACCGGATAACGCGGCAACCATTAACTTCTTAACCGGCAATGCCACCCTGTACAGTTTTAATTTTGATGAAAATGACGGTGTGAAGAGCCTGTATCAGGAAACCTTTACCGCCAACGGTGATGTAACCACGTTAAGCAAAATAGAGCGAATTCGGGCCGATAAAGTGGGCATTTCATTGCCACTGGATGTAATTGAAGATATTCAGCTTGGTGACAGTGGCTGGGAAGAAACGGGCACCATCTACAGTTATAGTGTTGCCAATCATATCATTAAGGCTTACCCAAATGACTTGCCGCAACGGACTTATACCTTAAGCGGTGTGGTTGTGGATCTGGCGGGCAAACTTATCTCGGAATCCGGGTTGGAGTGGCAAAGTTTCACAGACGAGCAGGCGACATTCCCACAAGGGGCGAAGCTTGCCAAATTCAATGCAACGCCAGATCGGGACCACTACACGCTGTGGAAAGAGTGGCGGCCCTGGGTTTACCGAGGCGGTGTTGAAAACGATACGCTAGGGGCGACAACGTTAGATGAGCTGATCACCAACAGCAGTATCGGCAGCAATGGCTCCGCAAGTGCATTAGTCGGCGTGTCAGTCGGTTGGGACGCGGCGGTGGAGTTGGTGAGTGACCATACGGCCAACTATTACACTATGGACTGGACCAATGACAAAGCTGTGCTGGTGGCCAGTGCTAGCTGGAGTCGCCAAACCGTCAACGGCGAAGATATTCTGCGTTACACCGTTCCTGAAACTGCGATTAATCAGTGGGGTGAAAAGTTTGACAATGAAAATTCGTCAATGATCCTCAGTGCTTACCAAGGTCAGGTGTACTTTGGCAATTACGAGCAGCAAGGGCAGTTAATTACTGACGATTCGCTGGTGCTGCTCAATATGACGGCAAGAGACACAATCCTCTCTGCAGTTGAGCTGACCGTGAGTCAATGTGACTTCAGTGATAAGGACTCCAACGCGACGATGAGCGATTTCACCAGCGCCATTGCGGTTTGTGGCGGCTCTTCAGCTATCACTGCCGAGATGGTGGCGGGACAAACCTTCCACCGGGTTCGCGGTGATGGCAGCACGCGTGACTATTACTTCAATCCAAACGGTGAATTGGTGGTGACAAAGGGCGATGGTTCCAGCTACAGCCAACAGTGGTCGATCACTAACGGTCAGGTGTTGATAGAAGAAACCGATCCTACAACCGGGGACTTCATTAAGTGGTACTGGGCGTTATTGGATAAAGACGACTCTGACTGGTCGTTGAAGTTCTTTGAGCAGGAGAAATTTGAAGGCGTCGAAAGCTCGATTGTCTGGTCAGATACAGTGAGCTTGTCTTCAGAGTGTCTGTTCCCCGAAGCCATGGGTAAAACGGTTGATGATTTCAAAAATCAGGTGGCAGATTATGCCGCTTGTAACGACAACTTCGAGCCTATGCTCGCTCAGAACGTCGAAGGATCTGCGCCATTTCGGGTTAACAGCCGTGGTGAAACTCGGGCGTATTACTTTGCTGCTGATGGGACGGTCAGTTACTACCGCAATGGGGTAGAGAATCGCCTGAATTGGGAGGTGGATGCCGAAGGCTTACTGACGTTGTCCACGCAGGGCTACTATGAAACGTGGGCTTTGCTATCTGAATCTGGCGGTAACTTGTCAATAGGTCGTTTCGATTCAGATACCGGAGAGATTTGGGTTGCCCATATGGTGGAAACCGAACAGTGGCCTATGCCTGCGGAATGTACTGTCAATGAAACCGAGTGGGATGATGTCAACGAAAGACCGGTCAGCTACGGTTACCTGGCAGAGTTTGAGCAGGCGGTATCGCAATGCCAATCAGATTCAGGCAGCAAGGCGAAATTCTCGACCGACTTCTTCGACCAACTGTCAGTGACTCTCCTCGGTCAAGGCGACGATACCGAAGAGTATACGCTTAATGCAGATGGAAGTGGCAGTTATTCGGATGGTGAGGCAAGCTACCCGACCACCTGGACCGTCAATGATGCAACCGGTGTGCTGACCTTCATTCTGCAAGATGGCGGAACCACATGGAAGGACAGATTTGCCATTGTTGATACTGACGGGGTGAGCTTCTCCATCAAAGCCATGTCTCAGTCCACTGAGTGGGATGGAGTCAGTGATACGTCCGGCGCGGATATCTGGAGTGCTCGGTTCACGATATCTGACTAACCAGTTAATTGAATCGAATTAGTGACTAGCAAACCCCCCGTGCGCAAGCCGGGGGTTTTTACTACACGCAAGTGTTTGACGACGTTTAAAGGCGATTAACACTCTGAATCGCAGCGTATTTAATTGACTTTAATGCACCGGTTAATTAAATTTGAAAGTCAAATAGTTTGATGGTCAAACAAAATGGGCAGCCAAGATCGATTTTCCACTTCACACCACCACCAGTTTGCATCTCACAACCAACAGGGTGCCCGAAGGACACTGTACGTTTTCTGGTTGACCTTAATTGCCATGGTGGCTGAAATTATCTCAGGAACCATTTTTGGTTCTATGGCTCTGCTGGCCGATGGTTGGCATATGGGCACTCACGCTGCGGCGTTCTGTATTACTCTGTTTGCCTACCACTACCAGAAAAAACACGCCGACAATGACCGCTTTTCGTTTGGCACCGGCAAAGTCAGTGTGCTCGGTGGCTACACCAGCGCAATAGCGCTGGGGATTGTCGCCCTGATGATGATGGTAGAGTCGGTGGACCGGCTATTTAACCCACACGTAATTCATTTCAACGAGGCGATTCTGGTTGCCGTAGTTGGCCTACTTGTCAATCTGCTCAGCGTGTATCTGCTCGGTGACCACCATCATGACCACGACCACTCACATCATGATCATGGCCACCACTCGCACCACCACCATTCTCACCAAGTCGGTCACGATCATCACCATGGCCATCATCATGACCACAATTTACGCGCCGCGTACCTGCATGTGCTGGCAGACACCTTAACCTCAGTACTGGCCATCGTGGCGTTGTTGTTCGGTAAGTTTTACGGCTGGAACTGGCTTGATGCAGTGATGGGCATTGTTGGCGCGCTGGTGATCAGTAAATGGACCGCAGGTTTGATCCGTCAGACCAGCCCGGTGCTACTGGACGAAAGTATCGACCAGGATTATCGCCGCCAGATTGAACAGGCGCTGGCGCCAGACGCAATCGTGACAGATATGCATATCTGGAAAATCAGCGGTAATCATTATTCGGCCGCGATTACCATTGAATCCAGTAGTGACAAGAGCACCGCTGAGTATAAACAGCTGCTGGCGCAGTTTGACAAGATCAGCCATTTGACGCTGGAGGTTCACCCGACGTTATGAATCATTACCTAACTACGCTTAATCAGTCACTGACCGAGTTCTACGACAAGATGTCTTCCTGGGAACAGTCGGTAGTCAAAGAGACCGGCTACTCGCTGGCGCAGACCCATACGGTGGAAGTGCTGGGCAATCACGGTGCGATGCGGATGAAAGAGCTGGCGGAAAAACTGGCCATCACCACCGGTACTCTAACGGTGCAAATCGACAAACTGGTTAACGCTGGGCTGATCGAACGCTGCCCACATCCAGAAGACAGGCGAGCTATCGTGGTCGCGTTAACAGAACAGGGTGAAGCGCTGCATCGCCAGCATAATCAGCTGCATCTGGAGCTTGTGGCTGAACTCACCCGCAACATTCAACCGGCGCAGCTCAATGTGTTGATTGATTGCCTGGATAAGATCAACCAGGAGTTTTAAGCGTAATTTAGTTGAGCTAAGGCAACTCAAGCGACACTGTCACAAAAATTTAATCTGCCAGCATGTTGAGATTGGTTAAAAATTTCATCATATTGTAATTAAGATGTAACATTCACAGGAGGTGACCGATGCAGCATCAAGAAATGATCCAACCCACTCAACTTGGCGTTATCAGCCGGACTTGCATTTTTGCTCTGGTCGCCTTGGTGGCGGTTTTTGCACTAATCTAAATTCTTCTTATATTCCAACTGAGCTAACAACGGAGTAACCACTTACTTATATTGTGGTTATTCTTCGTTTGGACCTCGCGAAAAGCTGTGCTAGTTTGCCATATAGAGCAACAGTAAATGGAATGTCTATGTCTGTTTGGCAACAGGTGCAATTCACCCGCCGGTTTGCGGCCCTTCCGGATAGTTTTTATACCCCGATTAACCCACAACCGTTAAAAAACAGCCACTGGGTGATCTGGAATCGTTTGCTGGCGGACCAGTTCGGTTTCCCAGAAGATGCGGTGCAGGATATTGAGCTGCAACGTGCATTTTCCGGGGAGCAGCTACCGGATTGTTTCTCCCCGCTGGCGATGAAATACGCCGGGCACCAGTTTGGCGTCTACAACCCCGATCTCGGTGACGGTCGCGGCCTGCTGCTGGCTGAAATGGTGGATAAAAACGGTACCCACTTTGACCTGCATCTGAAGGGGGCCGGGCTGACGCCCTATTCACGGATGGGGGATGGCCGAGCCGTGCTGCGCTCGACGATTCGCGAATATTTGTGTAGCGAAGCCATGGCGGGACTGGGCATTCCGACTACCCGTGCGCTGGGGATGATGGTCAGCGATACTCCGGTTTACCGGGAGAAAACCGAGCGGGGCGCACTGCTGCTCAGGTTAGCCCGTACTCACATCCGCTTTGGCCATTTTGAACATTTCTTTTATACCAACCAACCTGAGCAACTGACGCTGCTGGCGGATAAAGTGATCGACTGGTACTGGCCGGAATGCCGCCAGCAGCCGAAGCCTTATCTGGCGATGTTTGCCAATATTGTCGAAGCGACGGCGAAGATGATCGCCATGTGGCAGGCATACGGTTTCGCCCACGGGGTGATGAATACTGACAATATGTCGATCCTGGGCGACACCTTTGATTACGGTCCGTTTGCGTTCCTGGATGATTATCAACCCGGCTATATCTGCAACCATTCTGACTATCAGGGCCGCTATGCGTTTGACCGCCAGCCAGGGATCGCACTGTGGAATCTGTCGGCACTGGCTCATGCGTTATCGCCACTGATAGACAAAGCCGATCTGGAAACCCAGCTGGACAGCTACCAGGGCCAGCTGAACCAGCATTTTAGTTACTGGATGCGACGCAAAGTGGGTCTGGTCTCCAGCCAGCCAGGTGACCCGGAGCTGTTCAACGATCTATTCCAGCTATTGGCCAACAATCAGGTCGATTACAGCCGTTTCTTCCGACAGTTGTCTGAACTGGACCGTCAGCCGGCTCAAACGGTGGTGGATCTGGTGCTGGACCGTGAAGCCGCGGCACAGTGGCTGGAGCGCTATCTGCAGCGCTGTAAGACCGAGCTGGACCAGGATAACCAACCGCTGACAGCCAGCGCGCGTTGCCAATCAATGCGTCAGGTTAACCCCAAATATGTGCTGCGCAATTATCTGGCACAACTGGCCATCGACAAGGCGGAACAGGGGGATTACAGTGAAGTGGAACGATTAGCGACGGCGCTGCGCCATCCATACCAGGATCAACCCCAGTTTGAAGACTACGCCCGGTTGCCGCCAGAATGGGGCAAAGGCATGGAAATCAGCTGTTCGTCTTAATATTTTATTATTTGTGATCTCGTACGATATCCGGGTCAAATTTTATATAAATATCAATAATCACGACGATGGCGAATCAGTAGAATATGTAAATTAGATGTAAATTTTGGATGCATTGGATGCAATATCGTAGCCGAATTTTAGTTGTCGATGATGATCAGGAAATTCGCGAATTACTGGACGAATATTTAACCAAATCCGGGTTTGATGTGGTAGCGGTTGGCGACGGCGAAGGGCTGAAGTTATCGCTACAGGATGCCGGTTACCCTGACATGATCCTGCTGGATGTGATGCTGCCTGGTGAGGATGGTTTTGCCCTCTGTCAGCAGATCCGCAAGCAGTCCAGTGTGCCTATCATCATGCTCACCGCCGTGTCTGATGATACCGATCAGATCATCGGTCTTGAGATCGGTGCCGACGACTACATCGCCAAACCGTTTAATCCACGCCAGTTGGTGGCACGGGTTAAAGCGGTATTGCGCCGGGTGCAGATCCAAAATGAACAACCGGCTGATGTGCTGCCTAAACAGATCACCTTTGGTGACTGGCGACTGGATACCCTGGCACACCGGATAACCCACCTGGAAACCCACCAGGAGCATGACCTGTCCGGCAGCGATTTCGCCTTGCTGATGCTGTTTCTCTCCCGGCCAAATGAAGTGCTGGATCGGGATACCATCTCCTTTGCCACCCGAGGCCGGGAAGCGTTGCCGTTCGAGCGGGGCATAGACGTTCAGTTGAGCCGGCTGCGGCAACGTCTGGGCGATAGCGCCAAGTTTCCGCAATACATTAAGACCCTGCGCGGCAATGGCTACATCCTGGCCGTACCCGTTCACACTGAGCTGTAACTATGAGCTGGCTGAAACGCCTGAAACCCAATTCGCTGGTAACCCGAACGTTGGGCCTGACGTTATTGGCGGTGATCCTGGCGCAGGGGATTGCTACCTCTATCTGGTATACCCAATCCAAGCAGAAAGAGCTGGAAGGTATTCAGTCGGCCTCTGAGAGTATGGCCAACATGTTTGCCTCCACAGTGACGTTTTTTCAGTCGCTGCCGATGAGTTATCGCCATATCGTGCTGGACCAGATCCGCAATATGGGCGGTACACGTTTTTTCGTCTCCTTCAACCGCGAAAAACTGCAGGTAGATCCGATTGCCGATACCCGGTTAAAAGTGGCTTCGGTTTCGGCAGTCAAGCGGGTTTTGGCCAGTAAGCTGAATAAAGTCAGCAGTGTGTCGGTGGACTTTTCCCGCCCGGAAAATCTGCGCCTGCTTAAAAATGATATTTTCCTGCACGACCTGCCGAAATCCTGGGCTTATCACACCCTGACCCTGCAACCGATCGACCCGCCGGTGATGGTGGTGCAAATTGAGCTTGGCAACAATGAGTGGCTCTATATCGCCGCGCTGTTGCCCGCACCTTATGTCAACCTGGACGATACCTTGCTGGCCAAAGATCAGGTGATGTTTCTGATCTTCTCCACCAGTTTACTGCTGCTGCTGACCTATCTGCTGATGCGCCGCCAGGTACGACCGCTGAAGAACCTGGCCAAAGCGGCCAATGAAATGAGCATGGATATCAAACAGGTGCCATTGCAGGAGGAAGGGGCGAGTGAACTTATCACCGCAACCCGTGCTTTCAACCGGATGCAGCAGCGTATTCGCCGCTATGTCGCTGATCGTGAGCATCTGTTTTCAGCCATTTCCCACGACTTAAAAACGCCGATTACCCGGCTAAGGCTCCGGGCAGAACTGCTCGAGAGCGATGTCAAACGGGCCAAATTCAACCAGGATCTGGATGAGCTGGAGATGATGGTCAAAGGGGCACTGCAGTGTGTTAAAGACACCGATCTGCATGAGAACAATGCCTATGTTGATCTCAATACGATGATAGAAACCATCATTGAGCAGTATAACTACCAGCAGCAGCGGGTGACATTCACGCCTTTAACTATGGAGCCGATCGTCGCTAAACCCCTGGCCATCAAGCGGGTGCTGACCAACCTGATCGAAAATGCCGTTAAATACGGTTTGCAGGCTGAAGTGACCCTAGAGGAAAGCGCCGACTGGATTACCGTCACTATCATTGACCAGGGTCCGGGCATTCCGGATGACAAGTTAGAAGCGGTATTTGAACCCTATTTTCGTCTGGCGAAGGATGATAAAGGCCATGGCTTAGGGCTTGGAATCTGCCGCAATATTCTCCACGGACATGGCGGAGATCTCATTATCAGCAATCAGCCCGGAGCGGGTCTGAAGGCGCAAGTCTTTATCCCACCTAGCCTGGAAGTTTAATGTAACAGCTATGTTACGTTCCGGTTACGGTTTGTTTCAATAACTTTAAATCGTTTAGGTAGACTGAATTGGAATCGAGCAAAAAAGCTTGAGCTGGGGCGGTCAGCTGCCCTGTGTCTAATCCAATACATGGAAGATAACAATGAAAATGAAGAAAACCCTACTTACCCTGTCTTTGATGTCTGCTGCCACTTTTGCGCAAGCGGGCGAAGTTGAAGTGCTTCACTGGTGGACCTCCGGTGGTGAAGCGAAATCAGCGGCTGTTCTGAAAGATATGCTGGAACAAGAAGGCCACACCTGGAAAGATTTCGCGGTAGCCGGTGGTGGCGGTGAAAGTGCCATGACGGTACTGAAAACCCGTGCTGTGTCAGGTAACCCGCCGTCAGCGGCGCAGATCAAAGGTCACGATATTCAGGAGTGGGGTGGACTTGGTTTCCTGACGTCGCTGGAGTCGACGGCTAAGAAAGACAACTGGGATGGCATCCTGCCTTCAGTGGTCACTAAGGTCATGAAATGGAACGGCGACTACGTTGCAGTACCGGTTAACGTTCACCGGGTAAACTGGGTGTGGGCTAACCCTGAAGTGCTGAAAAAATCAGGCGTAACGCTGCCAACTACTCTGGATGAATTCTTTGTTGCCGCAGACAAGATCAAAGCGGCGGGCTTTATTCCTCTGGCACACGGTGGCCAGCCTTGGCAGGACGCAACTGTATTTGAAGCCGTTGCTCTGGACGTACTGGGCAGCGCAGACTACAACAAAGCCTTTGTTGACCTGGATATGGACGTGCTGGGCGGCGACAAGATGGTCGAAGTGTTCACCAAGTTTAAGAAGATGCACGACTACATCGATTCGAACTCTCCAGGCCGTGACTGGAACGTAGCGACCTCTATGGTGATCAATGGTGACGCCGCGATGCAGATCATGGGTGACTGGGCCAAAGGTGAATTTGCGGCCGCAGGTAAAGTACCAGGTAAAGATTACATCTGTGCACCGGCGCCAGGTACCAATGGCCAGTTCACTTTCAATATCGACAGCTTTGCCTTCTTCGAGCTGAGCAACGCAGCGAACCAGAAAGCGCAGCAAGACCTGGCTCACACCATCCTGACCAAAGAGTTCCAGGAAGTGTTCAACCTGAACAAAGGTTCTATTCCGGTACGTCTGGATATGGACATGTCCGCGTTTGACCAGTGTGCTCTGGACTCAATGGCCACCTTTAAAGCCAGTGCGAAAACCGGTGACCTGGTGCCAAGTATGGCACACGGCCTGGCCACCACCAGCTACGCACAAGGCGCCATCTATGACGTAGTGACCAACTTCTTCAACGATAAGAACGCGGATCCAAAACAAGCGGCGGCAAAACTGGCGAAAGCGGTTAAAGCGGCAATCTAATAATCAGTTACGTCACTTCCGTGGGCCGGATGATTTTTCGGCCCCTTTACCCCGGAGTGGGCTCCGGGGTTTTTTAAGCAAGGAATCGTTATGGAGCATGTTTTGACCGGGTCAAAGAGCAAGCCTGCACCTAAGCCAAGTTTTGCCGATAGGCTGCAACACTGGCTGCCAAAAATTGTGCTTGCCCCGACTATGTTGGTCACTGTGGTGTGCATATATGGCTATATCTTCTGGACCGCCGCGTTATCTCTGACCAACTCGCGCTTTTTACCCAGCTTCAATTTCGTCGGTTTTACCCAGTACGAAAAACTGATGGAAAATGATCGCTGGATCACCTCAATTACTAACCTGGGCATTTTCGGTCTGCTGTTTATGTTGATCGCTATCGTCCTGGGAGTGGGGCTGGCCATACTGCTGGATCAGAATATCCGTCAGGAAGGGGCCATCCGTACTATCTATCTTTACCCGATGGCACTGTCGTTCATTGTCACCGGTACAGCATGGAAATGGATTCTTAACCCGGGTCTGGGGATAGAGAAACTGATGCGGGACTGGGGATTCACCGATTTCCAATTTGACTGGCTGGTCAACTCAGACATGGCAGTCTATACGCTGGTTATTGCAGCGGTCTGGCAGTCGTCGGGTTTTGTCATGGCGATGTTCCTGGCCGGGTTACGTGGTATCGACCAGTCGATCATCAAGGCGGCTCAGATTGATGGCGCAAACCTGCCGACCATCTACTGGAAAATCATTCTGCCTTGTCTGCGCCCGGTATTTTTCAGTGCCGTGATTATTACCTCGCACATTGCGATTAAGAGCTTTGACCTGGTGACCGCGATGACCGCTGGAGGCCCGGGCTACGCCTCTGATTTACCAGCACTATTTATGTATGCACACTCCTTTACCCGTGGCCAGATCGGTCTGGGTGCGGCCAGTGCCATGATGATGTTAGCGGGTATCCTGGCCATCTTAGTGCCGTATCTTTACTCTGAATTACGGGAGAAAAAATCATGAGCGGTAACATGAATTTTGCCCGGCTGTTTCTCTACAGCGCGCTGGTTTTCTTCTGCCTGGTCTACCTGATGCCACTGTTTGTCATGGTGATCACTTCATTTAAATCGCTGCCAGACATTAAAGCTGGCAACCTGATGAGCCTGCCGACGGAGTGGGTCACCGATGCCTGGTACAAAGCCTGGGACAGCGCCTGTACCGGCGTGGCCTGTGACGGGGTAAAAGGCTATTTCTGGAACTCGTTCCAGATGGTGATCCCGGCGGTGGCTATCTCAACTTTGCTCGGCGCCTTCAACGGCTACGTAGTCACTAAATGGCAGTTCCGTGGGTCAAACCTGTTTTTCAGCCTGTTGCTGTTTGGCTGTTTCATTCCATTCCAGGTCATTCTGCTGCCGATGGCCGCTGTCCTGGGTAAGCTGGGACTGGCCAACACCACCACAGGTCTGGTGACGGTACACGTTATCTACGGCATGGCGTTTACCACCCTGTTCTTCCGTAACTTCTATATCAGCATTCCGGATGAACTGGTCAAAGCGGCCAAGCTGGACGGTGCCGGGTTCTTTACCATCTTCTTTAAGATCCTGTTGCCGCTGTCTACCCCGATCATCATGGTGACGGTGATCTGGCAGTTTACCGCCATCTGGAATGACTTCCTGTTCGGTGTGGTCTACTCCGGCTCGGATACCCAGCCAATTACCGTCGCTCTGAATAACCTGGTCAATACCAGTACCGGGGTGAAAGAGTACAACGTCGATATGGCCGCCGCCATTATCGCCGCGCTGCCAACGCTTATCGTCTATGTCTTGGCCGGCAAATATTTTGTCCGTGGTTTAACAGCGGGATCAGTAAAAGGATAATTAACATGGCAACACTAGAACTCAAACAGATCCGCAAAACCTACCCTAAAGCGGACCAGGAAACCCTGAAAGGGATTGATATCAGTATCGACTCTGGCGAATTTCTGATTTTGGTCGGCCCGTCGGGCTGCGGAAAATCTACCCTGATGAATACCATCGCCGGGTTAGAAGGCATCAGCTCGGGCGAGATCGTTATCGACGGTACCGATGTCTCCAGTGTTGAGCCAAAAGACAGAGACATCGCCATGGTGTTCCAGTCTTACGCTCTGTATCCGAATATGACCGTACACGGCAACATCGCCTTCGGTCTGAAAATTCGCAAAATGCCCGAACAGGAGATTGAAGCGGAAGTACAACGGGTGGCGAAAATGTTGCAAATCGACCATCTACTGGACCGCAAACCGTCTCAGCTATCGGGTGGTCAGCGTCAGCGTGTCGCTATGGGTCGCGCGTTAGCGCGCCGACCTAAGCTGTACCTGTTCGATGAACCACTGTCTAACCTGGACGCCAAACTGCGGGTTGAAATGCGTCACCAGATCAAACGTCTGCATCAGCAGCTCAACACTACTATTGTCTATGTGACCCACGACCAGATTGAAGCCATGACCCTGGCTGACCGGATCGCGGTGATGAAAGACGGTGAACTACAGCAACTGGGTACACCGAAGGAGATCTACAACAAGCCGAACAACATGTTTGTGGCCGGCTTTATGGGCTCACCTTCGATGAACTTCATCAAAACCATGGTCGACCTGGACGATAATGACCAGCCGGTGATCAAGGTCACCGGAGGTGACAATCAGCAGCACGATATCCGCCTGCCGGCGTCGATGCGTTCGCAGGATGGTAAACAGATCGTGATCGGTCTGCGTCCTGAGCACATCACTGAATCACCGAATCCGGAAGCGGGCGCCAGCAGTCAGCTGAACCTGCAGCTGGAGGTGTTAGAGCCGACCGGTCCGGACGTTATTGCCATGATTAAGGTCAATGGCCAGGAAGTGGCATGTCGTCTGTCTCCGGAATTCGACGTGCAGGTAGGCCAGGTGGTACCGCTCCATTTCGATCTGTCTAAAGCAGTATTTTTCGACGCTGATACCGAGCAGCGCATCGATATTCTTTAATTCGGTTTAGGCGCGCTCTCAAAAGTTGTTGTAACGATGTGGGGTTGTTATGACGGGTAATTACGGGGGAGAATCAAGTGAAGTTTGCCACTTGGTCAGAGAGCGCGCCTTATTTCCTGGCCATTTTCCACCTAAGTGACCAGGCGACTCAAGCCACTACATCCCGGTGCTCAACCTTCCTGTTACTAGCACACCTTACCAAAATGACTTAAATAACGTGTCTATACTTAGTGATAATTTAACCACTAACAAGGACGAGTTATGAGGGGTTTATCAGTTACTATTACCGCGTCGCTGACTCTACTGTCAGGCAGCGCATTGGCCGTGGTCGGCAACCCTGCCGATTTGAGTAATCAGTATATTGTCGTGCTGCACAGCGATGTGTCGCAGGACAAAATCAATCAAATCAGTCAGGCGGTAAGACAAGCTAATGGTAAAATCGGTCACCGCTACACCACCGCCATTAAAGGCTTTTCCGTCACTTTGCCAGCTCAGGCACTGAAAAGCTTACAACAACGTTTTTCCGACATCGACTATGTTGAGCCCGATATGGCGGTTTTCGCCATGCCCCGCAACAACAAGCCAGACAAACCGAGCGGGGGCAATCAGAGCGGTTCGGAGCCTCCTCAGGTCGTGCCCTGGGGCATTGACCATGTTGGCGGCCCCATGGCTTTTTCCAGCAATACCGCATGGATAATTGATACTGGTATTGACCTTAACAATGCAGACTTAAATGTGGATGCTAAACGAGGTGCCAACTTTGCCCACGGTAAATACACATTACAGGACGGCAATGGCCACGGTACCCATGTAGCAGGCACCATAGCCGCGATTGACAATAGTAGTGGTGTGGTTGGGGTCGCCCCAGGTACCGCTGTCGTGCCGGTTCGGGTACTGGATAATACCGGCAGCGGTTCGATTTCCGGCGTCATTGCCGGGGTAGATTGGGTGCTAGAAAATGGTGAAAGCGGCGATTGTGCCAATCTTAGCCTCGGCGCCAAAGGTTATTCTCAGTCTTTAGAACAGTCGATTAAAGCAGCTGCCGCTAAAGGAATAAATTTCTCCATTGCGGCAGGTAACTCTACAGACGATGCTTCCCTGTATACTCCGGCATCGGTGCAAGGGGACAATATCTATACCGTTTCAGCAATCGATATTAACAATACCTTTGCCTGGTTTTCTAATTTTGGTGCCAAGCAGGCCCACGATGGCTATGCGCAGGGAGAGCCGGTGGATTACGCCGCACCTGGGGTCAATATTGAATCTACTAAGGTGGGCGGCGGCACGGTGACCTACAACGGTACCTCGATGGCGGCGCCGCATGTATGTGGTTTGCTGCTGGCGACCGGTGGTCAGCTAAATAGTGCCGGGATTGCGTCACAGGACCCGGATGGTGTGGCCGATCCGGTTGCTCACCGGTGATCTTAATAGGCGGGAACTGACACATTTGGTGGTTTTAAATGGGTGGGGAACCACCCATTTTCTATATTTCCGCAGTTGTTGCGTAGCAATTTTTTAACATTATGCTTCTGTAACTGTCTAATAGTTAATGGATTTATCTTTTATTTAACAACTTGGCTCGGTTGTTGCTCTTTTAGCGTATCGGCCCCATTGAACGGGGGCTGAACACCTAACAAGGAGAATTATAATGTTAAAGCCTCTTACTCTACTCTCTGTCTCTGCGCTTGCACTAGCCAGTTTTAATGCTGCCGCCAACTGTGATCCAGGCGAGATGGTTATTAAATTCAGTCACGTAACCAATACCGACAAGCACCCGAAAGGGATTGCCGCATCACTGCTGGAAAAGCGCGTGAATGAAGAGATGAATGGCAAAGCGTGTATGCAGGTGTTCCCGAACTCGACCCTGTATGATGACGACAAAGTATTGGAAGCGATGCTGAACGGAGACGTGCAACTGGCAGCGCCATCACTGTCTAAGTTCGAGAAATTTACTAAGAAGTTCCGACTGTTTGACCTGCCTTTCCTGTTTGAAGATGTGGAAGCCGTTGACCGTTTCCAAAACTCTGAAGCAGGTGAAAAAATGAAAACGGCTATGAAGCGTCGTGGTGTTGTCGGTCTGCAGTTCTGGCACAACGGTATGAAACAGATGTCCGCAAGCAAACCTTTGATTCATCCTTCTGATGCGAAAGGTCTGAAATTCCGTGTACAGCCTTCCGATGTATTGGTGGCCCAGTTTGAGCAACTTGGCGCTAACCCACAGAAGATGTCATTTGCCGAGGTTTACGGTGGTCTGCAAACCAAAGTTATCGATGGTCAGGAAAATACCTGGTCAAACATCTACGGTAAAAAATTCTTCGAAGTTCAGGACGGTATCACTGAAACCAACCACGGCATCCTGGACTACCTGGTGGTGACATCGACCGAATGGTGGGACGGCCTGCCAGCAGACATTCGTGACCAGTTCGCTACTATCCTGAAAGAAGTGACCGAAACACGTAATGCTGAATCCAGCAAAGTTGAGACGATGAACAAGCAGTACGTCATCGAAGCGGGTGGTGTAGTACGTACTCTGACGCCTGAGCAACGTCAGGAATGGGTGGATGCACTGAAACCGGTTTGGAAGAAGTTTGAGAAAGATGTTGGATCTGATCTGATTGAAGCGGCTCTGGCTTCCAACAAAATGTAATTAGACCTGGCCTCATACCGAAGGTGTGAGGCTACTTCTCTGTATCACTATTAAAACTATAACTATTACTCTTAGAGCGAAGTATCACATGGAACAGTCATTCTTATCTAAAGTCGGCCAATACACCGACAAAGTGGAGGAGACGCTTATCGCCTTTTTCCTCGGGGCGATGACGCTGCTCACCTTTGTTAACGTGATCATGCGTTATATCTTTAACGATAATATTCTCTGGGCACTTGAGCTGACGGTGTTTATGTTCGCCTGGATGGTGCTGGTCGGGGCATCTTATGGCGTAAAAAAACACTTTCATATCGGTGTAGACGTGGTGATCAACCTGGCACCGGAAAAGCTACGAAAGGTGTATGCGCTGGTTGCGGTTAGTTGCTGTCTGGCCTTCTCCATTTTGTTGTTGATTGGTTCATGGAATTACTGGTATCCGTTTGCGACCACCCGTGCCTGGTATGAAACTGACGATATCCCGATGCCGGATATGCTGCAGTTTTTAGCTGACTGGCTCAACGAAGGGGAGCAGTATGAAAAATTGCCGCGCTTTATCCCCTATATGGCGCTGCCAATCGGCATGGCCCTCCTAACGCTACGCTTTGCACAACTCGCCTATCAGATTGCGATTGGCAAACTGGATCGCATGATTGCCAGTCACGAAGCGGAAGAAGACCTGGAAGCTCTGAATCTCAACCCATCCGACATCGATGATGTTATGGGCGGTAAGCACAAAAACAATAACGGCAAGGAGAGCTAAACCGTGGCGACATTATTTCTATTTATCATGGTAATCGGCTTTATGCTAATTGGTGTGCCGATTGCCGTCTCTCTGGGTTTGTCGAGCATACTGTTCCTGCTCATCCACTCGGATGCCTCGCTGGCTTCAGTAGCACAGACATTGTTTAACGCGTTCGCCGGACACTATACCCTGTTGGCCATCCCATTCTTTATCCTGGCGTCCAGCTTTATGTCTACCGGTGGTGTAGCCAAACGTATCATCCGTTTTGCTGTGGCGATTGTCGGCTGGTTCCCGGGCGGGCTGGCCATGTCTTCGGTGGTGGCCTGTATGATGTTTGCGGCCTTGTCGGGCTCCTCTCCGGCGACCGTGGTTGCTATCGGTAGTATTGTTATCGCTGCGATGGTGAAAAATGGCTACACCAAAGAGTTCGCAGCCGGGGTTATCTGTAACGCCGGTACTTTGGGCATCCTGATTCCACCATCAATAGTGATGGTGGTGTATGCGGCTGCGACCGATGTGTCGGTAGGTCGTATGTTCCTCGGTGGGGTAATTCCTGGTTTGCTGGCTGGTCTGATGCTGATGATCGCGATTTACATCGCGGCTAGGATCAAAAAACTGCCTAAACAGCCATTTGTTGGCTGGAAAGAAGTGTTTGGCGCAGCCCGCGATGCGAGTTGGGGTCTACTGCTGGTGGTGATTATTTTAGGCGGTATCTACGGCGGTATCTTTACCCCGACCGAAGCGGCGGCCGTTGCGGCGGTTTACGCATTTTTCATTGCCAATTTTGTTTACCGTGATATGGGCCCGTTTGCCGATAAAAGCAACTCGTCACCAGCTCCGGTGAAAGTACTGCATGCGTTTTGCCACAAAGATACTCAGCACACATTGTTTGAAGCGGGTAAGCTGACCATTATGCTGCTGTTTATCATTGCCAACGCACTGATCCTGAAACACGTGCTGACCGAAGAACGCATTCCGCAGATGATTACCGAATCGATGCTGTCAGCGGGACTTGGCCCAATTACCTTCCTGATTGTGGTGAACGTGCTGCTGCTGATCGGTGGTCAGTTTATGGAGCCGTCTGGCTTGCTGATCATCGTTGCACCACTGGTATTCCCGATTGCCATCGCTCTGGGTATTGACCCGATTCACCTGGGTATCATCATGGTGGTCAACATGGAGATAGGTATGATAACGCCGCCGGTGGGGCTCAACCTGTTTGTTACCGCTGGTGTGGCGAAAATGTCGATGCTCGATGTGG
>NZ_JBNKVP010000011.1:24296-45043 GCF_050299255.1 Vibrio sp.
TGCCATGGGTGGCGGTCATGTTCCTGTTCCTGATCATAGTCACTTATGTGCCTTGGGTTTCGACCTGGCTGCCGACTACCCTGATGGGGCCGGAAATCATCACCAAGTAACGAAAACCCGGCGCCAGCCGGGTTTTTTATCGCCGTCAGACTACAATAGCCAGAGATGCCCTTTACCGGTGTAACAGCAATGTGTTGGTGATTCGGTATTGGCAAAATAGGAGTTTGCAGAGCAGGAGTGAATTATTGTGGCTAAGGACATTTCGATTAAAAAGGCGGAGGACGATAAACGTCAGCAGCGTTTGCAATCCCGCCTGACCAAAGAAGTGTGTGACTTTCGCGATGCCAGACAGACATTGCATCTGGCTACCACCGATGCGAGCGGCAAACCCAATGCCAGCTATGCGCCATTCGCATTTGACCACAGAGGCTATTACATTCTGGTCAGCGATCTGGCGGTTCATGGCCGCAACCTGAAACATTGCTGTGAGGTCTCGATCATGATGATTGAGGATGAATCTGACTCCAGGCAAATCCATGCCCGCAAACGTCTGACATTTGATACGCAAGCGGAATTAATCTCCCGAGACAGCAATCAGTGGCAGCAAGGTTTGAACGCTCTGAGACAGCGGTTTGGCGATATCATCGACAACCTCAGCCAGCTTGGGGACTTTCACCTCTACCGGCTGGTGCCTGAATCAGGGCGTTACGTTAAAGGATTCGGCCAGGCATTTGAGGTGGCCGGTGCTGACCTGCTTGAATTCATTCCTATGACGGAAGGCCACATTAAGCAGTAATCCAATCAACAAGCGGTTTGGCCTCAGCACACACCCTGTACCTTGTTCTATAGTTAGGGAGTGATGACTCACAGCGGAGAACAGCATATGGAACTTCATCAACATTCAATTCCTGATCTGTTTGATCAACTCGGATTGGGCAGCAGCGACCGGGAGATCAGGGAATTTGTTAAACAACACAGCGACATAAACCGTAATCAGCCGCTACATGAAGCCAATTTCTGGTCCGCATCCCAGGCCAATTTTCTCCGCCAGGCGCTGGAAGAAGATGCCGACTGGGCGGAAGTGGTGGATCAGCTTGATGCTATGCTGCGTGGTGGGAAATAAGTTGCGTGGTGGGAAATAGCGTTAGAAGCGCAACAACAGTTCACTCGTAGTACCAGGCCAGTTGGCTGGCCTGGGTTAAGCGTGGTTTGTCGTCCGCTAATCTGACTTGTAGTTATTTTTGTCCAAGCCGTAACGCTGCATCTTGTCATAAAGGGTTTTGCGCGCCAGTTGCAGCTGCTGCATGGTATCTTTAATTCGTCCCCCACAGGCAATCAAGGTCTGTTCAATCAGGCTTTTCTCAAATTCTGCCACTTGGTCAGTCAGGCTTTGCATTAATGATGGCGCAACCGGGCTTTCTCCCAACTGCGCCAGCTTGCCCAGCAGCACAAACCGTTCCGCAGCATTGCGTAATTCCCGGACGTTGCCGGGCCAGTCGTGGCTTATTAACTGCTGCAGGTCCTGGTTTGAAATTGCCGGAGCGGTCTTGCCGTAGCGTGATGCGGCCACCAGTAAAAAATGGTGAAACAGGGCGGCAATGTCTTCTTTGCGCTGCCGAAGTGGCGGCAGCTCCAGAGTTACCACATTAAGCCGATAGTATAAATCCTGGCGGAATGTGCCTTCTGCGGCAGCCTGTTTTAAATCCACTTTGGTCGCGGCGATCACCCGGATATCGAGCGGTAGCAGCTGATTGGAACCGACCCGTTCTATCGCGCGCTCCTGCAGCACCCGCAGCAGCCGGATTTGCGCTTGCATCGGCATTGATTCAATTTCATCCAGAAACAGGGTGCCACCGTTAGCAAACTCAAATTTGCCTACCCGCAGGCTCTCTGCGCCGGTAAACGCGCCTTTTTCATGGCCATACAGCTCACTTTCGATCAGGTTTTCCGGTACAGCACCACAGTTGACGGCGACAAAATTCTTTTCCCGGCGCGGGCTCTGTTCGTGCAGAGAGCGGGCGACCAGCTCCTTACCGGTGCCGGTTTCGCCAAACAGCAAAATGTCGGCATCGGTATCGGCAATGTGGCTGATGGTATCGCGCAGGGTTTCAATACAAGGAGTATTACCGATGATTCGCGGCCCGAGCGCCTGGCTGGCTTTGAGACTGCGTTTTAGTTCCTGGTTTTCCAGCATTAACTGGCGTTTTTCCAGCGCACGCTTGACTGTGTCGATCAGTCGGTCAGTGGCAAACGGCTTTTCGATAAAATCGTAGGCGCCGTTGTGCATGGCGGTCACCGCCATGGAAATATCACCATGACCGGTGATCAGGATCACCGGCACGTCGCTGTCCTGATGCACGACAGAGGCGAGCAGGTTTTCTCCCGACAGGCCGGGCAGGCAGATATCGGTCACCACGACCTTGGGCATACCGCCCTGCTTGATCGCCAGTAATGCATCTTCGGCGCAGGCAAAAAACTGTGCTGAGATATCTTCTAATTCAAAACTTTGCTCGATGGCGAGACGAATATCGCTTTCATCATCGACAAAATATACGTCGTACATTAGGACTCCTGTTGCGCCAGCGGCAATATAACGCTGAAACGGGCGCCGCCCAGAGGCGAGCTATCGACGGACAGCTGGCCGTTCATCGCGGCGATAATCTGCTGGGAGATGGACATGCCAAGCCCGAGGCCGTTTTTCTTGGTCGTGTAAAATGGCTCAAACAATTTTTCCTTTTTCTCACCACTAATACCGGGACCGTTGTCATCAATATGAATAATGACCTGATTATTGCCCGGTACCTGAGCAATCTGAATCATTCTGGGCTGTTCCTGGTCAGAAAGTGCCTGGATGGCGTTGGCAATAATGTTGATCAATACCTGCTCCAGCCGGATAGGGTTGACCAAGACTTTGACCGGATGGCTAAAGGGCGCCAGTTCCAGGTGAACTTGCTTGGACTTTAACTGCGGCGCCAGCAGTTCCAGGGTGGAATGAACAATCGATTCCAGAGATGTTTCGACCTGGTCATCCTGATCAGATTTGCGGCTGAAAGATTTCAGCTGTTCACTGATTTTGGCCATTCGATCGGTCAGGTTGGATATGCGTTCCAGGTTCTCATCGACTCGGTGATATTGCTGCTTAGTCAGGAACCGCCGCCCGTTATCGGCAAAACTTCTAATGGCCGCCAATGGATTGTTGAGCTCATGACTGATACTGGCCGACATCTGGCCCAGCACCGCCAGTTTCGCTGCCTGAATCAGCTCATCCTGTGTCTGACGCAGCGCTTCTTCAGCACGGATTCGCTCATCGATCTCGATGTGCAGCTCGGCGGTGCGCTCCATGACCAGAAACTCCAGTTTCTGTTTCGCCTCGGCCTGCAACTGTTCAAACTGGCGCTGCCGTTGTTGCCTGGAATGAACCAGCAGCGTGCCGAGGTAGATCACCACAAAGACCAGGGCCAATACCAGCACGAAACCAAACACCGGCCAAAACACTTCACTTTTCGGTGTCAGTACCCGAATGGTCAGCGATAACGCACTGAGGCGGCGGGATGAGGTGATGTAGTCGCCCTGGATCCAACCCCGGTGCGGGTTGACCAGTTCCGTGACCGGTTGGTCGACCTCTCCGCGCAATCCGAGGGAACGAATTGGCGTATTGAGATACTGACGGCTGTTAAAGATTGCCAGCCGCTCGGCTTCGGACAGGGTGGTCAGGCTCTTAAACAGCCAGTCAGGGTTGCTGGACATAAACACGACATTGTGGTCGTCGGTTGCGACGAAATAGCTCGACTGGCTGGTCCAGTTAGCTTCAATCGCCGACAGATCCATTTTGACCACAATAACGCCGAGCACTTCCGCGGCATAGATTACCGGATAAGAGTAGTAGTAACCCCGCTGGCCAGACGTCGAACCGAGTGCAAAATACTGGCTGCTTTTCCCCTCTAATGCCTCATAGAAATAGGGGCGCCAGGAGAAATTACGTCCGACAAAGGAGCGACCAATGTTCCAATTACTGGCTGCAATGGTGGTTCCGGTGAGGTCAAGCAGATAGGTATCGGCGGCCTGAATGGTTTGATTTACCTGTTCCAGGTAGCGGTTGGTGATATCGAGTTGGGCACTGTTATCGGGTAACAGCAGGGCACTGACGACCTCGCGATCTTTGGCCAGAAGTCGAGGCAGGTGGGCGTATTTGTCCAGTTTCGATTCGATATGACCGGCAAAACGATCGAGCTGAGCCTGGTGTTCAGTTAATAGCTGGTCGTATTGGTAATTCCACATCAAATGCGACCCTGCCGCCACCAACACAACATAAACCAGCAACAGATAGAGACTTATCCGTCGAATACGCAACATAGAGCACTCCTAATTCCCTATACAGATTAAAGGCTTTGTTACTTAAGTGTTGAATTTGATGGAGAATCCATGCAGAAAACCGGAGTTAGATCGCCTTTTTGTCTATCCGCTAAATTTTTCCCGGATCTTGCTTGAAAAGTCGCGGTTTGGCCCCATTTACTGGATTGATATTTTATTGTTGTTCGAAAATGGAGCAATCAAGAGCGATTTTAGGATATTGCGCATGCTAACTAGGTGATTGGCTCGACAGCGGGTGATCTGGCCGTTAGAATGCTGCGTCTAAAATATTGTCCTGAGACTAATAGGGGATACCTTTGGCTAATTGAACCGCTAAAGATATCACTGATTAGTCCGATGTCTGGGTAAGCTCAGGTATCGAAGCTCGATTAAACAGGTGCTCTTAGAGTACGAAACATAAATGCAGCCGTTACCAATCGCGCGGCTCATTTCGCTCAGTATCCCTGAGCCAGTTTTGAGGTTATTAAATAATGCAAGTTACTGTTGAAACGCTAGAAGGCCTAGAGCGCCGTCTGAACATTACCGTTCCTGCTGCTAACATCGAAGACGCTGTTACTGCAGAACTACGCAACATCGCTAAAAACCGTCGTTTCGATGGTTTCCGTAAAGGTAAAGTGCCACTGAAAATGGTTGCACAGATGTACGGCAAAGCAGTTCGTCAAGACGTTCTGGGCGAAGTTATGCAACGTCACTTCATCGAAGCGATCGTTAAAGAAAAAATCAACCCAGCGGGCGCTCCTACTTTCGAACCTGTAACCAACAACGAAGGTGAAGACCTGGTATTCGCTGCGACTTTCGAAGTTTACCCAGAAGTTGAACTGAAAGGTCTGGAAAGTATCACAGTTGAAAAACCTGTGACTGAAGTTAAAGATGCAGACGTTGAAGAAATGATCGAAACTCTGCGCAAGCAACAAGCGACTTGGGCTGAAGTTGAAGAAGCTGCGGAAGAAGGCAAACGTGCCGTGATCGATTTCGTTGGTTCTATCGATGGTGAAGAATTCGAAGGCGGTAAAGCTGAAAACTTCCCTCTGGAAATGGGCGCTGGCCGCATGATTCCTGGCTTCGAAGACGGTATCGCAGGTAAAACTGCTGGTATGGAATTCGAAATTGACGTAACTTTCCCAGAAGATTACCACGCAGAAAACCTGAAAGGTAAAGCGGCGAAATTCGCTATCAAGCTGAACAAAGTTGAAGCGCGCGAACTGCCAGAACTGAACGACGAATTCGTTGCTAAGTTCGGTGTGGCTGAAGGCGGCATTGACGCACTGAAAGCTGAAGTTCGTAAGAACATGGAACGCGAACTGAAGCAAGCAGTGAAAAACCGCATCAAAGAGCAAGCGCTTGACGGTCTGGTAAAAGAGAACGACATCGACGTTCCATCTGCACTGGTTGACCAAGAAATCGAAGTGCTGCGTCAACAGGCTGCTCAACGCTTTGGCGGTAACCCAGAAGCGGCGGCACAACTGCCACGTGAACTGTTTGAAGAGCAAGCTAAGCGCCGCGTAGTCGTTGGCCTACTGTTAGGTGAAGTGATCAAGTCTGAAGAGCTGAAAGCAGACGAAGACAAAGTGAAAGCACTGATCGAAGAGATGGCGACCGCTTACGAAGATCCTTCAGAAGTTATCGCGTACTACGAGCAAAACGAGCAAATGATGGACAACATGCGCAACGTTGCTCTGGAAGAACAAGCGATCGACGCTATTATTGCTAAAGCACAGGTTACTGAAAAAGAAGTTGGCTTCAACGAGCTGATGAACCAGCCTGCTGCTTAATGATCTGAGTAGTGCAGAAGGTTGACTTGTCGTTAATTATTCTGCTAACAATGGTCCGTTTGATAATATTCATCCGGGCCATTTATTTTAGGGACATAACAATATGAGCTACCAAGATAAAAACGCAATGTCACCGATTCTCGATGCACTGGTACCCATGGTGGTGGAGCAAACCTCTCGGGGTGAGCGATCGTACGATATCTATTCTCGTCTTCTGAAAGAACGTGTCATTTTCTTAACTGGTCAAGTGGAAGACCACATGGCAAACCTTGTCGTGGCTCAGCTGCTTTTCCTGGAGTCGGAAAACCCTGACAAGGATATCTTCCTCTACATTAACTCTCCTGGTGGTAGTGTAACGGCGGGTATGTCCATTTATGACACCATGCAGTTCATTAAACCGAATGTCAGCACTGTATGTATGGGACAAGCGTGCTCTATGGGTGCTTTCCTGCTCGCAGGTGGAGCCCAGGGTAAACGTTATGTTCTGCCGAACTCTCGCGTCATGATTCACCAGCCTCTGGGCGGTTTCCAGGGCCAGGCGTCTGATATTCAAATCCATGCGCAAGAAATTCTGTCTATCAAACACAAACTGAACACCCTGCTGGCGGAGCACACTGGCCAACCGATGGAAGTGATCGAACGTGACACCGATCGTGATAACTTTATGTCGGCGGAGCAGGCAGTGGAATACGGTTTGGTGGATGCAGTATTAAGCCAGCGCAGCCTGTAATGGCGCGGAAATTGTTTAGCGCAATTCGGTTTAATTTGATATACACTCAAATCATAAAGAGTAAAGGCTAAGAGGTTAGCGAATGACAGATAAAAGCAAAGAGAGTGGTAGCAGCAAGCTGTTGTATTGCTCTTTCTGTGGCAAAAGCCAGCACGAAGTTCGCAAGCTAATCGCCGGCCCTTCCGTATACATCTGTGACGAATGTGTTGACCTGTGTAACGACATTATTCGCGAAGAGATTAAAGATGTTCTGCCGAAAAAGCAGTCTGAGGCGTTGCCTACGCCAAAGGAAATTCGTGAACATCTGGACGACTATGTTATTGGCCAAGATTACGCTAAGAAAGTGCTAGCGGTTGCAGTGTATAACCACTACAAGCGTTTACGTAACGGTGATACAACGAGTGATGGAGTTGAACTCGGCAAAAGCAATATTTTGCTGATCGGTCCTACCGGCAGCGGTAAAACCTTGCTGGCAGAAACTCTGGCTCGATTCTTAGATGTACCATTTACCATGGCGGATGCAACGACCCTGACCGAAGCTGGTTATGTGGGTGAAGATGTCGAGAACATCATCCAGAAACTGTTGCAGAAATGCGATTACGACGTTGCAAAAGCTGAACGTGGTATTGTTTACATCGATGAGATTGACAAGATCTCACGTAAGGCGGAAAACCCGTCTATCACCCGTGACGTTTCCGGGGAAGGCGTTCAGCAGGCGCTGCTGAAACTGGTTGAAGGCACGGTTGCTTCAGTTCCACCTCAAGGTGGTCGTAAGCACCCACAACAGGAATTCCTGCAAGTTGATACCTCTAAGATCTTGTTCATCTGTGGCGGTGCTTTCGCCGGATTAGACAAGGTTATTGAGCAGCGTGTTGCTACAGGTACCGGTATTGGTTTTGCGGCTGAAGTCCGTTCTAAGGACGAAGCTAAGTCTCTCAGCGACTTGTTCAAACAGGTTGAGCCGGAAGATTTGGTTAAATACGGCCTGATCCCTGAGTTTATTGGTCGTCTTCCTGTGACTACCACCCTGACAGAGTTGGACGAAGAAGCGCTGATTCAAATCCTGCGTGAGCCGAAAAACGCGCTGACTAAGCAGTATGCCGCTCTGTTTGAACTGGAAAATGTTGATCTGGAATTCCGTGACGACGCCCTGCGCGCAATTGCCAACAAAGCAATGGAGCGTAAAACCGGTGCTCGTGGTCTGCGGTCGATTCTGGAAAGCGTATTGCTTGAGACCATGTACGAACTGCCATCCAGCAGCGATGTCAGCAAGGTCGTGATCGACGAATCGGTGATTAACGGAGAGTCAGAACCACTGCTGATTTACAGCAATTCTGATAACCAGGCCGCCGGCGCCGAGTCTTAAATTCGACATTTCTAATCAAGGAGGTATTCATTACCTCCTTTTTTTTATTCTTTCATTGAATCCAACCAATTAGCCCCCATATACTGCTCATAAGACTAAGCGGAAGAGAGATGAATATGAACTTGGAACGTTCCGAACGTATCGAGATCCCCGTACTGCCTCTACGAGATGTAGTAGTTTACCCGCACATGGTAATTCCTTTGTTTGTTGGCCGTGAAAAGTCAATTGCCTGCCTGGAAGCAGCAATGGACAACAACAAGCAAGTACTGTTAGTGGCACAAAAACAGGCTGAAACCGATGAGCCTTCAAAAGATGACCTTTACCAGGTCGGGACAGTTGCCACCATTCTGCAACTTCTGAAGTTGCCCGACGGCACAGTGAAAGTACTGGTCGAAGGCCAACAACGTGCCAAAATTCATCAGTTTATCGAAGACGAGTATTTTGTGGCTGACACTGAATACTTGCAGACGCCGGTTCTGGATGAACGCGAACAAGAGGTGATTGTCCGTAGTGCGATCAACCAGTTTGAAGGCTTCATCAAGCTCAACAAAAAAATTCCACCCGAAGTACTGACTTCGCTTAACGGTATTGATGAGGCTGCCCGTCTGGCGGATACCATCGCAGCCCATATGCCACTTAAATTGGTAGATAAGCAAAAAGTACTGGAAATTCTGGATGTTACTGAGCGTCTGGAGTTTTTGATGGGCCAGATGGAATCTGAAATTGACCTGCTGCAAGTGGAAAAACGTATCCGCGGCCGGGTGAAGAAACAGATGGAAAAATCTCAGCGTGAGTACTATCTGAATGAGCAAATGAAAGCGATTCAGAAAGAACTCGGCGAGATGGATGACGCTCCGGATGAATTCGAGACGCTGAAAAAGAAAATCGAAGAGTCGAAAATGCCACAAGAGGCTCGGGAGAAAACCGAGCAAGAACTGCAGAAGCTGAAAATGATGTCGCCGATGTCTGCTGAGGCAACGGTGGTACGCAGCTACATCGACTGGATGGTCAGTGTGCCATGGGCGAAGCGCTCTAAGGTGAAGAAAAACCTGGCTAAAGCGGAAGAGATCCTTAATGAAGATCACTACGGTCTGGAGCGGGTTAAAGAGCGTATCCTGGAATATTTGGCGGTACAAAACCGTATCAATAAGCTGAAAGGACCTATCCTGTGTCTGGTTGGGCCTCCAGGGGTTGGTAAGACCTCTCTGGGGCGTTCTATTGCTGCGGCAACAGGGCGTAAGTATGTGCGGATGGCATTAGGTGGCGTACGCGACGAAGCAGAAATCCGTGGTCACCGCCGGACATATATCGGTTCCCTGCCGGGTAAACTGATCCAGAAAATGTCTAAAGTTGGTGTTAGAAACCCGCTGTTCTTGCTCGATGAAATAGACAAAATGTCGTCAGATATGCGTGGCGATCCCGCTTCGGCGCTGCTGGAAGTGCTGGACCCGGAACAGAATAACACCTTTAACGACCACTACCTGGAAGTAGACTACGATCTGTCGGATGTGATGTTTGTTGCGACCTCGAACTCAATGAACATCCCTGGCCCGTTGCTGGACCGGATGGAAGTGATTCGCCTGTCAGGTTACACCGAAGATGAGAAACTTAATATCGCCAAGCGACACCTGGTTGATAAACAGTTGAAGCGCAACGGACTGAAATCCGGCGAGCTGACGATTGAAGATTCGGGCATTATCGGCATTATTCGCTACTACACCCGAGAAGCTGGTGTGCGTGGCCTGGAGCGAGAGATTTCCAAGATCTGTCGCAAGGCGGTGAAAAACATCCTGCTGGACAGTGACGTGAAGTCAGTCACCGTCAATATGGATAACCTGAAAGAGTATCTGGGCGTACAACGCTTTGATTATGGCCGTGCTGATGAGAATAATCGCATCGGCCAGGTAACGGGTCTGGCATGGACGGAAGTCGGCGGTGACCTGCTCACCATCGAAACTGAAGCGATGCCAGGAAAAGGTAAGCTGACCCAAACCGGTTCTCTTGGCGACGTAATGCAGGAATCGATTCAGGCCGCGATGACCGTGGTCCGAACCCGTGCCGAGAAACTGGGTATCAACAGCGACTTTTACGAAAAACGCGATATCCACGTCCACGTACCGGAAGGTGCCACGCCGAAAGATGGTCCAAGCGCCGGTATTGCGATGTGCACCGCGCTAGTTTCCAGTTTAACGGGGAACCCGGTGAAAGCGGACGTTGCTATGACCGGTGAAATTACCCTGCGTGGTGAAGTTCTGCCCATTGGCGGGTTAAAAGAAAAACTGCTGGCAGCCCATCGCGGTGGTATCAAAACCGTGCTGATTCCGAAGGACAATGAACGAGATCTGGAAGAAATTCCTGAGAACGTGATCGCAGATTTGCAGATTATTCCGGTTCAGTGGATTGATGAAGTGTTGAACGTTGCTCTGGAAAGATCGCCCTCAGGGTTTGATTTTGAAGAGAAAAAGAGTGATGTGTAGCAAAAATCATTAAAAGAGTACGCTGATAAGTCCAAAAAGGCTTGTCAGCGTTTTTTTTGGGCGCTAACTTTACCGACTATAGCTCCAAGCCTTGTTATATAAGGCTCGAGCTAGATTGAGAAACGTAAATGGAACGAATAACCGCCTTAATAACAATAACTGGCGGTATAAAGGGGAATCACAGTGAATAAAACACAATTAGTAGAAAAAATCGCAGAGAGCGCAGATATCTCAAAAGCGTCTGCTGGCCGTGCACTTGATGCGTTCATCGAAGCAGTTGGTGACACTTTACAATCTGGCGACCAAGTGGCGCTGGTAGGCTTTGGTACTTTCAGCGTGCGCACTCGTGCAGCTCGTACCGGTCGTAACCCAAAAACTGGTGAAGAGATTCAAATTGCTGAAGCTAACGTACCAGCTTTCAAACCAGGTAAAGCGCTTAAAGAAGCTTGTAACTAAGCCTGGATCTGTTTTTTAACAGAAATCAATCGAACCTTTTTAAATTATGCGCATCTTACTGGTGCGCATTTCTTTTTCTGATATCATCGCGCTATTGGTTTTAAGAGTTTAGGTAGTTGCTACTCTGTCATTGACATTTGAAGGTATGCTGCCGTTTCCGGAGAGTAAATTAAGTATGATGGAGCGATTACGCGAAGGCGCTAACAGCATCGCGATCAAAATTATTCTGGGACTTATCATCCTGTCTTTCGTATTTGCCGGTATTGGTAGCTACCTGGTTGGTGGTGGCAATAACGCAGCGGCAAAAGTCGGTGGTGCTGAAATCAGCCTGGCCGAATTCGAGCAAGCTTATCAAAATGAACGTAGTCGTATGCAGTCTCAGTTGGGAGAGTATTTTTCCAACCTGTTGGCTGATCCGAATTACGTTGAAACATTCCGTAAATCCGTACTGGACCGCATGATCAACGACCTGCTGTTAGAACAGCATGCGGAGTCACTGGGTTTCCGCGTCAGTGATGCCCAGGTGCGTAAACTGATTTTAGAGATGCCTCAGTTCCAGAGTGATGGCAAATTTGACCAGGAAATTTACCAGTCCGCTCTGCGTCGTGCCGGATTCAATGCCGAGAGCTTTGCGGAATACCTGCGCCGTGACTTGGTCAAAAACCAGCTGATCAACGGTGTTCAGGGAAGCGACTTTTCGCTGCAGGGGGAAGTGCTTGCGCACAGCAAGCTGGTGAGTCAGAAGCGAGACATTCGTAAACTGACGCTGTCCACCCAAGAACTGGCTAAGACTATCGAGCTGACCGATCAGGATATTGAACAGTATTATCAGCAAAACCCCGCGCGTTTCACTCGTCCAGAGCAGGTCAAGGTCGCGTACCTGCAACTGTCTGCTGAAGCACTGAAAGACACTATCGAGATCAGTGATGAACAAGCGAAGGCGTACTATCAGGAACACCTGGACAAGTACTCCACCGCCGAGCAACGCAGTGTGAGCCATATCCTGATTGAGGGTGATGATGAAGACAAAGCCCAGGCTATTTTGGATGAACTGAATGCAGGCGCTGATTTTGCCAAGCTGGCAGAAGAGAAGTCAGATGACTTTGGTAGTGCTTCACAGGGCGGTTCACTAGGCTGGATTGAACGTAATGTTATGGATCCAACTTTTGAAGAAGCGGCATTTGGTCTGGCGAAAGTCGGTGACATCAGCGGTCTGGTTAAGTCAGATTTCGGCTACCACATCATCAAACTGGACGAGGTTAAACAACCTGAGTCGCAGCCTTATGAACAGGTAGTAGCGGAGATCAAACAAGAGCTGGCTAACCAGCAAGCGGTCGACAAGTTCTATGAACTACAAAGTGAACTGGAACGTACCGCATTTGAATTCCCTGACTCCCTGACCGATGCAGCGCAGGCAACCGGCCAGAAAGTAGAAACGACCGATTTCGTCTCTCAAGCGGATGCGCCTCAACTGTTGCAGACTCCGGCGATTATGCAGGCAATCCTGAGCCCGGAAGTGAAAGACGAAGGTCTGAACTCGGAAGTATTGGAAGTAGCACCTGAGCATGTTGTCGTGGTTCGGGTAACCGATCACCGCGAAGAACAGGTATTGCCGCTTGAGGAAGTGCGTGATCAGGCGGTTAGCCAGCTAACTCAACTGAAAGCTGAACAGAAGGGTCTGACTCTGGCAAAAGAACTGGTTGCTGGTCTGCAAGAGGGTAACCAACAGTTGCTGAAAGATAACGATCTGTCGTTTGGTGATGTTGAAACTATTGACCGTAGTTCAGCGCTGGCTGACACTGTGTTTAGCTTAACCAAGCCAGCCAATGACAAGCCGGTTTATGCGGAAGCCAAAGAACTCAATGGCGATATCGTCGTGATTGAGCTGGTGAAAGTCAGTGAAGAAGCCGATGGCGAAGTCAACAAGCAAGTTGCGCAGCAACTAGACCAGTTAAATGCTCAGCAGGATATCTCCGGATTACTGAGTATTCTGCGCAGTAACAGCGACATCGAATATTACGCTGTGAGTCAGTAGTCTGCTCTGATGTAATTGATGTATTTATAACAACGGGTTGCTCAGGCAACCCGTTTTGTTTTGCGGATAATCTGCTGGTATGCCACTCCAATCTCACTAGGCTAAGTCGTCTCTCAACTGAAAAAGGAAAGACGATGAAACTGATCACTTGTTTACTACCCCTTATGCTGACGCTGACTCCGGCTACCCTGCTGGCTGCAGACTCAACAACGACTGAGCAATTGGCTGGCATTGAAATCACGGTAAACATAAATAACGCCTCAGCGGATGAACTCGCCACTTTGTTGAAAGGAGTAGGGCAATCCAAGGCACAGGCCATAGTCGACTATCGCAACGACAATGGTGAATTTGAAACGATTGATGATCTTGCAAAAGTCAAAGGGATTGGCAATGCAACCGTAGACAAAAACCGTAGTCGCATCAAATTGTAAACTGATCTGAACGGTGTCGGAAAGTCAGTTCGACACCGTTATTTTCTTTGCGTTATACCTAAACGCGACTGGCACCTATGCCTCAATATGATTATAATTCTCCGCCGTCAATGATCCTTGGTGGCCAACTAAGGGTCACTCACTAACCTGGAGTAAATCATGTCCTCTCACACACCGGTTATTACCGTTGATGGACCAAGCGGTGCAGGTAAAGGCACCCTTTGTATGCAATTGGCCGAGCGATTGCAGTTTCACCTGCTGGATTCAGGCGCCATTTACCGGGTGCTGGCATTAGCCGCGATGCACCATGGTGTCGAACTTGAGTCAGAAGACGCACTAGTGCCACTGGCTACTCATCTGGATGTACAGTTTATTGCCGACGGAGATCTGGTTCGGGTTATCCTGGAAGGGGAAGACGTATCCAAGGAGCTGCGCAAAGAAGAAACCGGCATGGCGGCATCTAAGGTCGCAGCATTACCAAGAGTGAGAGAAGCTTTACTGCGCAGACAGCGTGCATTTGCCAAGGGGCAGGGATTGGTGGCGGATGGCCGGGATATGGGCACGGTTGTGTTTCCGAACGCCGAAGCAAAAATCTTTCTGGATGCCAGTGCTGAAGAAAGGGCGCATAGGCGCCTTAACCAGTTGCAACAGAAGGGCTTAAGTGTTAAATTTGACCACCTTTTGAGCGAGATCCAAGAGCGGGATGACCGGGACCGTAATCGACCCGTCGCGCCATTGCGCCCTGCGGAGGATGCGCTCGTGCTGGATTCTACGTCTATGTCGATAGATCAGGTCGTAGAAAAAGCACTGCAATACATCGAATCTAAACTAGCAGAGTAAGGTATACTTTGTTAGATATGGACGTTGATCGCACGGATGATGATCAGCGAAGTTAATAACCCCACGCGGTAGGATACCCGTGGTAGTTTAATTTATTGAAGATTAATTAAATGACTGAATCTTTTGCTCAACTCTTTGAAGAGTTTCTAAACGAAACTGAATTCCAACAAGGCACTATCGTTAAAGGTACTGTAGTAGCGATCGAGAACGGCTTCGTTCTTGTTGATGCTGGCCTTAAGTCTGAATCTGCTATCCCTGCTGAACAATTCAAGAACGCTGCTGGCGAACTTGAAGTTGAAGTTGGTTCAGAAGTAGACGTAGCGCTTGACGCTGTTGAAGATGGTTTCGGTGAAACTCAACTTTCTCGTGAGAAAGCTAAGCGTCACGAAGCTTGGATCGTTCTGGAGAAAGCTTACGAAGAAGCTGAAACTGTTGTTGGTATCATCAACGGTAAAGTTAAAGGCGGTTTCACTGTTGAACTGAACGGTATCCGTGCTTTCCTTCCTGGCTCTCTGGTAGACGTACGTCCTATCCGTGACACTGCTCACCTGGAAAACAAAGAGCTAGAGTTCAAAGTTATCAAGCTAGACCAGAAACGCAACAACGTTGTAGTTTCTCGCCGCGCAGTTATCGAATCTGAAAACAGTGTTGAGCGTGATGAACTGCTTGAAACTCTGCAAGAAGGTAGCGAAGTTAAAGGTATCGTTAAGAACCTGACTGACTACGGTGCGTTCGTAGACCTGGGTGGTGTTGACGGTCTTCTGCACATCACTGATATGGCATGGAAACGCGTTAAGCACCCATCTGAGATCGTTAACGTTGGTGACGAAATCCAAGTTAAAGTTCTTAAGTTCGACCGTGAGCGTACTCGCGTATCACTAGGTCTGAAACAGCTGGGTGAAGATCCATGGGTAGCTATCGCTAAGCGTTACCCAGAAGGTCACAAGCTGTCTGGTCGTGTTACTAACCTGACTGACTACGGCTGCTTCGTAGAAATCGAAGAAGGCGTTGAAGGTCTGGTACACGTTTCAGAAATGGATTGGACTAACAAGAACATCCACCCATCTAAAGTTGTTAATGTTGGCGACGAAGTTGAGGTTATGGTTCTTGAAATCGACGAAGAGCGTCGTCGTATCTCTCTAGGTCTGAAACAGTGTAAAGCTAACCCATGGCAGTCATTCGCTGAAGCACAAGCTAAAGGCGACAAAGTTACTGGTAAGATCAAGTCTATCACTGACTTCGGTATCTTCATCGGTCTGGACGGCGGCATCGACGGTCTGGTTCACCTGTCTGACATCTCTTGGAATGTTCCAGGTGAAGAAGCAGTACGTGAGTACAAGAAAGGTGACGAAATCTCTGCAGTTGTTCTTGCAGTAGATGCAGAGCGTGAGCGCATTTCTCTGGGCGTTAAGCAAATGGAAAATGACCCATTCAACGCTTACGTTGCAGACAACAAGAAAGGCACTCTGGTTAACGGTACTGTAACTGCAGTAGACGCGAAAGGCGCAACTGTTGAGCTGATTGACGGCGTAGAAGGTTACATCCGTGCTTCTGAAGTATCACGTGACCGTGTTGAAGACGCTTCTCTGATCCTGAGCGTTGGTGACAGCGTTGAAGCTAAGTTCACCGGTGTAGACCGTAAGAACCGAGTAATCAACCTGTCTATCAAAGCGAAAGACGAAGCTGAAGAACAAGAAGCTATGGCTTCACTGAACAAGCAAGAAGAAGGCGCGTTCGGTAATGCAATGGCAGACGCGTTCAAAGCTGCTAAAGGTGAGTAATTCACTTTCTTGAAGCAAAAAAGGAGCCGAAAGGCTCCTTTTTTATTGTCTCTTTTCTGTCTCGCCGCATCGTTTATTTTTTAGCCTGCTTCAACTTGCAACATTTTATCCGCATTTTGATTAAGCATCTTGACGTTTTTATGACTAGAATAGTTAGCAAGTGTTTGTTGGAATTGATATTAGTTACTATAATAAGCGTGAAATCTACTCAAAGAGGTTGACTATGACTAAGTCTGAATTGATTGAACGACTCTGTGCAGAGCAAACTCATCTTTCAGCAAAAGAGATCGAAGATGCTGTGAAAGACATTCTGGAACACATGGCTTCGACGCTAGAAAGTGGTGACAGAATAGAAATCCGGGGCTTTGGCAGTTTTTCGCTTCATTACCGCGAACCTCGGACTGGTCGTAATCCGAAAACCGGTGAGCGTGTGGAGCTGGAAGGTAAATATGTACCGCACTTTAAGCCAGGTAAAGAGTTGCGAGAACGTGTGAATATAATTCAATAATATTCTCAGTGAATTGCAAAAGCGGCAGCCGGTTAGGTTTGCCGCTTTTTTATCACCCGTTTCGACCAGTAAAGCATGGTTTGTTTAGTGTTTTTACTGCATAATCTTAGCTGCTGAACTCTGATAAGGTGAACATTATGAAAATTATAAAAATCGTTGTTGTCCTCGCCCTTTTCCTGGTTGCATTAGCGCTGGGATCTCAGAACCAAGCCGTCGTGACATTTAACTATCTGCTGGCGAAAGGCGAGTTTCACCTGTCCACTTTGCTTGGCGTTGTGTTTGCAGTCGGATTCGCTATTGCCTGGGCTATTTTTGGCAGTTTGCATCTTAAATCTGAGTTAAAAGCCAGAAGATTAAACAAAAAACTTAAGAAACTGTCAGGTACACAATCAGGAGCAGAAAACTAAGCCGCTAGGGATTAAGGTCGTTTATTGATGCTCGAAATACTCTTCCTGCTGCTGCCCATTGCTGCCGCCTATGGCTGGTATATGGGTAACCGAAGTGCCCAGCAGGATAAGCAAAAGCAGTCCAATCAGATTTCCCGTCAGTATGTGACAGGTCTTAACCTGCTATTATCTGACCAGTCAGATAAAGCTGTTGACCACTTCATTGAGTTGCTGCAAGTCGACAACGATACTATCGATACCCACCTCGCACTGGGTAACCTTTTCCGATCCCGTGGTGAAGTGGATCGTGCCATCCGCATCCACCAGAATCTTATCTCCCGTCCGGGTCTGACCATAGAGCAAAAAAATATTGCGCTGCAGCAGCTGGCTAAAGATTACATGGTATCCGGCTTTCTGGACCGGGCGGAAAAAATCTTTGAACAGCTAGTTGATGAACCAGACCACCGTGAAGCCGCTCTGCAGCAACTGGTGGCCATTTACCAGCAAACCAGTGAGTGGGCTAAAGCGATAGATTGCGCGGCAAAACTGGTCAAACTTGGCCGTAAGCGTATGCGGGCAAACATCGCTCACTTCTGGTGTGAACTGGCGATGCAGAATAAAGCCGAGGGCAAAACCAACAAAGCGATTCAGTATTTCAAACGGGCGCTATCTGAAGACCCTAAATGTGTTCGCGCCAGCATTGCCCTGGGTAAGCTCTGTCTTGAAACGGAAGATTACCAACTGACCATACATTACCTCGAGCAGGTACTGGATCAGGACATCGACTTTGTCTGTGAGGTACTGCCGACATTGGCAGAATGCTACCACCATCTTGGACAAGAAGGTAAATTGCTTGAATTTCTGCGGCTCTGTATTGCCAATAAAGCCGGAGTATCGGCAGAACTGATGCTGGCACAGTTGGTCGCTCATCACGAAGGCGCAGCATCGGCGCAGGTATTGTTAACCCGCCAACTGGTGAAAAACCCGACGATGAAAGGCTTCTATCGCCTGATGGATTACCATTTGGCAGAAGCTGAGGAAGGGCGGGCAAAAGACAGCCTCGCTACATTGCAAAAGTTAGTTGGTGAGCAATTAAAGGTAAAACCCCATTATCGATGTCGAAAATGCGGCTTTTCCACTCACTCGCTCTATTGGCATTGTCCTTCGTGTAAAGGATGGGGTACGATCAAGCCCATCCGAGGACTGGATGGCGAGTAGTTTCGCCAGCAGTAAGTATTTCGATGCAGCACTCAGGTGCTGCTTTTTTTGAGTAAAACTCAACATTTAATGAGGAGCTAAAATGATTGACCAAAAAGTGATTGTTGCACTGGACTATGATAACCAAGCCGATGCATTAGCTTTTGTCGATAGAATTGATCCCAGCTCTTGCCGTCTCAAAGTGGGTAAAGAGATGTTTACTCTGTTTGGCCCAGACTTCGTAAAAGCTCTTCATGCCAGAGACTTTTCAGTGTTTCTTGACCTGAAATTTCACGACATTCCCAATACCTGTTCCAAAGCGGTACGGGCTGCTGCTGAGCTAGGAGTATGGATGGTCAACGTTCACGCCAGCGGTGGTGAGCGGATGATGGTTGCTTCAAGAGAGATTCTGGAGCCGTACGGCAGCGATCGCCCGTTACTGATCGGCGTTACCGTGCTGACCAGCATGGAGCAGGCTGACCTGGCAGGAATCGGTCTCAATATTGAACCTCAGCAACAGGTGATGCGTTTGGCTACTCTGACCAAAAATGCCGGACTGGATGGTGTGGTCTGTTCTGCTCAGGAAGCGCCAATGTTGAAATCGGCGTTGGGCCAGGAGTTTAAACTGGTTACTCCGGGTATTCGTCCGGCCGGTGCTGCGGTTGGCGACCAGAAGCGAATCATGACTCCGGTCGATGCAGTTGCCGCCGGTTCTGACTATTTAGTCATCGGTCGCCCAATCACTCAGGCGGCCGACCCGGCTGCGGTACTGGCAGAAATCAACGGCCAGCTAGCCAGTTAAATCTTGCCGACACATAAGTGCCCGTCAGGGCACTTATGAATTTAATTCTGGCACTCCGGAATGGAATTTAAAGTCCGGATCTGCAGTTGAGATCAGCTCTGCTTCTACCTGGCCGAAATACTGTACGCGGTCGCTGATATCCTGGCCGGCAATCTGTTCGGCTAACGTCAGATAATCCTGGTAGTGGCGAGCTTCAGAGCGCAGTAGCGATACGTAAAACTTGGCGATATCTTCATCCATAAAGGGAGCCAAGCGGGCAAACCGCTCGCAAGAACGCGCTTCAATATAGGCTCCGATGATCAGTTTATCCACCAGAGTTTGTGGTTCATAGGTCGCCATTTTTGTTAACAGCCCTTTCGCATAACGGCCTGCCGGAACGTTCTCATAGGCGATGCCACGTTTGTGCATAATCTCCAGCACCTGATAGAAGTGGTGTAGCTCTTCTTTTATCAGCAATACCATCTTATCGATGAGATCCTGGCTATAGGGTGAATCGGCTTTCGCGGTGATCGCTTTGGTTGCATTACTTTTGCCTTTTAGACTCTCCAGGCTACCAACACCTCGATAAGCGAAATCTTCGTACGGTTTAAACCAGTCAAGCAGGTTTGCGGCACTGGACTGGTCGACTGCATACTTGCGGATCAGGTACATAGCCGACTGACCAGCTTTTAACTCACACAGCAGGTGGTCTATCAGAACCACTTTCAGGTTGCAGGGTTTTTTCGCCTCTTGCAGCCAGGCGTCCGGAGTTTCACAGTGGAGAAACTGATTGATAGGGGCTAACAGGGCTTGATAGGGGTTTAAATCTAACATAGGACTACTAGGGAATAAAAAAGGCCGCACTGGCGACCTTAAATGGCTATCGGAAGCAGTATATTACCACTTTTTCTTCTCACCAAAGAGTGCATTCATATCATCATCACGTTCGCGGTCTTCCAGATCTTGTAAATCCTGGGCATTTTGATTCTGACGGCGCTGTTCCAGTTCATCGTACATAGCGTTCAATTTTTCACTGGCTTTCAATGAGTAAGGATCGGTTTTGGAGCTCAGTGCATCGATACCTTTTTTCAGCAGCTGGACGGCAGTACCGGGTTGGCCGCGCACGATGGCGTCGTTGGCACGTTTAATCACATTTTCTATATTGATGCGAATCTGAATTGTCTCCAACCGGGCGTTTTCTACCACATAGTACTGGGTTTCAAACCGGCCCTTGTTGTGCTCACTGCGAATGGTGTCGCGCAGGCGTTTGACCAGTTTGAGCATCAGCAGGGCTTGTTTATCCGTGCTGGGAGATTTGAATGTGTTGGACTCGGAGCCGGTATAATTCTCCTGGACTTGCTGGATTTGACCCTTCATATTCTCGATACGTTGTGCCAGCTGTTTATTTTTCGGGTCTAAATCAAACATATTTTGCAGGGCATCCAAAATACGGTTGTTCAGGCACAACAGCAGTTCTTTACTGAACGGTACGTGATGCGCATTGCCAATCAGTTCTTCAGTTGCATCGATGATTGCCAGATAACGTGCGCTTTCTTGCTTCTTGGTTGCTTCTACTTTGACTTTGTACTGAAGCATAATGTTATAGCCAAGGACTA
>NZ_JBNKVP010000011.1:45053-73414 GCF_050299255.1 Vibrio sp.
CAACCAACGCAATTATTAAACCAATATTCATATATCCCGTATCTTATTTGTATTATGGCTAGCGTCTAAGCATACACGAATCCGCTAGCGAGCTGCACTGACATTTGACACTACACTATTATTACCGTTCGGCATTTGATTATTAATGAAAAACTGTATCTCAGGGTAGAATATGAGTGCTGGATTGCAAAAACTACTTTCGTGATGCTACTTCCAAGCTAAATCAACACTCTCCGATAAATTTACTACCAATTTGCCATTAATCACGTTATAACTAAATATTATATGGTATGTAAACTTAACCAGGTCTTTTGCTAAGGGATTACGAGGTCCAGAATGAAGTTACAACAATTGAAGTATATTGTTGAGGTGGTCAATCACAACCTGAATGTTTCGGCAACCGCCGAGAGCCTGTACACCTCTCAACCTGGTATCAGCAAACAGGTTCGGTTACTGGAAGACGAACTCGGTATACAGATTTTTGAGCGCAGCGGTAAGCACCTTACCCAAGTAACTTCTGCAGGGGAAGACATTATTCGTATCTCGCAGGAGATACTGTCCCGGGTGGAGAGTATTAAGGCTGTTGCCGGTGAGCACACCCACCCGGAAATGGGCACTCTGAATATATCCACCACCCACACTCAGGCGCGCTATGCGCTGCCAGAGGTGATTAAAGGTTTCACTGCCCGCTATCCGAAAGTGTCACTACACATGCACCAGGGTACGCCGTCACAGATGTCTGAAGCGGTTGCTAAAGGGACGGCCAACTTTGCCATTGCCACCGAAGCGCTCCATCTCTATCAAGACGCTATCATGCTGCCTTGCTACCACTGGAATCGCTCGATAGTGGTACCGAAAGATCACCCGCTAGCGCAGAAGAAAGAGATCACTATTCAGGATCTGGCTGCTTATCCCTTGGTCACTTACGTATTTGGCTTTACTGGCCGTTCCGAGCTGGATACCGCATTCAACAAAGTCGGCCTGACACCTCGGGTGGTGTTTACTGCCACCGATGCCGATGTGATCAAAACCTACGTCCGGATGGGGATAGGTGTCGGTGTGATCGCCAGTATGGCAATCGATAAAGAGCAGGATACGGATCTGGTGGCGATTGATGCCAGCCACATATTTGGCGCCAGTACCACCAGCATCGGCTTTCGCCGTGGAACCTTCTTACGCTCTTATATGTTTGATTTTATGGAACGCTTTGCGCCGCACCTTACCCGTCCGGTGGTCGAACAGGCGATTTCATTGAAATCGAATGCTGAAATAGAAGAGATGTTTAAAGACATCGACCTGCCGATAAGATAGTCACACTTTATTCTTACTCGGGTTAACTATAAAATGCGCGCTTTGTAACAGGAGCGCCCATGTTAGCCCGTTTCCATCAAATCGATAACACGCTGACCGAATACCAGCCTTATTGGCGCTTCGAACCGTTTTTGTATGCCCGCACAGACCGCTATCCCAGCTGGCCTGAACATGCCTCCTTATGTGATTGGTTACAGCAACTGACGCCTGAGCAGATAACAGAGCTGAAATCTGCCCCCGACAAACTGACTGACACAGTCTCGGCATTTTTACCCAATGACATAGCAGCACTCACTGCGCTGAGTCGCGTTGATGTAGCCGCTGACGTCACCCTGCCACCCAGACTGGCCTGCGGTATTCCGGGTCGCAAGTTGCAGCAGATCCTGTCACTCAGTGCCGTCGCCTTGACCAGCGATATTAAACCAGAATGGCTCGAGTGGTGTTCTGGAAAAGGTTATCTGGGACGCCTGCTGGCCAGCGAGTCTGGCAGTGCGGTGACCAGCCTGGAATATCAGCGGTCGTTGTGTGAGTCCGGTCAGCGCGAAGCGGACAAACTGGGGTTGCCGATGCGGTTTGTTCAGGCTGATGCTTTGGCAGACAACGCCACGGAACTGATGCATAACCGTCAGCATGCGGTGGCATTACACGCGTGTGGTGATTTACATATCTCTCTGTTGCAAAAGGCGGCGCAAAAGCGGCTTGCGGCGATTACGCTGTCGCCATGTTGTTACCATTTAACCCGTGACAGCCACTATCAACCCATGAGTCAAGCGGCGAAACAGTCGTGTTTACGCTTAAGCAAGGCGGAATTGCGGATACCGTTGCAAGAGACGGTCACGGGGGGAGAGCGGGTGGTCCGTCACCGAGAAACGGAGATGATTTACCGCCTGGGGCTGGATGCGCTTCTGCAACAGCAGCTCGCCATATCCGACTACCTGCCCATACCCAGTATCAAAAAGTCGCAGCTGGCACTGGGATTTGAACACTTTTGCCAATGGGCGGCCGCAGAGAAAGGGATCGTATTGGCCGACTGTGACTATCAGTACTATCAACAGATAGGTGAACAGCGCTTCTGGCTGATGGAGCGGCTCAGCCTGGTACAACAGCTATTTCGTCGGCCGTTAGAAATATGGCTGGCGCTGGATAAGTGTCTCTTTCTGCAACAGCAAGGTTATCAGGTTACGCTAACAGAATTTTGTGATAGAGAAATCACGCCACGAAACATTGTTATCCAGGCTTTGGCTAAAAAAGCAGCTAAGTAATCTAGCTCTCTTTTTGTTAGCTTGGTGTTAAAACATGCTTCCCATTTCGCTCACTTGCTGGTAATAATTGTGTCCATGCACAATAGTGCATTAAAAATACAACACACAACATCGCACAAATACAATATTACAATTGCTGAAATCAAGGAGTTGAGATGAAAGCAAGCAAAGTTATCGCGACCGCCGTACTCACAGGTGCTGCATTACTTTCTTCCGCCAGTATCATGGCAAAAACGGCCAAGGTGGCCGTATCACAAATCGTTGAGCACCCAGCTCTGGATGCGACTCGCCAGGGCCTGCTAGATGGTCTGAAAGCGAAAGGCTACGAGCAAGGTAAAAATCTGGACTTTGACTATAAGACGGCTCAAGGCAATCCTGCTATTGCGGTTCAGATTGCTCGTCAATATGTCGGTGAAAATCCGGATGTACTGGTGGGTATTGCTACTCCGACCGCTCAGGCACTGGTTTCAGCTACCCGCTCAATCCCGGTTGTCTTTACTGCAGTTACCGATCCGGTAGGGGCAAAACTGGTCGACAAGATGGAACAGCCTGGCAAAAACGTCACTGGCCTGTCCGACTTGTCTCCGGTCGCGCAACACGTCGACCTGATCAAAGAGATCCTGCCTAACGTGAAATCAATTGGTGTCGTGTTCAACCCAGGTGAAGCCAACGCAGTGACACTGGTTGATCTGCTAAAAGAAAGCGCAAAAGCGAAAGGCATTCAAATTGTTGAAGCCACGGCTCTGAAAAGTGCAGATGTTCAATCGGCTACCCAAGCCATTGCGGCTAAATCTGACATCATCTACGCGCCAACCGACAACACAGTTGCCAGTGCAATTGAAGGCATGATCGTTGCCGCAAACCAGGCTAAAACGCCGGTTCTGGCGGGTGCCACCTCATACGTAGAAAAAGGTGCAATCGCGGGTCTAGGCTTTGACTACTACCAGGTAGGCGTTCAGACCGCTGATTATGTTGCCGCAATTCTGGAAGGTCAGGCTCCGGGTTCACTGGACGTACGCGTTGCTAAAGGTTCTGACCTGATGGTGAACCAGAGTGCCGCGGAGAAATTGGGCATTACCATTCCACAATCCGTTCTGGATCGTGCTACTAGTGTGAAATAGTCCACTATACTGAATGACCGGTAGGGCGTCGCTCTGCCGGTTTTCTTTAAGGCAGAAAGGGAGTTTGTATGTCTGCTTTTGCATTCTTTGGTGCCCTGGAAATAGGGTTACTTTACGGTTTAGTGGCTCTGGGCGTTTACTTGACCTTCCGTGTACTGGATTTCCCCGATCTTAGTGTTGATGGCAGCTTTCCTATGGGCGCCGCCGTTGCAGCAACCGCTATCGTAGCTGGCATTAACCCTTGGGTGGCAACCGGTATGGCCATCCTGGCGGGGGCGGCGACTGGCTGGGTGACGGCATTTCTGGCGGTACGTTGCGGTATTTTACACCTGCTTGCGTCGATCCTGACTATGATCGCGGCCTTCTCAATCAATATTCGCATCATGGGCCGACCTAACATGGCACTGTTAGGCGAAGAAACGATCCTGACTCCGTTTGAAACTATCGGCGATCCGATGCTGATTCGCCCACTTGTCGTGGGTGTGCTGGTGCTGATTTCATCCTGGTTTGTGGTTCGTTTGCTGAACAGCGATTTTGGCCTCGGGCTGCGCGCCACCGGCGTTAATGCACGCATGGTGAAAGCGCAGGGTGGCAGTACATCCTTTTACACCTACTTTGGTCTGGCGCTGTCGAACGGCTTTGTCGGCTTCGCTGGGGCTCTGTTCGCGCAAACCAACAGTTTTGCCGATGTTACCTCCGGTGTCGGTACCATAGTCGTCGGCCTTGCGGCGGTGATTCTTGGTCAGACACTGATCCCGGGGCGAAAAATCTGGGTTGCGGTACTGGCGGTTGTGGTTGGTTCGGTGTTGTACCGGCTGGCTGTGGCCTTTGCGCTCAGTACCGGTATGTTCGGTTTGCAGGCATCGGATCTGAACCTGGTGACCGCTATTCTGGTCGCGATTGCACTGATCGCACCGAAGATAAAGGGAAACCTGAAAGCAAAAAAGGGTAGTGCTCCTGCCCAGACGTCTTCGAGGCAGGAAAAAACACCAGGAGAAACGGCATGATTCGTTTGGAAGATATTCAAGTAACTTTTAATCCTGGTACTATCCTGGAAAACCGCGCGCTGAGAGGGGTTGACCTGGAAGTTCCAGAACATCAGTTCCTCACCGTTATCGGTTCGAACGGTGCCGGTAAATCAACCCTGCTTGGCGCGGTGACTGGCGAGACGCCTATGATTGGTGGCCGGGTACTGATCGATGAAACTGATGTCACGCGGCAAACGGTCGACCAGCGCGCCAGCCAGTGTGCCCGGGTATTTCAGGATCCACTGGCCGGTACGTGTGGTGAGCTGACCATAGAAGAGAACATGGCACTGGCCTACATGCGTGGTAAAAGGCGCGGCTGGGGGCACGCTCTGTCGAGTAAACGGCGCAAACTGTTCCAGGAACGAATCAGCATTCTTGGCCTGGGGCTGGAAGATCGCTTAGGTGACAGCATTGGTCTGTTGTCCGGCGGTCAACGCCAGGCAGTCAGCCTGGTGATGGCAACTCTGTCTGAGAGTAAGCTGTTGCTGTTGGACGAGCATACCGCCGCACTCGATCCGCGCATGGCGGCGTTTATCATCGATCTGACCAAACGAATTGTCAGCGAGTTTAATCTGACCGTGATGATGGTAACCCACTCGATGAAAGACGCGCTGGCCTGTGGTGACCGTACCGTGATGCTTCACCAGGGCGAAATCGTCCTGGATGTGGCCGGAGAGCAGCGCGCCAATATGCAGGTGCCGGACTTGCTGGAGATGTTCTCCAAGGTCCGTGGCGAAGAGCTGGCCGACGACAGCTTATTGTTGGGGTAAGGTTCCAAGCTAAAACGCAAAGGGAGGCATCATGCCTCCCTTAATTATTTGTCAACCTGATTCGCTGTGCCGGAACCAGCCGATGTTAGTTCATCGCCAGTTGCTGCTGATATTGCTGCAGGTATTCGACGATCGGTGCCGCTTTGTTAAAGGTGCGGATTTCGCGGAACAGGTCGCCAGCCGGTTGGTAGTGTTGGCGCAGATAAGCCAGCCACTGCTTAACCCGGTTCGGGTAGTAGAGGCCTTTGTCGCCTTTGATTTCGTAGCCGGAATAGACCAGCAGCAGCTTAACCACTTCACTCCAGGCCATCGGCGGCTGATTGTGCTTCACCACGTTACCCAGGTTGGGAATGTTAAATGCCCCGCGGCACACCATGACAGAATCAACCCCCGTGGTCTTGATACAATCCTGGCCATCCTGATAGTTCCACACTTCGCCGTTGGCGATTAACGGGATAGAGCTGCGCTGGCGAATCTCATCTATGTAGTGCCATTTGATCTCGCTGGCTTTGTAGCCGCCCTGTTTAGTGCGGGCGTGTACGGTCAACTCATCGGCACCGGCCTGTTCGATGGCATCAACGATTTCAAAGCAGTCGTCCGGGTTCTCCCAGCCGAGACGAATCTTGGCACTGACCGGTATCGAGGAAGGTACCGCCTGCCGACACGCTTTCACTACCTGGTGAATAATGTCGGGATGTTGCAACAAGGCCGCACCGCCTTTGCTTTTGTTCACCAGTTTAGCCGGGCAGCCGAAGTTGATGTCGATGCCTCTGGCGCCCAACGAGGCGGCGCGGGCGGCATTCTCGGCCATCCACCCCGGCGCTTGTCCCAGCAACTGAATATGAACCGGTACGCCAGATTTGGTCGCACTGTCCTGAGCCAGTTCCGGACACAGCCGGTGGAACACGTGGTCCGGCAACAGCTGATCAACCACGCGTACAAACTCGGTGACGCACAGATCATAATCATTGATGTCGGTGAGGATCTCGCGCATCAGGTGGTCTAACACGCCCTCCATTGGGCCAAGGATAACTCGCATACAAAAAGGTCTCTGGTTCGGGAGGCGAGATTTTAGAGCGAAGTGATGCAAATGTCATCTATTGGTGATTTTCTGCCGCCGGTGGGCACTCTGGGTGACCGCCAAGGTCAGAATCGGTATAATGCCCTAACTTGCAGTAACTGGGTTATCCAGCAATGACTTATCAATTGATTAACTTCGCCGAGCCGGCGGAGGAAACCCCCTGGTTTTTTGAAGGCGCGATTCTGGCGGCTAACTTTACCACTCAACCTCTGGAGCCGGAAAGCTGGCTGACGCCTCTGTTTGGTGAACAGGCAGCAGTGCTACGTCCGCAGGTAACCGAACAGATCCAGGCGCAATATCAGGCACTAAAAAGTGGCCAATATAGTCTGCTGACGTTGCTGGACACGAGTCAGCCAGAACAATTGGCAGACCTGGCTGAAGGTTTTATGTCGGTCTGGCCACAGCTAGAGCCGCAGTGGCAACAGGCCCAGCTTGCCGATGGGACCCTGCGTATGCTGCAGGCTCTGCTGACGACGTTTATGCTGGCGATTGATGAAGCGCAGACACGCGAACAGATGGAGCTGGCCGGTATTGTGCCTGCGCCGAGGCTCACGGACTTTGTGGATCAGCTTGACGTAATGGTCAGCGAAGTGGCTTTAGCGGCAGATGAATTGATGCACGGCTCCAAGGCACAGAGCGTTAACCCATTTAAACAGGTGGGGCGAAATCAGGATTGCCCTTGCGGTAGTGGCAATAAATTTAAACATTGTTGTGGCCAGTAGGCGGAATCTTTTGCCAATAACATAATCCAATTGGCTATTACGCAGGGCAAACAACCGATACCAGTCCTGCCTGGCTAAAAGGATGGAGTAATAACTGAATGAAGAAACTGTTTTTGTTGCTATTGTGTTCCGGTGCGGCACTGGCTAATCCTCAGCAGGAGTTAAGTCACCGCCTGGGGATCAATCATGGCTTTAGCGCCCAATTTTCCCAGCAGGTGCTGAGTCCGGATGGCGAAGTCGTGATGGAAGGGGAAGGGGAAGTGGACATTGCCCGGCCCAGTCTGTTTCGCTGGAACACCATTACCCCCGACGAAAACCTATTAGTCTCCGATGGTAAGACATTGTGGTACTACAGCCCGTTTATCGAGCAGGTCAGCATATTTAATCAAGAGCAGGCAACCGAGCAGACCCCATTTGTGCTGTTAACCCGCAACAAAGCCAGCGATTGGGACAACTATCTGGTCAGCCAGCAGGGAGACAAGTTTACCCTGGTGCCGACGGCGATAGACTCGACCCAGGGCAAATTTGATATCACCATCGATCCTAAAGGAGTGGTGAAAGGCTTTACCGTGATTGAGCAGGACGGCCAGCAAAGTCAGTTCAGCTTTCACGATGTAAAACTGACCACACCGGATAAAAAACTGTTCACTTTTACTATACCCAGAGGGGTTGAAGTCGACGATCAGAGGAACTGAGCGTGAGCAATTACAGCCTGGATTTCTCCGGGGATGACGATTTTCGCCCGTTGGCGGCCAGAATGCGTCCGCAGACCTTACAGCAGTATATCGGCCAGCGTCATCTGGTGGGCGAAGGCAAACCACTGCGCCGGGCGCTGGAGTCCGGTCAGATTCACTCAATGATCCTGTGGGGACCGCCAGGCACCGGTAAAACTACCTTGGCGGAAGTCGCCGCTAACTACGCCAACGCGGAAGTCGAACGGGTTTCGGCTGTGACCTCGGGCGTGAAAGATATTCGTCTGGCGATAGATAAAGCACGAGAAAACCAGTTAGCCGGCCGCCGGACTATCTTGTTTGTCGATGAGGTCCACCGATTCAACAAGTCTCAACAGGATGCATTTCTGCCGCACATAGAGGATGGCACGGTCACCTTTATCGGTGCGACGACGGAGAATCCCTCGTTTGAGCTTAACAATGCACTGTTGTCCCGTGCCCGAGTCTACAAGCTGACCTCATTGTCGCAGCAGGATATCCTGCTGGGGCTGCAGCAGGCGGTATCCGACAAACAACATGGCCTGGGCAATATCCCGGTCTGTTTCGTCGACCAGGTGTTGGAGAGACTGGCGGAGCTGGTGAACGGCGACGCCCGCATGTCGCTCAATTACCTTGAATTGCTGTATGACATGGCAGACGAAGATCCACAGGGGCAGAAGCTGATAACCTTGCCGCTGCTGGCCGAAGTCGCCGGTGAAAAAGTCGCCCGTTTTGATAATAAAGGCGATATTTGGTACGACCTGATTTCGGCAGTACACAAATCGATTCGCGGCTCAAATCCGGATGCCGCGCTGTACTGGTCTGCCCGTATGATCGCCGCCGGATGTGATCCGCTCTATATTGCCCGCCGCCTGCTGGCGATTGCGTCAGAAGATATCGGTAATGCCGACCCGCGAGCGATGCAGGTGGCACTGTCTGCCTGGGACTGCTTTACCCGGGTCGGACCGGCCGAAGGCGAGCGCGCCATTGCCCAAGCGGTGGTTTACCTGGCGTGTGCGCCGAAAAGTAACTCCGTTTACACGGCCTGGAAGCAGGCGCTGTCCGATGCGCACAACTTACCTGAATACGAAGTCCCGGTTCACCTGCGTAATGCGCCGACCAGCCTGATGAAAGATCTTGGTTACGGCGCGGAATACCGCTATGCCCATGATGAACCCGGAGCTTACGCGGCAGGCGAACGTTATTTACCGCCGGAAATGGCCGACACCCGTTACTATTTACCGACAAATAGGGGCTTGGAAGGAAAAATTGGCGAAAAGTTAGATTACTTGGCCAGTTTAGACGCAAAAAGCCCACAAAAGCGCTATGAAAAATAGTGGCTTTTCGATATCTTTACCCTGTTTGAATTTCGATAACGCTTAAGCGTTTTTTTATCACTATAAGGCATAGGATTAGCAATGCTGGACTCTAAATTACTTCGTACAGAGCTGGATGAAACAGCTGCAAAACTGGCACGCCGCGGGTTTACCCTCGACGTAGACACTATCCGTCAACTTGAAGAACAACGTAAGTCGATTCAAGTAGAAGTTGAAAATTTACAGTCCTCTCGTAACTCCATCTCCAAGCAAATCGGCCAGAAAATGGCGGCCGGTGATAAAGAAGGCGCGGAAGAAATTAAGAAACAGATTGGTACTCTGGGTAGCGATCTGGACGCCAAAAAAGTGGAACTGGTTCAGGTTCAGGAACAGCTTGAGCAGATCACACTGTCAGTGCCGAATCTGCCAGACGACTCAGTGCCAGACGGTAAAGATGAAGACGAAAATGTGGAAATCTCCCGCTGGGGTGAACCGCAAAGCTATGACTTTGAAGTTAAGGACCACGTTGATCTAGGTGAAATGGGCGACGGTCTCGACTTTGCCAGCGCGACTAAGATCACCGGTGCCCGCTTTATCGTCATGAAAGGCCAGTTTGCCCGTCTGCACCGTGCCATCGCACAGTTTATGCTGGATTTGCACACAGAACAGCACGGCTACACTGAAATGTACGTGCCGTATCTGGTTAACGCCGACAGCCTGTACGGTACCGGTCAGTTGCCAAAATTTGGTAAAGATCTGTTCCATACCGAACCGCTGGCAGAAAAAGTCAACGATGAAGAGCCGCGTAAGCTTTCGCTGATCCCGACGGCCGAAGTGCCGCTGACCAACCTGGTGCGCGATACCATTTCAGAAGAAGCTGAGCTGCCACTGAAGCTAACTGCCCACACGCCGTGTTTCCGCTCTGAAGCGGGCTCTTACGGGCGTGATACTCGCGGCCTGATCCGCATGCACCAGTTTGACAAAGTCGAGCTGGTTCAGATCACTAAGCCGGAAGATTCCATGGCGGCGTTGGAAGAGCTGACCGGTCACGCTGAAAGAGTACTGCAGCTGCTTGAACTGCCGTACCGTAAGGTAGTGCTGTGTACCGGTGATATGGGCTTTGGTGCCCGTAAGACTTACGATCTGGAAGTCTGGGTACCCGCACAGAAAACGTACCGTGAAATCTCTTCTTGTTCTAACATGTGGGATTTCCAGGCGCGCCGTATGCAAGCCCGCTTCCGTCGTAAAGGTGAGAAGAAACCAGAACTGGTTCACACACTAAACGGCTCTGGTTTGGCGGTTGGTCGTACTATGGTCGCCATTCTGGAGAATAACCAGGAAGCCGATGGTCGTATTCGTATCCCGGTTGCACTGCAGCAATACATGGGCGGAGTCACTCATATCGGCTAATCCGCACGATAGAGTAAGAAAAAACAAAAAGCTGACGTGATGTCAGCTTTTTTTTAGCTCTGATGCCGGTATGAAGGCAAGCTGCCCGGTGCGCTCATCTATTCGATAGGGCGATATAAACCATTTTGCCGGTTTTTCGCTTCCGCAGTAACATAAGCCCTGTCTGGTAACGAAAGCAAACAAACTGACTACGCTGTTTGGATACTTTCTAACTGGTGCCCTGTAATCCGGAACTGTCCTGCCGGATTGGGAAATGAGAAATCATTGTGTTTTTATATTTACCTTGTTTACCCTTTTGAGTAGCCGCAAACGGTATGTTTGCGGTTTTTTTTTAACTCAATTTCGGCCACAACACTTCTTGAACTTTTTTCCGCTTCCGCACGGACAGGGATCATTTCGCCCCACTTTGTTACCAGCAGAGCAATCGCGCGGCTTACCTTGGTCCGGGAAAGTACCATCAATGTAGTACCAGCGGCCGTCAAGGCGAATAAAGCGTGAACGCTCCGTCAGTTGGTATTCCTGGCCATCGTCGATAAAACGGGCACTAAACGTGACAAAACCTTCGTTTTCATCCCGGCCAGGTTCGGTACCCTTAACGTCCAGCCCTACCCATTGGCTCATTATTGAGGCCTGGATCGCGTCCCGGTCCTGCTCTGCATGGCAGTCGGGGTGATAGGTCTCGACGACAAAATCGGTCAGTTGCTTTACATGAGCACAGTAGCGTGAACGCATAAGCTGTTCAGGCGTGATGGCGTTACTGGCATCCAGATGGATCGGCTGACAGCAGTCTTGATAAGTCTTACCGCTGCCGCAGGGACATAGCTCCATGAGTTTTCTCGCTTGATAAGAAGTGGAAACGGGTTGCTGCCAAGTGTAGTGACCCGGCAGGTTATTGCAAATCTGGTTAGCTTGCGACTATTCAGCCTGAAAAGGCCGCTGCTGCAGCTCAAAGCCGTCGGGAGTGACCACCAGAACTGACCCTTGCTGATACCAGTCTCCTAATACCACTCGGGTACGTCCGGGGATTTCGCCAGCGGTATCATGCACGGCAGGGCGGTGGGTATGGCCATGGATCATCCAGTCCACTTTGTGTCGGTCTAACACCAAATCGACCTCTGGTGGCGTGACATCCATGATATCCAGTGATTTTCCCTGTTTCACATCTTTGATCTGTGACTGGACATTGGCCACAATCCGTCGCCGGATGAAAAAAGGCAAATGGTTGAACAGCCACTGTAACCAGGGTTGATTGACTTTGGCGCGGAACTCGAGGTATTTGACATCCCGGGTGCACAAGGTGTCGCCATGAAGCACGACCGCTTTTCGGCCATACAAGTCAATCACGGTTTCATCGCCAAGCAGTGTTACGCCGGTTTTTTGCGCAAAGCGCTTGCCAACCAGAAAATCCCGGTTGCCGCGGGTAAAGTAGCAGGCGACACCGGCTTGAGTCAGCCGGCGGAACTCCGCAAGGATCTGGGTTGCAAAAGGCGAGCTATCGTCGTCGCCAATCCAGAATTCAAACAGATCGCCCAGTACGTATAGCGCATCCGCGTGCACCGCTTCTTCGCGCATAAATCGGACGAAACAGTCGGTGATTTGTGGGGAATCCGGAGTCAGGTGTAAATCGGCAATAAATAGTGTGGTCATAAAAGAAACAGAGAGTGCGTTGGCACTCTCTTAAACTGAATGGTGATTAGTCTTCGATGGTGGTGCCAGTGATGATCACTTCATCCAGTGGTACATCCTGGTGCATGCCGTAAGAGCCAGTGCTGACTCCTTTGATCTTATTGACAATGTCCATGCCTTCTACGACTTCACCGAATACACAGTAGCCCCAACCATCCAGGCTTTCAGAACGGAAATCCAGGAAGGTGTTGTCGTTGACATTAATAAAGAACTGCGAGCTGGCAGAATGTGGTTCCATAGTACGAGCCATGGCGATAGTGCCGGTTTTATTGCTCAGGCCGTTGTTGGCCTCGTTCTTAATAGAAGCACGGGTCGCTTTTTCGCGCAGGCCGGATTCCATACCACCGCCCTGAATCATGAAACCATCGATAACACGGTGGAACAGTGTGTTGTCGTAGAAACCTTCGCGACAGTATTGCAGAAAGTTAGCACTGGTTTCTGGTGCTTTTTCTTCGTTAAGTTGAATTTTGATGTCGCCGAAATTGGTATGTAGGGTGATCATGGTTATTCCCTTACTGATATCTTGAGTTTGAAAGTGAGATTCTATCTCAACTTCTGTCAGTTTAACACGCCCAAAGTCGGAGTTATGGGATCCTGCTGATCAGATGGCGTTTTTTACCGCATTCAGGGATGACTCGACACGAAGCAAATTGCTATACTGAGCCACTATTTTGTTTCACTCATTATTAGATAGAGATCATGCTGAAGATTTATAACTCGCTCACCAGACAGAAAGAGGAATTCAAACCAATCACCGCCGGTAAAATTGGCATGTATGTGTGTGGGGTAACCATCTATGATCTCTGTCATATCGGTCATGGCCGTACATTCGTTTCGTTTGATGTTGTGTCCCGTTACCTGCGTTTTCTCGGTTATGACCTGACATTCGTCCGTAACATCACCGATATTGATGACAAAATCATCAAACGCGCGGCAGAAAACGGCGAAGCGTGTGAGACGCTGACAGAGCGATTGATCGGAGAAATGTACGCCGATTTTGATGCCCTGAACATGAAACGTCCCGACGTTGAACCGCGTGCGACCCAGTTTATCGCTGAGATTATCGAACTGGTTGAGAAGCTGATTGAGCGCGGCTTTGCTTATGTGGCAGACAACGGCGACGTGATGTTTGAAGTCGGCAAGTTTGACGACTACGGCAAGCTGTCCAAACAGGACCTCGACCAGCTGCAAGCGGGTGCCCGGGTAGATGTTGAATCTGCCAAACGCAGCCCGCTAGACTTTGTACTGTGGAAGATGTCCAAACCGGGTGAACCGACCTGGGAATCACCATGGGGACCGGGCCGTCCGGGCTGGCATATTGAATGTTCGGCAATGAACTCCTCTATTCTGGGTAACCATTTTGATATTCACGGCGGCGGATCTGATTTGCAGTTCCCTCATCACGAAAATGAAATCGCTCAGTCTTGCTGCGCTCACGGTACCCAGTATGTGAATACCTGGATGCACAGTGGCATGGTGATGGTTGATAAAGAGAAGATGTCCAAGTCGCTCGGCAACTTCTTCACCATCCGTGATGTCCTGCAGCACTACGATGCGGAAACGGTACGCTACTTCCTGATGTCCGGTCATTACCGTAGTCAGCTCAACTACAGTGAAGATAACCTGAATCAGGCTCGTTCTGCGCTGGAGCGTCTCTACACGGCGCTGCGCGGCCTGGATACCACCGCTGAGGCGTCCGGCGGAGAAGAGTACGTGGCGCGCTTTAAAGCCGCGATGGATGACGACTTCAATACCCCGGAAGCTTACTCCGTTCTGTTTGATATGGCCCGCGACATCAACCGCATTAAAGCCGAAGATCTGGCAGCGGCCAACGGCCTGGGTGCCCGCATGCGTGAACTGGCGGATGTGATCGGTATTTTGTACCAGGAGCCAGAAGCCTTCTTGCAAGGTGGCAGCGACGAAAGTGACGATGAAGTGGCGGAAATCGAAGCTATGATCAAACTTCGCAACGATTCTCGTGCCGCTAAAGACTGGGCCAATGCTGATAAAGCCCGCGATCGTCTGACGGAAATGGGCATCGTGCTGGAAGATGGCCCTCAGGGAACCACCTGGCGTCGTAAATAAATAATTTCAGGGGCTGCGCAGGCGGCCCCTTTTAAATCGCATTTCAAAACCTTAGACAGGAAATTTCCAGTGGCTCAGATGTACTTCTATTACTCGGCGATGAATGCCGGTAAATCCACTACGCTTTTGCAATCTTCATTTAACTACCAGGAACGGGGCATGAACCCGGTGATTTTTACCGCCGCGCTGGATGATCGCTACGGTATCGGCAAAGTCAGTTCCCGGATCGGTTTGCAGTCAGATGCACAGCTGTTTCGACCCGACACCGATATGTACCAGGCGATTGCAGCGTTAAACGAGCAGCAGTTGCTGCACTGTATTCTGGTGGACGAATGTCAGTTTCTCTCTAAGCAGCAGGTGTATCAGCTGACTCAGGTGGTGGATAAACTGCATATCCCGGTTCTGTGCTACGGCTTGCGCACCGACTTCCTCGGTGAGTTGTTTGAGGGAAGTCAGTATTTACTGGCGTGGGCGGATAAGCTGGTTGAGCTGAAAACCATCTGCCACTGTGGTCGCAAAGCTAATATGGTGATCCGTACTGATGAGCAGGGCAATGCGATTCGAGAAGGTGACCAGGTGGCCATTGGTGGTAATGATCGCTACGTCTCTGCCTGCCGACAGCACTATAAGGAAGCACTGGGCAAATAAGCTTTTGGAGCTGCGGGTATCACAAGACAGCCATAAAAAAACGGAGCATCGGGCTCCGTTTTTTTATGGATTCCGATAATCAGAGATTAACGAGCACGGAAGACGATGCGGCCTTTTGATAGATCGTATGGAGTCATCTCTACAGTTACTTTATCACCGGTAAGAATTCGAATGTAATTCTTACGCATTTTGCCAGAGATGTGAGCAGTAACCACGTGACCGTTTTCTAGTTCCACGCGAAACATAGTGTTTGGAAGAGTATCAAGGACAGTGCCTTGCATCTCAATTACGTCTTCTTTAGCCATTTATTCCTCTTTAATGAATGGGGCAATTTCACGGCCGATACTGCCGCTAATCGATCAACATGTAAAGTTGTGGCGTATTCTACCCTTGCCAACGCTGATTTACTAGCCTTTGATGACGATGAAATCGGACTTTGTAGTTCATCGCCGGGCATTCATCGATCTGATAGCCAAGATAAAGCCAGTGTTTGCTGTGTTCACGGCAGTATTCGAGCTGGAAAAGTACCGCCAAAGTACCGAGCGACAGCGGGATGTCGGGGTCATAAAAGGTATAAAACGCACTCGCACTGTGTTCCATGACGTCTGTGACCGCGACCGCGACCAGGGTTTGCTGATCATAGATGTGTAAAAATTGGGTGTTGAGCCAGTTGCAGTGAGAAAATTGGTAAAATTCATCTTTTTTGGGCGGATACATAGAGCCGTTTTGATGACGAGCATTGATGTACCGGCTGTAAAGTGCAAACCAGTCCGAATCCAACTCTGGCTTAAGCTGCCAACTGAGATGACGAGATTTACTCAGCAGTCGTTTCTGGCTTTTGCTTAAGGCGATGTCTGCAATACTGACCCGCAGCGCCTGGCAGGCACTGCAGCTATCACAATGGGGCTTGTAAATCATGTCGCCACTGCGTCGAAAGCCGTTAGCCAGTAAAATCTCGTAGTTGGCGCTATTGTGCATTTGCGGGTCGAGAGCCACCGCGACACGCTCATGCCGATCGGCCAAATAGCTGCAAGGGTGCTGGCCGGTCAGACCAATACGAATGTGCTGTAAATCAGAGCTCATCCACTAACCTCTGGCGAAGTGGTTAACCACTGGGATTGATAACAAGACGTTTCAAGATAGCGTTCTCTTAATGATAGCAGGGATTGGATAAATTCTTCACGTCGACATTCCTCCGCTCCCAGTGATGCCAGGTGGTTATTCATCATCTGGCAGTCAATCATCTGGCCGCCACACCGACTGAAATGCTCACAGAAGTACCAGAGGGCAATTTTTGACGCGTTACTGCGCAGGCTGAACATGGATTCGCCACAGAACACCTGGCCGACAGAGACGCCGTATAATCCACCGATCAGCTGGTTATCCTGCCAGACTTCCACCGAATGGCAAAACCCAAACTGGGCCAGTTGCTGGTAGGCTGCGCGCATTTCCCGGGTGATCCAGGTCATTGAGTCTCCCCGGGTCAGCGCGCAGTTATCGATCACTTGGTCGGTCGCCTGGTTGATACTGACCTGATATTGATGCTTGCGCTGAAATTTTTTAAGACTTTTGGCCGGTTTAAATGTCTTAGGATTAATAATGGCGCGTTGTGACGGACTCCACCACAATATAGGTTCACCCGGCCCGTACCAGGGGAAAATCCCTTTGCGATAAGCAGCGAGAATACGTTCCACAGACAAATCGCCGCCGTAGGCCAGCAGCCCATCGGGATCGTAAAGTGCCAGCTCAATGGCCGGGAACCAGAGTGATTCTGAGTCTAATTCAGTAAGATAAGTCGCCATAATTTTCCGACGTGAGGAAACAACCTATGAAGAAATGGTATTGGATCATATTGATTTTTCCAGTTTTTGCCAATGCTGCTTATGAGCGAAATACCGCCAGACCGGTCAACCAAGTGGTATTTGGCAAAGTAGAATCAGTGCGTTACATGACCAAGCACGATGTGGTTAAGCTACAGGGCAGCGGGTGGGAAACCCTGCTTGGCGCGGTGGTGGGTGGTGTTATTGGTCATCAGTTCGGTGGCGGACGCGGTCGAGAGGTCGCAACGGCAGTGGGTGCCATCGCCGGGGCGACGGTGGCTCATAACAGAGCGAACCAGCAGTACAAGGTGGAATACAGGTTGGTTGAACTGCTGATCATGACCGAAGATAAGCGCTTGGTGGATGTCATCCAGGATATTGACCGTAGCATGCTGTTTCAGGCCGGCGACCCGGTCAGAATCCTCTATTTTGACGATGGTGTTCGTGTCGACAAAACCTATTAATCCGCCAACTGGATTCTTCGTAAAAATATTGCCTTCGGTGACCACATTAGGTCTGGTTTTGGATCACATTTTTGGTTAGTCTGCCAGTACGAAGAATTTTTCATCATCCCGGCAGGAAGCCAGGGTGTATCAAGGAATTACAGATTTAATGGAAAGCCTTACGTTACAACCAATTAAAAAAGTGAACGGCGAAGTCAATTTGCCTGGTTCTAAAAGTGTGTCTAACCGGGCGCTACTGCTTGCCGCGCTCGCCAAGGGTACCACCCGTCTGACCAACCTTCTCGACAGCGATGATATTCGCCACATGTTAAATGCGTTAACGCAACTGGGTGTGACCTACCGGTTGTCCGCTGACAAAACGGAATGTGAAGTGGAAGGCTTAGGTGGTGCGTTCAGCGTTCAGGGCAGCGTGGAACTGTTTCTGGGTAATGCCGGAACGGCGATGCGTCCGCTGGCCGCGGCGTTATGCTTAGGGGAAGGGGAGTATGTCCTCACTGGCGAACCTCGAATGAAAGAGCGCCCCATCGGCCATCTGGTTGATGCCCTGAAACAAGCCGGTGCCCAAATCGAATATCTGGAAAATGAACACTACCCACCGCTGAAAATTACCGGTACCGGTCTGAGTGGCGGGGAAGTGTCGATCGATGGGTCTATCTCCAGCCAGTTTCTCACTGCATTTCTGATGTCCGCGCCGTTGGCGAAAGGGGACATTACTATCAATATCATCGGTGAACTGGTGTCTAAACCGTATATTGATATCACCCTGCACATCATGCGTCAGTTTGGTGTTGAAGTGGAAAACCACAATTACCAGCAGTTTGTCATTCGCCATGGTCAGAGTTACCTGGCACCGGGCGATTTCCTGGTTGAAGGTGACGCATCATCCGCTTCTTACTTTCTGGCAGCCGCGGCGATCAAAGGCGGTGAAATCAAAGTCACCGGAATTGGTAAAAACAGTATTCAGGGCGATATCCAGTTTGCAGACGCGCTGGAGAAAATGGGTGCGCAGATCGAATGGGGTGAAGATTACGTCACTGCCCGGGCTGGCGAATTGAATGCCGTCGATATGGATTTCAACCACATTCCGGATGCGGCGATGACCATTGCCACCACGGCGCTGTTTGCCAAGGGCACTACGGCAATCCGCAATGTTTATAACTGGCGCGTCAAAGAGACCGATCGCCTGGCGGCGATGGCAACCGAATTGCGTAAAGTAGGCGCAGAAGTGGAAGAAGGGGAAGATTACATCGTCATTACTCCGCCTCAACAGCTGATTCACGCTGCGATCGATACCTACGATGACCATCGCATGGCGATGTGTTTTTCGCTGGTGGCACTGAGTGATACGCCGGTGACCATCAATGACCCGAAATGTACTTCCAAGACTTTCCCTGACTATTTTGACAAGCTGGCCCAATTAAGCCAGTAAACTCAGTCGGTCTGGCGGTAAAAGAGTCCTGATTAACGAAAAGCTTGCCGGGGTGGCAAGCTTTTTTTTGATCATGCTGCGCTGAACATTATTCAAGGGTAAATTCTTTTGATAGCTGGTGCGCCAGATACTTGAACATATTGAACACCGCGGTGGTATTCTCGGTAGGCAGGCCCTGTTCATCCAGAAAATAATTGCCTTTGAACACCAGCACGCCGTCTTTCTCTTCCACCGAATCGGCACGCATGCCCTCAATGTAGTTGTCGTGACTTTGGATAATCTGATTGGCGATCAGCAATAAATCAAATTGGGAAACGACTTTTTTCTCACTCATATTGGTGCCTTATAGCAAGAGGTTCAGAGTAACTCTGAAGGAGTAGAGTTGTAAATTACGGCTATACTAAAGCTTTTTGTGAGCAGAGACTAAATTTTTCAACTTTTTTGGTCCACCGCCAACACTGCCGTATAGTATGTGGCAATTTCGTGTCGGCTACAATTCGATGAATAGTCGACCAAACAGAGCCAATTTTTCTAAAAAGATATTGATCTTCTTCTATTCTCGCTCAATAGTAAAAAAAGAAGCATCTAATAGAATGTTATGCGATAAAATCGCAGTTATGAGCAAGGGCAATTGAGTCAATTATGGGTAAATCACTCGTTATCGTAGAGTCTCCAGCTAAGGCAAAAACTATCAATAAGTACCTTGGCAAAGACTTTATCGTCAAATCCAGTGTCGGACACGTGCGTGATCTGCCGACAGCTGGTCAAAGTAGCGGTAAAAAAGCCCCTGCGGTTTCTACCAAAGGTCTGAGTGCAGAAGAAAAAGCTAAGCTAAAAAAAGAAAAAGACCGCAAGTCGTTGATTAAGAAAATGGGTATCGACCCGTATCACGGCTGGCAAGCGAACTATCAGATTCTGCCGGGTAAAGAAAAAGTAGTGGCGGAGTTACAGAAACTCGCCAAAGACGCGGACAGCGTCTATCTCGCAACCGATTTGGACCGCGAGGGAGAAGCCATCGCTTGGCACCTTCGTGAGATCATCGGTGGCGATGAAGAGCGATACAAACGGGTAGTCTTTAACGAAATTACCAAAAATGCCATCCAGCAGGCGTTTGAAAGCCCGGGTGAACTGAGTATGCCTGGCGTCAACGCCCAGCAGGCGCGTCGTTTTATGGACCGGGTGGTCGGCTTTATGGTGTCGCCACTGCTGTGGAAAAAAGTCGCGCGCGGCTTATCTGCCGGTCGGGTGCAATCTGTAGCGGTAAAACTGCTGGTCGAGCGTGAGCGCGAGATCAACGCTTTCATCCCGGAAGAGTTCTGGGATATCCATGCCGATACCAAGACCCAGGACAAACAAGATTTCCGATTGCTGGTGGCACAGAAAAACGGCACGGCTTACAAACCAGTCAATGAAGCGGAAGCGAAACAGGCTGTCGCGGCACTGGAAAAGGCCGAGTATGAAGTGTGTAAGCGTGAAGACCGGCCAACCTCGAGCAAGCCTTCGGCACCGTTTATCACCTCGACGTTACAACAGGCGGCCAGTACCCGACTGGGTTACGGGGTGAAAAAAACCATGATGCTGGCTCAGCGGCTGTATGAAGCGGGTTACATCACCTATATGCGTACTGACTCGACCAACCTCAGCAGCGAAGCTGTCGATGCGGTACGCGAATATATTGACAGCGAGTTTGGCCCGGATTATTTGCCAGCCAAGCCGAATGTTTACGGTAGCAAACAGGGCGCGCAAGAGGCGCACGAAGCGATTCGTCCATCCAGCGTTAGTGTCAAAGCGGATGACCTGCAGGGTATGGAAGCGGACGCTCACAAACTGTACGCCTTGATCTGGAACCAGTTTGTCGCCTGTCAGATGACGCAGGCCAAATACGATTCCACCACTGTCAGCGTCAAAGCGGCAGAGTTCACCCTCAAAGCGAAAGGTCGCATTCTCAAGTTTGACGGCTGGACTCGTGTGCAGCGTCCGCTGGGCAAAAACGAAGATCAAATTCTGCCTCCGGTGCAGGTTGGGGATAAAGTCTCCCTGCAGGCGCTGGATCCAAAACAGCACTTCACTAAGCCACCGGCACGCTTTACCGAAGCCGCCCTGGTTAAGGAGCTGGAAAAACGTGGTATTGGCCGCCCGTCTACTTATGCGTCAATCATATCCACCATCCAGGACCGCGGTTACGTTAAAGTCGAACAGCGCCGTTTTTACGCCGAAAAAATGGGTGAAATCGTCACTGATCGTCTGGGCGAAAGCTTCCAGGATCTGATGAACTACGACTTCACCGCCCGAATGGAAGAAAAACTGGACCAGATCGCCGAAGGTCATGCCGACTGGAAAGGCGTGCTGGACAGCTTCTTTAGCGACTTTACCGGTGACCTGGCGAAAGCCGAACTGGATGAAGACGAAGGGGGTATGAAGCCTAACCACATCGTGATGACCGACATTGAATGCCCGACCTGTGGGCGTCCGATGGGAATCCGTACTGCTTCAACCGGTGTGTTCCTGGGCTGTTCCGGCTATGCGCTACCGCCAAAAGAACGCTGTAAAACCACCATCAACCTTGGTGATGAAGAAGGCATTATCAACGTCCTGGAAGAAGACGTTGAAACCGCTGCGCTGCGAGCCAAAAAACGTTGTCCTATCTGTGAAACCGCGATGGATGCGTATTTGATCGACGATAAGCGTAAGCTCCATGTGTGTGGTAACAATCCGAACTGTGAAGGCTATATTGTCGAGCACGGCGAATTTAAAGTGAAGGGCTATGACGGCCCGGTTGTCGAGTGTGACAAATGTGGTTCAGACATGGTGCTGAAAAACGGCCGCTTTGGTAAGTACATGGACTGTACCAATGAGGAGTGTAAAAACACCCGCAAGATTCTGAAGAACGGTGAAGTGGCTCCGCCAAAAGAAGATCCGGTTCATTTACCGGAGCTGCCATGCGAAAACTCGGACGCGTATTTTGTGCTGCGTGATGGTGCTTCTGGCTTGTTCCTGGCGGCGAGTAATTTCCCGAAATCTCGTGAAACCCGGGCGCCGACTGTGGCGGAGCTGATCCGCTTCAAAGACCGTCTGTCACCTAAGTTCCACTACCTGACGGAAGCGCCAGCGGAAGATCCTGATGGCCGACCGACACTGGTTCGTTTCAGCCGCAAGTCGAAAGAGAACTATGTCCGCTCTGAAATCGACGGTAAACCATCAGGCTGGACGGCTCTGTACATTGATGGCAAGTGGGTGGTTACCGATAAGCGTAAGAAACCAGCGAAAGCCAAATAAAAGAATAAAAAGCAGCGATATCGCTGCTTTTTTTGTGCCCGAAATCAGCCATGCCACTGGCAGCTTTGTGGTCAGGATTGAATCGCGTTGTTTCGCCTGTTTCGAGCCGGTGTTTCTTTTATGTTGTCAAAATATCAAGTTAATGCTCCGAGTTGTGAAGCTTGGCAGCCAATTTTGTTGCAACTATCACGCTTGTCATAGCCCGGTAGAATTTGAATTGTAATCTGATAAATATAGGGTAGTTTATAGGTAACCCTATGCGTAAAAAAGGGTGATAGTAACAGTCCATTTACCAGAGTATGTACGGTGTATTGCCGGGATGTCGGTGGCACCTCAGTTAAAATTACAAAATATGACTACAAGATAAGCCCCCCACTTAACTAAGCTTATCGAAACGGACAAAACAACATGGAGAATTATAATGGCTGGTGTTTTAGGTATGATACTTGCTGGCGGCGAGGGTTCACGTTTACGGCCACTGACGGAATCCCGGAGTAAACCTTCGGTTCCTTTTGGCGGTAGTTACCGACTAATCGATTTTGCGTTAAACAATTTTATTAACGCAGACTTAATGCGAATTTATGTACTGACTCAGTTCAAATCTCAATCTCTGTTTCAGCATCTCAAAAAAGGCTGGAATATCAGCGGTATCACCGATAGGTTTATCGATCCGATTCCGGCCCAGATGCGTAAAGGTAAGCGCTGGTACGAGGGCACCGCCGATGCCATTTACCAGAATATCGGCTTTATGGAACTGGCCGACCCAGACCAGGTGTGTATTTTCGGCTCCGATCATATCTACAAAATGGACATCAAGCAGATGCTTGATTACCACAAAGAGAAGAAAGCGTCGTTGACCGTTTCAGCGCTGCGCATGCCGCTGCATGAAGCGTCTGAGTTTGGTGTGATAGAAGTGGATGCCGAAGGGCGGATGATCGGTTTCGAAGAAAAACCAGCCAACCCCAAATCAATTCCGGGCGATCCGGAGCATGCGCTGGTGTCCATGGGGAACTATGTATTCGATGCTAAGGCGCTGTTTGCAGAACTGATTGCAGACGCTGAAAACGAAAACTCCAGCCATGATTTCGGTAAAGATATCATTCCTAATATGTTCCCTAATGGTGACGTGTATGTGTATGATTTCAGCACCAACCGAATTACCGGTGAAAAGGAAGAAGTCTACTGGCGTGATGTGGGTACCATTGACGCTTACTGGCAGGCGCACATGGATTTGCTGAAAAAAGATGCGCCATTTTCGCTCTACAACCGTAAATGGCCGCTGCATACCTATTATCCGCCACTTCCGCCGGCCACCTTTACGGATTCGGTCAATGGCCGGGTACAGATCATTGATAGCCTGGTGTGCAGTGGTAGCTATATTCGCGGTTCCCGGATTGAAAAATCAGTACTCGGTTTTCGCAGTAATATTGCATCTGCCTGTGATATCAGTGAAAGTATTTTACTCGGAGATGTCAAAGTGGGCGAAGGCTGTGTGTTGCGCCGAGTGATTAGCGACAAGAATGTTGATATCGCTCCAGGCACGCAAATTGGGGTGAACCTGCAACACGATAAGCAACATTTCCACGTGTCTGAAGACGGTATCGTTGTTATTCCAAAAGGAGCGAGAGTTGGCTACTGATCAACTGGCTATTCTATTTGTCGCCTCAGAGGTAGAGGGTTTAATTAAAAGTGGTGGCTTGGCCGATGTGGCCAAGGCATTGCCTGAGGCACTGTTGGGGCTGGAACAGGATGTCCGCCTGACTATTCCCGCCTATAGCAAAATTTCCGGATTAGAAAACGCCCCGGTGCTGCTGGAAACCGAGTTAGATTTCTGGCCACACACGGCTTATCGCGTGCTGCAGCTGGCTGTGGCGGGAGTGATGGTATATGCCATCGACTGCGGCAAATATTTCGACCGCACTGAAATGTATGCCGAGAATAACCAGGCCTACGAAGATAATGGCGAACGGTTTGGCTTTTTTGCCGCCGCTTGTCTGGATATGCTGCCCAAACTCGGCTTCCAGCCAGATATTGTTCATGCCAACGACTGGCACACCGGACTGGTCCCGTTTTTACTGAAAAAACGCTACGGTCAGAACGATTTCTACCGCGGAATGCGGTCGATATTTTCCATCCATAACGCGGTGTTTAAAGGGGTATTCAGTTACGACGAGCTGCAATGCCTGCCGGAATTCCATACCAGACACGCTCCGGAAGCGGCGGTCAGCAGCACCCACGTTACCATGTTGAAAGCCGGGGTGATGTCCTCAGATAAGATCAATGCCGTCAGCCCCTCCTATGCGGAAGAGCTGAAAACTGTGCTGGGCAGCCATGGCATGGTGCAGGAATTCCAGGCCCGTCAGGCTGATTTAGTCGGGATCTTAAACGGCTGTGACTATTCAGCCTGGAATCCGGAAAACGACCCACATCTTCCCGAGGGGTTTCATGCCGAGAAAGCCAGTATGATTGCGGGCAAACATGCGGCGAAAGCTGCACTGCAACATAAACTGGGGTTACCGGTACAGGAAGTGGCGATGTATGGCATGGTCTGCCGCCTGACAACCCAGAAAGGGGTCCATTACCTGATTCCTATCCTGCATGATCTGCTCAAACATGAGCTACAGCTGGTGGTTGTTGGCACCGGAGACCCGGTTATTGCCAGCCAGTTGAAAGAGCTGGCGGCCCTGTATGGCAACAAATTCATTTTTGTGGAGGCCTACAACAATGAACTCGCCCACCTGGTTGAAGCCGGGTCCGATTTCTTCTTGATGCCGTCAGAATTTGAACCGTGCGGACTGAACCAGATTTACAGCATGGCTTATGGCACGTTGCCAATCGTGCGCGGAGTAGGGGGGCTGAAAGACAGCGTCACTGACTACGATGAAAATCCGGCAGAGGCGACCGGGTTTGTGTTTTATGAACCGTCACCCACCGAACTGCTGCTGAAATTGCTGCGCTCTCTGCTGATGTATGAACAGCAGCGTGAAGAGCTAATACGGGTGCAGCTGTATGCTATGACCAAAGATTTCTGTTGGCGAAAAGCCGCTCAGCAGTACATCGAGTTATACCGCTCCGCACTGGCGCATAAATAGCGAGTGTTTATTGCATAAGGCACTGGCATCACCCGGTAAGACGAAAAGGAGCATTTAGCTCCTTTTTTGTCACTAATGGCGACTGACCAGCCAAAAGACCGACCACCTTGCGCCATATATGTGCTAATCTTTTGCCCTGAGTAACACCGGGGCCAAGAGTCATCATACATGTCGCACGCACTATTATTTCATAAGACTTACTTACACCCTTCCAGCAAGGAATGGGTGGTGTTTGTGCATGGTGCCGGTGGCAGTTCTTCAATCTGGTTTAAGCAGATTCGCGCCTATAAAGCGCATTTTAATCTGCTGTTGATCGATCTGCGGGGTCACGGTAAATCAGGCAACCTGATCAAAGAACTGATGAACAATCGCTACACGTTCAAATCGGTTACCCTTGATATTCTCAAGGTACTGGATCACCTCAAGATACAGTCGGCCCATTTCGTTGGCATGTCGCTCGGAACCATCATCATTCGCACCTTGGCAGAATTGGCTTCTGACCGCGTCCGCACTATGGTACTCGGTGGCGCAATTACCCGGCTTAATACCCGTTCTCAGGTATTGGTGCAACTGGGCAATCTCAGCAAGCACATCATTCCGTATATGTGGTTGTATCGGCTGTTCGCTTACATTGTCATGCCACAGAAAGGGCAGAAAGAGTCGCGTTCGCTGTTCGTGCATGAAGCGCGTAAACTTTGCCAGAAAGAGTTCAAACGCTGGTTTATCCTCACCGCCGACGTCAACCCTTTGATGCGTTATTTTAAAGACCGCGAACTGCCGATCCCGACGCTCTATCTGATGGGTGAAAAGGACTATATGTTTATTCAGCCGGTAAAAGAGATGGTGGCGGTGCATCAGCAAAGTGAACTGCATGCGATTCCCGATTGTGGTCATGTCTGCAACGTCGAAAAGCCTGATGAGTTTAATCAGGCTTCGCTGGCCTTTATCCACAAACACGTCGAAAAATTCTAACCAGAACTGCTCTGTCGGCTTTTGTTCAAGGTGCTGGGGTGCAGCATTGCCAGCAGATGGCAAACTGCGCTTCGTTTAGCTCCTGACAGTTAGGACAGCGCCATACTGTGCGGTGGGTTTTGGGCGCCATGAAATCGCGAATCAGCGCTTCAGCTTGTGCTTGCTGCCTGGGCTCAAACAGCCAGACATAAGGCTGAGTGCTCTGATCGATAGGCAGCTCTCCCTGCAAGCCAAATAGTTGTTCTCCCCGGACTTCGCACAGAATATCTTCACTTTTTAGCAATTCGCAGACGATATGGGCTTCAGGTGGATTTTGAGCCTGGAATATCTTCATCCTGCACCATTTTCAGCATTAGGGAGCGATTTAAACTTACGCAGCAGCCACTTGGCGATTAATGGAAACAGCCCAACCAATGCCAGTGAAGCGATTACTCCGGGTGATAAGATGCCGGACAGGCTATCAATTTGAGCCAGTTGTGCCCCGGCATTGAGGAACACCACCGTCACCGGCAGCATACCTATCTGACTGACCAGGTAGAAACGCAGTGCGGTGATTGGGGTCAGTCCCATCAGCAGATTGATGAGAAAAAACGGGAATACCGGGATCAAACGCAGAGTGAACAGGTAGAAGGTACCGTCACGCTTAATGCCCTGGTTCACCACGGCCAACTTGCTGCCGAATTTACTCTGTACCCAGTCTTTAAGCAGAAAACGGCTACTGAGAAAGGCCAGGGTGGCGCCGATTGTACTGGCAAATGAAACCAGCACCAGGCTGGGCCAAAAGCCAAATAGGGCCGCACCGAGCAGGCTGGTAACGCCTGCACCTGGAATAGACAGCGCCGCAATCACGATATAGCTAAAAAAGTACAGGGTCGCGGCCAGCAAAAAGTGCTGTTCGATATACTGGCTTAGAGCCTGTTGTTGGTTTTTGGCATTTTCCAGGGTGAGATAGTCGCCAAACTGGCTACCGGCAATGATGATGACGAAGAGCAGGCCAACGGCGACGATTAACTTCTTGTTCATAGGAGTGCTCCAAAATCGAATGCCGATAGCGGCAACATGTCTTCTATTAGAACACTTTAGCAGAGTAAAACTTTCAGCGGCAGATAAAAAAAACCAACGGCGATGCGTTGGTTTTTTTGTCGATTACGGTTAACTCAGGTGTTTGGATAACTCCTCACGCCTGGATTGCGGTATCACTGACCAGTGAGTGCCGCTTATCGCGCCTTCTAACGCCCACAATAACTCCAGGCTGACTTCAGCTGAATGAGTCTGCTGGATAGCTTTAAAGGCTTCCAGTGAGCCGCGTTGCTCAAGTTGGTCTACGGTTTCGATGCCGGCTTTCTTAAGCATCCTTTCCGTGGCCAGTCTGAGGTTTGGCAGGTCTTTCAAACGGTCAGGTTTGGCGTTGGCTTGCGAGTCTTTCTCCCGCTTCGCCGCCGATAAGGCGTTTTTGGCAACTTCAATAGTATGAGAAGGATTGAGGTCCCAGTCAGGCATTGCAAAATATTTAGTCACAACGGGAAAGCCACGTTTTTTGTACACGTAAGGCTCTAATCCTTTGAGCTTAAACTCTTTGGTAGACTGACTGTCGGCTCGAATATGAAGTTTGTCCTGAACGACTAGAGCGAACATGGTTTCGTCGGCAAAAATGCCAAACCCACCAAACATAGATCGGGATTTAATCCGACCTAGCGGCTCAAAAAGTCGCATTGAGTCTTTTAATACTGGTTTGTCCATGCTGTATTTCTCGGTGTATATCAATACGCCACCTGATCAGGTCCGAGATCCTAGCAAAAGCATGCAGAAAGTTGTCAAACAGTAGTAAAAGTTGACTCTGCATTCTTTACCATCGGCAACCCCGCTACCTTTTATCGCTACTTCTTTGGTCTTTCGTCAAAGTAGCGATAAGTCAGGCCGGAGGCTTTGCGTCCTACCCTTTCGGATAGTTTGCCCTGTGCGTGGCTAAGTTGTTACTTAAGGATAAAAAAGTTTTTGGCTTAATATCACAACTTGGTTGCGTAAATGGGATCTTGATTCAAAAATCACCGTAAATAAGGCGGTGTTTTGTCACTTAGATTACCGCCTTGAATTATATACAAAAATTACTTTTTGAGGTTATAAACTGAGTTTCTTTCCACAATTTCTGGATGCATTT
>NZ_JBNKVP010000012.1:0-70440 GCF_050299255.1 Vibrio sp.
TTCCACTAAGTCCTTCAATTCTAAAACTCGCCATAGCTTACGAATACCCCCTCTAGCAATGGTATTTTTCCCTATATAGTTAACCAATTAGCAAACAAGTTATCCCCCTGCAATGGACAAATACGCGGCAAAAGGATTTACCCTGGTAGAACTGATAATCGTGATCATTTTGCTCGCGATAGTCACCGTATATGCCGCCAGCCGCTATTTCGGCGTCGGCAGTTTTGCCGCTTATACTGCTCAGGAACAGACGATCGCGGTGATCCGCCAGGTTCAGCTAAGCCGGATGCAGGCCAATATTGCTGATCTCAACAGCTATTGCGACAGCCCGGCAGCGCCTAGTGAGCTTAAGCAGCATTGCCTGCGCAGTCGGCTTAGCATTCAAACCGGTCTGCCCAGCTGTATTGGCAGTTCACTGGCGTGTTCATTGACAACCGAGCAGCGCAGCGATGTGATGTTAAGCGATCAGGTTACGGTCAGCGTCACGCCTAACGTCACTGATATCAGCTTTGATATGCTGGGTAATCCGCAAGGGGCAGCGGCCGGAGGCATTACTCTTACCCTGACTGCCAGTGATAGCCAAACCCGGGTCTGTATTAATGCCCAGGGTTATGTGTCAGGAGGTTGCTGAGAATGAAAATACGCGGCTTTACCCTGATAGAAAGTATTGTGGTGATGGTGGTGCTCGGGATTGCCATGGTGACCATCAGCAGCTTTATTGTCCCGTTGGTAACTCGCTCTGCCGACCTGCATTACCAGGCCCGGGCTGCCGCACTGGGGCAAAGTTTAATGACACAAATTCTGGCGCGCGGGTTTGATCACAACAGTGACTTTAACGGCGGTGAACTTCGCTGCGGAGAGGGACAATCCGCCGGTACGCCACATGCAAACTGCAGCTCGGTGATGGGGGCAGAGAGCGAATCGCCGCAGCAGTTTAACGATGTTGATGATTACCAGGGCTGCTGGATTCCCGGTGGCGGCAATGGCTGCAGTGATCTCAACCTGCTGGTGGGTGACAGCCAGACCAGCTACAAAAACTTCAGGGTGGATATTGCTGTCGACTATGCCGCAGGCTTTGCCCCCAATTCACTTAAGCAGATCAATATGGTGATCCACGCCAGCCGCCAGCAACCGCTGCAATTTACCGCCTTCAGGGGGAACTACTGATGCGCGTGCGCGGTTTTACCCTGATTGAAATGGTGTTGACCATGGTTATCGGCGGCATTCTGGTGCTGGCGATTGCCGGATTTGTCGAATTTGGCACTAAGGGCTATGCCGATTCAGTTGAGCGGCAGCGGCTGCAGACCCAGGCAAAATTTGTGCTGGAGAAAATGAGCCGAGAGCTACGCCATAGCGTGCCCAATATGCTGTCCGATGACCTGATTATCGGAAGCAGCAGTTGCATCAATTTCTACCCGATCGACTATGCCGGTTTCTATACCATTTCCGGTGCGGATGTGCTGTTTGTGGTCGGTGGTTCATACAGCAATAACCAGATTATCGATGCCGGTGAAAGACTGATCACCAATCCCACTTCGGTGTCTGACGCGGTCAATGCCATTGAATTGACCAGTGCTAATACGACAGTGTCAGGCGCGGTGTTTACCCTGGTCAGCGGAGCCAGTCAGCTCTCCAGCCAGTCTGTCGCCAATCGTTATTATCTGTTTTCCCAACAGGTTGCTTACTGTCTGCGCAGTGGTAGTGCGGATATTGTTCGCCAGCAGCAGGATTTAGCCACCGGTTCACAATCTCTAATCCCGGTTTCCGATTCGGTTATCAACCAAGGCAGCTTTTCGTATCAGGGCACCAATATGGAGCAGGCGGGTTTGGTACATATAAACCTGCTGTTTGAATCACAGGGTGAACAAACTAACTACCAGCAAGATGTACAGGTGCTCAATGTACCATAGTCAGCGGACCCAGCGAGGCAATCTCTTTGTGGTAGTGATATTCGTCATTGTGGTGATGGGTTTTCTGGCGGCCAGTTTAAGCCGGGTGGAATGGAGTAATCAGGAGGCTAATTCACGTGATGTGCTCGGTAGCCAGGCCTGGTTGTTAGCGCACTCGGTAAATGAGTGGGCACTTACTCAGCTATATCCGCCGTTGAATACCGGAGAGCAGTTTGACCTTACTGCTACCTGTTCGGCGCTACCGGCGGTTCCGGCTGGGCTGTATACCGAAAACTGCCGCCAAATAGTCGTCAGTTGTACTCCACCGGGTTCAGGTATTCCCGAAGCGCTGCGCTATTTTACGTTGCAATCGAGGGTCCAATGCGGTTCGGGTGAGTTTCTGGTGGAACGTAGCCAGCAGGCTTGGTTGAGAGAGGTTGAGTAATGGTCAGGATTTGGTTTGTTCTGTTACTTTCACTGTTTACTCTACCAGCATGGGCATTTTCCAGTGCTCAGTGTGGGGCGCTGTTAAGTAATACCGAGTTTGCAGTTACTTACAAACTTGATCCCGCGAGTGACAATGACGTGATTTACGCAACCAAGCGAAATCCCAGAAAGGCCAGAGATTATGTGCCGATATGGAGTAATAATGCCAATGTTGGGGCGGTTATTACTGACTATGACACTTCTCCCGGATACGTCTACAACATTGCACTCAGTTACCAAACTACCAGTAATAAGGCCGGAATTTTAGAATACTACCTACTACGAGATGGTGCATGGGATTTGATTAGTTCGGAATTTGCCGACCTAACCGATTTATCTGCTGCCATTGCGGTATCTGGCGATGGGCAGGGTGTAAATGAAGTCGAGTGTAGCAATACTCCTGAGTTGCCTCCGGTTGAGATCGATGTTGATGTCTGCCCATTTGTTCCCGAAGTTGCTCAAAGTAATGTTTACTGGAATCGCCAGCCACAGGGTCAACTGGCGATAACCAATGGCACTGGCAGCAAGCTGGTTCTGCCATCCGATGGGACAGAGCTCTCCTTTAAAAACTACGCTGGTGGTGCGGGATGTGACTATCCATCACTTGGGATTCAAACTTGTCAGGTTGATCCAATCAAACATTACCTTAATTTTCCACCGGTCATAAATGATTATTCGGTCGACAGAGAGGCCGCTGTCAATTGTACTGGCGGAGATTGCGGTGACCTGGCTGCACGCAAATATGAATCCGTCTTCCTTGGAACAGACAGTACCATCAATCTGACTGGGGGACACTACTATATCGGAACGTTGACGATGCTTGGTGGTGCGCAGATAACTATCACTGCGCCCAGTGTTATTCACTATAAACAGGCCGTATTTGACCAGTCAGGCTCTGTTAACCCTATCAAAATTAATGACGGTGGTGTAAGTGAAGATCTGCTGATTATTGGCCATGGTGCAGCCTCCAACTGGTCAGTTCCCTGGACTGTTGAGGGGATGAGTGTTTATGGTTATATCTATGTGGATCCGGCCAACACTCGAGGTGGGGGATTTGATATTGGAGCGACAGATTTTTACCTTTCTGGTGGGGTAAGTGCACACAGTGTCAATATCAGTGGCTGGAATGGTATAATAGCGTCGCGTAGCCAACACCAGTGTGTCACACCAGGCAACCGGTTTGATATCCGTATCTCACCATCAACGCAGATGGCGCTTGCTTGCGGTAGTGCCAGTCCCAACTTTACTGTCAATACCTCAAAAAATGGTGTTGCAGAATCTCTTCAGGTCAAAGTAGAAATATATCGTTCAAGTCCTGGCGACAGTAGTTATTTAAGTGCGGAAGTCGCTAATGGAATCGGACAAAATAATGGCGGCGGATATTTTTCTTCTAATACTTCAGGCGAATTGAGACTAAGCGTCCGTTCGACATCGCCAAGTAAAACAGACCTTGAAAACCCTTATACCATTCAAATCACTATGGTGGACGATGAAAGCAAAGAGGTGGCCGCGACATTCAGTTATGTGCCATTTTTAATCGCGGTAGATAATTTGGATGTGGTTGCCGGGGATGTTTTTCCACGTGAAGGGCAAACTTGGAATCAAGAGGTCTGGGCCTGTACGGAGAACAATACTGCGATTATTGCCTCCAGTTACAGTGGCTCACCTAGTGTCAGCCATAGCGTCATCTACCCGAGCAAGACAGATGGCGGTATTGACGGTACGTTGACTTATCAGCCGCAGTTTAGTGCTGGAAAATCCAATAGTTCCCTGTCGATAGATGAAGCGGGTGATTTTCAGGTCACTCTGGTCGAGCCCAAATTTGACTGCACCGGTTTAAGAGATTGTCCTATCGATGGGCAAAAAGAACTCACTGGCACTTTCCATGTACGCTCCCGCCCCGACCGTTTTGCCATCTGTTCCCAAGACAACGAGAGCGTCGATGGTTACAGTTATGCTGGACCAGGTTACCGGGCGGCAGGTGACCCATTTACCCTTTACGCCAAACCGGTGATGTATGGGGCGAGAAATGCCCAGGCTTGCACGGAAGATAATACCGGCGTAACGCAAAACTATTTTTTTACCGATGGCCGCGTAGCGGCGATGCCAGTTCTCGACTCGCCGATAGAGGGAGAAGTGGGGGGGCTGAAGCCAATCTCGCTGTTAAATCAATCTATTACTGGTGTTGCCCCGGATAATGGCGGTTATGCTTTTGCCAATCTGCGTTATAGCGAAGTCGGCAGCTTTAAATTTAAGGTCAATGAAACCAGCGCTTTCTTCAGTAATATCCTGGGAGGCTTTTCTGGCCGGCTGAGCATCGGCCGCTTTTACCCCGCCTATTTTGAGCTAGAAGGTGACAATAGCTGGGATTACCCCTCCAGCCAAAACTTTGCCTATATGCACCAGCCGTTTGACGGTTATCAGTTTAATCTTTCGGCGTACAATTCGGCCGGGGAAAAAGTGAAAAACTACACTTGGTTTGAGCCGCAGTTTCAAGCCAAAATTGCACTGTCTGAAATGGGTAGCACTCCAAATCGGCTTATTTCGCCATCATTGGATAAAGGCCGTTGGAGTTCGGCAACTGCCGGGGGAGAAGATTTTGCATTAGGTGAGTTTGATTACAGTTCACCTTCAACGCATAACTGTGCCACGGGATTCTGCTGGACCAAGGCAACGGATTTTGTGCCTGATGGACCGCTAAATCTGTCCGGAAACAGCGATAGTCAAATTAGTCTGACTGTCGATCCTCTTGTGAATGAAGACCCGGTCAAATTTACGCCAACCAGGGCTGAGACCCTGTTATTACCCGTACAGCCACAGATTCTGTTTGGTCGGCTACACTTGGCCGATGTCGACGGGCCGACGGGCAGAGATATCGCCATACCGCTACAAACTCAATACTGGAACGGCAATACTTTTGCTGTAAACGGCCAGGATAATGCGACCAGCTTTATTGGTAGTAACAGTTGCAGCAGCAGTACCAATGTCACGGCGTCTGGCAGCGCGACTGTGGTTGATGGCGAGTCGCAGCAATTAATCGCCAGTCAACAAACGGCCCGGAGAGAACAGGCGCGTATTCAATTGGCGCTAAGTGCTCCTCCCGAACCTAGCTGCAGCGCTCCGGGTGTCAATCTGCTGCCCTGGCTTCGTTACGACTGGGATCAAGATAAGAACGACGAAGAAGATCCTCAGGCATTGGTCACCTTCGGTATCTTCCGTGGTAACGATAAGATCATTTTTCGTGGCGAAACCGGCCTTACAGGCGGCTGACAGTTGTCCTTTTTTTATACTAAGTAAGGAATATGTTAGAAATTGCGTGTTTCAGCCCATGTTTACACCTCAATGCCTTGCTGTGATGGCAAGGCATTGGTACATTTAGCTCAGTTTTCTATCTTCTAATTCTTGCAGGACGAGCGAAGAATATGTTCAAAAAACTTCGTGGCATGTTTTCTAATGACCTATCTATCGATTTAGGCACTGCCAACACCCTAATTTATGTAAAAGGACAAGGTATTGTTCTTGACGAGCCCTCTGTAGTTGCCATCCGTCAGGATCGTAATCGTGCAGGTAAAAGTGTCGCAGCGGTGGGTCATGCTGCTAAACAAATGCTGGGCCGTACTCCAGGGAATATTTCAGCAATTCGTCCGATGAAAGATGGCGTCATTGCCGACTTCTACGTTACCGAAAAAATGCTGCAGCACTTTATTAAACAAGTGCACGACAACAGCGTGCTGAAACCTAGCCCACGTGTGCTGGTCTGTGTCCCTTGCGGTTCTACCCAAGTAGAACGCCGTGCGATCCGTGAATCGGCACTGGGTGCTGGCGCACGTGAAGTGTACCTGATCGACGAACCAATGGCGGCGGCAATCGGTGCCGGTTTACGCGTATCTGAACCTACCGGTTCAATGGTGGTCGATATCGGTGGTGGTACTACTGAAGTTGCCGTTATCTCACTGAATGGTGTGGTTTACTCTTCATCTGTTCGCATTGGTGGTGACCGTTTTGATGAAGCGATCATTAACTATGTTCGCCGCAATTACGGCAGCTTAATCGGTGAAGCGACTGCCGAGAAAATCAAACATGAGATCGGTTCTGCGTACCCGGGTGACGAAGTTCAGGAAATCGAAGTTCGCGGTCGTAACCTGGCAGAAGGTGTGCCACGCAGCTTTAGCCTGAACTCTAACGAGATCCTGGAAGCCCTGCAGGAACCACTGACCGGGATTGTATCGGCCGTGATGGTTGCACTGGAACAGTGTCCACCAGAATTGGCATCAGACATTTCCGAAAATGGTATGGTCCTGACTGGCGGTGGTGCATTGCTGAAAGATCTTGATCGATTGCTGACTGAAGAAACCGGCATTCCTGTAGTGGTGGCAGAAGACCCACTGACATGTGTTGCCTTAGGCGGTGGTAAAGCGCTTGAAATGATCGACATGCACGGTGGCGATCTGTTTAGCGAAGAATAACGCTTCTGCGGTTCGCCACTATGGGTGAACTGGAATCAGCTCAGATAGGATTTCGAACGCATGAAGCCAATCTTTGGTAGAGGCCCTTCACTTCAGTTAAGACTATTTATCGCCGTTATAGTATCAGCCAGCCTTATGCTGGCTGATAGTCGTTTGGGTGCATTTTCTGATGTACGTTACCTGCTCAACAGCATGGTTGCTCCGATCCAATACGCCGCCGATTTGCCGCGGGTAATGTTTGACGGCTTTTACGAACGATTTAACAGCCGCCAGGAGCTGATGCAGTCCAACCACAACCTGCGTCGTGAAGTGCTGGGACTGAAAAGTGAACTGGTGCTGCTGGACCAATATCGCGAAGAGAACCAGCGGCTGCGCAAGTTGCTGGGGTCTTCGTTTGTCCGCGATGAGCGTAAAGTGGTCACGGAAGTCATGGCGGTCGATACTTCACCCTACCGTCATCAGGTAGTGATCGATAAAGGCCGTACCGACGGTGTTTATGTCGGTCAGCCGGTCATCAATGACAAAGGTATCGTCGGTCAGGTTACTTTTGTTTCGGCACACAACAGCCGGGTACTGCTGCTGACTGACAGCAACAGCGCCATTCCTGTCCAGGTCATCCGCAACGACATCCGGGTGATAGCATCTGGCAATGCCCAAGTGGACAAAATGCAGCTGGAACACATTCCTATCAGTACCGACATTCAGGAAGGCGACTTATTGGTCAGCTCCGGATTGGGGGAAATCTATCCTGAAGGCTACCCGGTTGCGGTGGTGGCCAAAGTCGAACGTGACAGTCGGCGAGAGTTCGCCTTGATCGAAGCGGATCCGGTGGTCGATTTTGAGCGGCTGCGTTATCTGTTGTTGGTCTGGCCGAGTGAAGCCAATCAGAAATCAGTTGAAGAAGAGCCTGCGCCACAACCGCCGGCAGCAACCGTGTCTGATGAGGAGCAAAAAGATGGCTAACCACGTACTGCAAAGTAAAATGGTGATTGCGACCACTTTTCTGCTCGCACTGGTACTGCAAACCATTCCATGGCCAGGAATACTGGATCTGCTAAGGCCCTCCTGGCTGCTGTTGGTTACCTGTTATTGGGTTCTGGCGCTGCCACACCGGGTCAATGTCGGTACCGCTCTGGTGCTGGGCTTATTGTGGGATTTGCTGCTGGGCTCGACACTCGGTATCCGCGGGATGATGATGGCGATTGTGATTTATATCGTCGCGCTAAACTTCCTGGTACTGCGAAATATGGCGCTCTGGCAGCAGGCGATCATCATCGCGCTACTGTCTATGTTGCTGCAAGTGCTGATATTTTTTGGAGAATACTTGATTCAGGATGTCGCCTTTAACCCGTTGTCACTGTGGAGCGGCCTGATTAACTGTATACTGTGGTCATGGTTATTTTTGTTGTTGCGCCGGGTTCGGCGTCACTGGCACGTAAAGTAGAACAATGAGCAAAAGATTAGTCCTGGCCTCCGGCTCTCCTCGTCGAAAAGAGTTGTTGCAGCAACTCGGTTATCAGTTCGATATTTTGATTCCGGCTGTTGAAGAACAGCGACAGCCCGATGAGTCACCGGTGCACTATGTTGAGCGGCTGGCGCGAGAGAAAGCGCTAGCGGTGCTGGCTTATGCAGGTGATGTCGTGGTGCTCGGGTCTGATACTATCGTGGTGTGCGACAAGCAGGTGTTAGAAAAACCGGCTGATTTTGCCGCGGCGAAACAGATGCTGCAACAGTTGTCCGGGCGATCGCATCAGGTGATGACATCGGTATGTATCGCCACCCCACAAGTGCAAAAAACGGTGCTGGTTACCACTCAAGTCTGGTTTAAATGCCTGTCAGAACAAGAAATAGAACAGTATTGGCAATCTGGTGAGCCTTGCGACAAAGCGGGCAGTTACGGAATCCAGGGACTTGGTGGGCGATTTGTTACCCGCATCGAAGGCAGCTATCACGCTGTTGTTGGTTTACCCCTGTACGAAACGGACCAACTGCTACAAGAATTCTTATAAAATCAAATTTGAGGTGCTCTCATGAGTACAGAGTTGCTTATAAATGTTACCCCCAGTGAAACCCGGGTCGCGATGATCGAGGGGGGAACCCTCCAGGAAATCCATGTCGAACGTGAAGCCAAACGAGGCATAGTCGGCAATATCTATAAAGGTAAAGTCAGTCGTGTACTGCCCGGCATGCAGGCCGCGTTTGTCGATATCGGTCTGGATAAAGCGGCTTTTCTGCATGCTTCCGATATTGTCCCCCATACCGAATGTGTCGCGGAAAATGAAAAGCAGCAGTTCCAGGTACGGGATATCTCTGAGTTAGTCCGCCAGGGGCAGGATATTGTGGTGCAGGTGGTGAAAGATCCACTCGGTACTAAAGGGGCTCGCTTAACCACTGACATTACCCTGCCATCCCGTTATCTGGTGTTTATGCCGGGAGCTAGTCACGTAGGGGTTTCCCAGCGCATCGAAAGTGAACAAGAGCGTGATCGGCTGAAAAAAGTCGTGGCCGATTACTGTGATGAACTGGGCGGTTTTATTATTCGCACCGCCGCAGAAGGCGCAGACGAAAAAGAGTTGTCCCAGGATGCGGCATTTTTGAAACGTCTGTGGTCTAAGGTTATGGAGCGTCGCAGCAAATACAAGACCCGTTCGACGTTGTACGGTGAGCTTGGGCTGTCGCAACGTATTCTGCGTGACTTTGTCGGTACCGAACTGGATAAGATTCTGGTGGATTCACGGCAGGAATTCGAAAACCTGCAGGAGTTTACCTCTGAATATGTGCCCGAACTGACAGAGAAACTGGATCTGTACGAAGGGGATAAACCTATCTTCGATATGTACGACACCGAAAATGAAATCCAGCGAGCGTTAGATCGCAAAGTCGAGCTCAAATCGGGTGGCTACCTGATCATCGACCAAACGGAAGCAATGACCACGGTCGACATCAATACCGGTGCGTTTGTTGGTCGTCGCAATCTGGAAGAGACCATATTCAATACCAATATTGAAGCGACACAGGCCATCGCCCGTCAACTGAGGCTGAGGAATCTGGGCGGTATTATTATCATTGATTTCATCGACATGGCATCAGACGACCATCGCGTGCGAGTACTCAACTCGCTCGAGACGGCGCTGAACAAAGACAGGGTGAAAACCAATATCAATGGTTTCACCCAACTTGGCTTGGTCGAAATGACCCGTAAGCGCACCAGAGAAAGCATCGAGCATGTGCTGTGCTCGCAATGTCCGACCTGTGAAGGGCGTGGCAGTGTCAAAACGGTGGAAACCATCTGTTATGAAATTCTGCGTGAAATTACCCGGGTTAACCGCGCCTACGATGCCGATAAATTTGTGGTGTATGCATCGCCATTGGTGGCAGAAGCCCTGGATGGAGAGGAATCCCACGCTCTGGCTGAGCTGGAGCTGTTTATTGGTAAGCAAGTGCACATTCAGGCTGAGCCCCTGTACATTCAGGAACAGTTTGACGTCGTGATGATGTAATTCCGGGTAGCAAAGAGCGATGATAACCCGTTTATGGCGAATCAGTTTGTATCTTATGGTCGCTGCTCTGGTCTCATTGGCCATAGCAGTCACAGCCATGCGCGTGGTACTGCCCAAGTTAAACCAGTACCGTGACGAGATTCAAACCTGGGTTAATCAACAGAGCGGGATCGATTTTGAAATCGCGGCCATTGAAGGCTTCTGGCGCAATACCCACCCCTCCATTTCATTGCAGGGCGTCGACGCTGATACCGGTCCTGGCAGTGATATCCAGCTCACCGTCGGTCGTGTGGAAGTGGAGTTTGACCTGATCCAGTCGCTGTTACAACTGCAGCCAGTGGTCGCCGAGCTCACTTTGCATCAGATGGCGCTGGATGTCAGTTCGATCAACTGGCTGGAAGCGCAAGCCGAGCAAGGCGCGGTAGCGAAACCGCAAAGCGATGATAGTTCGGTGATCAAGCAGCTGGAGAGCATTTTTCTGCGTCAGCTGGATGAGTTTGCCCTGCTGGATTCCCGCTTAACCTATCTTGGCTTGGATGGTCGTGAGCGGGAACTGGCGATTGATAAGTTACGCTGGCGCAATCAGGGCAAACGGCACCTGGCTGACGGTATTGTCAGCGTAGTGGATAGCAATCTTAATTCTTTATCCGTCAGCGCTCAGTTTACCGATTATGGCTCCGTCGCCGATGTTTCCGGTGACTTTTATCTGTCCGCAGATAATGTCCAGGTTGGCCCTTGGCTGACGCAGTACATTAAAACAGAAACCGGCATTACCAAGGGACGCGCGAGCTTCAACAGCTGGCTGACACTGGAACGCAGTGAGCCCAAAGACGCCTATGTCGAGCTGCGACCATCGAAACTGTCCTGGCAGAATGACGTTGAACATCAGTTGACTGTTGATTCAGGCGTATTCAAGTTATTCCCAACTGATAAAGGCTGGCAGGTAATTGGTCACTCACTTAAGCTGTCTACCGATCAACAATCCTGGCCAGATATCGACTTGGCCTTCAACTGGCAACCCGAGCAGTGGCTGTTAAACGTATCCCAGTTGGAGTTGGCGAGGTTAAGGCCTTTGGTGAGCCTGATACCAGGTTCCAGCGATATCAGCACGACAGTCGATAAATTACAGCCTGGCGGCGTTTTAAGCGACATTCGTCTGTCGATGGGCAGCGAGGTGGAGTCATTGCGGTATTCCGCCAACCTGACCGACGGGTCTCTGGCTCAGGGGTATCTGCTGCCGGAAGTGCACCGGTTGAGTGCCCAAATCAGTGGTAACCTGGAACAACTCAATGCTAAGGCTGAGCTGATCGATGATCAGTTGCCTTACGGTGACGTATTCCAGGCGCCGTTGAATATAAAACAAGGGCTGGTCGATATTGTCTGGCAACAGTGGCCGCAAGGGGGCTGGAGTTTATGGGCGGATAAAGTCGCGGTTGCGACCCCGGATCTGCAGGCGCTGGGGGCGTTTCGCCTCGACATGCCTCCTGAGCAGAGCCCATTACTGTCATTTTACGCTGAGGCCGACCTGGTGAATGCCGGTCAGACCTGGCGTTACCTGCCGACACTGGCGTTGGGGCGGGATCTGACCGACTACCTCTCTACTGCCATTCAGGGCGGCAAGGTGAATACCGCCAAATTGCTCTGGTATGGCCGTCTGGCCGATTTTCCCTACGCGGATAATAACGGTATGTTCCAGGCCTGGGTTGGACTCAAGCAAGGTAAGTTCAGTTTTGATACCGCCTGGCCTCCGATCACTGATCTGCAGTTGGATCTGTTATTTCAAAATGACGCCATGTATCTGGATTCAGACCATGCGGTGCTAATGGATGTTAATGCTGAGCGTATTACCGGACGGATTCCTCATCTGGCCCCTGACGGCCATATCGAGATCGAAGCGAAAGCGAGAGGAAAAGGCAACGCGGTCAGAGATTATATGACGGCCACGCCGCTGGTGGATTCCGTCGGTGCGGCATTAACCACGATCCAGATCGATGGTGATGTCGATTCCGAGTTTCAGCTCAATATTCCGTTTAATCGTCAGCGTCAGCCCAGAGCCTGGGGCTATGCCGATCTGGCCAGTGATCAGGTTAAGATCAATGCGCCGCCAATGGCATTAGCCGATGTCTCGGGACGGGTAGAGTTTGACAATGATGTCGTTAAGGCGGCGGGATTGAGCGCAATTTTGCTCGATCAGCCAGTTTCGATCGATTTTGCCGGTGAAAATGCCAGTGAAGGTTACGTGGTCAATATTGATGTGCTGGGGGACTGGGATATCAAACCGCTGGTCCCCTATGTTGGCAAACAGTGGCTGGGCAAGCTATCTGGTCATGCGCCGTGGAATATGGATGTGGATATTCAGCTGGATGATGTCGGCTTTACGTATCAGATCGATACCCGCGCCGACATCAAGCAGTTGGTAAGTGAATTCCCGTACCCGCTGGCCAAAGCGAAAGGGGTGGCCGGCCAGGCCAGATTGCAGGCATCCGGTAATCAGGAAACCGTCAGTGCGCGGCTGCAGGTACCGGGAGCCAAATATCAGACGGAAATTGACATTCGACCCAACACTCCGGAACTTTATGCCAGTAATCTGATACTTGGACGTGGCAGCTTTAAGATCAGCCCGATTGTCGGCCATCAGGCCCAGGTCCGGCTGGATAAAATCGATCTGGACTCCTGGCTGAGCGCGTTCGAAGCACCGGTTAAAACCGAAAAAACGCGTCTTTCTCAGCTCAATACTCCTGAGATCCCAATACCGGAGCGGGTTAACCTTAACAGTGAAACCGTCAACCTGGCCGGACTGGAATGGCACGATGTGGCGTTTGAAGCTAAGCGTAAAAATCTTGGCTGGTATATGCAGCTCAACAGCCAGGAAGCCAAAGGCGAAGCCAGCTATATTGAACCTTATGACCTTTCCGTGTCACTCGATCGGCTCCATGTGTTTGTCCCTCAGTTGGAACAACGGGATGAGAGTAAATCCATCTTCGAAGCGGAAGATCAGTCGGCGCCACTGATCTCCGGTTTTGAACGCCGCTTCCATCAACTGATGCCGAATCTTACTCTGAATATCTCGGACTTCTGGTTGCAGGGTTACAAAGTGGGCAAGCTCAACATGGACTTACAACGGCGTGGAGATTCGCTGGAGTGGAAAAAGCTGTCGATGCAGAGTGGCAACAACCAGCTGGATATCAGTGGTCGTTGGGAGCTGTCTGGCGATCGCAGCCATACTCAGATGAATATGTCGGCCTCGGGCGAAAACAACAGCGACGTGCTGGAACGGTTTGGCATTTCTACCGGTATTCAGCGTGCGCCGTTTGAGCTGGCGGCGGATACCGAGTGGGACGGGGCGCCTTGGTCAGCCCGCATCTCGTCGTTGCAAGGCGGTATGAAGATTAAGCTGGGCAAAGGCGTTGTATCGGATGTCAGCGGCGCTGCCAAGTTGTTGGGGCTGTTTAGCCTCGATTCGATCATTCGTAAGATGCAGCTTGATTTCAGTGACGTATTTGACAACGGGATGGCTTTTAACTCGCTGACCGGTACCGGTAAGCTTCAGGACGGCATTTTTATCACCAATGACATTCAGATGGATGCGGTTGCCGGTGAGATGAATATAAAAGGTATCGCCAACTTGAACAGTCAGATGGTCGATGCGGAAGTGAACTTTGTCCCGGATATTACCTCGGGTATTCCCGTGCTGACCGCTTTTGCCGTGACGCCACCTACAGCGCTGTATGTGCTGGCAATTACCACGGTGTTTGCGCCGGTTGTGGAAGTCTTTACTCAGGTGAACTACGAAGTTAAAGGACCGCTGGATTCTCCCAAAGTGAGCGAGCTGTCGCGGAGCCGGGGAGAGTTCACCCTGCCGAAAAAAATGCGCAAGGAAAAGCAACAGTAACACACGGAAAGCAATAGGAAGTGGACAGATGGAAAAAGTAGGCCTGATACAGATGACATCCGGACCGGATGCCGAGCAAAACCTGGCTTATATTCAGACTCAGGTTGCACTGCTGGCTGAACAGGGCGCCGCTCTGGTGGTTACGCCAGAAAATGCGTTGGTATTTGGCAGTAAACGCGATTACCACCGAGTTGCCGAGTCTTTCGGTAGTGGTCCGCTGCAGCAGGCGATGAGTGAACTGGCGCGCAAACACCAGATTTGGTTGGTGGTCGGCAGCATGCCTATTCGCAGAGAGTCGGGTGTAACCACCACTTGCCTAGTGTTTGACCCGCAGGGTCAATGTCAGGCCAGTTACGATAAATTGCATATGTTTGATGTCGATGTGGCCGACGGCCATCGCCACTACCGGGAATCGGAAACTTTCACCCCTGGCAACGAGGTAAAATTGGTCCATACTCCGTTTGCCAATATTGGTTTGTCGATCTGTTATGATTTACGCTTCCCGCATCTGTATACTGAATTAAGAAACCGGGGCGCTGAACTGATTTTGGTTCCGGCGGCTTTTACTGCTGTCACCGGACGGGCACACTGGCAATCGTTACTACGAGCCAGGGCAATTGAAAATCAGTGCTGGGTGCTGGCGGTCAATCAAACCGGGCATCATCCATGTGGTCGCGAAACCTGGGGGCATTCAATGCTGATCGACCCCTGGGGGGAAGTGGTCGCAGATGCCGGCAGTCCGATGCACAGTATGCTGGCACAACTGGATATCAGTAAAGTTAACGATATCCGATCAGCAATGCCGGTGAGTCAGCACAACCGGTTTGAAAACCAATTTAAATCTAAGAGTACGGTATGACGATAAACCGCATTGAACAAGCTCTGCTGGCACCGGCCGGACTGGATCAACAAAATCTGGCGGAAACGCTGGCCAGCATGGCAACGCGAGAGATTGATTATGCCGATCTCTATTTTCAGTCGAGCTGGCACGAATCGTTAGTGCTGGAAGACAGCATTATTAAAGACGGCTCCTTTAACATCGATCAGGGTGTCGGTGTCCGGGCGGTAACCGGAGAGAAAACCGGTTTTGCTTATTCAGATCAGATCCAGCTTGAGGCGCTACAACAAAGTGCCAATGCGGCGCGTGGCATCGCCCAGCAGGGCCGGTCTGGTCGGGTGCAGGCGTTCAAACGTCACGATAATCCGGCGCAATATGCCGCAGTGAACCCGCTGGAGAGCTGGCAAAAACAGCAGAAAACCGAGCTGCTGAAACAGCTGGATGCCTATATCCGGGCGAAAGAACCGCTGGTGAAAGAGGTGAGCATCAGTTTGAGCGGGGTGCATGAGCAAGTGCTGGTGGCCGCAACGGATGGCACCTATGCCGGCGATATTCGCCCATTGGTGCGCCTGTCTATCAGTGTGCTGGCACAAAAAGGTGACCGTCGCGAACGGGGCAGCGCGGGCGGTGGTGGTCGTTTTGGCTATGACTACTTTCTGAGTGATGATGCCGGCAGTCAGGTGGCATTTCGTTTCGCCGATGAAGCGATTCGTCAGGCGCTGGTCAATCTGGAAGCCGATGCGGCGCCTGCGGGAACCATGCCTGTGGTGTTGGGCTCCGGCTGGCCCGGTGTACTGCTGCACGAGGCGGTAGGACATGGCCTTGAAGGTGACTTTAACCGTAAAGAGTCTTCGGTCTTTTCAGGTAAAGTCGGACAAAAAGTTACGTCTGAGCTGTGTACTATCGTGGATGACGGCACGCTGAAAGATCTGCGCGGCTCGCTCAACATCGATGATGAAGGGGTCAATGGCCAGTACAACACCCTGATTGAAAATGGTGTGCTGAAAGGCTATATGCAGGACAAACTCAATGCACGCCTGATGGGAACCGCTCCAACCGGTAACGGCCGTCGTGAGTCTTATGCGCACCTGCCAATGCCGCGGATGACCAACACCTACATGTTGCCTGGCCAGCATAGCCCGGAAGAGATCATCGCCTCGGTGAAAAAAGGCTTGTACGCTCCGAACTTCGGCGGCGGCCAGGTAGACATTACCTCGGGGAAATTTGTCTTCTCAACCTCGGAAGCTTATCTGATTGAAGACGGTAAGATCACCCGCCCGGTCAAAGGCGCGACATTGATCGGATCCGGCATAGAAGCAATGCAGCAAGTCTCTATGGTGGGCAATGACTTACAACTCGACCGCGGTGTCGGGGTGTGCGGTAAGGCCGGCCAGAGTGTCCCGGTCGGGGTTGGTCAGCCAACACTTAAGCTGGACGCGCTCACCGTCGGTGGTACAGAATAAGCGCGGTAGGAAAAATGAAAAAAGCTGCACTCAGTGCAGCTTTTTGTTTTTTCAGCAATTGACTGGTTGTCGGTTACAAACCATCGCGCTCGATAGGGCAGCTCATACATCTGGCCCCGCCACGTCCGCGACCCAGTTCGTTGCCTGGAATCGTCAGTACTTCAATCCCGGCTTTATCGTATTTTTCATTGGTATAGACGTTACGCTCATAGCCGATAACCACGCCAGGTTTGACCGTCAGGACGTTATTGGCATCGTTCCACTGTTCCCGTTCAGCCTCATAGTTATCGCCGCCGGTAGTGATAATTTTCAGATAATCCAGTCCCAACGCCTCTTCAATGGCATGCACGTAGCTTGGCACCTTTTCGACTCGCATCTCACCGTCATCTTTTGGTGACAGGCGCCAGGTTTCCAGATCCTTGCGCATAATTTCCGGGTAAACCGAGAATGTGTCGATGTCCATGTGGGTCATCACGGTATCCAGGTGCATGCAGGAACGGTGCTTAGGCAGATTTACTGCAATCACCTGGTTGGCCTGACCATGTTTAAACAATTGGGCCGCCAGATTTTCCACACCTTGCGGCGTGGTGCGCTCTGAAATGCCAATCAATACGGCACCTTTACCGATCACCAGGACATCACCACCCTCAATGTTGGCATTATCGTAATGCAGGTCTTCATCACCGAAATATTTGATGAAATCCTGGCCGGCGAACACCGGATGCCAGCGATAGATAGCGCGCAAATGGTTGGTTTCGCGCTGGCGCGCCGGCTTCATCATCGGGTTAAGTGACACACCACCGTAAACCCAACATGAGGTATCACGAGTAAACAGATGGTTAGGTAACGGTTCGATCACGAAATCCAGTGGCCGGTGCATATTTGGCAGCATCGACGAGGACTTGATCGGTAACTCGGAATAGGCCAGTCCGCCTAGTAACAAGGTTGCCAGGTGCTCATTATCCAATTCTGCCAGGTAGTGGCGTAAATCGCGGGCGAATGTCGGGCCATAGCGAAAATCTGATATTTGAGTGGTCAACAGCCAGTGGCGAGCTTCTGCCACTTCCAGAGTTTCCACCAACAAATCATGCAGCAGTAATACCTCTACGCCTTGCTGACGCAGGGTTTCGGCAAACGCGTCATGTTCTTTGCCTGCGGCTTCAACCGCCAACACGTCGTCAAACAACAGCTCATGACAGTTCGAAGGGGTTAGATGAGTCAGCGCCCGTTCCGGGCGGTTCAACAATACTCGTCTTAATTGGCCGACTTCAGAGCCTACATACAACTCGCTCATTTTGTATCCTTACACAAATTCCAGAGCGTATTTATGACAAGCTTGTTAGCAAGATGCAAGTCACTCTGTTGGTTTAAAATACCATTAAAATAAAAATGGTAGGTTATTATTTTGCAATTTGAAAATTTTGTTTGCATTTATTTCAATTTAGGTTGAGTTGACCTAATAGGAAGATCTGACACTGTATTCTCTAAATGTGCTCCTTAAAAAAGAAATTATTGACGAGATATTGGCATGGCTATGCAATTAAATGGGGTACTAAGACTGATGTGTGGTTTTTTATTCACGTAGCTTAGATCGGGCATAGTGCATTTTAATTTGAAATTTTCGCATTTGAGCTCATTTTTCACCATTCACGCCATTGATAGATAATTCTGAATCGAGCATTTGAAAATAAAATGTTAAAAAATGTCGTCTGTTAAGGATATCTCAGGGTCTAACTGCTGAACAGCCACTATTCTTGAGGCTGTTTTCGCGATCCTTGTGGTATTTTGTCGCGATCCGTGCCATATTTCGTCGCACTTAACTTGAAGACTTTCCGGAGCCCGCTATGTCTCATGAAGATGAATACATGTCTGTAGAAGAACTCATTGCGCTGCAAAAAGAAGATACGCGCGATATCGTCCAGGCCTTACTGGAAGATGGTAGTGATCCAGATGCTCTCTATGAGATTGAACATCACCTGTTCTCAGAAGATTTTGACCGGTTAGAAAAAGCAGTTGTGGAAGCGTTCAAAATGGGCTTTGAAGTACTGGAAGCCGAAGAAACCGAAGATGAAGACGGTAACAAGCTGCTCTGCTGTGATGCCACTATGCAATCGACTCTGAATCCGGATTTGATCGATCAGCAAGTTGAGAAACTGGTTCATCTGGCCGAAAAATACGACATTATCTATGATGGCTGGGGCACTTATTACGAAGGGGAAGATGCCCTTTATGGCGATGAAGAAGAAGACGAAGATATCGAATAATCTGCCCTAACGATTCACCTAAAATACCAGCCTTCGCGCTGGTATTTTATTGAGTTACGATGGTTATTTGCGCGGCTATTCTCTATAATCGGCAAAATTGATCTCGCTCAAGTTTAGTCTCTATGCAATTCTCTCTGGCTGGATGGTGGCAGTTGTCGCCGCTTACCGACCTTGCTATTCCTCAGGATGATATACACTTTCCCGCTCCGTTGAGTTCGGTTCTGCCGGCAGAGCTGTCAGAAGCTCAAGTAGCTGCGCAGGAGTGGCATCTAATGCATGATTTTATGCTGGATGACGGTCATATCAATCATGCTGCAATCGATCTGGTGATCGCTGGGATCGACTATTTCGCCGAAGTGCGTATTAACGGTGTGGCGGTATTCGACTGTGACGGCTCTCAGGCCGTTTATCGGAAAGATATCAAGCCTTACCTTAAATCTGGTGGCAACCGAATCGAAATTCTGTTTCTTGAGCAGGAAGATGAGTGGTTAGTTGAAACCGCAGTGTGTGATTTGGGTGAACCAGAAGCGGTACCTCACGACTCTCGTATTGGTATCTGGGCTACTCCTTATCTGGAAATGATTCCCCAAGTACGATTACAGTATGTCGCAACAGAACAGGTCTGGCATCACGGTGGTGGCTGTGAGTTTCTGGTTGAACTGTTTTATCACTGCCTGAAACCGGGTTTGGTTGCCGCGCAAGTGAAGTTTAATGGTATGACGTTAAATGTTCCGCTCGATGTGCGTGATGATCATGCCAGCGTGCTATTTCAGGTTGAAGCTCCGCGCACTTATCGGTTAGAGCAACCGGATCCAGCGGATCTCTATCTGCTGCAAGTCAGTTTAGACGGTCAGCAGCGCGAATTTCATATCGGACTGAACAGCAGTCAATGTGTGGTTCACTTTCCTTTATAAGGTATATGGTGAGCAAGTCAGATTGACTGTGCACTGAGGGATGCCTCCGGATGGCGGCGTCGCCAAAAGCGTTCATGAAAGAAGTACGCGACCGTGTTACACGCGGGTTCAATCACTGCCAGCACTCCGCCGACCAACAGATCTCCGGTGATAAGGTACACCACGCCGACTGCTACCGAAAAATGTATGGTTGCAAAACTAACGGTTTTAATCTGCGCGGAACTCGTCATACGGCGCAGTATGTTCGCCCTTTTCCAGATCACTTCATGGGCATAAAATGCCAGCGAGTTGATCATCGGCTCGATCATAGCGATCAGGCTGCCAAACAGGATATCACCCGTCAGCAGATAAGCGAGGGTAAAGGCGATAGTGAAATGGATCGCTGCAAAATTTATAGTTTTCTTGATCATCTTGACCACCTCATCAATTCGACACGTTTATTATTGATAATCATTATCATTTAGGCAAATAAATTTTACCTATTTGTCTGATAGGCAGCTGCAAAAGTTTTTCGCTGAGGCAAAAAAAAGACGCTGCAACAGCGTCTTTGATCTGACAGAGAGAAGAAGAGTGTTTAGCCGTTTGGTTTGACCACCAAAACGTTAATCGGCGAGTTCTGTACCACTTTACTGGCCACCGAGCCCAGTACGACTTTATCGATCTTGGAGCGTTTATGGCTTGGCATCACGATCAAATCAGCGCCTAATTTTTCCGCATACTCCAGAATAGTCGTCCAGGCTTTGCCTTCGGCGACGTGGGTCTGGTAAACCACATCCTCCGGCACGTGACTCAAGGCGAATTGTTTGAGCTGATTCTGCACGTCTCGCTTCATCTTTAACGCCGCATCTTTGGGAAAGTACGATTGCACCATAGACATGTGGATGCCAGGAAGCACGGTGAGCAGATGAACCTGAGCGTTGGCATGTTTAGCATGCCAAACTGCCAGCTCCAACGCTCGGTCGGAGAAGCCTTGATCGTTGAGATCAACGGGAACAAGAATTTGTTTATACATGGGATTATCTCTGCAATATCTCTATCATTAACTTAAGTTTAGCCCCACCTGAGTCAATCAGGTGAGGCCGCGAATCAAGCTTTCATTTCCTGTTTTCTGGCGCGTCGGCGTTGGTTGTAGCCGATGGCAAACAACAGCAGCAGTGCAGGCAGGAATGCCCACTCTTTCATTGGCCGATCAGCGTCCTGAATGACGGATTGAATTTGCCAGTCGAAATCAATACCGGCCGCCTCTGCCGGACTGCCGAACTCAACCATATCGACTAACATTTTGCCGTCGGACTCCATTAAAGTCAGGCCCATTGAACTGAAGCGGTCTTCTGCCGTGGTAGCATCGTCAGCAAACGGCAGTATTACCGTTTTCTCAACATGCTTACCGGTCAGGGTTTCGCCCGCCACTCGCAGTTGAATCGGTTGGCCAATATCCAGCCCTTCAACCACTTGTGCTGCTTGGATACCCGGAGTAACCACGGTGGCCGGATAAATCATGTCCCACCAGAAGCCAGGCCGGAAGAAGCTGAAAGTTAGCACCAGTAACAGTACGGTTTCCCACCATTTGTTCTTGGTAAACCACCATCCCTGAGTGGCTGCCGAGAAGATCAGCATGGCGATAATCGAGGAGAACACTGTCAGCGCCAGATGCCACCAGGTATCGATCCCCATCAATAACAGCTGGGTATTGAACACGAACATGAATGGCAGGATCGCGGTGCGGATATCGTAGGTGAAGCCCTGGATACCGGTTCGGATCGGGTCCGATTTGGCGATCGCGGCGGCGGCGAAAGCCGCCAAGCCAACCGGCGGCGTATCATCTGCCAGAATACCGAAGTAGAACACAAACAAGTGTACGGCGATCAATGGAATGATCAGGCCATGCTGTGCGCCTAAGGTAACAATAACCGGAGCCATCAGTGTCGACACCACAATATAGTTTGCCGTAGTCGGCAGACCCATACCGAGAATCAAACTGATCAAAGCGGTAAACAGCAGCATTAGGATCACGCTACCACCGGAAATGAATTCGACGAACTCGGTCATCACCAGGCCAATACCGGTCAGAGTAACCACACCGACCACGGTACCGGCAGCAGCAGTCGCGACACCAATACCGATCATGTTTCGACCACCGGCAACTAAGCTTTCAGCCAGATCGATAAAGCCTTCTTTCACCTGTTGGGAAACATCGCCAGTTTTTGCCATCAGTGCAATCAACGGACGTTGGGTGAGCAGAATGAAGATCATAAATACCGTCGCCCAGAAAGCCGACAGGCCCGGAGAGAACCTTTCTACCGTCAGACACCAGACCAGTACTACGATTGGTAGCAGGAAGTGCAGACCGGATTTGATGGTTGGCCCCGCATCGGGCACTTCTGTGAGTTCAGTATCTAAGTCGATAGCGCCATCTTCTAAGTGGTTGGCTGAAATCTTAACCAGAGCTATGTACGTCACTAGCAGCGCTATGGTCACTATCGGGGTCGCGGCGGCGCCGAAGACATCTTTGGTCCAGCCCACGCCATAATAGACAGCCGCACTAATAACACATAATCCCAGAATGGTACCGGTAAAGGAAAGCAGGCTGTGTAACAAGGTAGGGGTGTGCCGGCGCGGTAGTCCGGTCATGCCGGCTTTACACGCTTCCAAATGGACGATGTAAATCAGCGCAATATAGGAGATCAGTGCTGGCAGCAGGGCGGCCTTAATAACCTCAACGTAAGAGATACCCACGTACTCCACCATCAGAAACGCAGCAGCGCCCATAATAGGCGGCGTCAACTGACCGTTGGTTGAAGCGGCCACTTCTACTGCACCCGCTTTGCTGCCCGGAAAACCAACCCGTTTCATTAAAGGAATGGTAAAGGTCCCGGTTGTCACCACGTTAGCAATCGAAGAGCCTGAAACCAGGCCGGACAGCCCTGACGCGACCACGGCAGCCTTAGCTGGTCCGCCGCGCATATGTCCCAGCAGCGAGAATGCGACTTTGATAAAGTATGCGCCAGCGCCAGCGCGCTCCAGCATGGCACCAAACAGTACAAACAGGAATACAAATGAGGTTGATACCCCAAGCGCGACCCCGAATACCCCTTCGGTGGTCAGCCACAGATGCGACATTGCTTTGTTCAGGCTGGCACCTTTATGGGCAATGACGTCGGGCATATGAGGACCGGCGAAGGTATAGAGCAGGAAGACTGCGGCGACCACCATCAGTGGAGGTCCTAAAGCGCGGCGGGTCGCTTCCAACAGAAGAATCATCCCGGTCACGGCAGCGACAATATCAAACGTAGTTGGCGCTCCTGAGCGACCGGCCAGTTCGGTATAGAAAAGGTAAATGTAAGCTGCAGAAAAACTGCCCGCCAGCGCCAGCAGCCAGTCGATGAACGGAATATGATCTCGTGGCGAGTGTTTCAAGGCCGGATAAGCGGTGAAAGCGAGGAAGATCGCAAAGGTTAAATGAATCGAGCGAGCTTCGGTGTCGTTCAGTACACCAAAATTGAATATAAATGGTAGTGGTGAGGCATACCATAATTGAAACAGTGACCAACAGAGTGGTACCAACCACAATATTCGGCCAGGGATCCCTGAAGGATTGCGCGCACCGGTATCCGCTTGGGCCACCATCTCTTGCACATCTTGCGACGGGGTAGTTGTCTGCGTCATGTACGTTATCCTTATAATTTATGGTCCATCAGAGCTTCGAGGTACAGTTAATGAGCAATTAAAAGTCTAGGTAATTACAGTCAAATTGCTTAACTGAGCGTCGAGAAAACGAAATGAAGTTAAATGCGGTTTTCGAATCGGTGGAAAACCAATAGAAGATAAGCCGTAAACACTGAATTCAGTCAATCAATACAGGGAGGTTAAAACCTCCCTGTATTGGAGTGATCCATCGTTATTTGATCAGGCCCACTTCTTTGTAGTATTTCTCAGCACCAGGGTGCAGAGGAATAGACAGACCAGCTTTCACCATGTCTTCTTTTTTCAGGTTGGCAAACGCTGGGTGTAGACGCTTGAAGGTGTCAAAATCTTCAAACACTGCTTTGGCGACGTTATAAGCCACTTCGTCAGATACGTCAGAGGTAGTCACCATAGTTGCAGCAACACCAAAGCTGTGGACGTCTTCATCGGTACCGCGGTACATGCCAGCCGGTACTGTGCTGTAAGCATAGTAAGGGTTGTCAGCTACGATTTTATCGATTTGCGGACCAGTGGCGGAAACCAGTTTGGCGTCACAAGAAGTAGTCGCTTCTTTGATTGAACCGTTCGGGTGGCCCACCATGTAGATAAAGGCGTCAATCTTGTTATCACACAGGGCTTGTGAACGCTCAGAACCTTTCAGCTCAGATGCCAGTTTAAAGCTGTCATTGGTCCAGCCAAAAGCATCCATCACCACACCCATCGTGGCGCGGTCACCAGAGCCAGGGTTACCAATGTTAACGCGTTTACCTTTCAGATCCGCGACGCCATTGATGCCTGAATCGGCACGGGCAATGATGTTATACGGTTCAGTATGCAGAGAGAACATGGCACGCAGTTTCTTGTACGGACCTTGCTCTTCAAACTTACTGCTACCGTTGTAGCCGTGGAATTGCCAGTCAGACTGAACAATACCAAAATCCAGCTCGCCGGCACGGATGGTATTGACGTTATAGATAGAACCGCCAGTCGATTCTACAGAACAACGAATATTGTGTTCTTTACGTCCTTTATTGACCAACTTACAGATGGCACCACCGGTAGGGTAGTAAACCCCGGTTACTGAACCGGTACCAATAGTAATGAACTCTTGAGCGTTCACGGTGCCAGCCCCCATGACAGCTGCCGCGATCGCACCGACTTGCAATAGTTTGTTAAATGCCATGTATTTCCCTTCCTTAATTCTTGATTTACCCCTAGACAAGTGTAGTTGCTTAGGGGGTTTCCTTGATTGGAAACGGCATCTTTTTCGATCGGATTGATGAAAAAGTGGCTGAATAATACCAAAAAAACCAAATATAATTATAGACTTGCACAGATAGTCAGTGAATTAGTCTTTGAGAGGAGCTTAAGGCTTAGTGAATGTCTTGTAATTAAACTGTTAAATATCAATCAGTTAGGTTTGATTAAATAGGTTTAGTTTGATTTTGTTAATAATGTGAAATAAGTCACGATTTTTATGGCGTGACTTATTGCAAAAACGAAGATATAGACCTTATCCGTGGTATTCGAACAGTTCGCATACCGAGCTAAATAGCTGATCGGTAGTAATGTTTAGTGTTGGCGTGATAAAAATGGTGTCGTCGCCCGCTACCACGCCCAGAATCCCTTCTGCTTTACCCAATGAATCCAGCAAGCGGGCGATCAACTGCGCGGCTCCGGGACCGGTATGGATAACGACCAATGCCTGGTTGTGGTCAATATCGAGCACCAGTTCGCGTAGAGAGCTGGAAACTGTCGGTACACCCAACTCTGCCGGTAGGCAGTAGACCATTTCCATTTTTGCATTTCGGGTGCGCACCGCCCCAAACTTGGTAAGCATGCGAGAGACTTTGGATTGGTTGATGTTTTCAAAGCCTTCATTTTTTAACGCGTCGACAATGTCGCCCTGGGAACCAAAGCGTTCCTCTTTTAGCAGTGCTTTAAAGGCGCGGACCAGGTTATCTTGTTTTTCTGAATTACGCATAATACTGATTTAACCGTCAGTGAAGATGAATTTCGTGCATATTTTCGCATAGCTATGCAGTTTGCAGCAAACCGGGTGGTCAAATATGTTCAGTCTATCACTGTAAACTTTGCGCGCTTTCTAATATTGAATGTCATTTAACTTATTGTTAATTAAGTAATTATATTGATATTTATAACAAGGGGTGAGATGGGGGAAATCACCCTTGAGCGAGGTCGCAAAGCTGGCGTTAATTGATTGTAATCAAGTTGTAATTGCTATAGGTTGGGCATACCTGATTATGTATCACCGACAACATATATAAGAGAGCTCATCTCAAGGAGAAACTACAATGAAAGTAGCCGTAATTGGTGCCGCAGGTGGCATCGGTCAAGCCCTAGCCCTATTACTAAAAAATCGTCTGCCAGCTGGTTCTGATCTGGCTCTGTACGACATCGCGCCAGTCACTCCTGGTGTGGCTGCCGATCTTAGCCACATCCCGACCCCTGTATCTATTAAAGGATACGCCGGTGAAGATCCAACTCCAGCACTGGAAGGCGCTGACGTGGTGCTGATCTCCGCGGGTGTTGCACGTAAACCAGGTATGGATCGTGCGGATCTTTTCAACGTTAATGCTGGCATCGTAAAAGCACTGGCAGAGAAAATCGCGGTTGTTTGTCCAACGGCGTGTATCGGCATTATCACGAACCCAGTAAACACCACTGTGCCAATTGCTGCTGAAGTACTGAAAAAAGCCGGTGTGTATGACAAGCGTAAGCTGTTCGGTGTAACAACACTGGATGTAATCCGCTCTGAAACTTTCGTCGCGGATCTGAAAGATAAAGATCCAGGCGATATCCGTGTACCAGTTATCGGTGGTCACTCGGGCGTAACCATTCTGCCGCTGTTGTCTCAGGTTGAAGGCGTAGAATTTACCGCAGAAGAGATCGAAGCTCTGACCAAACGCATTCAGAACGCGGGTACAGAAGTTGTTGAAGCCAAAGCCGGTGGCGGCTCTGCTACTCTGTCCATGGGCCAGGCGGCATGCCGTTTCGGTCTGTCTCTGGTTAAAGCGCTGCAAGGCGACAGCAATGTGGTTGAATGTGCTTATGTAGAAGGTGCCGGTGAACATGCTCCGTTCTTTGCACAACCAATCAAACTGGGCAAAGATGGTATTGAAGAAATCCTGAGCTACGGCGCTATCAGCGAATATGAACAGGCCGCACTGGACGGCATGCTGGAAACGCTGCACGGTGATATCCAGGTCGGCGTTGATTTCGTCAAATAATCCGTTTGAGCTGTAATTAAAAGCCGATCATTACTGGTCGGCTTTTTTGATCCTTACGATCCGTCACACGTAAAAATAACTGTTGCTGCAGTCAAAGAGGAAATGATTATGCGCATCAGTGAGATTAAAAAAGGTATGTGGTTGGAATGCGATCAAGGGGTAGGCCGGGTACTGGTGGTCGATGAACAGTCCGACAGTGTGCTGCTGGAACCACGTCACAGCCATGAGCAGTTGGCGTTACGTGCTGACGAAGTGCACGATGATCCGCAACTGCATAATGGCTGTGATCAATACTACTAAATACTGATCAATTTACATTGTCTGGCTACTTGGTGCGCTGAACCGCCATGTGGGCCAGGGTAATCAGCGCCTGTTTATAGTCTGACTCCGGCAGGATGGCGAGGGCTTCAATCGCTTTGTCGGCTTCCTGTAGGGCTTTGTCGCGGGTGTAATCCAGTGATCCCCACTGCTCCATGGCGGCCAGTATCTCGTTTAGGCGCTCCATTCCATTTGACTTCTCTATCGCCTCACAAATCATCGCGGTCTGCTCCGGTGTGCCGTGGTGCATGGCGTGAAGTAAAGGCAGGGTAGGCTTACCTTCTGCTAAATCATCACCGACGTTCTTGCCCATTTCCTCGCCATCAGAGGTGTAGTCCATCACGTCATCGATCAACTGGAACGCAGTACCGAGATAGCGACCGTAATCTTGCAACGCAGTTTCCACTTCAGCAGGCGCTTGATTCAAAATGGCACCGATCTGAGTGGCCGCTTCAAACAGGCGGGCGGTTTTCGAATATATCACCTGCATATAGCTGGCTTCGGTGGTGTTCGGATCGTTGCAGTTCATCAACTGCTGCACTTCACCTTCGGCAATCACGTTTACCGCATCGCTCATCAGTTTAAGGATCTTCATTGATCCCAGTTCCGTCATCATCTGGAACGAGCGGGTGTAGATAAAGTCGCCGACCAGAACACTGGCGGCATTACCAAACGCGGCGTTCGCGGTCGCTTTACCCCGTCGCATGTCCGATTCGTCGACCACATCATCGTGCAACAGGGTCGCGGTATGGATAAATTCGATAAAGGCGGCCGAGGTGATGTGTCCCTGACCTTGATAGCCCAGCGCACGAGCAGACAAAATCGCCAACATCGGGCGCAGACGCTTGCCTCCACCGCTGACGATATAAAATCCCAATTGATTGATTAATGAGACATCTGAATTGAGCTGAGCTTGAATAGTTTCATTCACTTTTGCCATATCTTCGGCAGTCAGTGATTGGATGGCATTAAAATCCATGATAAATCCGGCTGAGGTTAGGACCTGTAAGGTGTTCTTATCTAATTTAATCGTTGAATAATACACGAAAAAACGTTGATTAATACACGGGTTAGAGGCATGATTGCGGCACTTTTGTTTGGCGATTAGCTTTTCGCCAATTTTTTCAAAATTTGGCTTGTCATAGGGGCATCCTTTCTGTAGAATCTGCGCCCTATTGATGATTAGTTTAGCGCACACCCTTATTGCACAAATAAAACGCAACAGGCTGTGCGGAAAAAGCGGAGTAAAATATGTACGCTGTTTTCCAATCTGGTGGTAAACAACACCGTGTAAGCGAAGGTCAAACTCTTCGTTTAGAGAAATTAGACGTTGAAACTGGCGCAACTGTAGAATTTGATAAAGTTCTGCTGGTTGCAAATGGTGAAGACATTACAGTTGGTGCACCTCTGGTAGAGGGCGGTAAAGTTACTGCTGAAGTTGTACAACACGGTCGTGGCGATAAAGTAAAAATCGTTAAGTTCCGTCGTCGTAAGCACTCTCGTAAGCAGCAAGGTCACCGTCAGTGGTTCACTGAAGTGAAAATCACTGCTATCAACGCTTAATTTAGTAGGAGAGTTTAACAATGGCACACAAAAAAGCTGGCGGTTCTACTCGTAACGGTCGCGATTCTGAAAGCAAACGTCTAGGTGTTAAGCGTTTCGGTGGTGAATCTGTATTGGCAGGTAACATCATCGTTCGTCAACGTGGTACTAAGTTCCACGCTGGTAACAACGTAGGCTGCGGTAAAGACCACACTCTATTTGCTTTGTCTGACGGTAAAGTCAAGTTCGAAGTAAAAGGTCCTAAAAACCGTAAGTTTGTAAGCATCGAAGCTGAATAATTTTAGTTTCTAGCTGAATTCAAAAGCCCTGCCGATTCGGCGGGGTTTTTTATTTACAGCAGTGGGCAGAGCCAAGCCTCTAGAGAATGGGAGCTGGGATCTGTCATCTGCTAAAATTGTGGCAAGTAGCAAACATGCTACGCACGCAGTAGCCGGAGTGAAAAATGAAGTTCGTTGATGAAGCGGTAGTAAAAGTACAAGCGGGCGATGGTGGTAACGGTGTCGTCAGTTTCTGGCGGGAAAAATTCGTTGCCAAAGGCGGTCCTGATGGTGGTGATGGCGGCGATGGTGGCGATATCTACATCCAGGCCGATGAAAACCTCAACACCCTGATCGATTATCGCTTTCAGCGCTTTTATGAGGCAGAACGCGGCGAAAATGGCCGTGGTGGTAACTGTACCGGTAAACGGGGCAAGGACAAGGTTCTGCGCGTCCCTGTTGGTACCCGGGCGGTCGATATCCATACCAATGAGATCGTTGGTGAAGTCGCTGAACACGGTAAAAAAGTCATGGTGGCCAAAGGTGGCTGGCATGGTTTAGGTAACACCCGTTTCAAATCATCGGTGAACCGCGCGCCAAGACAGAAAACCATGGGTACCAAAGGTGAAGTGCGTGAACTGCGCCTTGAACTGCTGCTGCTGGCCGATGTCGGCATGCTGGGGTTGCCGAATGCTGGTAAATCGACCTTTATCCGCGCGGTATCGGCCGCCAAACCTAAAGTGGCAGATTATCCTTTTACCACCTTGATCCCAAGTCTTGGCGTGGTGAGCGTGGTTCCTGAAAAGAGCTTTGTCGTCGCGGATATTCCCGGTTTGATCGAAGGTGCCGCCGATGGTGCTGGTTTGGGGATCCGATTCCTGAAACACCTGGAACGGTGCCGGGTACTGCTGCATATGATCGACATTTTGCCGATTGATCAATCGGATCCGGCGCAAAATGCACTGACCATTATTGATGAACTGGAGCAGTACAGCGATAAGTTAGCGGAAAAACCACGCTGGCTGGTGTTCAACAAAGTGGATCTGATGCCGGAAGAAGAAGCGGACGAGATCATTCAGAACATTCTTGATGCCTTGGCCTGGGAAGGTGAATACTTCAAGGTTTCCGCCGTGAATCGTCAGGGTACCAAAGAGTTGTGTATGAAGCTGGCTGAATTCATGGAAAATCTGCCACGTGAATCGACTGAAATGAGTGAAGAAGAGAAAGTCGAATTCATGTGGGATGATTACCACAAAGATGCCATGGCCGGTAAAGATGTCGTTACCGAAGACGATGACGACTGGGATGACTGGGATGATGACGACGACGAAGACGATGGTCACGTCATCTATGTCCGCGAGTAATCGTGGAATCTTAATTGCCTTATTTAGCCCGAGCACGCTGTGTTCGGGCTTTTTTATTGCTGAGGGCATTTTCATCAGCCGCGAGTTATCAATATCTGTACAGATATCGGCGTAATTTATTGCTATGAATCAAACAACGTCTGGATCACAGTACAGCTTATCGATGACTGCAGGTAGTATGATAGGCCTGAAATTTAACCAATGAACAATAGATATCTATGCAGTCCAAACAAAGAGCAATTTCACGGTTAGTCGCCAAGGCGGGGCAAATGATGCTGGCTCATGGAGCGGAAAGTACCCTGGTTGGGGACATTATGCGTAGGATTGGGCTGGCCAGTGGTATGAGCGAAGTAGAAGTTGCCTTGTCGGCCAATGCATTGACCGTCACCACACTGATGAATGATCACTGTATCACCACTACTCGTAGCTGCGCCGACCGTGGTATCAACATGCGGGTGATCACCCAGATCCAGCGTATCTGCATCATGATGGAAAAAGGCATCCTTGACTACGATTTGGCAAAGAAAAAACTCGATGCGATCAGTCCGGAGCGTTACAACCGCTGGCTGGTGGTGTGGATGATCGGCCTGTCGTGTGCTTCCTTTAGCCGCCTGGCGGGTGGTGACTGGTCAGTGTTTGCCATGACTTTTATCGCCTCGGCGGTGGGAATGGTGGTGCGGCAGGAAATCGGCCACCGCCATTTTAACCCGTTGCTCAATTTTGCTATGACCGCATTTGTCACTACGCTGATCTCTGCTCAGGCGGTGATATTTGCTATCGGCAATCTGCCGACCGTGGTGATGGCATCTTCTGTGCTGATGCTGGTGCCGGGGTTCCCGTTGATCAACTCAGTGGCGGATATGCTGAAAGGGCACATCAATATGGGCATCGCCCGCTTTGTGATGGCAAGCCTGCTGACCCTGGCGACGTGCTTGGGGATTGTCGGCGCAATGGGCGTAACTGGCGTCTGGGGGTGGATGAACTGATGTCGTACTGGCAATTATTGTTAAACCTGGCCAATGATATGGCGTTTGCCGCAATACCCGCTGTGGGTTTTGCTCTGGTGTTTAATGTTCCGCAGAAAGCGCTGATCTACTGCGCGGTCGGCGGCGCTCTTGGCCATGGCAGCCGTTATCTGATGCTGCAATTTGGTGTGCCGATCGAATGGGCGACACTATTCGCCGCCACGCTGGTAGGGATGATCGGGGTTCACTGGTCGCATAGATTCCTTGCCCACCCGAAGGTGTTTACCGTTGCGGCGTTGATTCCGATGGTCCCCGGTGTGTACGCCTTTAAGGCCATGATTGCCATGGTGGAAATTCAACAGTCTGGCTACAGTCCGGAGCTGGTGGCGCTCTGCCTGGAAAATTTCCTCAAAGCGATGTTCATTATTGCCGGCCTGGCTATTGGCCTGGCGATGCCCGGACTGTTATTCTACCGCCGCCGTCCGGTGGTATAAGCCGCCTGGCGAATGCAATGACAACGTCAGTGAACAGGAAATGGAAATGATCATCAGTATGATAGCCGCAATGGCGAACGATCGGGTTATTGGCAAAGACAATCAGATGCCATGGCACTTACCGGCAGATTTTGCCTGGTTTAAACGTTGTACGCTGGGTAAGCCGGTAGTGATGGGGCGGAAAACTTATCAGTCGATTGGGCGCCCGCTACCCGGACGCACTAATATTGTCATCAGCCGGGATGCTGACCTGCAGATCGACGGGGTGACCACAGTGACATCGTTCGAAGAGGCGCTGCAAGCGGCCGGTGAAGTGGATGAAGTGATGGTGATCGGCGGCGGTTCTATCTATCAGAGTTGCCTGGAGTTGGCTGACAAACTGTATCTGACCTTTATTGACTTACAGGTTGACGGTGATACCTGCTTTCCCGATTGGGGCGACGGCTGGCAAGAGACCCACCGAGAGCATTACGCTGCCGATGAACGAAATGCCCACGATATGCAGTTTGTGGTGTTACAGCGAGTCGCTGGTTAAATCATTCCTCTGCTGTCAGGGCGGGCTGAACAAAGTAACGCCTATCTTCCCAGCGTAACATGGTCATGGTTCCGCCCCAGACACAGCCGGTATCCAGACCGATCACATCCTTGTCCTGGTAACCATCTAAGGCGGCCCAATGGCCGAACACGACCGTCTTCTTCAATGTCTGGCGAACCGGACAGCTAAACCAGGGGGTCAGCAGCTTTGGGTTCACTTCGGCGGGAGGAAGTTTGCAGAGCATGTCCAGTCTGCCGTCCGGGTGACAAAATCGCATTCGGGTGAAGGCATTGATGATATAGCGATAGCGGGCGATCCCGTCTAAGTCATTGTGCCACTGATCCGGGCTGTTACTGTACATGTGGCGTATCAGCCACTGCCAGCGGTCACTGCGTAATACTTGTTCCACTTCCCTTGCTGCCGCTCTGGCCTGTTTTAGTTTCCAAATCGGGGAGATACCGGCGTGGCACAGTACAAAGTCGTCATGTTCTGCGAGCAGCGGCTGCTGACGCAACCAATCCAGCAGCGATTGTTTGTCTTCGGCTGCAAATATCGCTGCGGTTTTGTCTTTGGCTTTGACCTTATGGATGCCGAGCGATACCGCCAGCAAATGCAGGTCATGATTGCCCAGTACAACGTGGGCGTTGTCGCCGAGGGATTTGATAAAGCGTAGGGTTTGCAGTGATTTAGGCCCACGGGCTACCAAATCGCCGGCAATCCAGAGCTGATCGTGACTGGGATCGAATTCGACCCGTTTCAGCAGTAACTGCAGTTCATCCAGGCAGCCCTGAATATCTCCAACCAGGTATGTGGCCAAGCTAGTTTCCTATTTTCGTCGCTATCAATTATTCAAGAATGCGGTTAATTGAGCATATTCGGCACTGCCAGACGAAACGGCTCGATTTCGGCGTGAAACTCTGAACCGGCCTCATCGATCATGACGTAATGGCCTTGCATCACTCCGACCGGGGTATCCAGTGCGGTACCGCTGGTATAGGTATAGTCATCGTTGGCTTCGATCTCCGGCTGTTGACCAACCACACCATCACCTTCCACCGTAACCTGGCGGCCGTTAGCATCGGTGATCAGCCAGCGACGGCTGAGCAGCTGCACTTTCTGTTGGCTAAGGTTTTTGATAGTAATGATGTAAGCGAAGATATAGCGTTTTTGCTCAGGAGAGGACTGTTCAGGAACGTACTTGGTCTGGACTTGAATTTTAATACAGGGCTGAGAGATGGGCATAGCGACTCCTTTGCTCAAGTAGAGGTAAGGGCAGTGCCCTTACCTGTTGTTCCATCAGTGATTGGCGTCCAGCCAGTTGGCCATTGCCACAAACTGTTCCAGGGTCAGGTTTTCCGGCCGCATCGCCGGATTGACGCCTAGCTGTTCGAGTACTTCGACGTCCATCAGGGATTTATAGCAGTTTCTGACCGTTTTACGGCGCTGGTTAAATCCGTCGCGACAAACCCTGTCCAGCCATTTTAAGCTGGTGGCAGGGTAGGGCAGTTGCTCATAAGGTACTAAACGGACCACGGCGGAATCAACTTTCGGCGGCGGTACAAATGCCGTTGGTGGCACTTCCAGAACCGGAATCACTTTACAGTAGTATTGTGCCATCACGGTTAAGCGCCCGTAAGCCTTACTACCGGGACCGGCTGCCAGACGATTTACCACCTCTTTTTGCAGCATAAAGTGCATATCCTGGATTTCACCATGAAATTCAAACAGGTGGAACATCAGCGGGGTGGAAATGTTATACGGCAGGTTGCCGAAAATGCGCAATTTGTTGTTGGGCTTGACCAGTTGGCTGAAGTCGAAGCGCATCGCATCCCCTTCATGGATGGTCAGCTTGTCGCCCAGATCCGGATGATTACGCAGGCGCTCAGCCAGGTCGCGGTCCAGTTCGATGACGGTAAACTTATCCACTTCTTTACCGACCGGTTCAGTGATCGCCCCCAGGCCCGGACCGATCTCGACCAGATTCTGCCCCGGCTTAGGGTTAATGGCCGAAACAATGCCATCGATAATATACGGATCGTTTAGAAAGTTCTGACCAAAACGTTTACGCGCTTTGTGTCCTAAGTGGACATCATTTCTCATAGTGTTCTCAGTTTAATTGGTTCTTTTTTCAGCAAGTTCGATCGCATGGCGCAGCGCTGTAGTGAAACTTCCTGTATCGGCAGTGCCGGTGCCCGCTAACTCCAGTGCGGTACCATGGTCGACTGAGGTACGAATAAAGGGCAAACCTAAAGTGATGTTTACCGAACGGCCAAAGCCTTTGTATTTCAGTACCGGTAATACCTGATCATGATACATGCCTAAAACGGCGTCCGCATCCTGAAGGTATTTTTCGTTAAATATAGTATCAGCAGGCAAAGGGCCAACCAGATTGATGCCATCACGCTGACGAATCATTTCCAGTGTCGGGGTGATGGTTTCGATCTCTTCCCGGCCCAGACAGCCGTCTTCACCAGCATGAGGATTGAGGCCACAGACGTAAATGGTCGGATGCTCAATGGCGAATTTTTCGACCAGGTCACGGTGCAGGATGGCGATAATACTTTCCAGACGCTCAGGTGTCACGGCTTTTGATACATAGGCCAGCGGAATGTGTGTCGTGACCAGCGCGACTCGCAGTCCTTCGGTCGCCAACATCATCACCACCAGTGGCGTGCTGGACTTTTCGGCAAAAAACTCTGTATGGCCGCTAAACGCTACGCCAGCTCGGTTGATTACGCCTTTATGCACCGGCCCGGTAACCACCGCATCGAATTCATCGTCCATACAGCCGTAGGCCGCACGTTCCAGCGTACTCAGTACATAATGGCCGTTGCGTTCATCCAACTGGCCTGCGACACAAGGCTCGGCTAATGGGATATGTTCAACAAACAGCATGCCTTGGCGGCTGGGCTCAGGGGCGGAATCTGAGTCGTAAGCAACCAACTCGACCGGCAGACCCAGTAGCTCGGCTCGCTCAGCCAACAGGTTTTTATCGGCGCATACCACGATTTGGTGTGGCCAGTCCTGCTGGGCCAGCGAAAGGGCCAGATCCGGTCCGATACCGGCTGGTTCGCCAGCGGTGACAACGATTCGCTTAGTTGCCATCGTTACTGTCCTCAATCTTTTCTACATAGGCACTGGCGCGGATTTCCTGCATCCAGGCCCCTGCTTCATCATTAAATTTACGGTTAAACAGAATTTGGTAGGCTTTATTTTTCAAAGCAGAATCGGTGCGGTCTACTTCCCGGCGGCCGAGCACTTCGACAATGTGCCAGCCATGGGCGGTTTTGAACGGCTGGCTGATTTCACCGATGGGCAGTACTTCAAGCTGATGTTTGAACTCTGGTACGTACAGATCCGGGGTCTGATATCCCAGTTCGCCGTCCTGGGCCGCGGAGCCCTGATCCTGGCTAAATTGCTGTGCCAGCTGGGCAAAAGTCGCTTCTCCGGATTTTATTTGTTCAATGTAGCCATTGAGTAGCTGCTGAGCGCCTTCATCGCTCAGAATCACCGTCGGTTTGATCAGAATATGGCGCGCGTTAACTTCAGTCACGGCGACAGTTTCCAGCCCTTGGATGTCTTCGATCTTCAGGATATGGAAACCAACCCCGCTGCGGAACGGACCGATGATGCTGCCCTTATTCTGCAGTTTGATCTGGTCGGCAAAGATGGTCGGCATCTCTTCTTTGCGCATCCAGCCCCAATCACCGCCCTGTAGCGCTTTCGGCCCTTTAGAATAGGTGTAGGCCATAGTGGCAAAGTCTTCGCCATCTTTGAGTTGCTCAACCAACTTTTTTGCTTGTTGCTCTAGCTGGCTTTTATCTTCACCATCTTTGAATCGCAGCTGAATGTGAGCGATTTTGTATTGCACCTCGGCGTTAGTTTCCTGGGCTAACGCTTCGGCCAGATTATCGACTTCGGCGGGAAGGATATTCACTCGCTGGCGCACTAGGGCATTGCGTGCTTCGCTGGCGGCGATCTCTTTACGCACCTGTTCACGGAACTCCGGATAGGTCAAACCTTCTTCACTGAGTGAAGCCGTCAGCTGTTCAACGGTCTGATTGTTGTTTCTGGCAATATCGGCAATCGCGTCATTCAGCCGGTTATCATCGACTCGAACGCCGATTCGATCGGCTTCCTGCTCCTGGATAGTGTCCAGGATCAGTTTCTCTACCACCTGATCGTAAAGGACATCATCATCGGGCAAGGCCTGGCCGTTTTTTTTCGCGGTGGCTTTCACTGTGATCAGCGCGGTATCCACATCACTTTGCAAAATCACACCGCCATTGACGATCACCGCGACCTTATCCAGCGGCTGTGGTGCGGCCGAAGCCAGTGAAATTGAGCAAGTGGCCAGAATTCCCATCAGGGTAGCTTTCCAAAGTCTCATGTGTATTCCTATTTGAAACGGCCCGCTAAGTTGATCGGCGGGCGGAAAATATTAGTTGTTTAAGAAAAATGGTCGCCCATAACCCAGTGAGTTGTCGGCGTTATCGATCCCCGTATTCCCAGAGCCCGCGCCAATGGACGTGCCAAAGCCGACAATGCCGAACTTAAAGCTAAAGTTGTTCTCGTAGATCGGCGTGGCGTTATCAGTATTAATATAGTCGCCTTCCCAGCGACGTAACTGGTTGCTGTAGGTAAAGCCGATGTACCAACAATCGGACAGATAATTCAGGTTAGCCACCCATTCCAGTTCACGTCGGGTGGTGAAATCATAGAAGTACTGGGCGCTGGCATGCCATTTTCGACTGAGCTGATAAGAACCCATTAATCCACCTTGAGAAATACCGTTGCGGGTAATGGTGTTAACATCAAAATCCACCGTATTCTGAATATACTCTTTACTCACGTAGCGGTAATTGGTTTGGATAAATCCACCATCAAACTGATATTCGAGTGTACTGTTGCCAGACTGAACTGAGCTGGTATCCAGATCGTACTGCACGCCACCGTGATAAAACACGTTGTCATTGAGATTGAAGTCCATTTCAACCGCCCAGGCGGAAAAATTGGAATTGACCTGACGATCCTGATTACGCAGATACTTGTTGGTGGTATCGAGGTAGAAAATCTGGCCAAACGACAGATTAAAGCGCTCTTTGAAACCGTCGTCGAACAGCCGGGTACTGGCACCGTAGCTGAACTGATTGGCGGCAGCAATCCGATCCACTCCACTATAGCGGCGGCTACGGAACAGGCCGTAATAATCATACTGCACCAAGGTGGTGTCATAGAGGTAAATATCACTCTGATCCTGCTCTGGTACGTACAGGTACTGGATCTGCGGCTCCAGCGTCTGGGTATAGTTACCGAGCACCACGGTATCCCGTTCCAGTACCAGTCCGGCATGCGAACGGAATTCAGGAATGACCCGGTAGGTTTCCGGCTTTAGGTCATAGTTACTGAAATTATCAGAACTCAGATTGAGATGGTCTATTTCCTGTTGGTAGTAGGTGCCCAGCAGGCGAGCTTCAGTAGTCCAGTTGCCCCAGGTGCTTGATAGCGGCACTTTCAAACCAGGTTCGACATGAATTCGCGTGGCACTCGGCTTTTTGGGATCATCGGTCTCAAATTGCGAGATATGGCTGACCATATCGAAATCGAGGTAAGGTAGCAGTGCTGGCGCGTAATAGTTGAAATTCAACTGGGGTAACAGCTGATAGGGCTGGTTGCCATCTTCAGTCAATACCTGGAAATCTTTTACCACGATCGACGTGTCCCAGTTACTGGCGCGATACATGGCTGAGCCTTTCTGGATCAGCTGGCCATCTTCACGGTTACCAATGTTGGATCGGACGTCACTGAAGTAGCGGATATCACTGACCTGAGAATAGTCAATATCAAATTTCCACTGCTGCTGGTAGATCCCGCTGTGTTTATACTGGAAGCCCCAGCGATCACCTTGATCCGGATATTTTTTATCGTCGATCAGGTATTCACTGCGAAAGTTACCCGCACCCAGTTGGGTCAGGTAACGAAAATCCGTATCAAACTGGTTGCCACGATTCTGCAGGTACTGGTAGGTGGTGGTTAAATCGTAATTTGGAGCCAGGTTCCAGTAATACGGGATCTCAGTTTTAAAACCATCGCTGGATCCATAGGATATGGTTGGATAGAGAAAACCGGATTTACGGGTATCACCAATCGGCAGGGTGATATAGGGCACATACATGACCGGTACATCCAGGATCTCAAACCGAGTGTGGTGAAAGACCGCCTGCTCTTTTTCCTGATCGACATCGATGCTGGAGGCTTTCATCCGCCAGGCGTTATCACCGTCAGGACAGGAGGTAATGCTACCGTCTTCAATCTTGTAGACTGCTTTACCGGTTTTAGAAATGTAAACCGCTTCACCTCGTCCTGGTTCGCACAGGAACTTGTATTGGGTGTTTTCCAGCGTTATTTGATCTTTGTTGAGGTCATTGGTGGCGCGATCAGATTGGGTTTGAAACTCGCCGTCACTGAACTGCACGTTACCTTCGGCGACGACCATGTTATCTTGCTGATGAAGCGTAACGTTATCGGCGCGAATGCGTTTTTTACCCTGAACGACCACGACATTGCCACTGTAGGTCGCCTTGTCGCCGCTGATCGCTTCCAGAGAGTCCGCTTCTACCTTGATGGGCAGTTGAGTGGCATCTTCTTGCTCAGGAACATCGACTAAACATTGATCTATAGCAGGCAGTTCCTGCACACTATCGTTGATCATAGCTTCGGCGAGGGTCTGGGGCACATATAAGGCGGCACCTATGGATGCAGCCAACAAGGTGCGGGGAAAAAGTGGCATTGAGTTTTACTATCCTGTTGAAACTGACTGATCTGGCGAACAGATGTCCAATTGTTATTATGACGCCCCATATCATAAAGGAAATTGGCGCATCCAGCACTATCAGACCACCGCATGAGTAAAAAATTCACAGATTGAGAGCACATAATGCATATTTTCGGCAAAATTCTCGGGGCCTTTTTCGGCTTTTTGTTTGGTGGTCCCGTCGGTGCCATTTTTGGTCTTTTTCTTGGCCATCAATTTGATAAAGCGCGTCGTCTAAACCAGGCGGGATTTAAAAGCGGCCCATTTGGCTCCGGGCCGAGCCAGAGTGAAAAACAGCATGAACTGTTCAAGGCGGCGTTTGCCGTGATGGGCCACCTGGCAAAAGCCAAAGGTCAAGTGACCCGCCAGGAGATTGAACTGGCCAGCATGATGATGGATCGGATGGGCCTGCGCGGTGAACACAGACGTGAAGCACAGGATGCATTTCGAGAAGGAAAAACCGCCGACTTTCCTCTTCAGGACGTGTTACAGCGGGTAAAAATCTCCACCGGTGGCCGGTTTGACTTGCTGCAGTTTTTTCTTGAGTTGCAAATCTCAGCAGCGTTCGCGGATGGTGAAATCCATCCGAAAGAGCGAGAAGTGCTGCATCAGGTTGCCAGTGGGCTGGGTTTTTCTGCTGCGCAACTGGAACAGCGGCTTCGCATGCAGGAAGCTGCCTTCCGTTTCCAGCAAGGCGGGTTTGGCCATGCGGGCGGAGGTCAGCAGGGCCAACAGTGGCAACAGGCAACCAGTGCCAGTCAGTTGGCTGACGCCTATAAACTGCTGGGGGTGAGTGAGCAGGCTGACAGTAAAACGGTCAAACGGGCCTATCGTAAGCTGATGAACGAACACCACCCGGACAAGCTGATGGCGAAAGGCCTGCCTAAAGAGATGATGAATGTGGCAAAAGAAAAGGCCCAGGAAATCCAGAATGCCTACGACCTGATTAAACGGGAGAAAGGTTTTAAATGACCGGGTTGGTTCAGTCGCAATAACCTGTTACTGACATAACGCTAACCGCGCGTTAGTTAATGTATTTATTGGTATTGCTAATATGTTGGCGTTGTGAATGGACTGAATCAATATAGGACAACAGAATGAAATATCTCTATCCCACGCTAGCAGCCAGTTTGATTGCGACCGCTTTAACCGGTTGTTTTGATTCCAGCTCAAATGACCAGCCGAAGACCACGCCAGTGACCTTGTCGGTGACCGATGCGCCGGTCGACGAGATGGAAAAAGTAGTAGTGGCTTACAGTAAGGTGGCGTTTTTGCCGCTGGATGGCAGCAAGCCTATCCTGTTTGATGTCTATCAGAAAGACGAGCAGGGTAATTACGTCGATGATAATGGCGCTCCGCTGGCAGAAGGCGAACAGCCACTGGCGATGCGGGTTGACTTGCTGCAGTACCAGGGCCAGTTGGTGAAGCCTTTGGTTGAACAGCAGGAAATTCCGGTTGGTGATTACAAGCTGTGTGTGTTTGCCCACGATGGTAACCATCCGGATCGTGCCTCTTACGTGCAAGACAGTGTCAATCAAAGTCAGTACCCGCTGACGGTGAAAGGGGATGGCAAATGCCCGCAAGGCGTCGGTGAACTGCCTGATGCCGGAGTACTTTACTTCAATAAAACCTTTACCGTTAATGCGCAAAACAATGACTTTGTGCTCGATTTCGATTTACGCCGCGGCTTAAAGGAAGACACCACCGTACCGGACAGCTATAGCATTCAGCGTACGTCCGTGTCATTAATCAATAGCGTTACCACGGCCGAGTTGACGGGTAGCGTTGATCCTGCAACCTTCAACGACTGTGAATTGAACACGCCGTCGAATAACGGTTTTGCTCACGCGGTATATCTCTATCCGGGTGATGTGGCGATGGCCGATATGGGCACCTTTGCCGGTACTGGTAGCGTGGCTCCGATTGCGGCAGCCAACGTGCAGGAAATCAGCGGCGACGAAGGCAGCAGCTATCAATTTGGCTTTGGTCACCTGGCTGCGGGAAGCTACACCTTAGGCTATACCTGTAGTGCTAACGATGATTCCGAAGAGGGCATTGTTGAGGGCGAGACATTTGCCATCAACCAGGCCAGCGATGCGATTGCATTGGCCGCCGGTGATGCTAAAAGCTATAGCTTCTAAAAAACAATAGCGTCTGACGGTGATATACCGACAGGTAATAAAAAGGCGAGCAGTATGCTCGCCTTTTTGCTTCTGTCCGTCACCGGTAGGCGGGTATTATTTACGTACCGCAATCGCTTCGATTTCGATGCCGACATCTTTTGGCAACCGCGCTACTTCTACGCAAGAACGCGCTGGGTAGTGTGCGACCTGGTGTTCGTCAAAGAACTCGCCGTATACCTGGTTTACGGTGGCAAAATCATTAAGATCTTTAACAAAAACAGTCAGCTTAACAATGTCGCTCACGCTCAGGCCTGAAGCTTCGACCACGGCTTTAACATTTTCCAGCGACTGACGCGCCTGCTCAGCGATATCGCTTGAAACTTCACCGGTTACCGGGTTGACCGGGATCTGGCCGGATGTCAGCACCATGTTGCCCAGGTCAACACCCTGAACGTAAGGACCAATAGCGGCAGGGGCAGATTCGGTATGTAGTACTTTTGTCATTGTTATGTTCCATCTTGCTTATGGGAAATTGATAAGCAGTGTGCCGTGAATCGACCCAAGGGTAAAGTAAAAATCCCCCGCCGACTGGCGAGGGATTGAGCAGTTAATGGGTGACTATCGTTCGGTCACCACCTCGCGTGAAAAGACTTTCTCACAGTACTTACATTTGAGGCGAATATCGTCCGCTTTTTCGATTACGCTGAAACTGCTTTCCACCGGCTCGTTGTGGGAGATACAGTTGCTGTTCGGACAGGCGAACACGTTGTTGACTCGCTGCGGTAACTCCAGCGCCAACTTCTTAACCACCTGATAATCTTCTATCTGGTTAACGGTCGCGTGCGGCGCGTAAAGGGCCAGCTTATTGGCCTGCTCTTCGCTGATAAAGACATTTTCAATCTTCAGCAGATCTTTGTGGCCCAGTGCCGAAGAGGGCAGGTTGAGGCCCACCGTGACGCGCTGCTGAGATTTGTGCATGTTGAACAGTTTCAACACCTTGATGCCAATTTGTGCCGGAATATGGTCGATTACGGTGCCGTTTTTAATCGCTTCTACCTGCAATTGTGTCTCTTTTGTCATGATATTTTCCTCCAATTACAGTGATTGATTCAGAACCAGTGCCAGCAAGGCTTCGCGGGCATACACGCCGTTTTCTGCCTGCTGGAAGAAGTAGGCGTGCGGCGTTTTGTCGACGTCGGTGGTAATTTCATCCACCCGTGGTAGTGGGTGTAGCACTTTGAGGTTTTCACGGGCACCTTCGAGCGTCTTGGCGGTCAGGATGTAAGCCGACTTAATGTGAGCGTATTCCGACTCGTCAAAGCGTTCTTTCTGTACCCGTGTCATGTACAGGATATCCAGCTCAGGGACCACGCTTTCGATATCGTTGTGCAGGCTGTAAGCGATGCCGGCTTCATCCAATTCTTCCAAAATGTAATCTGGCATCGCCAGTGCATCTGGTGCGATGAAGAAGAAGCGCACATTGTTGAATTTCGCCAGCGCCTGAGTCAGCGAGTGGACGGTACGGCCATATTTCAGGTCGCCGACAAAAGCGACGTTCAGGTCGTCCAGGCGGCCTTGGGTTTCAGCGATACTAAACAGATCCAACAGCGTCTGTGTCGGGTGCTGGTTGGCACCGTCGCCGGCGTTGATCACCGGTACTCCGTTAGAGAATTCAGATGCCAGACGTGCCGCACCTTCCTGTGGGTGGCGCATGACAAAGGCATCCACGTAAGAGGAGATCACCTGCACGGAATCCGCCAGGGTTTCACCTTTCTTGGCCAGTGAGGTGTTGCCACCGTTATCAAAGCCAATCACATCGCCGCCAATGCGCTGGATGGCGGTTTCAAATGACAGACGCGTTCGAGTTGAAGGTTCAAAGAAACAGCTGGCAACCACTTTGTTTTTGATCAGTGTTGGATTTGGCTCAGATTTGAGCTGACCGGCCGTTTTTACGATCAATTCCAGTTCCTGACGAGACAGTTCCGGAATCGAGATAATGTGCTTCTGATAAAGCGTATTGGTCATAGTCTTCTTCCCTACCCAAGTGATGATGGACAATAAAAAAGCCTCCCTGAAAGGGAGGCTTTAATAATCATTAGAAACAGCAATAACGACGGTTAATAAGCCAATCGGCTTAGCAGCAACTGAGCGTATTTTCGAACGCAATTGACGGGTCATTATCGCTATCTCCAGACAAATTGCGGAGCATTATACGCCTAACTAATTTGAGCGCAAGCGATTGCATCAAGCTTTAGTCTGGTAATTTTTAAGGTTAATCACCCAGCGTCGCAACCATTACCGCTTTGATGGTGTGCATGCGGTTTTCCGCCTGGTCAAACACGATGGAATTTTCCGACTCAAACACCTCTTCGGTCACTTCCAGCCCGTTCATACCGTATTTTTCAGCTACCTGTTTGCCGACCGTGGTTTCATCGTTATGGAACGCCGGCAGGCAGTGCATAAATTTCGCGTGCGGATTGCCGGTTTTATTCATCACTTGCTGGTTAACCTGGTAAGGGGTCATTAATGCGACCCGTTCATCCCACGCTTCCGGCGCTTCGCCCATCGAGACCCAGACATCGGTGTACAGGTAGTCACACCCGGCAACGCCTTCGCTGACATCTTCGGTCAGCAGGATTGAAGCGCCAGTCTGCTCAGCTATCTGCTGACACTCGGCCACCAGGTCAGCTTCGGGCCAGAACTGTTTCGGTGCCACCAGTCGGATGTCCATCCCCATCTTGGCCGCGCCGACCAGCAGGGAGTTGCCCATGTTATTGCGTGCATCGCCCAGGTAGGCAAAGCTGATTTGATGCAGCTGTTTGCCGCGGCCGTGCTCCAGCATGGTCAGGAAGTCGGCCAGGATTTGGGTCGGGTGGAATTCGTTGGTCAGGCCGTTCCACACCGGTACGCCAGCGTATTGCCCCAGCTCTTCAACGATAGACTGGCCAAATCCGCGGTACTCTATGCCGTCGTACATTCTGCCCAGCACCCGTGCGGTGTCCTTCATCGACTCTTTATGGCCGATCTGAGAGCCTGACGGACCAATGTAAGAAACCTGGGCACCTTGGTCGAAAGCGGCGACTTCAAACGCGCAGCGGGTTCGGGTAGAAGACTTTTCAAAGATCAGCGCGATGTTTTTTCCTTTCAGGCGAGGCTGCTCGCTACCGGCGTATTTGGCTTTTTTCAGTTCAGCCGACAGCTCAAGCAGAAACTGAATCTCTTTCGGGGTGAAGTCGAGTAATTTTAGGAAATTGCGATTACGTAGGTTAAAAGCCATACCTCAGTCCTTTGTCAGGGGATTATGAATAGGGCTAGTAAAACATAAAAATGGCGTAAATGTGAATAATTATTTTGTAAAAAGAGCGAGATATAAATAATATCTCGCTAATTGTGATTATAAATTCTCTTCAGCGAACTCGGCCAGCCGGCTGCGAACCACGCCATTGAGGTGAATGTTGGCACTGCCTTCGAAGTTTTTGAACCTTTCTACCATGTAGGTAAGACCGGATGTCACCGGAGTCAGATAGTGAGAGTCAATCTGCGCCAGGTTGCCGGAACAGACAATTTTGGTGCCTTCGCCGCAGCGGGTAATGATGGTTTTGATCTGCGACGCCGTCAGGTTCTGACATTCGTCGAGCAGCACAAAGGCATTCTGGATTGAGCGTCCGCGCATAAAGTTGATCGACTTAAACTGAATGTTGGCTTTATCACAAATGTACTTGAGTGAGCCTTCAGTGCAGTGGTCATTTTTGTGCAGCGCTTCCAGGGTATCGGTGACCGCGGCCAGCCAGGGCATCATTTTCTCCTCTTCGGTGCCAGGTAAAAAGCCGATCGACTCGCCGATGTCCGGGGTATTGCGGGTGACGATGATCTTATCGAACATACCTTTCTCTATCGTCTGTTCCAGCGCCGCCGCCATCGCCAGCAGGGTTTTACCGCTACCGGCGGCACCGGTCAGGATCACCAGGTCGATATCAGTATCAAGCAGAGCGTCCATGGCCATCGCCTGATAGATATTTTTCGGAGTGATGTCCCAGGCCCGGCGGTGCATCATCCTTTCCCGGCTGAGATCGCGCACGGTTAACGTTTCACTGTCGACTCGTTCGACCCGGCCGGCAAAGTCGCTTTTTTCATCCAGTACATACTGGTTGATGTAGGTCGGTTCAAATGGTGCCCGCGCAATGGTGTGGTAGGTATAACCGCCCAATGTCTGACTGTCGACCTGATCGATTCGGCTCCAGAACTCGCCTTCGACCTGCTGGAAGCCCTTGGTCAGGTACTGCACATCGTCTATCAGTTGATCGGTACGGTAATCTTCCACGTAGCGGACCCCGGCCCCCTTGGCGCGCAGCCGCATGTTGATATCTTTGGTCACCAGGACCACATCCCTTGGCGCCCGTTTGGTCTGCAGGTTGAGCACAGCATTGAGGATACGGTTGTCGCCGGCCTTATCAGCAAACGCTTTCACCGTTTCCTGCAGTTGGAAATCGGCCAGGATAGAGATATGTCCGGTTTGAGCTGACTCCTTGTTAATAGGGATACCTTCAGAGATGGCCTCTGGCGTGGCGTCTTTAAAAAAGTCTTCCAGTGCCCGGATGGCGACCCGGGCATCGCGGGCGACGTCGCGCTTGCTGTCTTTGATTCGGTCTAATTCTTCGAGGACGGTCATCGGAATGACCACGTCATGTTCTTGGAAGGAGTAAATAGCAAAAGGTTCGTGAAGAAGGATATTGGTGTCGAGTACAAACAGTTTCCGATCGGTGTCGGCCATAAGCGTCTCCTTGCCGTCTGGCGGCAGCTTAGCAATCGCTGTTTGCAGAAGGGGTTGGACGCCATGTTCCGCTGGCGCGAATGACTGGGTCCGACATTCTGCAACCTGGTGTTGAACTAGCTTATGACTATGCATGCGCTATGCCAATCTGGAACAGGGCGGGCGCAGCACACTCACCTAGAGTATATGCCATGCTGTGCAACACACACTGTTAGCAATGCCACGAAAATATGACAGTTTGAAGACGGGCAAAAAAACCGGTCGATAAGTGGCTTTATACGTGACCCATATCACGGCTTGCAGTAAGATGAGCGACCTTTTTCGCGGCTGTCTGACATCCGTCGGATTTCCGCGCGTAGACGCTGTAGCCAGAACTGACAGCGGCTAAGATAATAAGACAAAACTAAGAATGAGGTAGTCGATCGATGACATTTGCTTTGGGTCAACGCTGGATAAGTGATACGGAAAGCGATCTGGGTTTAGGTACCGTAGTGGCAATGGATGCCCGCACCGTCACACTGATGTTTGCCGCATCGGAAGAAAATCGTGTCTATGCCCGTAATGATGCCCCGGTGACCCGAGTAATATTTAATCGTGGTGATGTGGTCGAAAGCCAGGAAGGCTGGAGCCTTGTGGTTGAACAGGTACTGGAAGAGAACGGCGTGCTCAGTTATCAGGGTGTCCGCGAAGATAATCAGCAAGCGGTGCTGCTGCGTGAGATCATGCTCAGCAATCAGATCCGTTTCAATAAACCTCAGGATAAGCTGTTTGCCGGTCAAATCGATCGTATGGACAACTTTGTGCTCCGTTATCGTGCACTTATGAACCAATATGAGCAGCACAAGAGCCCGATGCGTGGCTTATGTGGCATGCGTGCCGGCCTGATCCCGCATCAACTGTTTATCGCCCATGAAGTGGGACGTCGTTACGCGCCGCGAGTGCTGCTGGCTGACGAAGTGGGCCTGGGCAAAACCATTGAAGCCGGCATGATTATCCATCAGCAGGTGCTGACCGGTCGCGCCGAGCGGATTCTGATCGTGGTGCCGGAAACCCTGCAGCACCAGTGGCTGGTGGAGATGATGCGCCGCTTTAACCTGCATTTTTCTATTTTTGATGAAGAGCGCTGTGTGGAAGCGGTTACTGATGCGGATAACCCGTTTGATACCCAACAACTGGTGCTCTGCTCACTGGAGTTTCTGCGTCACAGCCGTCATCGCTTTGAACAGGCGCTGGAAGGCGACTGGGATCTGCTGGTGGTGGATGAAGCGCACCACTTGGAGTGGAGCCAACAGGCACCAAGCCGGGAATATCAGCTGGTGGAAGCGCTGGCCGAACGCACCTCTGGCGTACTGCTGCTGACCGCAACCCCGGAGCAACTGGGCCGGGAGAGCCATTTTGCCCGCTTGCGCCTGCTTGACCCGGATCGTTTCTACGATTATGCCGCGTTTGTCGAAGAAGAGAGCCAGTACGCGCCGGTAGCCGATGCCATCAGCGCCCTGTTCAGTGGCCAGCCATTAACGGATCAGGCCAAAAACCAGATCGGCGAATTGCTGTCCGAACAGGATGTGGAGCCGATGTTCCGCACCTTAGAAAGCCAGGCCGACGGCGAAGAAAAAGCCGAGGCGCGTCAGGAGCTGATCGATAACCTGATGGACCGGCATGGTACCGGGCGGGTACTGTTCCGCAACACTCGGGCGGCGGTCAAGGGCTTCCCGGTACGTCAGGTGCATTTAATGCCGATGCCACTGCCAAGCCAGTATCAGACCTCTATGCGGGTGGCCAATATGCTCGGCGGCCCGATGCCGTTGGAAGCGCGGGCACTGAAAAATCTCTATCCTGAAGAGCTGTTCCAGGAGTTTGAAGGTGAAAGTTCCAGCTGGTGGCAGTTTGACCCGCGGGTCAACTGGCTGATCGACAAAGTGAAAGCCAAACGCAGTGAGAAAATCCTGGTGATCGCTTCGCGGGCCAACACCGCGCTGCAACTGGAACAGGCTTTGCGAGAGCGCGAAGGCATTCGTGCCACCGTATTCCACGAAGGTATGTCGATTATTGAGCGGGACAAAGCGGCCGCGTATTTCGCCCAGGAAGAAGGTGGCGCCCAGGTGCTGATCTGTAGCGAGATTGGTTCCGAAGGGCGCAACTTCCAGTTTGCTAACCAGTTGGTGATGTTTGATCTGCCGTTCAACCCGGACCTGCTGGAGCAGCGCATTGGTCGTCTTGACCGAATCGGCCAGCTGCGGGATATCGATATTCATGTACCTTACCTTGAGGATACCGTCCAGGTGATTCTGGCCCGCTGGTATGCCGAAGGGTTAAATGCGTTTGCCGAAACCTGTCCGACTGGCCGGGCGGTGTACGACCAGTATTCTGAACGTTTGATCGAGATGCTGGCCAGTGGTGACAGCGGCGAGCTGGATGAGGTGATCGACCTGTCTGCCAAGCTGACCCGAACGCTGAAGCAGGAGCTGGAGCACGGCCGTGACCGCCTGCTGGAAATGCATTCCAACGGTGGTGAGCAGGCGCAGCAGATAGTTGAGCGGATTGAATCTACCGACGGTGATACCAACCTGGTGACGTTCGCACTCAGCCTGTTTGATACCATCGGCCTGAATCAGGATGACAAAGGGGAGAACGCTCTGGTGGTGACGCCATCTGAGCATATGATGGTGCCGAGCTATCCGGGTCTGCCTTATGAAGGCGCGACCATCACCTTTGATCGTGATACGGCGCTGTCTCGTGAAGATATGCACTTCATCAGCTGGGAGCACCCGATGATCCAGGGCGGGATCGATCTGCTGATGAGTGAAGGGGTCGGTACCTCGGCGGTTTCGCTGCTGAAAAACAAAGCGCTGCCGGTGGGAACTATTCTGCTGGAGCTGGTGTACAAAGTGGATGCCCAGGCACCGAAGCAGAGTGGTATCAGCCGTTTCCTGCCGGTTACGCCGATCCGCATGATACTTGATGGCCGCGGCAACGATCTTTCTAGCCAGGTCGAGTTTGAGTCGTTCAACCGTCAGCTCAGTCCGGTTAACCGCCAGCTGGCCAGTAAGCTGGTCAGCTCGGTTCAGGCTCAGATCCACACCCTGATTGAGCAAGGGAACTCACAGATTGTTGATAAAGTGACTGAGGTGCGCGAGCGCGCCCGCCAGGAGATGCAGCACAATCTGAATGCAGAGCTGGAGCGGCTGCAGGCGCTCAAGGCGGTGAACCCGAATATTCGTGATGAAGAGCTGGAGGCGATCGAGCAGCAAATAGACCAACTGGCCGGCTATATCAGCCAGGCACAGTATCAGCTTGATTCATTGCGTCTGATTGTTGTGACGCACAACGGCTAGTTCTGTTCGTCCCTATAGCCAAGAAAAGGCCTTCCAGCGGGAAGGCCTTTTCTTAATCTCGATTTCTATCATAACGGCCATAGCGGTTCTGGCTGTCAGTTTAATGTACGATTGGCAGGAGCTGTTTTCTACCACAGTTAAACCATTGGCCCATGGTGACTAACAGCCGGGCTCAGGTCTTGTTATAATGCGCCGTTTTTTTCCAAGAGATAACGTTAATGGCAATGACTGAGTACCACCCGCCCACTGACCCCTGGATTGAGGTGGTGTATGAAGATGACCACATTCTGGCGGTCAACAAACCGTCGGGGTTGCTGTCGGTGCCCGGACGATTGCCAGAGCATCACGACAGTATCTGGAGCCGCCTGCAGCAGGATCATCCGGATATTCAGGTGGTACACCGGTTAGATATGTCGACGTCTGGTCTGATGGTACTGGCGAAAAACAAACGGGCTGAAGGGGCGCTGAAAAAGCAGTTCCAGTACCGGTTAACCCATAAAGTCTATTACGCCCGGGTTTGGGGCCATTTAGAGCAAGAGCAGGGCGAAGTGGATTTGCCGCTGATTTGCGACTGGCCGAACCGGCCCAGGCAGAAAGTCTGTCTGGAGCAGGGCAAGCCGGCCAGAACGCTTTATCAGGTTGTTAAGCGCGAAGCGAAAACCAGTATCGTCCGTTTGCTGCCGATCACCGGCCGCTCTCATCAGCTGCGGGTGCACATGCAGGCACTGGGTCATCCGATCGTTGGCGACGAATTTTATGCCACGGCGGAGGCGTTGGCGTTTTCTTCACGGCTGGAACTGCACGCTGCCGAACTGAGCTTTTATCACCCGCGTAGTCACTGGCTACGCAGTCTGTTTGTTCGCTGCGATTTTTATCCAGAAGGCGAAGAGATGATCTTCGACTACTTTGACCCGGAGCGTAAATTACCGGATTATAAAAGTTTGCCGAAACCTTAAGGACGCAAGCGGAGCGTCTCAGGACAAGGAGTTGTTATGCCGTTAATTAAAGTGGTGTTTCTTGACCGGGCGACCATTCCCGGCCACATCCATCTGCCGCACCTGCCTTTCCAGCATCAGTGGATGGAATACGACTACACCCAGCCGGAGCAGTTGCTCGAGCGGATCGAGGATGCGGATATCATCATCACCAACAAGGTGGTCTTGGACGCCAGTGTGTTGTCGCAACTGGAGCAGCTTAAGCTGATCGCCGTCTCCGCGACCGGGGTCAACAATGTCGATATTGAGTACTGTAAAGCGAACAATATTGCCGTGACTAACGTGCAGGGTTATGCCACCCGTTCGGTACCGGAACATGTGATCGCCATGCTGTTCGCGTTGAGACGTAACCTGGTGGGTTATCACCAGGATATTGCCGCTGGTGAATGGCAGCGGCAGGGACAGTTCTGTTTCTTTACTCATCCGATTGGTGATATCGCCGGCAGTACCCTGGGTATTATCGGTAGTGGGGCGCTGGGCCAGGCGACGGCGGCTCTTGCCCGCGCGCTGGGTATGCAGGTGCTGTTTGCTGAGCGCAAAGGTGCTACCACTTGTCGTGACGGTTACCTGCCATTTGAACAGGTATTGAAAACGGCCGACGCGATCAGCTTGCACTGTCCGCTGACGGAACAGACCCGTAACCTGATCGGTGAAGCTGAACTGGTACTGATGAAGCGGAGTGCACTGTTGATCAATGCCGGACGGGGCGGGTTGGTTGATGAGCAGGCGCTGGTGACAGCACTGCAGAAAGGCCAAATTGCCGGCGCCGGGGTCGATGTGTTTACTTCAGAGCCGCCTGAGCCAGGTAATCCGCTACTGGTTAATTGTGACCTGCCGAATCTGTTGCTCACCCCTCATGTTGCCTGGGGCAGTGATTCTGCCATCCAGCAACTGGCCAACATACTGATCGACAATATTGCTGCGTTTGCGCGTGGTGAGCGGCAGAACCGGGTGGTTTAAGCCTAAACAGTGACAACACAGCAGAAATAAAGAAGGCAGCCAATTGGCTGCCTTATCTGTTTTACTGCTAGTGAGCAAAAGTTGCCGTGATTACAGTGCCGCGATAGTCACTTTCTGCTCTTCCAGCTTGGTCAGGGTCTCTTTATAACCTTCCAGCTTCTCGCGTTCTTTAGCAACCACCGCTTCCGGTGCTTTGGCAACAAAGCCCTGGTTGCCCAGTTTGCCTTCGATACGCTTGATTTCACCTTCGGTTTTGGCAATCTCTTTGGCCAGACGATCCAGCTCGGCGTCTTTATCGATCAGGCCTGCCATCGGGATCATCAGCTCAGATTTACCGACTAGTGCAGTGGCGCAAGCCGGAGTAGCTTCGCTAGCTGTCAGTACGCGTACGCTTTCCAGTTTTGACAGAGAAACCAGTACTTGCTTGTTCGCTTCCAGACGGGCTGCGTCTTTGTCGCTGGCCGCTTTCAGCATTACTTCCAGAGGTTTACCCGGGTTGATGTCGTATTCGGCGCGCAGGTTACGGATACTGGTGATAAAGGCTTTCACCCACTCGATATCATCCAGGGCGTCCTGGTTGAAGTTGGCGGCATCATACTGAGGCAGTGCCTGCAGCATAATGGTTTCACCTTCCACACCGTCAACCAGCGGCTTGATGCTCTGCCAGATGGTTTCGGTAATGTACGGGATCACCGGATGAGCGAGACGCAGGGTCTTCTCCAGTACCGTGATCAGCGTGCGGCGGGTACCGCGTTGCTGCGCTTCAGTACCTTTCCACAGAACTGGCTTGGTCAGCTCCAGATACCAGTCACAGAACTGGTTCCAGATAAACTCATAAATGGTGTTGGCGGCCATATCGAGACGGAAGTTGTCGATGTGCTCGTTGAACGCTTTTGCCGCCAGTTCAAACTGAGATTCGATCCACTTGTCTGCCAGTGAGTATTCCAGCTCACCACCGTTAAAACCACAATCCTGCTCTTCGGTGTTCATCAGTACATAGCGGCTGGCGTTCCACAGTTTATTACAGAAGTTGCGGTAACCTTCCAGACGCTTCATGTCCCAGTTGATGTCACGGCCGGTCGAGGCCATCGCTGCCAGGGTAAAGCGCAGTGCGTCGGTACCATAAGCTTCGATGCCGCTTTCAAACGTTTTACGCGTGTTTTTCTCGATCTTGGCTGCCAGTTGAGGCTGCATCATGTTACCGGTGCGCTTCTCTACCAGTGACTCCAGATCGATGCCGTCGATCATGTCGATCGGATCCAGCACGTTACCTTTCGATTTCGACATCTTGTCGCCGTTTTCATCACGGATCAGGCCGGTGACGTAAACGGTCTTGAACGGTACCTGAGGTTTGCCGTTGTCATCTTTCACGAAATGCAGCGTCATCATGATCATCCGGGCTACCCAGAAGAAGATGATATCAAAACCTGTTACCAGTACGTCGGTCGGGTGGAAAGTCTTCAGCGCGTCAGTCTGCTCCGGCCAGCCCTGAGTTCCAAAAGTCCACAGTGCGGAGGAGAACCAGGTATCCAGAACGTCATCGTCCTGACGCAGCGCCACGTCGGCGGCGATATTGTTGTCGGCACGTACTTCATCTTCGTTACGGCCTACGTAGACATTGCCGTCGTTATCGTACCAGGCAGGAATGCGGTGACCCCACCAGAGTTGACGGGAGATACACCAGTCCTGAATATCACGCATCCAGGAGAAGTACATGTTTTCGTATTGCTTTGGCACAAACTGAATGTCGCCGTTTTCCACCGCTTCAACCGCAGGCTTAGCCAGAATACCAGCCCGGACATACCATTGGTCGGTCAGCATCGGCTCGATGACTACGCCGCCACGGTCGCCGTAAGGCACAGTCAGTTCGTGATCTTTGATTTCATCCAACAGGCCCAGCAGTTCAAACTCTGCCACGATCTCTTTACGCGCCGCAAAACGCTCCATGCCATGGTATTTAACCGGTAACTCTGAGCTGTAGGCGTCACTGGCTTCACCGTTGGAGTTGAACACTTCTGCTGCGTCACGCACGTTAGCGTCAAAGGTGAAAATATTGATCATTGGCAGGTTGTGACGTTTACCGACTTCGTAGTCGTTAAAGTCGTGTGCCGGAGTGATTTTCACACAGCCGGTGCCTTTTTCCATGTCTGCGTGCTCGTCACCTACGATCGGGATGCGACGGTTGACGATAGGCAGCACGATCTCTTTACCAATCAGATCTTTGTAACGAGGATCTTCCGGGTTAACAGCAACACCGGTATCACCCAGCATGGTTTCCGGACGAGTGGTTGCCACCACAATGTACTCTTTGCCTTCCGCGGTCTTGGCTCCGTCGGCCAGCGGGTAGCGGAAGTGCCACATGTGGCCTTTTTTGTCTTTATTTTCCACTTCCAGATCGGAAATGGCGGTGTGCAGTTTCGGATCCCAGTTTACCAGGCGTTTGCCACGGTAAATCAGGTCTTCTTTGTACAGGCGGACAAACACTTCCTGAACCGCTTTGTAGAAGCCGTCATCCATAGTGAAGCGTTCACGATCCCAGTCTACCGATGCGCCCAGACGGCGTAGCTGTTTGGTAATGGTGTCGCCAGACTCGCCTTTCCATTCCCAGATTTTGTCAATGAAGGCATCACGGCCGTAATCGTGCTTGGTTTTGTTCTCTTCTGCGGCGATCTTACGCTCAACTACCATCTGAGTCGCGATACCGGCGTGGTCGGTACCTACCTGCCACAAAGTGTTGTGACCTTTCATGCGCTCGGCACGGATCAGGGTATCCATAATGGTGTCTTGGAACGCGTGGCCCATATGCAGGCTGCCGGTGACGTTCGGTGGCGGGATCATAATGCTGTAGGCATCTTTTGTCGTGTCACCGTGGGGCTTAAAGTAGCCTTGCTCTTCCCAAGTCTGATACAGAGCTTGTTCGATTGAAGTTGGGTTGTATGTCTTTTCCATAGCGCTCTTAAATGGATATCTTGCTGGTTTATTTACTGCCAAACTTTATAAGTGAGGGATCTGACCAAGATCGCCTTAACTATAAAGTTTGACTATGGATACGAAATTGCGATCGTTTGGAGCTGATAGCCCGCCTGGCGGTAGATTTTATACCTTTCTCGGGCGAGTTGCTTGGCTTTTTCTTCGCAAGGGACGAAGTCTACCACCTCACTAAACTGGTTCGCAAAGGTTGTGTCGGTTTGAGCCAAATTTATCACCAGTTGTCGGTTCCAGCTCGGCCTGGTTTGACAGTGGCCGATCTCAATCGGTGTGGCGTATCTGGGGCCTTCACCGACCAGGTTATGGGCGACAAACTGATCGACTGGCAGTTGCCAGAACAGTTCAGCCAGTTGTTCTGCCTCGGTTTTATCCTGACAGTTAAGATAAACTTTGGCCCCCTGGGCGGAAAAGTGCTTGGCCAGGTAGAGCACATAGTCATGAAAGCCGCTCTGGCTGGCTTGGGCCGACTGTGGCTGAATCAGATAAAAATTGGCGTTGGGCATCGGATACCTTGTTTCGGCTGTAACAAAAAAGGGCCGGATGGCCCTTTTTTATCATGGATTGCTTACTCTTCGCTATCCTGGCCGCTGCGGTTAAGCAGGAACTGCACCAGCATTGAGACCGGACGACCGGTCGAGCCTTTGGCAGCACCGGATTTCCATGCGGTACCGGCGATATCAATGTGGGCCCAGTTGTATTTCTTGGCAAAGCGGGACAAGAAACAACCGGCAGTGATAGTACCGCCTGGGCGACCGCCGATATTGGCCATGTCAGCAAACGGGCTCTTCAGTTGTTCCTGGTACTCATCGGCCATTGGCAGACGCCAAGCGCGGTCACTGGCTTGCTCTGAGGCGTTGATCAGTTCGTGTGCCAGCGGGTTGTGGTTGGAAATCACGCCGCTGATGTGGTGACCAAGGGCAATGACACAAGCGCCGGTCAGCGTTGCAACGTCGACCACACAATCCGGTTCAAAACGTTCAACGTAAGTCAGGGCATCGCACAAGACCAGACGGCCTTCGGCATCGGTATTCAGTACTTCAACGGTTTGGCCCGACATAGTAGTCAGAATATCACCCGGACGGTAAGCGTTGCTGCCAGGCATGTTCTCACAACCGGCCAGTACGCCAACCACGTTGATCGGCAGATTCAGTTTCGCCAGTGCTTTCATGGCACCGAATACAGTGGCCGCGCCGCACATGTCGTATTTCATTTCGTCCATGCCTTCGCCTGGCTTAAGTGAAATACCGCCTGAATCGAAAGTCAGCCCTTTGCCGACCAGCACGATAGGCTTGCCCTGAGCATCCGGGTTACCGGTGTACTCGATGACCGACATCATGGATTCGTTTTTCGACCCACGGCCAACCGCCAGGTACGAAGTCATACCCAGTTTTTCCATCTCCTGCTCGCCAATGATCTTGGTCGAGATGGAGTCGTAATCGTCAGCCAGACGGCGGGCCTGTGAAGCCAGATATGCCGGGTTAGCGATATTTGGTGGCATGTTGCCCAAATCTTTAGCCGCTTTGACACCAGACGAGACTGCCAGGCCGTGGGCAATGGCGCGTTCACCTAAGTTCAGTTCACGGCGGGTAGGCACATTGAATACCAGCTTGCGCAGCGGACGACGGGTTTCCGGTTTGCTGCTCTTGAACTGGTCAAAGGTGTACAGGCCATCTTTAGTCGCTTCAACCGCCTGACGAACTTTCCAGTAGGTGTCACGGCCTTTGACGTGCAGTTCAGTCAGGAAGCAGACCGCTTCCATTGAACCGGTTTCGTTCAAAGTGCTGATGGTCTTTTGAATGATTTCTTTGTACTGACGTTCGCCCAGTTCTCGCTCTTTGCCGCATCCGACCAGCAAAACACGTTCAGACAATACGCCAGGTACCTGATGCAGCAGTAGCATCTGACCGGGTTTACCTTCCAGATCACCACGGCGAAGTAGTGAACTGATATAGCCATCACTGATCTTATCCAGCTGTTCGGCGACGGGAGAAAGGCGACGTGGCTCGAACACCCCAACAACGATGCATGCGCTACGTTGTTTTTCCGGACTGCCACTTTTTACACTGAACTCCATGCGTACTCCTACATCCTGAAGACAAATAGAACTAAATGTTAGATAATGGTGCACTTAGTGGTTGAATCCGGTGACGGAACTGACCCTGAACCAGGCTATCCAACAGTTAGAGAAAATTTAAAAAATAATAGGTTCAACGGGAAACTATAGTGATTCAATCAAAAATACAAGTTTTGTGTGGGTAATTTCAGCGTGATTATTGTTAGATATTTGATCCGCGAAACACTAAAGAGCCAATTTGCGATATTTTTCATCCTATTTTTAGTGTTTTTGAGCCAGAGACTGATACGGGTATTAGCGGATGCTTCAGATGGTGAAATTCCTGCCGGTCTGGTGATGAATTTTGTTGCGTTGAGTATGCCCTATATGGGGCTGTTGATGTTGCCACTGAGTCTGTTTCTGGGTATTTTGCTCACCTTCAGCCGTCTGTATGCTGAGAGTGAGATTACCGTGATGAATGCGACTGGCATCGGTAATAAGTTTTTAGTGCGGGCCGCGCTTTACCTGGCGGTCATAACCGGTACGGCGGCCGCGTTTAACGCCTTTTGGCTGGCGCCTTGGAGCCAGGACCGTATCACCGCGCTACAGGAGCAGGTGCAGGCGGAAAACAATGTCGATCTATTGAAAAAAGGCCATTTCCAGGGCACGCCAGATGGCGCATCGGTGGCTTTCATCGACGATATTGAGGACAAAAAACTTAAGCACATCTTTATTGCGCAGATGCGCCCGCGAGATTCGGTTCTGCCGAGCGTGTCTTATTCACAATCCGGAGAAGTGGTTGAACTGAGTGACGGCCGTCAGATCATTCGCATGAACGATGGCGTCCGTTATGAAGCGATTCCCACCCGGCTGGATTATATGGTCACCCGTTTTAATCAGTACGAGGGGATCATCGGCCAGCGTGAAGTGCGGCAAAAAGGTCGTGACTGGGAGGCGCTGCCGACTCAGGAGTTAATGGGTAACACTGATCCGAAAGCGCAGGCGGAGTTGCAGTGGCGTATTTCGCTGGTGATCTGTATTCCGCTGCTGACCATGTTGGTGGTGCCGCTGTCGGCGGTGAATCCGCGTCAGGGGCGCTTTGCCAAGATGGGCCCGGCAATCCTGATTTATCTGACTTACTTTCTCGCCATTAGTGCCACCAAGTCGGCCTTAGAAGATGGTTCGATCCCGGCGTTCATTGGTTTGTGGCCAATTAACCTTGGGCTGCTGATCACCGCGCTGGTGGTCAACTCAATGGACAGTATTCCGGTGCGACGTCTCAAAGATAAAATAAGACAGAAAAGGGCGGCTTAAGCAGTGTTTAAGATTCTAGATTGGTATATCGGCCGAACGATTGTCGCCACCATGTCGCTGGTACTGGCTACGTTTGTTGGCCTGTCGGCGATCATCAAATATGTCGAGCAGCTGCGCAAAGTGGGTGAAGGCAGTTACGACCTGCTGCAGGCGCTGCTGTTTGTGCTGCTGAGTATTCCGCGCGATATCGAGATGTTTTTCCCGATGGCGGCGCTGTTAGGTGCCTTGATTGGTCTCGGCATGCTGGCGTCCAGCTCGGAACTGGTGGTGATGCAGGCGGCGGGCTATTCCAAACTCAATATCGGTATGTCGGTGCTGAAAACTGCGGTGCCACTGATGATCATCATCACCTTGCTGGGGCAGTGGGGCGCGCCGCAGGCCCAGAAGCTGGCACGGGACTTACGCTCGTTCTCTACCTCCGGCGGTAACCTGCTATCGATTCGTACCGGGGTATGGGCCCGTGATGCCAATGACTTTATCTTTATCGGTAAAATCGACGACGACAAACTGTATGCGGTCAACCTGTGGCGTTTCAATGAAGACAAACAGCTGCAGACCGTACTGACTGCTGAAACGGCCGATTATGCCGGAGACAACCAGTGGCAGTTGAATAAAGTACTGATCACCGATGTGCGTGATGAAGTGCAGCTGTCCCAGCAGAGTCTGCCGGCTTATCGCTGGACGACGACGCTGGCCCCGGACAAACTGGCGGTGGTGACGGTGAAACCGGAAGAACTGTCGCTGAGCGGTTTGTATGATTACGTGACTTTCCTTAAACAGTCGGAGCAGGATGCCTCTCGTTATGAGCTGGCCCTGTGGCGCAAGATTACCCAACCGTTCTCGGTGGCGGTGATGATGCTGATGGCGCTGTCGTTTATTTTTGGTCCGTTGCGCAGTGTGACCATGGGGGCGCGAATTTTATCCGGCGTGATCGCAGGATTCACTTTCTATATTTCCAGTGAGTTCTTCGGCCCGCTTAGCTTGGTATACAATATTCCCCCGGCGTTTGGCGCGATAATGCCGAGCATAGTTTTCCTCACCGTGGCGCTGATGTTACTGCGGCGTAAGTTGTAACCGGGCAAAAATTCAAGTGATCGATAAACAAAGGGCTGCACGATGCAGCCCTTTTTACTCTCTAACGGTTATTCAGTTGCCATGCGACTAAGCCAGCAACTGTTTTAACCGATACAACTCTTCCAGCGCCTGACGCGGGCTCATCTCATCGGGATTGAGCTGGCTCAGCGCCTGTTCCACTTCACTTGGCTCCGGGATCAGGCTGAGCTGGTTGTCGCTCGCCAGTGTTGTCGTCTGCGGGGACAGCTGCGCCTGATGGCCGAGCTGTTCCAACTGGGTTAGCTTGGCCCGGGCCTGTTTGATCACCGACTTTGGCACCCCGGCTAACCCGGCGACCGCCAGGCCGTACGATTTGCTGGCCGCCCCTTCTTGTACCGCGTGCATAAAGGCAATACTGTCACCATGTTCAACCGCATCGAGGTGGACATTCGCCAGGTGTGGCAACTGGTGTGGCAGTTCGGTCAACTCAAAGTAGTGGGTGGCAAACAGTGTCAGGGCACCAATCTGTTTGGCCAGCCACTGGGCACTGGCCCAGGCCAGAGACAGACCATCGTAAGTACTGGTACCGCGGCCGATCTCATCCATCAATACCAGGCTATTGGCGGTAGCATTGTGCAGGATATTGGCTGTTTCAGTCATTTCCACCATAAAGGTAGAGCGGCCTGAAGCCAGATCGTCCGAGGCGCCGATGCGGGTAAAGATACGGTCGATGCAACCGATAGTGGCGGACTCTGCCGGTACATACGCGCCGATGTGGGCCAGCAGGGCGATCAGTGCGGTCTGGCGCATATAGGTCGATTTACCGCCCATATTGGGGCCGGTAATGATCAGCATCCTGCGCTGGGCGTTCAGTTCGATCGGGTTGGCAATAAACGGGGCGTCCATCACCTGTTCCACCACCGGATGGCGGCCAGCCAGAATGTCGATACCCGGCTGCTGGCTGAGGGTCGGACGACAATAGTCCAGGCTCTCGGCCCGTTCGGCCAGGTTTTGCAGCACGTCCAGTTGCGACAGGGCCGATGCCATATTCTGCAAGGCTTCCAGGTGCGGCAGCAGCAGGTCGAACAGCTCTTCCCACAGCCGTTTTTCCAGCGCCAGGGCGTTGGACTTGGAGCTGAGTACTTTGTCTTCGTGCTCTTTCAGCTCGCTGATGATGTAGCGTTCGGCGTTTTTGAGTGTTTGACGGCGAACATAGTGGGGCGGCACCAGATGGCTCTGACCGCGGCTGACCTGGATAAAGAAGCCGTGCACATTGTTGTAACCCACTTTAAGGGTGTCGATACCGTGCCGTTCCCGCTCCTGCTGTTCGAGCTGGTTCAGGTAGTCTGTTGCGCCATCGGCGAGGTCACGCCACTCGTCCAGTTCTGCATCATAGCCGGGGGCGATGACACCGCCGTCGCGGATCACCACCGGCGGATTGTCGATGATGGCGCGTTCAAGCAGCTCAGCCACCGAAACCATCGGTGCGGCATAGTCGGCCAGCTTCGCTAGGTAAGGATGCTTCAGAGGCGTCAGCAATTCAGCCAGCTCAGGCAGTTGCTGCATCGCATTACGCAGCCGGGCCAGATCGCGTGGACGGGCAGAACGCAGTGCCAGACGGGCCAGGATCCGCTCGATGTCGCCGATCTGTTTCAGCGCCGGGTGCAGATCAACGAACAGATTGCTCTGTTTCAGTTCAGTGATGGCATCCAGGCGTTGGTTTAGGGTGTCCAGGGCACGCATCGGTTGATGTAACCAGCGTTTTAGCATCCGGCTGCCCATCGGGGTGGCGGTTTTGTCCAGTACTTCCGCCAGGGTGTTGTCGCTGCCGCCTGCCAGATTCTGGGTAATTTCCAGGTTGCGCCGGGTCGCCGCATCCAGGATCACGGAATTATCCTGACGGTCCAACGTTAGCGAACGGATATGGGGCAGGGCGGTGCGCTGAGTATCTTTGACGTACTGGATCAGGCAGCCGGCGGCACACAGGCCTAAGGCAGCGTGTTCTACGCCAAAGCCAACTAAATCCCGGGTGCCGAACTGCTGGTTGAGCTGCTGTTTGGCGGTGTCGAGTTCAAATTCCCACACCGGGCGCCGGCGGTTACCGTTACGCTGGCTGAGCAGTTGTACCGGCTCGAAATCTTCCGGGAACAGCAGTTCACGTGGCGCAGTGCGTTGCAGTTCGGCTGCCATCGCCTCTTCGCTGGCGGGCTCGATTAACTGGAACCGGCCCGAAGTGATATCGAGCGTGGCGTAGCCAAAACGCCCCTGCTGATGATAAATCGCCGCGATCAGGTTATCGACCCGCTCGGATAGTAGCGCTTCATCGGTCACGGTACCCGGGGTCACAATGCGGACTACTTTGCGCTCAACCGGGCCTTTGCTGGTGGCGGGATCGCCAATCTGTTCGCAAATCGCAACGGATTCGCCCAGTTGGACCAGTTTTGCCAGATAACCCTCAACGGCATGATACGGTACGCCAGCCATAGGAATAGGCTCGCCGGCAGAGGCGCCGCGCTTGGTCAGGGAGATATCCAGCAGGTGTGACGCCCGTTTGGCGTCGTCATAGAACAGCTCGTAAAAATCACCCATGCGATAAAACAGCAGAATATCGGGATTTTCCGCTTTCAGTTTCAGGTATTGCTGCATCATAGGGGTATGGGATGCCGGTTTACCTTTCGAATTTGATGGTTTTTGTTTCATTTTAAATCAGCTAGTTACCGGATAGTGGTGATTTTTGAAAGACAAATTAACCTCCAATGCCTGTCCTGTCTGACATGCGATGTCGCAATAAAGTTTATTGCCGGACTATCTGACGGAAAACGGGTGCAAAGGGCGGCCTTGAGTAAACAGGGAGAATAGCAAACCTGCCTTAGCAAGAGCAATTAGCAACGGGCAGAGTAGTGAATAGCGGGAGAGAAAAGCGGCGATTGACGATAAGCTTCTGATTCAACAACCGCAGACGTTTTGCTGCCCGCGGTTGTTGAAAACAGTTATTTAGGCTCGGTAAAGCCACCGTACAGATCCAGCCGCCGGTGACGCAGGTTAGTTACTGAGCCTTCGGTATTGAGTTGCTTTAGTTTACTCAAGTCGACGTCAGCAAAAATTATCATTTCGGTATTCGCGCTGGCTTCGGTCAGCGTGGCATCATGGGGGAAATAAATATCTGACGGAGAAAACACCGCCGACTGGGCGTACTGAATGTCGACGTTGTCCACCCGGGGCAAGTTGCCGACACTGCCACCAATCGCGACGTAGCACTCATTCTCAATCGCCCTGGCCTGAGAGCAAATCCGCACCCGCTGGTAGCCATTTTTGGTGTCGGTCCAGAACGGCACAAAGATGATCTGGACGTCCTGCTCTGCCATTTTACGTCCCAGTTCCGGGAACTCACTGTCGTAACAGATCATTATCCCGACCCGGCCAGCGTCGGTCTCAAATACCTGCACGTTGTCTCCGCCATCGATCACCCAGTCACGCTCCTCGTGCGGGGTAATGTGGATCTTGTATTGGGCATTGATTTCACCATCGCGCTGCAACAGGTAGGAGACGTTATACAGTTTGTCGTCTTCAACCACAGGTACGCTGCCAGCGACAATATTGATGTTGTAGGTTACCGCCATCTGGGCAAAACGGTTTTTGATCTCTTCACTGAATTCGGCCAGGGAGCGGATCGCTTCGACTGAGTTCTGATCTTTTTTCAGCCCCATCAGCGGGGCGTTGAAAAATTCCGGAAACAGCGCGAAATCCGCTTTGTAGTTAGACAGCGATGAAACAAAGAATTCGGCCTGATCCATCAGATCATCCAGGTTGCGCATATGGCGCATCTGCCACTGTACCACCCCAATGCGGACCAGGGTCTTTTCTATGTCGTAGACGGACTGAATATCCGGCTCGTAGAAGAAGTTATCCCACTCCAGCAAGGTGGCGTAGCCTTTCGAGGAATCGTCTTCCGGCAGGTAGCCGCGCATCAGACGTTTAACGTCAAAATCGTTGGCGAGCTGAAAGGAGAGGATCGGGTCATGCAGTTCGCGCCGTTTTACCTTGTCGATGTATTCGGTGACGCTGAGTTCATCAGCGTACTGGTGATAGTTGGGAATCCGACCGCCGGCCAGAATGGCTTTAAAGTTCTTGTTACGACACAGCTCCTTACGCGCATCATACAGTCTCCGGCCCAGACGGAGACCACGATAATCCGGGTGGACAAAGACATCCAGCCCGTACATAGCGTCCCCGGTGACCTGATTCTGAATGACGTTGTTTTCGCTGATGATGTCGGTGTAGACGTGAGGCAGGGAAAATCGGTTGTAGTCTACTTTTATCGTCAATGCTGCGCCGACGATCTTACCTTCGTATTCGATACAAATTTGGCCATCGGGAAATTGATGGATCAAATCCATGATGGTGATACGAGGCCAGGCTCCCCCGACATCGGGGAAAACCAAATTCATCAATTCGGCGAGCTCGGGATAATCGTTGGGTTCAATAGTACGCAGGGAGAGTTTTGGCGATGTGCTATCCATACAAATATATCCATAATCTTTTTTAAACCAGGCAGTGTCTTAACACTGCTGTATTGAGCATGTCACAAAATACGCCGATAGGGTATTAATTGAACTAGGTTATTTTGCCCATCGGTTTGACTTGCATGCCAGCCTGCTTAGGATACCCTTAACCTACAGACACACTCGGTAAACAGGAACCAAGATGGAAGTTCAGTCTCAGTTATCGCAACAGGTAGGCAGCTTACTGGAACAACACCGCCAGGTACTGGCCAGCGCCGAATCCTGTACGGGTGGGGCAATTGCCGCCACGGTCACCGATACCGCAGGCAGTTCGGCCTGGTTTGACCGCGCCTTTATTACCTATAGCAATCAGGCCAAGTTAGATATGCTGTCGGTGAGCGAAAAGACCCTGGCCCAATATGGCGCCGTCAGTGAAGCGGTGGCGGTGGAGATGGTACAGGGTGCCCTGGATCATTCACTGGCGACCATCGCGGTAGCGGTCAGTGGTATTGCCGGTCCGACCGGCGGCAGTGAAGAAAAACCAGTTGGCACGGTCTGTTTCGCCTGGGCCGATAGCAGCGGCTGGCAACACGTACAAACCTGCCATTTTGACGGCGATCGCGGTCAGGTCAGGACGCAAGCGGTCAACCATGCGTTACAGGTGATTTGCGCACATTTGCGTGACCTGTCGTAACCCAGCTTCCTCAGTGTTTTGCCTGCCAATTTAGCTCGTTAATCTGTCTCTAGAGCAAAAAAAATGGTGCCAGCTATGGACACTGTATGAATCAACAGTATAATTAGCCAGCAATGAAGGTCAGAAAATTTCTCAATACTATTGTCTGACCAACAACAGATTTACAGCGAAATAAGAAGTTAATTGACCATTCATCCTGCCAGGGTGAATGAACCGGAGAAAGTGATGGACGAGAACAAACAGAAGGCGCTCGCCGCTGCGCTAGGTCAGATTGAAAAGCAATTCGGTAAAGGCTCAATCATGCGCCTGGGTGACAACCGGACTATGGATGTAGAAACCATCTCCACCGGTTCACTCTCTCTCGACATTGCACTGGGTGCAGGCGGCCTGCCAATGGGACGTATCGTTGAAGTTTACGGTCCGGAATCATCGGGTAAAACCACCCTGACTCTTGAGCTGATCGCCGCGGCGCAACGTGAAGGTAAAACCTGTGCCTTTATCGATGCTGAGCACGCTCTGGATCCTATCTATGCCAAGAAGCTGGGTGTTGATATCGATGCTCTGCTGGTTTCCCAGCCAGATACCGGTGAACAGGCGCTGGAAATCTGTGACGCGTTGGCGCGCTCTGGCGCTATCGACGTAATGGTCGTGGACTCAGTTGCCGCCCTGACGCCAAAAGCTGAGATTGAAGGTGAAATGGGCGACAGCCACATGGGCTTACAAGCCCGTATGCTGTCACAGGCGATGCGTAAGCTGACCGGTAACCTGAAACAATCCAACTGTATGTGTATCTTCATCAACCAGATTCGGATGAAGATCGGCGTGATGTTCGGTAACCCGGAAACCACCACTGGTGGTAACGCACTGAAATTCTACGCGTCAGTGCGCCTGGATATTCGCCGTACCGGTTCTATTAAAGAAGGCGACGAAGTGGTGGGTAACGAAACCCGCATCAAAGTTGTGAAGAACAAAATCGCTGCGCCGTTCAAGCAGGCAGAAACACAGATCCTGTACGGTCAGGGTTTCAACCGTGAAGGTGAACTGATCGACCTGGGTGTGAAACATAAGCTGGTGGAAAAAGCCGGTGCCTGGTACAGCTACAATGGTGAGAAAATTGGTCAGGGCAAAGCGAACGCTTGCAAGTTCCTACGTGAAAACCTGGACGCGGCCAAAACCATTGACGCGAAACTGCGTGAGATGCTGCTGACGCCAGCCTCGCTCGATGAGACACAAGGCGAGCAAGTTCCAGAGCAGCAAGAAGAGCTGTAAATCTTCACTGGTTACATCATAAAGCCCTGCCTAGCAGGGCTTTTCTGTATCTGTTTCACTGTTAAAGGAGTGCGAATTGGCCTCGACACCGTATCAGCTATCAGCAAAACAGGCTGCGATTCATCTGCTCAGCCGCCGCGATCACGGCCAGTATGAGCTGAGTCAGAAACTGGCGCAGCGAGGATATCCCGAGCAGGAGATCGAGCAGGCAATCGAGTTTTGTCTGGCTCACCGCTATCTGGAAGATCTGCGTTATGCCAAGAGTCAGGTCCGGCAACATATTGCTAAGGGACACGGCGAACGCCGCATCCGTCAGGAGTTGCAACAGCGACGAGTCGCAGAGCAGGACATCGAACAGGCGCTGCAGGAGCAGCAACAGGATTGGTTTGAACTGGCCAGGCAAGTCGCTGAAAAGAAATATCGCTGTCAGGGCGGCAAAGACGATAAAGAATACGCCAAACGCGTTCGTTTTCTACAATATCGCGGTTTTGGCTTTGATCAGATCCGTTATGCACTGGAGAGTCTTCCGGCCGGTTGACCGTCCGGATATAGGATAATTTACTGATTTAGCCCCTCAACTACCCGTTAACGGTTCTTTTCTGTAAGAAAGCTAGTCGAAGCCTTAACCATGATCTACAATACGGCAAAATTCTCACTCGACAATTTTCAGGAAAAGCTGCATGTACATGAGCACAGATGAGGTCCGTAATGCCTTCCTCAAGTTCTTTGAAAGCAAAGGACACCAAATCGTAGATAGTTCCTCGTTAGTCCCGCACGACGATCCTACCCTGCTGTTTACCAACGCAGGGATGAACCAATTTAAAGATTGCTTCCTGGGTCTGGAAAAGCGTGCCTATACGCGGGCGACTACGGCTCAGCGCTGTGTACGTGCAGGCGGCAAACATAACGACCTGGAAAATGTTGGCTTTACTGCTCGTCACCATACTTTCTTTGAAATGCTGGGTAACTTCAGCTTCGGTGACTACTTCAAAGACGATGCGATTAAATTTGCATGGGAATTCCTGACCGAAGTCCTTAAGTTGCCGGCAGAACGCCTGTTGGTGACCGTGTACGAAACCGACGATGAAGCGTTTGAGATCTGGAATAAGACGGTCGGCGTACCGGCAGATCGCATCGTGCGAATTGGCGACAAAAAAGGCGGTAAACCTTACGAATCGGATAACTTCTGGCAGATGGGTGACACCGGGCCATGTGGTCCATGTACCGAGATCTTTTACGATCACGGTGAGCACATCTGGGGTGGCCGACCTGGTACACCAGAAGAAGATGGCGATCGCTTCATTGAAATCTGGAACAACGTCTTCATGCAGTTTAACCGCCATGCTGACGGCACGATGGAACCACTACCGAAACCATCTGTGGATACCGGTATGGGCATCGAGCGTATCTCAGCCATCATGCAGGGCGTTCACTCTAACTACGAAATCGATGTATTTCAGACCCTGATCAAAGCCGCAGCAGAAGTGACCGGTCATGACGATCTGTCCAATCAATCCCTGCGCGTAGTGGCAGACCACATCCGTTCATGTGCTTTCCTGATCGTTGATGGCGTGATGCCGTCTAACGAAGGTCGCGGTTACGTACTGCGCCGTATTATTCGCCGTGCCGTTCGTCATGGTAATAAGCTCGGGGCGCAAGGTGCCTTCTTCCATAAACTGGTTGGCGTGCTGGCCGAGGTGATGGGTTCTGCCGGCGAAGAGCTGAAAAAGCAGCAGGCAGTAGTAGAAAAAGTACTGCGCATTGAGGAAGAGAACTTCGGACGCACTCTTGACCGTGGTATGACGATCCTGAATGAAGCTCTGGATAGCCTGGAAGGTAAAGTACTGGACGGCGAAACCGTGTTTAAACTTTACGATACTTATGGTTTCCCTGCGGATCTGACCAATGACGTGGCTCGTGAACGTGGCCTAAGCATTGATGAAGCTGGCTTTGAACAGGCGATGGATCAGCAGCGTCAGCGCGCACGTGAAGCGGGCCAGTTTGGCACCGATTACAACGCAGCGATCAAAACCGATGCTGAGACAGAATTCTGTGGTTATACCGGCACTGAAGGTTCGAGCGCCGTTGCGGCAATATTTGTTGATGGCGAAGAAGTGGAAACACTGTCTGCCGGTGAACAAGCGATCCTGATCCTGGACCAGACACCATTCTACGCCGAGTCGGGCGGTCAATGTGGTGACGCCGGTGTGATCAAAACTGAATCCGGACTGTTCCGGGTAGAAGATACCCAGAAACTGGGCAATGCGATCGCCCACCACGGCAAGTTGGTTGAAGGTGTTTTGGCCCAAGGTGACCAAGCCGACGCTCAGGTGAATGCAGAGCGACGCGCAGCGATTTCCCTTAACCACTCAGCCACTCACCTATTACACGCGGCACTGCGTCAGATCCTTGGCGAACACGTCACTCAGAAAGGCTCATTGGTGAAAGCCGAAGGTCTGCGTTTTGACTTCTCTCACCTGGAAGCGGTAACTGCGGAAGAGCTGAAGCAGGTTGAACGTTTGGTGAATGCACAGATCCGTCGCAACCACACGGTGGAAACCAACGTGATGGACATTGAGTCAGCCAAGCAGAAAGGCGCTATGGCACTGTTTGGTGAAAAATATGACGACCAGGTGCGTGTGCTGACTATGGGTGATTTCTCGACCGAACTGTGTGGTGGTATCCATGCATCCAACACCGGTGATATTGGCCTGTTCAAGATCTTGTCTGAAGGCGGCATCGCGGCAGGTATCCGCCGTATCGAAGCTGTCACCGGAGAAGCGGCGCTGGACGCAATTGAAAACCAGCAGCAAGGTTTCCAGGTTAAGCTGGCAGAAGCGGCATCTAAAGCCAAAGGGCTGGAAAAAGAGATCCAACAGCTGAAAGAAAAACTGGCTTCGCAGGCCAGTGCAAGCCTGACCAGTCAAGTGAAAGACATCGCAGGAGTCAACGTGTTGGTGGCCCAACTGGATGGTGCGGACAACAAAGCACTGCGTGGTATGGTGGATGAGCTGAAAAATCAGCTTGGTAGCGGTGTCATTATGCTGGGTAATGTGTCTGGCGACAAAGTCGGTTTGATTGCCGGGGTTACCAAAGATCTGACCGGTAAAGTTAAAGCTGGTGAGCTGGTCAATATGGTAGCGCAACAAGTTGGCGGTAAAGGTGGTGGTCGCCCGGATATGGCTCAGGCCGGTGGTACCGATGCGGCTGCATTGCCTAACGCACTGCAGTCGGTCGATGAGTGGCTGGCAGAGCGCCTGTAACACACAGTTTAAGCGCTCGATCAAACCAAGATTTGATTGAGCGTAATTTTTCTATGGTAACCAAGTGGTTTAATTGGCTAGGTTTTAAACGGCCGGTTGAGCGGCTTGGTTTTTGTTCTAACTACCGTACTGTGAATAAATAAATCGATGCAGTGCGGCCGAATGAGACTTTGGTCTTGGGAAGGTGATGACTGGTGAAAAAGTCCCTTATCGTGCAAAAGTTCGGCGGAACCTCAATGGGTTCTATAGACACAATCCACATTGTGGCCGAACACATCATTAAAGCGAAAAATGATGGCCATCAAGTAGTAGTCGTAGTGTCAGCCATGGCGGGTGAAACCAACCGTCTGATGGAACTGGCCAAGCAGGTAGACAGTGTACCGACGGCTCGAGAACTTGATGTTTTGCTCTCTGCTGGTGAGCAGGTGTCAATGGCGCTTCTGGCGATGACACTGAACAAAATGGGTTATGCAGCCCGCTCGCTGACCGGTGGTCAGGCGCACATTGTGACTGATAATCAGCACAATGACGCGACGATTAAACATATTGATACCACAACGATCGAAGAACTGCTGAATCAGGATCACATCGTTATCGTTGCAGGATTTCAGGGTGTCAATAAGAATGGGGACATTACTACCTTAGGCCGAGGTGGTTCAGACACCAGTGCCGTGGTGCTAGCCGGTGCAATGCAGGCCGATGAATGTCAGATCTATACCGATGTTGACGGCATCTATACCTGTGATCCACGAGTTGTGGAACGCGCGCAAAAACTGGATAGCATCGATTTCCCGTCGATGGAGGAAATGGCGCGCAAAGGAGCCAAAGTGCTCCACTTACCTTCGGTACAGCACGCCTGGCAGCACAATGTTCCATTGCGGGTATTGTCGACGTTTGACAACAACCAGGGTAGCCTGGTCACCGGTGAAGTGTGCCAGAAAGCGGTGTGCGGATTGGCACTTCAGCGCGATATGTGCTTGATTAAAGTACAGAGTGACCATTTATCCAGCTTGCAGAAACAGTGTCAAATGTTGGGAGTGGTGATTTGGAATGTGATCGAACAGACAGATTGGGCCGGCATTATTGTAAAACAGGATGCATGTGCAAAATTGGATCTGGTGTTTGGTGACAAAATTCGTAATAGTGATGTGGTAAGTTTACTTACCGTGGTGGGTTTACAAGCCGAAGGATTGGTTGAACGCTCATATGAGTTGCTAACCGGGTACGATATCAATGTGGATCATTACCATGTTAGTAAGCAGTCGCTGATGTTGGTGTTGTCTCAAGAAGATCTTGATCGGGCAGCCAATGTTATTCATGATGCCTTTATAACCGCTCACGAAGCACTTGATTACCAGCAGGTTCAGGCATATTTAGGTTAAACTCAGCTAAATATGCAGTTTACGAAATTATTACTTTTGTTGGATAATAACCAAGTAGCCAGACAAAGTAGAGAATACTCAAGGAGCACAGAATGCTAATTTTGACTCGCCGTGTTGGCGAAACACTTATGATCGGTGATGAAGTAACGGTAACGGTACTGGGCGTTAAAGGTAACCAGGTACGTATTGGTGTCAATGCTCCAAAAGAAGTCTCCGTTCACCGCGAAGAAATTTACATGCGAATTCAAGCGGAGAAAGGCAACGGTAATGTCGGTTCCGGCAACTACTAAAACAGCAAATTAGGTCAGCTCAAATGCTGGCCTTTTTTCATAAATTAACAGCAAAAGGATGATTTCCAATCGCTTTGATTAAATAGCCAACGGTTAAGCGGTTTTTTGCTGTTTTTGCCAAGAAAGTGTTTGACATATTTTTGGTAAATCGTAATATGTGCCTCCGCAAGATGGTGAGGTGGCCGAGAGGCTGAAGGCGCTCCCCTGCTAAGGGAGTATGCGGTTTGTAGCCGCATCGAGGGTTCGAATCCCTCCCTCACCGCCATTTCTTGCGACGCTTTGAAACAAAGCATTGCGCGCTCGTAGCTCAGCTGGATAGAGTACCTGGCTACGAACCAGGCGGTCGGAGGTTCGAATCCTCCCGAGCGCGCCATTATTTCCTGAAAGGAAGTAGTACGGTGAGGTGGCCGAGAGGCTGAAGGCGCTCCCCTGCTAAGGGAGTATGCGGTTTGTAGCCGCATCGAGGGTTCGAATCCCTCCCTCACCGCCAT
>NZ_JBNKVP010000013.1:0-70251 GCF_050299255.1 Vibrio sp.
ACATGCCGACCGGTACAGTCTGGTGTTGCTGCATCATCACCCGCTGTTAGTCGGCAGCGCCTGGCTGGATCAGCACACCTTAAAAGACAGCGACAATTTCTGGCAGGTAGTTGAAGCGCACTCGAACGTTAAAGCGGTAGTTTGTGGCCACGTGCATCAGGATTTTGACCGTAACCACAACGGTGTGCGCGTATTTGCGACTCCATCGACTTGCGTGCAGTTCAAACCCAATTCCAATGATTTTGCCCTGGATAATAAACCTCCGGGCTGGCGAGAACTGACTTTGTATGCCGACGGCCAGCTTGACACGCAAGTACAACGCCTGGAAGAAGGCTGTTTCTTGCCTGATTTCAATGCCGCCGGTTACTGATATGAAGCCGTCGTTGCTGATATACATTCACGGCTTTAACAGTTCACCTCAGTCGCACAAAGCGATGCTGATGCAGCAATATTGTCAGCAGCATCGTCCTGATATTAAGGTGCTCGTGCCGCAGTTACCCTGCTTCCCCAATCAATCCGAACAGTTGTTGCTTCAACTGGTGGAGCAATATCGGGATCACTATCAGATAGGCCTGGTAGGCAGTTCTCTGGGGGGCTATTTTTCCATCTGGCTCAACCAACAATTCGCATTTCGCGCAGTGTTGGTTAATCCGGCAGTTAAGCCTTATGAATTACTGGTCGACTATCTTGGTGATCAGCTTAACCCGTATACCGGTGAACAGTACGTGCTGCTGCCGCAACATGTTCAGCAGTTAAAAGAGCTGGATGTTGAGCAGATTGCCCGTCCGGATAGCTTGTGGCTACTGCAGCAAACCGCTGATGAAGTGCTGGATTACCGGCAGGCAGTAGAAAAACTTTCGTTGTGTAAACAAACGGTTGAACAAGGTGGTGATCATAGCTTTGTCGATTTTGAACGTTTCCCCCAATCGATCATCGAATTTCTTCAACTATGACTCTGGTTGAGGGAAAAGTCATAAAATCACACCTTAGTTGCTGAACGAACTTGACATAGCCCGGCCTGAGCCAGACTATGTTTCTCCTATAATTGCGCAGTTGTGCCGTTCAAACCTGGTGTATCAATATCCGCTTTGTTTTTGTTAGCCAGTCCGGCCTGCATTGTCCAAATCAACTGCCCAATCGCATTTTGAGTATTCCAACACGAAATTCCGCAATATGACTGAACAATATAATGCTGGAGCCATTGAGGTTCTTAATGGTTTAGAACCAGTGCGTCGCCGCCCGGGGATGTACACGGATACAGCTCGTCCAAACCACCTCGGTCAGGAGGTTATCGACAACAGCGTCGATGAAGCTTTGGCCGGACACGCTACCAAGGTGCAGGTTATCCTGCACGCTGACCAGTCACTGGAAGTCATTGATGATGGTCGTGGTATGCCGGTTGACATTCACCCTGAAGAAAAAGTCTCCGGGGTTGAACTTATTCTGTGTAAATTGCATGCCGGGGGTAAGTTTTCCAATAAAAACTACCAATTCTCTGGTGGTCTGCACGGGGTGGGGATCTCGGTCGTTAACGCCCTGTCCAAGCGTGTGGAAGTGACGGTTCGCCGTGATGGTCAGGTCTATGAGATCGCTTTTGAACATGGCGACAAAGTGTCGGATCTTACTGTTACCGGAACCTGCGGCCGCCGCAATCGTGGTACCAGTGTCCACTTCTGGCCGGAAGCGAAATATTTTGATTCGCCTAATTTTTCCGTTACCCGTCTGATCAACAACTTACGCGCCAAAGCGGTGCTTTGTCCCGGCCTGGAAATTACGTTCAGTGACAAGGTTAATAACCAGGATTACCAGTGGCTTTACGAGGATGGCCTGAAAGACTACCTGGCTGAAGGGGTGAAGGGTTATCCGGTATTGCCGGAATCACCGTTTACCGGGGAGTTCCGCGCGGAAACCGAAGCCGCTAACTGGGCCGTGATCTGGCAGCCGGAAGGCGGTGAGATGATCACCGAGAGCTACGTCAACCTGATCCCGACCGCTCAGGGCGGCACCCATGTCAATGGCCTGCGTCAGGGGCTGCTCGACGCTATGCGTGAGTTCTGTGAATTTCGCAACATGTTGCCGCGCGGCGTCAAACTGACCGGCGACGATGTGTTTGACCGCTGTTCTTATGTGTTATCGGTCAAAATGCAGGATCCGCAATTTGCCGGCCAGACCAAAGAGCGCTTGTCTTCCCGTCAGACCGCTGCTTTTGTCAGTGGGGTGGTCAAAGATGCCTTCAGCCTGTGGCTGAATGAAAAACCGCAGCTGGCCGAACTGTTAGCTGAAGTCTGCATTGCCAACGCCCACCGCCGGATGCGCGCCAGTAAAAAGGTGGTGCGGAAAAAAGTGGCTTCCGGGCCAGCTTTGCCGGGTAAGTTGACCGACTGCTCGGTACAGGATCTTAACCGTACAGAAATCTTTTTCGTCGAGGGGGACTCGGCGGGAGGCTCGGCTAAACAGGCACGAGACCGAGAGTTTCAGGCGGTGATGCCGCTGCGGGGTAAAATTCTTAATACCTGGGAGGTGGCTGCTGATCAGGTATTGGCCTCGCAGGAAGTGCATGACATCTCTGTTGCGCTGGGCATCGACCCGGACAACGACAATCTGGATGGTCTGCGGTACGGTAAAATTTGTATTCTGGCCGATGCGGACTCCGATGGGCTGCATATCGCCACTCTGTTGTGCGCCCTGTTTACCAAACACTTCCCTGCGCTGGTCAACGCCGGACACATTTATGTTGCCATGCCGCCGCTGTATCGTATTGACTGCGGCAAAGAGGTATTTTACGCCCTGGATGACGATGAGAAAGAGGGCATTCTGGAGCGGTTAAGTAAGAAAAAAGCCAAAATCAACGTCCAGCGCTTTAAAGGTTTGGGGGAAATGAACCCACTGCAGGTGCGTGAAACCACCATGGATCCGAATACTCGCCGCCTGGTTCAGCTAACGATCGATGACGCTGAAGCGACGGTAGAAATGATGGATATGCTGCTGGGTAAGAAGCGCGCCGATGACCGTCGCAGCTGGTTGCAGTCTAACGGTGATTTGGCCGAGGTGTAATGAATGTCTAGTGAGATTACTTTTGACGGCGTCGAACAGTTGCCAATGCGCAAGTTCACCGAAGACGCTTATTTGAATTATTCGATGTACGTCATTATGGACCGGGCGCTGCCCTACATAGGTGACGGACTGAAGCCGGTACAGCGGCGTATCATCTATGCGATGTCTGAGCTAGGTTTGTCGGCGGCGGCCAAATACAAAAAATCCGCCCGTACCGTCGGTGACGTATTAGGTAAATATCACCCGCACGGGGATTCGGCCTGTTATGAAGCCATGGTGCTGATGGCACAGCCGTTCTCTTACCGTTATCCACTGATCGATGGTCAGGGTAACTGGGGTGCGCCGGATGACCCGAAATCGTTCGCGGCGATGCGATATACCGAGGCGAAATTGTCCAAATTTGCCGAAGTTTTACTCGGTGAGCTGGGGCAGGGCACGGTGGAGTGGCAGCCAAACTTCGATGGCACCATGAAAGAGCCGCAAATGCTGCCGGCCCGTCTGCCGCATATTCTGCTCAACGGCGTCACCGGTATCGCCGTCGGTATGGCTACCGATATCCCGCCGCACAATGTGCGGGAAGTGGCCGACGCAGCGATCCATATGATTGATCATCCTTCGGCACAACTGGCCGATGTGATGCAGTACGTTAAAGGTCCGGACTACCCAACCGAAGCGGAGATCATTTCCGCCAGTTCCGATATCGAGAAGATCTACCGCACAGGCAGGGGCAGCATCAAGTTGCGCGCGGTATGGCATAAAGAGGGCAGTGACGTAGTGATCACTGCGCTGCCACACCAGGTGTCCGGCGCTAAGCTACTGGAACAGATCGCCGCCCAGATGCGCGCTAAGAAACTGCCAATGGTCGATGACCTGCGCGACGAATCTGACCATGAAAATCCGACTCGTATCGTGATTGTGCCGCGTTCCAACCGGGTCGACTGTGACCTGCTGATGAACCATCTATTCGCGTCGACCGATCTTGAGAAAAGCTACCGGGTGAACCTGAACATGATTGGCCTGGATAACCGGCCTCAGGTGAAAGGTCTGGTGAAGATCCTATCCGAGTGGATTGAGTTTCGCCGCACTACCGTTCGGCGCCGTTTGCAGTACCGGCTGGATAAAGTGCTGGCACGGCTGCACATCCTGGAAGGCTTGTTGGTCGCTTACCTCAATCTGGACGAAGTGATCGAAATCATTCGTACCGAAGACGACCCGAAAGCGGTGCTGATGGCCCGGTTTGGCATCACCGACATTCAGGCCGATGCGATTCTCGATACCAAGCTGCGTCATCTGGCGAAGCTGGAAGAGATGAAGATCCGCGGCGAGCAGGAAGAGCTGGAGAAAGAGCGCCAGAAACTGGAACAACTGCTGGGTTCCGAGCGCCGGATGAATACGCTGCTGAAAAAAGAGATCAAAGCAGACGCGGATAAATACGGTGATGATCGCCGTTCGCCGCTGGTGGAAAGAGCCGAAGCCAAAGCGCTAACAGAGCGTGATCTGGTTCCGAGTGAGCCCGTGACCGTGGTGCTGTCTGAGAAAGGCTGGATCCGGCATGCCAAAGGCCACGATGTCGATCCAAGCGGCTTAACCTACAAAGCGGGTGACCAGTATCTCGCCCATGCCCGGGGTAAGAGTAACCAGCAGGCGGTCTTCCTGGGCAGTGATGGTCGCAGCTACTCGCTGGAAGCGCACAGCTTGCCATCGGCGCGGAGCCAGGGTGAACCGATCACCGGCCGTCTGAACATCACCGAAGGCAGTTCAATTCGTCAGGTGGTGATGGGAGAAGAGCAGCAGCTATGGCTGGTAGGTTCGGATGCCGGATACGGCTTTGTCTGTAAAGGCGCGGAACTGCTGTCGAAAAACCGCAGTGGTAAGGCGTTGGTGAATCTGCCAACTAATTCTCAGGTGATGGAACCGCAAGCTATTGCTGATCTGGACAGTGATGAAATTCTGGCCATCACCAATCAGGGCCGAATGTTGCTGTTCCCGATAAAAGATCTGCCGCAATTGGGCAAAGGTAAGGGCAATAAGATCATCAATATTCCGGCTGCGAAAGCGAAAGAGCGGGAAGAGGTGGTGTCACACCTGCTGGCCTTACCAAATGGCAGCGCCCTGACGCTGTATGCGGGCAAGCGCAAGCTGGGGCTCAAAACCTCGGATCTGGATAACTTCCGCGGTGAGCGAGGCCGGCGTGGCAGCCTGCTGCCGAGAGGGCTGCAGAGAGTGACGCGAGTTGAAGTGGAACTGCCTGCAGATCATCCGAGCGACGAGAGCGAATAAACCAAAAACCCAGCTAACGCTGGGTTTTTTATCACATCAGTTTAAGGCTTAAATTCGCTGCGACATACTACTCACGGGTATCTTCAGCGATAGTGACCGTCAGCGGCACTTCATTGCCTTTACGCAACACAATCACCTCTACCGTGGTACCCGGACGTAAATCGGTGACGATTTCCATGACACTCTCACGGCCGTTAACTTTTTTGCCGTCGATGTTCAGGATGATATCCTGAGGCTGGAAGCCCGCCTGAGCCGCCGGGCCATTGGGGTCAATGCCCAATACCACAATGCCACCCATTTGCTCCTTGCCCAGTAACCGGGAGGTCACGGAACTGATATCCTGACCGTCAATGCCGATGTAACCGCGAATTACCCGGCCGTCAGCAATGATTTTGTCCATAATTCGTTGTGCCAGCGAATAGGGGATAGCAAATGAGATGCCATAGGTTTCCAGTTCGGTGGCCTGCTGAAACGAGGCTGTGTTGATACCGACCAGTTCGCCGCGGGTATTGACCAATGCCCCGCCTGAGTTGCCCTCGTTTATCGCGGCGTCAGTCTGAATAAACGCCTGGCGGCCGTCGGCACTGATTGATGAGCGACCGGTTGCCGAGATAATGCCGAAGGTGGTGGTCTGCCCCAGGTTATACGGGTTGCCAATAGCCAGCACTACATCACCTACTTTGGCTGCGTACTCCGGGTTAAGCGGGATGACAGGCAGATTGGTTCCTTCCACCCTGAGTACGGCAATATCCGTGCGGCGATCTTTGCCAACCAGTTGTGCCGCAGCAACCCGCCCGTCTTGCAGCGCGACGATGATCTGATCCGCCTGTGCGACGACGTGGTAGTTGGTGATGATATAACCTTTTGCGCTGACGATAACCCCGGAACCCAGCCCTTGGGTCGACAGTTTGGTGCGGTCATTTTCGGTGTATTTACGGCTGTAGATATTAACCACGGCAGGCGCCGCTTTACGCACCGCAGTGTTAAATGACACCTGCAAGTTGCTGAAACTCTCGACCGGATCGATAATTTGAGTTGGAATGATTTTGGGGCGAAGTGACGGCACAAAGGTTAACACCAGTGCTGCGGACACCAGTCCTAACATCACAGATCGAAAAACAAAGTTCAGCATACCAGGCCCAAACACTCCACACTCTTAGTCAGAAGTCCGAAGAATAGCACTAGTTGCGTAAATAACAAAAGGACAGAGCTGACCGGCTCTGTCCTTTCGAATCCAACTCGCGTTTATGTTACTAAATGCGCCTGGCGGTTAACGAACCACTATATAGACAGTTCGGTTCCCCCGCTGAATATTCAGCGCCAATACCGTCGGGTTTTTCTCCAGAATAGTGCGCAGTTCGGCCAGATTTTTCACCCGCTTGCGATTGACGCCAATAATAATATCGCCTTTTTGTAGCTGATAATTTTCCGCATTAGACCCTTTCTCTACCGAAGAGACTTTGACGCCGTCAATGCCGTCACGGGAAGTGGTGTTGGTGAGTTCGGCGCCTGCCAGGCCTTCATGCAGTTTGTTCGCGGCGGTCTTGACATCGGTTTGAGCACCCAAAGTTACGTCGAATGAACGTTGTTTACCATCGCGTATGACCCCAAGCGTCACGTCTTTACCTGCACCGAGCGTGGCGATTTTTGCGCGTAATTCACTGAAGGTATTAATTTTTTTACCGTTGATCGAGATAATCACATCGCCTGCTTCCAGGCCGGCCTTGTCTGCAGCGCTATCCGGGACCACCTGACTGACAAATGCCCCTTTACTGGATTCATAACCCAGAGCTTCGGCCAGTTCAGAGGTGATCTCTCCCCCCTGCACCCCGAGCATGCCTCGTTTAACCTCTCCGTATTCCAGGATCTGGTTGGTGAGGTTCTTCATCATGTTGGCTGGGATAGCAAAGCCAATACCGACGTTGCCTCCGTTGGGGCCTAGAATGGCGGTGTTGATCCCGATCAGTTCACCATTAAGGTTAACCAGTGCGCCGCCTGAGTTACCACTGTTGATGGCAGCATCGGTCTGAATGAAGTTCTCAAAGTTTTCGATATTGAGACCACTGCGCCCCAGGGCTGAGACGATACCGGAAGTCACGGTCTGGCCTAGACCGAACGGGTTGCCGATCGCTACGGTAAAATCACCCACGCGTAACTGGTCCGAGTCTGCAATCTGTACCTGAGTTAGGTTTTTGGCTTTTTCCAGTTTTAGCAGCGCGATATCGGCCATTTCATCACCGCCGACTAACTCTGCATCGTATTCGCGACCATCGTGCAGTTTGACGCGGATTTTCTCGGCGCCATTGATCACGTGATAGTTGGTGACTATATGACCCTGTTTGGCATCAATAATGACCCCTGAACCAAGACCACGGAAGGGGCGCTCCTGCAATTGCTCGGTGGGAAAATCCGGGCCAAAGAAAAAGCGAAACTGCTCCGGAATATTCTGTTTGGTCACCTGAGTCCCCTCTACGGCGATACTGACCACCGCTGGCATCACTTGCTCCAGCATTGGTGCCAAACTGGGCAGTTGCTCAGAGTTGACGGCGGTAGGAATAGCAGCAGAGGCGGTTACGGGGCTGATGACTGCAGATACGCAAAGTGTCAGAACGGATAATGCAAGTATTGGTTTTTTCATTTTGAAATAACTCCCATTATGAGGTTGCCTGTTGAACAAGATGTGGTCTAAATGAATTATTTCAACAGGCACTTGTGAGAGTTATGACTATTTGCTACCGCTAAAGTTCATTTTGTTCTAAGAAGCTTTTTCGGTGATGACATCCTGGGAATGGATGACGGCTTTTTCGGGCTCTTTGAATAATCCCGTGGCACCTTTGGCATAATCTTTTGGCGCTTCTTCTAACAACACGTTGTCTTCCTGATGCTGTTTTTCCTGATCCGAAAGCTTGTTGCTAAAAGGGTTGTCTTGCGGTGGGAGGTTAGGCAGCAGATCGGACGAGGTTTTCGCCATATGTTGATAAAGCTTGGTGTAATCTTTACCGATCGTATCGAGCATTTCCGCCGTCTGGGCGAAATGATCGGCCAGTTCCTGACGCTGCTGTTCCAGCTCGAATTTAGCGCTTTCGAGATCTTTGCGAATGCTTTTTTGGTTTTTGTATTGTGGGGTTGTGATTCGGGTGATGACGATTCCCAGTATCGCACCGGCCATCAGGCCAACAAGGGCATAAATCCAAGGCATATTTGCTCCTTATCATTGTTATTTAACATGTTTTTTACCGGTTGGTTACACATGCTCAAATCCCATGGTACTATGAGTGTCGTAGACGATAAAGCAAAATGCACCTGTTTTAGGTGAGTGCTTTTCTTGTTTCTCCTCAGGTAGTGGCGAGATGACCCCGATTCAAAAATACCAACAAGACATAAAACTGCATGGATTTCAAAAAGATGCAGCTCAGGAACAGGCCGTAGAGGCGTTGGAGCAGCTCTATCATGAATACATTGAATATCAACGTAGCCCGGTAGCCCCGCAAAAGCGCTGGCAGAAGTGGTTAGGAAAATCACCAGCCCAGCCAGAGGTGCCAAAAGGGCTCTATTTCTGGGGCGGAGTCGGGCGCGGCAAAACCTACCTGATGGACACGTTTTTTGATGCGCTGCCAGGCCGTAAAAAAATGCGGGTGCATTTTCACCGCTTTATGTATCGGGTCCATGACGAGCTGAAAGGCCTGGGGGAGGTGAGTGATCCGCTGGAAAAAGTAGCGGATATCTTTAAATCCGAAGCGGAAATCATCTGTTTTGATGAATTCTTTGTCTCCGACATTACCGATGCGATGATTTTGGGTACGCTGTTTCAGGCCCTGTTCCAACGTGGTGTCATTTTGGTCGCGACATCCAATATCCCGCCGCAAGACCTCTATCGCAATGGCCTGCAACGGGCGCGTTTTCTGCCAGCGATTGCTCTGATAGAAGCAAACTGTCGAATTCTTAATGTCGACAGTGGTATTGATTACCGGTTGAGGACCTTAGAGCAGGCCGAAATCTATCACTACCCGTTAGATCAGGCTGCCCACGATAACCTGGCTCGATACTATCAGCAGCTGGTCGCGGATAATCATGCCCCGCAGCACTCGATTGAGATCAACCATCGCCATATCACGGTGATTGAAGCCAGCGATGGTGTGTTGCACGCCAGTTTTGCCCAGCTGTGTCAGACCGCTCGCAGCCAGAACGATTACATCGAAATATCCCGTCTTTACCACACCGTGCTGCTGGCGGATGTCTGCCAGATGTCGCCGCTGATAGATGACGCTGCACGGCGTTTTATCGCCCTGGTCGATGAATTTTATGAACGACACGTCAAGCTGATTATTTCGGCTGAGGTGGCGCTGGAACAGCTCTACAGCCATGGTTTGCTGGAATTTGAGTTTAAGCGCTGCCAGTCGCGTTTGATTGAAATGCAAAGCCATGAATATCTGGCAAAAGAACATTTGGCTTAGTGATTCGGCCCAGCGAGAAAAATTCGGTGATAGGGTTCAAAAAAAAGGTGATTTTTTCATCTCACTTCTCTATAATCCTGCGACCCACCGTTACTGCAGGTCTGTTTCTTTGAAACACAAGGCCGAGAGTGCCAACCACTCGAAGGGGTGATGCATGGGCTCTTAGACAGTGGGAGCTAAGGCTCCTTAAGTGTAAAATTTAATTAACGGGTTATTATTAGCATGAAAACTTTCGTTGCTAAACCAGAAACTGTAAAACGCGACTGGTATGTTGTAGACGCAGAGGGTAAAACTCTTGGCCGTCTAGCAAGTGAAATTGCATCTCGCCTACGTGGCAAACACAAAGCTGAATACACTCCTCACGTAGACACTGGTGATTACATCATCGTTGTTAACGCTGAGAAAGTTGCTGTAACTGGCAACAAAGCGAAAAACAAAGTGTACTACCGTCACTCTGAGTTCCCAGGTGGCCTGAAATCAATCACTTTTGAAAAGCTGATTGATCGTAAGCCTGAAATGGCTCTTGAACTAGCGGTTAAAGGTATGCTGCCACGTGGTCCTCTGGGCCGTGCTATGTACCGTAAGCTTAAAGTTTACGCTGGCGCTGAGCACAACCATGCTGCTCAACAACCAAAAGTACTAGACATCTAATCGGGGATTTCGGAAATGGCAGAGAATCAATACTACGGCACTGGCCGTCGCAAAAGCTCAGCTGCACGTGTTTTTATTAAACCAGGCAGCGGCAACATCGTAATCAACAAGCGTAGCCTTGATGAGTACTTCGGTCGTCCAACTTCTCGCATGGTTGTTAAACAACCTCTTGAGCTAGTTGAGATGGTTGAGAAACTTGACCTGTACATCACTGTTAAAGGTGGTGGTATCTCTGGTCAAGCGGGTGCAATTCGTCACGGCATCACTCGTGCTCTTATGGAGTACGATGAGTCTCTACGTCCTACTCTACGTGCTGCGGGTTACGTTACTCGTGATGCTCGTTGCGTTGAACGTAAGAAAGTTGGTCTACGTAAAGCACGTCGTCGTCCACAGTTCTCCAAGCGTTAATCTTTTCCTGGAAAAGATTCGCTCCGGTTTATACCGGAATGTGGTTCAAAAAGCCTGGCATTGCGCCAGGCTTTTTTTGTTTTGAATAGCGAATAAAATCCTCACCACTAAGCACTCTGCGCAACTTTTCTTACAGTTATGCCCCTTTTGTGACCTCGCAGACGATTTACTTCACGTTTGTTACAAAAAGGTAGCTTTATCTTGTCAAAAAGTAGGGTTTTAATTATCATTTCCCGTCAAATAAATACAACTAAATTCGTATTTTGTTAGCCATGCTCTGTAAGCGGAATAATAACTATCCAAAAGGAGCAAATGGGAGAATGTTTGGATGAGCAATGCGCCTTTAAATAACGGTCGTAGACGTTTCCTGACAGCGACAACAGCAGTTGTCGGTGGTCTGGGAGCAGCTGCAGTCGCCGTTCCTTTTATTAAATCTTGGAACCCAAGTGCAAAAGCAAAAGCAGCCGGTGCCCCTGTTGAAGTTGATGTCAGCAAGCTTGAAGAAGGGCAGATGGTACGTGTTGAATGGCGAGGTAAGCCTGTATGGGTAGTTCGTCGTTCTCAGTCTATTGTGGACGGCCTGAAAGCCATTGATGGCCAACTGCGCGACCCGGCTTCCGGAGAAGCCCAACAACCTGAGTACGCTCGTAACGAGTACCGCTCAATCAAGCCTGAGTACTTTATCGCAGTCGGTATCTGTACCCACCTGGGTTGTTCACCTACCTATTTGCCAGACAGTTTTAGTGAGCAGGTTCAAGGCGTGAAGTCAGGCTTCTTCTGTCCTTGTCACGGCTCCAAATTTGACATGGCAGGACGTGTTTTCCAAGGCGTTCCAGCACCGCTGAACCTTGTGGTGCCTAAGCACATGTATTTGAGTGATACCCGAATTATGATCGGTGTTGACGAACAAGGGGAGGCATAATGCAAGCTCTACTGGACTGGGTAGAAAAACGCATACCCGCAATGAATGCGTACAAAAAGCACCTTTCTGAATATCCAATGCCGAAGAACTTTAACTTCTGGTATCTGTTCGGTTCGCTGGCGATGCTGGTTCTGGTTAACCAGATCCTGACGGGCATCTGGCTGACAATGAACTACGTTCCTTCCGGAGAAGGTGCATTTGCTTCAGTTGAATACATCATGCGTGATGTCGAATATGGTTGGTTGCTGCGCTATATGCACTCTACCGGTGCTTCGGCATTCTTTATCGTTGTTTACCTGCACATGTTCCGTGGCCTGATTTACGGTTCCTACCAGAAGCCTCGTGAACTGCTGTGGATCTTCGGCATGTTAATCTTCCTGGTACTGATGGCGGAAGCCTTTATGGGTTACTTGCTGCCATGGGGACAGATGTCTTACTGGGGTGCACAGGTAATCATCTCGCTGTTTGGTGCAATTCCGGTTATCGGTGATGACCTGACGCTGTGGATTCGTGGTGACTACGTTATCTCTGGTGCAACTCTGAACCGTTTCTTCGCTCTGCACGTAATCGCATTGCCAATCGTTCTGTTGCTGCTGGTTGTGTTGCACATCCTGGCGCTGCACGAAGTGGGTTCTAACAACCCTGATGGCATTGAAACCAAGCTGCCTAAAGGCACTATGGGCGATGATTACCAGTCTCAGTTCAAGTTCCACGACTACTACGCGAAGAAATACGACATCATTGATTCGATCCCGTTCCATCCATACGGTACGGTGAAAGATCTGGTTGGTGTTGCGGGCTTCCTGTTCCTGTTCTGTTATGTGCTGTTCTTTAACCCTGAAATGGGTGGATACTTCCTTGAGCCGCCTAACTTTGAAGCCGCGAACCCACTGAAGACTCCTGAGCATATCGCACCGGTTTGGTACTTCACTCCGTTCTACGCCATCCTGCGTGCGGTTCCGGATAAACTGCTGGGTGTTATCGCCATGGGCGCATCTATCGTAGTACTGTTTGTACTGCCTTGGTTGGATCGTTGTAAGGTACGCTCTTACCGCTACCGCAGCAAATTCCATTTGATCAACATCATTCAATTCACCATCTGTTTTGTGGCTCTGGGTGTACTGGGTGCGTTGCCTGCAACGCCGACATACACATTGATGGCTCAGATCTTCAGTCTTGGATACTTCATGTTCTTTGTGCTGTTGTTCTTCTACAGCAAAAATGAAGCGACAAAACCACTACCAGAAAGGGTGACATTCAAATGAAAAAATGGATTGTAATTTTATTTGCAATGTTGCCATCTCTGGCGATGGCAGCCGGTGCAAATGTTCATCTCGATAAAGCAAATAATGACCTGACAGACCAAGCCTCTTTGCAACAGGGTGCTAAGTTGTTCATGAACTACTGTTTTGGTTGTCACTCGACGCAATACCAGCGCTATGAGCGTGTGGCGACGGATCTGGGTATTCCAACCGATCTGATGAAAGAGAACCTGGTATTCGATCCTGAAGCCAAAATCGGTGATCTGATGGAAAACGCCATTCCGGAAGATTCAGCGGCGAAATGGTTTGGTGCTCCACCGCCAGATTTGACTCTGGTTGCCCGCGTTCGTGGTACCGACTGGTTATACACTTACCTGCGCTCATTCTACGCCGACCCGTCTCGTCCGTTTGGCGTCAACAACATCGTGTTCCCAAGTGTGGGTATGCCGCATGTGTTGGAAGAACTGCAGGGCATACCACAGCCAGTTTTTGAAACCCAAATGGTGGACGGTGAAGAACATCAGGTCATCGTCGGCGTTGAAAGTGATGGCACTGGTGAGCTGAACCAGGAAGAGTACGACAATGCAGTACGCGATCTGGTCAACTTCCTGGAGTACGCTGGTGAACCCATGCAGTTAGAGCGTCAAAACTTGGGTTGGTGGGTGATGGCCTTCCTGGTGCTGCTGACGATCGTGTTCGTACTGTTGAAGAAAGAGTATTGGCGGGATGTGCACTAATTGTGCTAACATGTCTTGCTAATTTTCTATTTTTGAAATTGCAATGGAGGCTTAGCCTCCATTGTTTTTTGTATATGTAAGTGTGCTGGAGGGCTCCATGGCTGTAGCTGCCAATAAACGTTCTGTGATGACTCTATTTTCAAGCGCCTCTGATATGTATAGCCATCAGGTTCGTATCGTACTGGCTGAGAAAGGTGTCAGTGTTGAAGTTGAGCTGGTTGATGAAGCGAACCTGCCAGCGGAACTGGTTGAACTAAACCCGTACAAAACAGTGCCAACCTTGGTCGACCGTGAACTGGCGTTATATGATTCCAAGATCATCATGGAGTATCTGGACGAGCGCTTCCCGCATCCACCTCTGATGCCGGTCTATCCGGTGGCTCGTGGTAACAGTCGTCTGATGATCTACCGTATCGAAAGAAACTGGTACTCTCTGGCTGAAAAAGTGGTCAATGGCAGTGCAGAGGAAGCAGAAGCGGCTCGCAACAAGCTGCGTAACGATCTGCTGACGCTGGCGCCGGTTTTCGCCGAGTATGAATACTTCATGAGTGAAGAGTTCAGCCTGATTGACTGTTATCTTGCGCCATTATTGTGGCGTCTGCCTCAGCTGGGTATTGAACTGAGTGGCCCCGGTTCTAAAGAGCTGAAAGTATACATGAGTCGTGTATTTGAACGTGATTCATTCCTTGCTTCTCTGACAGAAGCCGAACGTGAGATGAGACTGGCACGCTAATCGATATGGATATCTCCAAGATGACGGCCCGCCGCCCTTATATGCTGCGAGCCTACTATGATTGGTTGGTTGATAACGATTTGACACCTCACCTGGTGGTAGACGCAACCGCATCAGGTGTTCGTGTTCCGCTTGAATTTGTTCAGGACGGGCAGATCGTGCTTAATATCGTCCCGCGGGCTGTGGGCAACCTTGAGCTAGGCAACGATGCAATCACCTTCAATGCCCGCTTTGGTGGTCGACCTCATTCGGTGATCGTGCCGCTATACGCCGTACAGGCTATTTATGCGCGAGAAAACGGTGTTGGTACCGTCTTTGACCCTGAAGAGGCCTACATGGGCCACTTTATCCAGGATGAAGTGGCCGCAGAGCATCAGGAGCAAAATGGACCATCAGCGATAGAGAATGACGATAACAGCGAAGAACCGGTAAGGCCAAGTGGTCGACCCAGTTTGAAAGTCGTTAAATAAATCTGTCGCTAAAGTGCCAATCAACTAAAAAGCAGCCAATCGGCTGCTTTTTAGTTGATGCTATCTTAGTGCGGTCGGGTTATTGCACTTCGGGATACTGAAAGGCTTTTATCACCTGTTTTACCCCAATGGTGTTACGGGCAATCTCGGCAGCCAAATCGGCATGTTGTTTGGTGACGTAGCCAAACAGGAACACTTCCCGATCTTCTGTGATCACTTTGATCTTGATGCCGTTTAGGTCGCTTTCAGTCAGCAGTGAAGATTTTACCTTAGTGGTGATCCAGCTGTCATTGCTGATCTGACTGACAGACAGTGGACCTTTGTTCCTGACTTGATTGTGTACTTTGGTCACACCACTGATCTTGCGGGTTGTCGCGACAAACTCATTTAATAACTGTGGGTCGCTGGCCTGGCCAACCAACACCACGGTTCCTCGATAAGAGACCGCATTGATACGCAGCGCGCTGGTGTACGGCGCTTTGTTGACCATTCCTGCAATTTCAAATTCGATTTGATTGTCCCGTAGGATTTCACCGGTACTGCGCGGGTCGATGGCGATACTGGCAGTTGTGGCGGCTCCGGCGACAAACAGACCGGCGCAACCGGAAGTCGTAAGTAGTAACAACAGGGTAAACAGCGCTTTTATTCTGATCATAAGATTACTCTTCATGGGCTGGAAACAGGACCTGGTCGATCAAATCACATAAACAGTGCAGAGTGAGCATATGTACTTCATGAATACGGGCGGTGCGCTGGGAAGGAATTCGAATCTCAACGTCGTTTTCACCCAGTAAGCCAGCCATTTCGCCGCCATCTTTACCGGTAAGGGCAATAATGGTCATGTCGCGAGTCACTGCGGCTTCCATCGCTTTCAGGACGTTTTTACTATTACCGCTGGTAGAAATCGCCAGTAAAATATCTCCAGGCTGACCGAATGCACGCACCTGTTTAGAGAATATCTCCGCATAGTGGTAGTCGTTCGCGACCGCTGTCAGCGTGGTATTGTCTGCTGTCAGTGCCATCGCTGGCAGGCTCGGTCGCTCTGTCTCGAAATGGTTCAGCAGGCAGGAGACAAACTGCTGTGCATTCGCTGAAGAGCCGCCGTTTCCGCAGCAAAGAATTTTATTGCCGTTCAGCAGACTGCTGACCATGGCCTGTGCCGCGTAGGTGATCGCATCGGGCAGGGCCTCTGCTGCGGCAATCTGGATCTGAATACTTTCTTTAAAACTGTCTTTAATGCTGTCTAGCATCGGTTATCCTTGAGTAATTGCGTTTTTTATCCAATCTATTTGTTGGCCGTGCTCGTGAATGGCGACCACATCGAAACGAAAGTCACAGCTATGCACCGACAAGCCTTTACTCTGCAGCCAAACGTTAGCCGCACGTAGCAGTTTTCGCTGTTTGGCTGGCGTAACTGTCTCCGCGGCGTGGCCAAAATTCTGGTTGCGACGGTAGCGGACTTCAACGAACACGATGGTTTGCTTGTCGCGCATGATCAGGTCCAGTTCGCCAGATTTTACCAGGAAATTGCTTTCGAGTGGCTGTAAACCCTGGCGCGACAGATAATTTTGTGCCAGGGCTTCAAACTGGTTACCTCGCTGACGGGGGCTATTGAGCACTGTGCTCGGCCCAGCTGATTTCCCGCTGGACAATACACTGGTCATCAATGCTGAGCTGCCCGGTTTTACCTTCAATAGTATAGCCATCGACAACTTTCATCTGCGGCAACTGCTGCATCAGCTGATAAGCGTCCATGCCCAAGGCTTGCAGACGTTTTTCAGCATTGGAATGTTTTGGCCACAGCTCGGTTAATTGAGCTTCCAACGCATCGTCTGGCTGGATCAGTAACGGAATATCACTATACATCACGCCGCTCAGGTCTTCATACTGGGTACGGCCACTATTGCTACGTGAGTTAGAAAACAGTTTCGGTGGCTTGGTATCAGGGTTGATCGCGACTTCGATAAACGGCTTGATCAGGGTCAGTTCACCACTGTCTGCTACTATGTAGACCGCGTCGATATCACGGCGGCTGCGCGGTTGGCTTTCCAAAGGAATATCCAGGATCTGTTCCATCTGAGCAATATGCTGCTGACTCTCCTGCAAGCCAAAAACGTTATTGATGTTGCGCTGCAGCTGGCGTTTGTCACCAAACAGACTGACCGCAACTTTGTTATCGCTCAGTTGACGCCATTCCTCATTAAAGGCTTCTACCACCCGTTCACCCAGGCGGCCTTGCGGTGCCAGAATAAGTGGGTAGCGGTAACCCTGTTGATACAGATGTTTCGCAGCCTGCGCCACTTCCTGTTCCGGGGACAAAGCCAGATAACAGGTACTGTCGCCGGTTTCGATCTGGTCCGGAATATTCAAAGCGAGAGTGGGAATGGTATAACCGTTGTCACGGCTAATCTGCTGTAACTTGGTGATGTTGCTTTTCACCAGCGGACCAACCACAAAGTCGATGTTTTTGTTGACCAGTTGCTGATTGATGCTGGCAAGATCCTGACCATTAACGTCAATCACGGTCAGTGTCGCGTTGGGATCGCGTACTTCATCGTTCATCATCTCTAAGATAAAGCCATCACGAATCAGCTGCGCCTGTTTGGCATATTTACCGCCTAACGGCAGTAATAGTGCCGTATTGACCGGTTTGCTGATCTGCAGCGCAAGAATGTCGTTGATCGCTTGTGGGGTGAATATCGCGGCTGGATGAGTAGGGTTTTCTGCCATCCAGTTTTCCAGGCTGTTTTTCAGCAGCGAAACATCGCCGCTCAACGATTTCACATACACTGCTAACTGTAACCAGCCGTCCAGCACTTCTTCTTGTGGCATCGCTGACAACTGATTGATTTGCTGCTCATTGTATTGCATCAGGTTTTGCCAGATCGCATCGGCGATTTGCGCATCTTCACCCTGAGCATACATATTGAGCTGGGTCAGCTCTCGACTGGCTTCAAAGTACTGCCCGACTTGCTCCAGCAATCTTGCACGTAATCGATAGTAGTCCTGCCACTGAATGTTAGCCAAAGGCCAGTCCGTTCTGAAATTGAGCAGTTGCAGAGCATCGCGGTAGCGCTGCTGACGCTCCAGCAGTTCTGCGCGTGACAATTGCCACTCGGCTTGCTGAACCGGACTCAGCTTTAATTTGGCGATACGTTTGAGCAGCAGATCGGCCTGGTCAGTGTCACCGGCTTGCACGGCGGCTTTCAGGGCCATAATCAACCAGTCATTCTGAAGGCTACCACTGCTGCTGTCTGCCAACATCAGATAACTTTGCGCCGTTTGCGAAGGGTCGAGGGTAATATCAACAGCAGTCGGTGCTGAAGGTTTAGACGAACACGCTGCCAGGGTCACTGCCAGTGCAACAGGCACCAATAAGCGTGATACACTGTGTCTCTTATGGTTTTTCTTTGCCATGAGTTCTAATTAGTTTCCGTGTAAGATTGTCTCTATATTAATCGTTGAAGTGATGGTAAACAAATGACAGATAACAATTCCTGCCCTGCAGAGATCGCAACTCTCTATATTGTCCCAACGCCAATCGGCAATTTGGGGGATATTACCCAGCGGGCGCTGGAGGTATTATCGACCGTTGACCTGATTGCGGCGGAAGACACGCGGCATACAGGCAAACTGCTGGCTCACTTCAATATTGCCACCAAAACCTTTGCTCTGCATGACCATAATGAACAGCAAAAAGCCCAGGTGCTGGTAGAAAAACTATTGGCTGGTCAGTCGATTGCGTTAGTGTCTGACGCAGGTACACCGCTGATCAGTGATCCAGGGTACCATCTGGTTTCCCAGTGTCGTCAAGCCGGTGTCAAAGTTGTTCCCCTGCCAGGGGCCTGCGCGGTCGTCACGGCGCTGAGTGCTTCAGGATTACCGTCTGACCGATTCAGCTTTGAAGGATTTTTGCCGGCTAAAACCAAAGCACGCAAAGAACGCCTGCAGCAAATCGCGGAAGTTGAACGCACCTGCATATTCTATGAATCCCCCCACCGGATTCTGGACTCACTGCAGGATATGTTGGCAGTGCTGGGGCCGGAAAGAGAAGTGGTACTGGCCCGGGAGCTGACCAAAACCTTTGAAACCATTCGAGGTCTGCCGCTGGCAGAACTGGTGGAATGGGTATCAGCCGACGGTAACCAGCAGCGTGGTGAAATGGTACTGCTGATCCACGGCTATCGCAGTGAACAGTCAGACAGCTTGCCGGCGGAAGCGACCCGGACGCTGAAACTTCTCACCTCAGAGCTGCCATTGAAGAAAGCGGCAGCATTGACAGCAGACATTTACCAACTGAAAAAGAACGCCCTGTACAAGTGGGGTTTGGCCAACCTGGCTGAATAACCGTAAATTATGCTGCTATTTTCTCCAGTTAAAGCGGATTCGGCTTACAAAGCGTGATCTCGCTAGACAGCGCCAAGCGATGACTATACAATTCGCCTCGGAGTTGACTGGGTAGTCGCTGCCTTATTGATGTCCTTCGGGAGACTGATGAGGGGGAGGAAAGTCCGGGCTCCACAGAGCAGGGTGCCAGGTAACGCCTGGGGGGCGAAAGCCTACGACAAGTGCAGCAGAGAGAAGACCGCCGATGGCCCCTATCTTCGGGTAGTGGTGCACAGGTAAGGGTGAAAGGGTGCGGTAAGAGCGCACCGTGCGACTGGCAACAGTTCGTAGCAGGGTAAACTCCACCCGGAGCAAGACCAAATAGGCTTCCACACGGCGTGGCTCGCGTCAGGAAGCGGGTAGGTTGCTTGAGCCAGTGAGCGATTGCTGGCCTAGACGAATGGCTACCACCGCGCAAGCGGTACAGAACCCGGCTTACATGTCAGCTTCACCTATTAATACCCATCATAACGATTTCGTTATGATGGGTTTTTTGCTTTTAATTGACGAAAATGATTTCCCAGCCGCTAAACTTGGCGCAACATCACGAGAACGGCTCGGGCAGTGCTGGCGATATTGAGACAAATCAGTACACTGTTAACCAGGTGTAAGCTACGCCAATCAGTTTTTGCAGAACGAGACAATCATGACCGAATCACTACAACATATATCCGTATTGCTTAATGAATCTATCGATGGTCTGGCGATCAAGCCTGACGGCATTTACATCGATGGGACGTTCGGCCGTGGCGGTCATAGTCGAACCATACTGTCAAAGCTGGGTGAGCAAGGTCGATTATACAGTATTGACCGCGATCCCCAGGCGATAGCTGAAGCCGCCAAGATTGACGATCCCCGTTTCACCATTATTCACGGACCGTTTTCCGGTATTGAAGGTTACGCACGTGAACACGGTTTAGTCGGCCGGGTCGACGGCGTGTTATTTGATTTGGGCGTCTCTTCACCGCAGTTGGATGATGCTGACCGCGGATTCAGTTTTATGAAAGACGGCCCGTTGGATATGCGCATGGATCCTACTTCCGGTATGCCGGTGTCCCAGTGGCTCAGCCAGGCGGAACTGGACGATATCACCTGGGTCATTCGTGAGTTTGGCGAAGATAAGCACGCGCGCCGAATAGCTAAAGCGATTGTCAATTACCGTGACAATCCTGACAACGAACCACTGACACGGACCAAACAGTTGGCCAACCTAATCTCGGAAGCGGCGCCAAAGAGCTTCAAAGAGAAAAAACACCCGGCCACGCGAGCATTTCAGGCATTTAGAATTTATATCAACAGTGAGTTGGAAGAGATCGACACCGCATTAACAGGAGCGGCGGCGATATTGGCACCAGAAGGTCGTTTGTCGGTTATCAGCTTCCACTCGCTGGAAGATCGGATGGTGAAACGCTTTATCCGTAAAGAGAGCAAGGGGCCGCAGGTGCCTCACGGTATTCCAATGACTGAAGCACAAATTCAGGCGTTGGGCAGTGCCAATCTCAAAGCGGTCGGAAAGGCGCTGAAGCCGTCGGCGCAGGAAGTGGAACTCAACCCACGTTCCCGCAGTTCTGTATTACGGGTCGCAGAAAAACTGTAGCACTATGCCAGCACCGAAACCCAACCTCGCCAAATTGATTGCGCTCGATTTACTTACGGTCGGGCGCTGGCCGCTACTATTGCTGCTGTTGCTATTTGCCTCGGCAATGGCGGTGGTGTTTACCACTCACCACACCCGTCAGGCTATCTCAGAAAAAGATCTTGCCCTGAGCGAACGTGAGCGACTGGACAACGAGTGGCGCAACTTGTTGCTTGAGGAGACCGCGTTGGCAGAACACAGCCGGGTTCAGGATGTCGCCCGACAGGAACTCTCTATGCAGCGCCCCGAGTCGGACAAAGAAGTGGTGATTTCTCTCAAATGACAGCCCAGAAAAGCAAACGTAACGTCAACGCCAAAAAAACAGCACCAGTGCCGCAGCCAGTCTTTATCCGCTGGCGTTTTTATCTGATGCTGAGCTTTGTCTTCGCAGCGTTTGCGCTGCTGGTCGGCCGGGTGGCGTATATTCAGATCATAGAACCGGACAAGTTGATTGCCCAGGGGGATCTGCGTTCCGTGCGGGCCAAAACCCTCCATTCTGCCCGTGGTATTATCTCCGATCGCAATGATGAACCGCTGGCGGTCAGTGTGCCGGTTGAAGCGGTATGGGCCGACCCTGTAGCCATTTACAAAGCAGGCGGGCTGAAAGATCTGGATCGCTGGCATGCGCTGGCAGATGTGCTCGGCCTGCAACGCAAAGAACTGACCGATAAAATCCAATCCAACCGTTCACGGCGGTTCATCTACCTGCAGCGTCAGGTCAGCCCGGCGATGGCTAAATATATCCGCGAACTTAAACTGGCTGGTGTAGGGCTAAAGGCGGAATCACGTCGTTATTACCCGACTGGCGAAGTTAGTGCTCACTTGATTGGCGTGACTGGTATCGACGGCCATGGTCTGGAAGGGGTCGAACGCAGTTATGACAAATGGCTGACCGGTGAAGCGGGCAAACGTATTATTCGAAAAGACCGCTATGGGCGGGTGGTGGAAAATATCGCTCTGGAAGAGCGCGAAGAAGGCAAACCGCTGGAACTGACCATCGACCAGCGCCTGCAGGCGATCGCTTACCGGGCGGTAAAACAGGCGGTGGCCGATTATCGGGCTACGTCCGGATCGGCCGTGATGCTGGATGTGAAAACCGGTGCGGTTCTGGCGATGGTCAACGCCCCGTCATACAACCCGAATAACCGTGATGATTTGCAAACCTTCAAAATGCGCAACCGGGTGATCACCGATTCTCTGGAGCCGGGATCGACGGTAAAACCGTTTGTGGTGCTGGCTGCGCTGGAAAATGGTAGCGCCAACTTTGATACCGTGATCGATACCGGTAATGGCATGATGCAAATCGGTGGTAGCCGGGTGCGCGACACCTCTAAAGTGGGCAAAGCTGACCTGACCACCATATTGAAAAAGTCCAGTAACATCGGGGTGGCGAAACTGGCGCTGGAGATGCCGTTGGATGCCTTACTTGGTATGTACAGCTCGGTGGGCTTTGGTGAGATATCGGGCCTGAACCTGATTGGTGAGACCACCGGTATCTTCCCCAACCGGCGTCGCTGGTCTAAATTTGAAATCGCTACCCTGGCGTTTGGTTACGGTATGTCCGTTACCCCGCTGCAACTGGTGCACGCGTATGCCACGCTGGGTAACCACGGGCTCTATCAACCAATCCATATTATTGAAAACAATCAGCAGGACCTCTCCAAGCAGGTGATTGACCGCGGCAATGCGACCCGGGTGCTGGAAATGCTGGAAACCGTGACTCAGCCTGGCGGTACTGCAACCAAAGCGGCCGTGTCAGGTTACCGGATAGCCGCGAAAACCGGTACGTCGCGTAAAGCCGCCGCGGGCGGTTACAGTGATGAATATGTTGCGGTAACGGCGGGAGTGGCACCGGTGAGCAATCCCCGCGTCGCACTGGTGGTGATCGTCAACGAACCGCAGGGCGACCAGTACTATGGTGGCTCAGTGGCGGCACCGGTATTTTCTGAAATTATGAAAGGGGCGCTGCAGATCCTCAATGTCGCCCCGGACGAAAACCGATTTAAACAAGAGTAAGCGAGAACGATATGGCCAAGGCGGTAAGCTTAGCAAATTTGATTGCACCCTGGATGGATATCCGCGCTACTGAGTGGGCTGACATTCAGGTAGAACGTTTAACTCTGGACAGTCGCCAGGTAACAGCGGGGTGTACCTTTGTCGCGATAAAAGGCCACCTCACCGACGGCCGTCAGTATATTCAGGCGGCAATTGAAAACGGCGCCAATGCGATTATTGCTGAAGCGAGTGAGGCCTATCCCCATGGAACGCTACAGCCTTTGTCCGGTGTTGTGGTGCTGTATCTGGCTGAACTGGGTGAACACCTGTCGCAATTAGCCGGCCGTCGTTACCCACTAGAGCAGAACCGCCTGATTGGCGTGACCGGCACCAATGGCAAAACCACCATTACCCAGCTCATTGCCCAGTGGCTGGAGCTGTTAGGTCATCGAGCCGCTGTAATGGGCACTACAGGGAACGGCTTTCTTGACCAACTGCAACCCGCGGCCAATACCACCGGCAATGCGATAGAAATTTTTAGTACCCTGCATCAGCTGCAGGACGCAGGTGCAGAGTACACCGCGCTGGAAGTGTCGTCGCATGGCCTGGTGCAAGGCCGGATCAAGGCATTGGATTTTGAAGTGGGGGTATTTTCCAACCTCAGCCGGGATCATCTCGATTACCACGGCAGTATGGAACAGTACGCCGATGCGAAATTGTCGCTGTTTACCCGCCACAACTGCCAGCAGGCGGTGATCAATATTGATGATGAGGTTGGCCGGCAGTGGATAGAACAGCTGCTCTCAGCGACTGCAGTGTCTTTGCAGCCTGTAACCGGCCGCGCGGATGCGGTATGGGCAGAGTCTATCCGGTACAGCGAAGCGGGTATCAGTATGACCGTGGCCGGGCGCTACGGCAGAGGCGAGTTAAACACAGCACTGATTGGTGAATTTAACGCCAGTAACGTGTTGCTCGCCTTAACAACCTTGCTGAGCCTGGGCATTGAACTTGAGCAGTTGCTGAAAACCGCGCCGCTGCTGAAACCGGTTCTTGGCCGGATGGAGCTGTTTAGCCAACCGGGCAAAGCCAAGATCGTGGTTGATTATGCCCATACGCCGGATGCTCTGGAGAAAGCGCTACAGGCGTTGAAAGTGCATTGCCAGGGAAAACTATGGACGATCGTCGGTTGTGGCGGTGACCGTGACCGAGGTAAGCGGCCGATGATGGCGGAAATTGCAGAAAGGATTGGCGATCAGCTTATCCTGACCGATGACAACCCGCGTAGTGAAGATCCGTCCGCGATTGTCGCCGATATGGTGGCGGGGCTGGAGCAACCAGACCTGGCCCGGGTCGAACACGACCGTTTCAAAGCGCTGCAGATCGCTCTGCAACACGCCACAGACAAAGACATCATCCTGCTGGCCGGTAAAGGCCATGAAGATTACCAGGTACTGGCGGATCGCACGGTGCATTATTCTGACCGCGAATCCGCACAGCAACTGCTGGGAGAAACCGCATGATCAGTGTCGCGTTAAGCCAACTGGCTGAGGTTTTGTCAGCCTGTTTAATCGGGGCGGACAGAGAAATCAGCGCCGTTTCCACCGATACCCGGACAATCAGCCCGTCTGGTCAGAGTCTGTTTGTTGCTCTGGCGGGCGAGAAATTTGACGGTCACAACTTTGCCGAGCAGGCGCTGGCAAATGGTGCCGCAGCGCTGCTGGTCAGCCGCCGGCTTGAGTTGGATATTCCCCAGTTGCTAGTGGAAGATACCCGGGTTGCTCTGGGTCAGCTAGGTGCCTGGCTGCAGCAACAGTGCCCAACGCCGACCGTCGCGATTACCGGCAGCTGCGGTAAAACCACGGTGAAAGAGATGGTCGCCAGTATCATGGCACCGCTCGGTCAGGTGTTGTTCACCGCCGGCAATTTCAATAATGATATCGGTGTACCTTTGACCCTGCTGCGAAAAACGCCTCAGGATCAGTACAGCGTCATCGAGCTGGGCGCTAATCATGTCGGCGAAATTGCCTATACAACACGCCTGGTCAAACCGGATGTGGCGCTGGTCAATAACGTTGCGGCCGCGCATCTGGAAGGTTTCGGTTCGCTGCAGGGCGTCATGCAGGCCAAAGGCGAGATTTTTCAGGGTTTACCCGCTGGTGGTGTGGCGATCATCAACTGTGAAAGCCATGGTGGCGATCTGTGGCAGCCGGTGCTGGAAGATAAAACGGTCAAGCGTTTCTCTACCCGGCGCCAGGATGTGGAATTTTACGCCACAGAGATTTGTCTTAACTCGCGCAGCGAAGCGCAGTTTTGCCTGCATAGCCCATCGGGTGATGTGCAGATTCAGCTCGGCTTGTCAGGCCAGCACCATGTTGCTAACGCGCTGGCAGCCGCTGCACTGGCGATGGAAATGGGCGCTAGCCTGACTCAGGTACGGACTGGGTTAGCCAACCTTGCCAACGTCAAAGGTCGTGGTGAAATGCTCGACCTGCGATCCGGTATTACTCTGATCGATGACAGCTACAACGCCAGTGTACCGGCCATGCTGGCAGCGGTGGATCTGCTTAACAGCTTTAGTGGCCAGCGCTGGTTAATTTTAGGGAATATGGCAGAGTTAGGCACAGAAAGTCTTGCACTTCACCGTCAAGTCGGGGAATATGCTGCCCCCTTTGCGTTTGATCAGGTGCTCACCTATGGTGAGGATGCCAAAGTGATCAGTGACGTTTGCCATGGTCATCATTTTGCCGATCATAGCAGTATGATTGACTACATTGAGCAGCAGCTAGCCAATCGTAACGATGTGCCGTACACCCTGTTAGTTAAAGGGGCCAACAGTGCAGGCATGAGTAAAATAGCGGCTGTGATAAAGGAGAAGTTTTAATGTTTATTTGGCTCGCTGATCTGCTACAGCCATATTTATCTTTTTTTCGTCTGTTCGAATACCTGTCGTTCCGCGCCATTGTCAGTGTGTTGACCGCGTTGTTGCTCTCGCTGTGGATGGGGCCGAAACTGATTAAACGCCTGCAGATGTTGCAAATCGGCCAGGTCGTGCGCGATGAAGGGCCGGAGTCCCACTTTAGCAAACGCGGTACTCCGACCATGGGCGGGGTGATGATTCTGGCAGCGATTATCACCACAGTACTGTTATGGGCAGACCTGTCGAATCCTTACGTCTGGGCGGTTCTTGCCGTTCTGGCCGGTTATGGCGCGGTCGGCTTTGTCGATGATTTTCGCAAAGTGGTGCGCAAGAATACTGATGGTCTTATCGCCCGCTGGAAATATTTCTGGCAGTCCGCGATTGCACTGGTAGTCGCCTTTGCCCTGTATGCGCACGGCAAAGACACGGCTGCGACTCAATTGGTGGTGCCGTTTTTTAAAGACATCATGCCGCAGTTAGGCCTGTTCTATATCGTACTGACTTATTTTGTTATCGTCGGCACCAGTAACGCGGTGAACCTGACCGATGGCTTGGATGGTCTGGCCATTATGCCGACCGTGCTGGTGGCTGCCGGTTTTGCCGCCATTGCCTGGGCGACCGGTAACGTCAATTTTGCCAACTACCTGCATATTCCTTATGTCCCTCAGGCGTCAGAGCTGGTGGTGGTCTGTACCGCGATCGTCGGTGCTGGTCTTGGCTTTCTCTGGTTCAACACCTATCCGGCTCAGGTCTTTATGGGCGATGTCGGCTCTCTTGCTCTGGGCGGGGCGCTGGGCACCATTGCGGTGCTGGTTCGCCAGGAGTTTGTGTTAGTGATCATGGGGGGCGTATTTGTCATGGAAACCCTGTCAGTCATTCTGCAGGTGGGTTCTTACAAACTACGTGGCCAGCGTATTTTCCGTATGGCACCGATTCATCACCACTATGAACTGAAAGGCTGGCCAGAGCCGCGCGTGATTGTCCGTTTCTGGATTATCTCTATCGTGCTGGTGTTAATTGGTCTGGCGACCCTGAAAGTACGTTAAACGAGAGAAGCAGCATGGATAAGAGTCGTTGGCAGCATATTGAACGAGTGGTAGTAGTAGGACTGGGCATCACCGGGCTGTCGGTTGTCCGTCATCTCAAACAACTGCCGAAGACGCTGTCGGTGCGAGTTATCGATACCCGAGACAACCCGCCGGGCTGTGACAGACTGCCTGAAGGGGTTGAGCTGCATCAGGGCAGCTGGAATCTCGATTGGCTGTTGTCAGCCGATCTTATAGTGGCAAACCCCGGTATTGCCCTGGCCACAGACGAAATTCAGCAGGCGCGTCACGCCGGTATTCCTGTGGTGGGTGACATTGAGCTGTTCGCCTGGCAAGTGGATAAGCCGGTGATCGCAATCACCGGATCTAACGGTAAGAGCACCGTCACCGATTGGACCGGTGTGGTTGCCCGTGGATGTGGCCTCAACGCCGCAGTGGGTGGAAATATCGGCGTTCCGGCGTTAGATCTGCTGACCATGCCTGCGGATCTGTACATTCTGGAGCTGTCGAGTTTCCAGCTCGAGACCACCACAAGTCTTCAGCCGGTGGCGGCCGCATTTTTGAATCTTTCTGAAGACCATATGGACCGCTACCAGGGAATGGACGACTACCGGGCGGCAAAATTACGTATTTTTGACCACGCAGCAGCCTGCATTGTGAACCGTGACGACCGCGCGACCTATCCTGACCAGCGCGATATCGCGGTGACCGAGTTCGGACTCAATAGTGACGCTGAATTTGGCCTGACCTCAGTCGATGGCCGGGAGTTTTTACAGGCAGGCTCTCAGCCATTGGTCGCCAGTGACCAGTTGGCCCTGGTGGGGCGGCATAACGTCGCCAATGCTCTAGTGGTACTGGCGCTGCTGGCCAAAGCGGGAGTGAATCTCAGCGCCGGAATGGACGCTCTGTGTCAGTATCGTGGACTGTCTCACCGCTGCCAGGTGGTGGCGGATCGCAATGGCGTCAAGTGGGTCAATGATTCTAAAGCCACCAATGTGGCCAGTACCCAGGCAGCCCTGTCCGGGCTCAGTTTGCCCGGGACTTTGTACCTGCTGGTGGGCGGCGTAGGCAAAGGGGCGGACTTCTCGCCGCTGGCTGAACTCCTCCAGCCGATGAATGTGCAGCTGTGCTGTTTTGGCCAGGACGGTGATCAGTTTATGCCACTCCATCCTTCCGCCCGTCGTTACGAGTCGATGGAGCAGGTCGTCGACCAGATCGCCGCTGAACTTAGGCCCGGAGATATGGTGATGCTGTCGCCCGCTTGTGCCAGCTTCGACCAGTTCGCTAATTTTATGGCGCGTGGTGACGCATTTGCGGCGTTGGCGCAGCGCTACGCATAACGGAAATTGAGGCTGGTGATGCAAAGTCCGATTGCGGTAATGACTCTCTGGTTAAAAAGGCGAGATCCTGAAGCGCTGTTTGATCGCCAACTGGTGTGGATTTCGCTTGGATTGATGTTTACCGGGTTGGTGATGGTGACTTCTGCTTCGTTTCCGATCAGTACCCGCCTGACCGATCAGCCTTTTCACTTTATGTTCCGTCACGCCGTGTTTATGTTGTTGGCACTGGCAAGCGCCGCGGTGATCCTCCAGGTACCAATGGAGAAGTGGCTCAGATACAGCTCGGCGATGCTGGTTGTGGCTTTGTTCTTGCTGGTGGTGGTATTGGCCGCCGGTAAATCGGTTAACGGCGCATCACGCTGGATACCATTGGGATTGTTTAATCTCCAGCCGGCCGAGATCGCCAAATTATCGCTGTTTATTTTTATGTCCGGTTACCTGGTGCGTAAGCAGGATGAAGTCCGCTCGACATTTTTCGGCGGCTTTATGAAACCGATTATGGTGTTTGGCTTACTTGCGGGTTTACTGCTCAAACAGCCTGATCTGGGTACCGTGATCGTAATGCTGGTGACCCTGTTTGGCATGCTGTTTATTGCCGGGGCCAAGCTGTCGCAATTTCTGGCGCTGGCTGTGGCGGGCATTGGGGTCGTGATTGCGCTGATCATTGCCGAACCATACCGGATGCGCCGGGTTACTTCATTTCTCGACCCGTGGGAAGACCCGTTTGGCAGTGGTTATCAGCTGACTCAGTCACTGATGGCCTTTGGCCGTGGTGAGTGGTTCGGCCAGGGGCTGGGCAACTCCATCCAGAAGCTCGAGTACCTGCCAGAGGCGCATACCGACTTTGTCTTTGCCGTGATAGCAGAAGAGTTGGGCTTTGTGGGCGTCACTCTGGTGTTAATACTGATTTTTAGCCTGGTGCTGAAAGCCTTGATGATTGGTCGTAAAGCGTTTGAACAGCAACAGCTGTTTGGCGGCTATCTGGCGTTTGGCATCGGCATCTGGTTTGCGTTCCAGACACTGGTCAATGTCGGTGCGGCGGCCGGGCTGGTTCCGACCAAAGGCTTGACGCTTCCTCTGATCAGTTATGGTGGCTCCAGCCTGATCGTTATGAGTGCCGCAGTGGCCATGTTACTGAGAATTGACCATGAGTGCCGGTTAGCCGAACCGGGCGGCGCACAACAATACAAGGCAGACAATGACAACGACTAAACGTTTAATGGTCATGGCCGGAGGAACCGGGGGGCACGTTTTTCCCGGTCTGGCGGTGGCGAAAAAGCTTCAGCAACAGGGCTGGCAAATCCGCTGGCTGGGTACGGCTGATCGTATGGAAGCCGAGCTGGTGCCTAAGCACGGCATTGAGATAGATTTCATCCGGGTCAAAGGGCTGCGCGGCCAGGGTATTGGCCGGTTGATCAAAGCACCGTTTCAGATAATAAACGCTATCTTGCAGGCCCGGCGTCATATGCAGGCCTGGCGTCCCGATGCGGTACTGGGGATGGGTGGCTATGTCAGTGGACCCGGCGGTGTTGCAGCCTGGACCCTGGGTATTCCAGTGGTGCTGCATGAGCAAAATGCTGTTGCGGGCCTGACCAACCAGTGGCTGGCCAAGATTGCCAAGCGCGTGTTTCAGGCTTTTCCGGGTGCATTTGCCGATGCGCAAGTGGTCGGTAATCCGGTACGTGCCGAGCTGGTAAATGTGATGTCACCACAGCAGCGTTTGCAACAGCGTAGCGGGCCAATCCGCATTCTGGTGATGGGCGGCAGTCAGGGCGCGCGCGTACTGAATCAAACCGTGCCGCAAGCCATCGCCCGTCTGGGTGAACAGTACCAGATCCGTCATCAAGCGGGAAAAAATAACGCCCAGCAGGTCGAACAGGCTTATCGCCAGGCCGGTGGTAACAATGCCGAAGTAGTGGAATTTATTGACGATGTTGCCGAGGCTTATCAATGGGCAGATTTACTGATCTGCCGCTCGGGCGCGCTGACCGTCTCAGAGGTGTCAGCGGCAGGAGTGGCGGCGATATTTGTCCCGTTTATGCATAAAGATCGTCAACAGGCGCTAAACGCTGACCATCTGGTCAATTGCGGTGCTGCTATTATGATTGAGCAACCCGATTTGAGCGTGGAAAAATTGTGCCAGCAGATAGAGTCACTGGACCGGCAACGCTTGCTGGAGATGGCTAGCCAAGCCCGCAGCGCCGCTCAATTGAATGCTGACCAAACCGTTGCAGATGCTATCGTCGCTTTGACCGAATAATTAGAGATACCTTCATGACCATACAACATACCCAAGATTTAGCCCAGATTCGCGCAATGGTACCGGAAATGCGCCGCGTAAAGAGCATTCACTTTATCGGTATTGGTGGGGCGGGGATGAGTGGTATCGCAGAAGTGCTGCTCAACGAAGGTTATCAGATCACAGGTTCAGATCTGAATACCAATCCGGTTACCGAGCGGCTGAGCAGCAAAGGCGCCAAAGTTTATCTTGGTCACCATGAGAGCAACGTTGCCCAAGCCAGTGTGGTGGTAGTCTCGACCGCGATCAACGAGCAGAATCCGGAAATCAGAGCGGCACGAGAGCAGCGAATCCCTGTGGTCCGCCGCGCTGAAATGTTGGCAGAACTGATGCGTTTTCGTCACGGTATTGCAGTGGCGGGGACACACGGTAAAACCACCACCACGGCCCTGGTGACGCAAATCTATTCAGAAGCCGGACTGGATCCGACTTTTGTTAATGGTGGTCTGGTCAAAAGTGCCGGAACCAATGCCCGGCTGGGCTCAAGCCGGATTTTGATCGCGGAAGCGGACGAAAGTGACGCCTCGTTTTTGCACCTGCAGCCTATGGTCAGTATCGTGACTAATATTGAAGCCGACCATATGGATACCTATGGTGGCGACTTTGCGACTTTGAAGCAGACATTTATCGACTTTCTGCACAACTTGCCTTTTTACGGTCAGGCAATTTTGTGTATTGATGATCCTGTTGTCCGTGAGCTGATCCCGCATATCAGCCGTCAGGTGATCACCTACGGCTTTTCTGCGGATGCCGATGTCAGAATCGAAGACTATCGCCAATTCGGTCAACAGGGTAAGTTTACCGTGTGCCGCAAGGGCCGCCCGGATCTGGCGATCACTCTCAATATTCCTGGCCGACATAACGCTCTCAACGCGTCGGCGGCTATCGCGGTCGCCACTGAAGATGACATCAGCGATGACGCGATACTAACGGCGATGGCGGGGACCCAGGGAACCGGTCGCCGGTTTGACCATCTTGGCGAATTCGACACAGGTAACGGTCAGGTTATGCTGGTCGATGACTACGGTCACCATCCCACCGAAGTCGGCGTGACGATTAAAGCTGCGCGCAGTGGCTGGCAGGACAAACGTCTGGTGATGATATTCCAGCCGCACCGCTACAGCCGCACCCGCGATTTGTACGATGACTTTGCCAATGTGCTTGAACAGGTCGATGTACTGATCATGCTGGATGTGTATGCGGCGGGAGAGACACCTATCGCCGGTGCAGATGGCCGCTCACTATGCCGGACTATTCGTAGCCGGGGTAAACTGGATCCTATTTTTGTTCCAGACAGTAAAATGCTCCCTGAAGCGCTGGCGAATGTATTACAAGACGGTGACCTGGTGTTAACTCAAGGGGCAGGGGATATCGGTAAGGTGGCTAAAGTACTCGCCTCGTTGCAGTTAAATGTCAATAAAATGCATCAGTACGTGGAATCGAGTTCATAGATTACTAATTTGGATAAAATCTGTAAGTTAGGTACAGTTTTGACATAGACACCAATTGATAACTTCACGTAGCTCAGTATAATTCGAAAGTTACAGTAGGTGTTTTGTCTTCAAAACAAACAAGGCTAGGAACAGTTTGACGAGCGTTCAGCAGGGAAAATGGATTTGACGACCAGTATTTTAAATCCAAACCGTCTTGTACCCATTTCGCCGCCAGTGAAGCAGCAGGCTATCGGCGCCACCTTTCTGTTGGTGGTGTTATTGCTTATCGGGTCGCTGCTTTATTCAACCTTATCCTGGATGTGGGACGATCAACGTTTGCCCCTGTCCAAGATAGTGTTGCAGGGAGATTTGCAATACGTCTCGGCGCTGGATGTGCAACGCGCATTTGCCCGCATCGACCATATTGGTACTTTTATGTCACAAGATATCAATATGTTACAAGACGCTGTTCAGTCGATCCCCTGGGTTTCTCATGCTTCAATTCGCAAGCAATGGCCAGATACTGTAAAAGTTTTTTTAACGGAATATAACGCGGTTGCCATCTGGAACGGCAATGCTCTGCTGGATGAAAAAGGCATTGTTTTCGATGGCGATCTGGGACTGATAGAGGGTGATAGAGTGAAACTCTATGGTCCAGAAGGTTCTGAACAGACGGTATTGACCATATGGCGAGAGCTGTTACCTGAGTTTGATGTACTTGGCCTGTCTATCTCTTCACTGGTACTGAACGAGAGACGCGCATGGCAAATTATTTTGGACAATGGCATGCGACTTGAGTTAGGCAAGGAATCGCTGCACGAGCGGATTGAACGTTTCTTTTCCCTATACCGGAATTTGGGCGATGATCGGCTTAAGGTCAGTTATATCGACCTCAGGTATGATACCGGGGCAGCAATAGGCTGGATTCCGGCACAAGAATTAGAACAAGAGAAAATAAATGACTAAGACCGCAGATGACAACATTATTGTTGGTCTTGATATAGGCACGGCGACCGTGTCGGCTCTGGTTGGCGAGTTATTACCTGACGGTCAGATTAATATTATAGGCGCAGGTGTAAGCCCTTCCCGAGGAATGGACAAAGGCGGGGTCAACGATCTGGAATCGGTCGTGAAATCGATTCAAAGAGCCGTTGACCAGGCTGAACTGATGGCGGAATGCCAGATCAGTACAGTGTATCTCTCTTTGTCCGGCCGTCACATCGCCAGTCGTATTGAGAAAGGTATGGGGACCATTTCTGACGAAGAGGTCACCCAGGGCGATATGGACCGCGCCATACATACCGCCAAGTCGATCAAAATTGGTGACGAGCAGCGTATTCTGCACGTGATACCTCAGGAATTTACCATCGACTACCTGGAAGGGATCAAGAATCCACTCGGCCTGTCAGGGGTTAGAATGGAAGTCAGTGTCCACTTGATCTCCTGCCACAGTGATATGGCAAGGAATATCATGAAGGCGGTCGAACGCTGTGGTCTGAAAGTCGAACAGCTGGTTTATTCAGGTTTGGCCTCAAGCAGTGCCGTGATCACTGAAGATGAACGGGATCTTGGGGTTTGCGTGGTGGATATCGGTGCTGGCACCATGGATGTGGCAATCTGGACTGATGGCGCTCTGCGTCACACTGAAGTCTTTCCTTATGCAGGAAATGCGGTGACCAGCGATATCGCATTTGCATTTGGGACACCGATGAGTGACGCGGAAGAGATTAAAGTTAAATACGGTTGTGCTCTCAGTGAACTGGTGAGTAAAGATGACACAGTTAACGTTCCTAGCGTTGGCGGGCGTCCATCACGCAGTTTACAAAGGCAAACCTTGTCTGAAGTGATTGAACCTCGCTACACTGAGCTAATGGGACTGGTTAATCAGACCATTGATGCCGTTCAAGCGAAACTTCGGGCTGAAGGAATTAAGCACCATTTGGCGGCTGGTGTAGTCTTGACAGGCGGTGCCGCTCAAATCGAAGGATTGGTAGAATGTGCGGAACGAGTGTTCCACAATCAGGTGAGAGTAGGTAAGCCAATTGAAGTCAGTGGCTTAACCGATTATGTCAAAGAGCCGTACCATTCTACGGCAGTGGGTTTACTTCATTACGCAAAAGACAGCCAGATTCATGACGACACAGAGTATAATGAGCCAAAGCGCCAATCTATGTCGAATCTGTTTGGACGTTTACGTAACTGGATACAAAAAGAGTTTTAACCTGAGCAGCAGGAAAAACGGAGAAAACAAATGTTTGAACCGATGATGGAAATGTCTGACGATGCAGTAATCAAAGTCGTTGGAGTTGGTGGTGGCGGTGGTAACGCTGTAGAACATATGGTTCGTGAGTCCATCGAAGGCGTGGAATTTATTAGCGTTAATACCGATGCACAGGCGCTTCGTAAAACAAGCGTGAGCTCAGTAATTCAAATCGGTGGTGATATCACCAAAGGCTTAGGTGCCGGAGCGAATCCTCAGGTGGGTCGTGACGCAGCGCTGGAAGACAAAGAAAGAATTAAAGATGTCCTCACTGGTGCCGATATGGTGTTTATCGCAGCCGGAATGGGTGGCGGTACCGGTACCGGTGCAGCACCTGTGATCGCCGAAGTCGCTAAAGAGCTGGGTGTCCTGACTGTTGCTGTGGTAACTAAGCCATTCAGTTTTGAAGGTAAAAAGCGGCTGGCGTTTGCAGAGCAGGGTATCGAAGAGCTGTCTAAGCATGTGGACTCTCTGATTACCATTCCAAATGAAAAGCTGCTGAAGGTACTTGGCCGCGGTGTCACTCTGCTGGAGGCATTTGCCAGTGCCAATGACGTATTGAAAAATGCGGTTCAGGGGATTGCCGAACTGATTACTCGCCCGGGTATGATTAACGTCGACTTCGCAGACGTACGTACAGTGATGTCTGAAATGGGTCACGCCATGATGGGTAGCGGTATTGCCAAAGGTGAAGACCGTGCTGAAGAAGCCGCGGAAACGGCTATTTCCAGCCCGCTGCTGGAAGATATTGATCTGGCTGGCGCCCGTGGTGTTCTGGTGAATATTACCGCCGGTCTCGACATGCGACTGGACGAGTTTGAAACCGTAGGTAACACCGTAAAAGCGTTTGCTTCAGACAATGCGACAGTTGTAATCGGTACATCACTTGATCCGGATATGACCGATGAAATTCGTGTTACTGTCGTGGCCACAGGTATTGGCAACGAGAAAAAACCCGATATCACTTTGGTCGCGGGTGGCAAAACTAGCGTGGCTTCGGTCAGCCAGCCAAAGCCGGTAGCGCAACCGACAGTGCAGACTTCTACTGCTCAAGTGACGGCAGAAGAGAAGCCGGCACGTAGTTTGCAAGGTAGTTACCAGAAAGAAAAAGAAAATGTAACCTCTCAGCCGGCGACTCATACTGTTGCCAGCTCAGGAAAGCAGAACACCGCGCCTGAGTCGGAAAAAGAAGATGGTTACCTGGATATTCCAGCGTTTTTGCGTCGTCAGGCTGACTAAAAAAGTATCAAAATTTGACTTTGTTCAAATTAATGGTAGGATTCGCGGATTATGGTCCCATAGACCGCGGATCATACAGCACTGACGTAGAGGCAAGTAGATGATCAGACAACGTACTCTGAAACAAATAGTGAAAACAACTGGAGTTGGATTGCACTCCGGTCGTAAAGTGACACTTACGCTTCGCCCTGCTGCTGCAAACACAGGCGTGGTGTATCGTCGCACCGACCTGAATCCGCCGGTTGATTTCCCTGCTGATGCCGAGTCTGTCCGTGACACTATGCTGTGTACGGCGCTTGTAAATGAGCAAGGTGTTCGTATCTCAACGGTTGAACACCTAAACGCTGCACTAGCAGGTATGGGTATCGATAACGTAATTATTGAAGTCGATGCACCTGAAATCCCAATTATGGATGGCAGTGCCAGCCCGTTCGTCTATCTGTTGCAACAAGCAGGTGTCGAAACCTTGACTGCACCAAAACAGTTCATTCGTATCAAAAAACCGGTGCGTTTTGAAGATGGTGATAAGTGGGCTGAACTGGTACCGTTTGACGGTTTCCGGATGGATTTCGAAATTGAATTTAACCATCCTGCTATCGATTCTGATGAACAGCGCCTACAGTTCGATTTTTCTTCGCAAGGTTTTGTGAAAGAGATCTCCCGCGCACGTACATTTGGCTTCATGCGTGATATCGAATATCTGCAGTCGCAGAATCTGTGCCTGGGTGGTAGCTTTGATTGTGCCATCGTGCTGGATGACTACCGCATCCTCAACGAAGAAGGGCTGCGATTCGAAAACGAATTTGTTACCCACAAAGTACTGGATGCAATTGGTGACCTGTACATGTGTGGCCATGCTATAGTCGGCGAATTCCGCGCCTATAAATCTGGTCATGGATTGAATAACCAGCTACTCAGAGCTGTGTTAGCCGACCAGGAAGCATGGGAGTGGGCAACCTTTGAGGAAGAAGTTGGTTCTCCAGTAGCATTTGGTGACCCAAGCTTGGTGTTTGCCTGATAGTTAAAAGAAAAAACCAGTCCCGTCGGACTGGTTTTTTTGTGTCTATAACAATACCCGAAGTTGTCTCTACCTCGACTAACCTCTTTTAATCAGAACGTTTTTTGGCCAGTTGTGCCAGTTTTTCCAGTCTCTTCTGCAGTTTCGGTGAAGCATTGACCGCCAGTTCACGTAAAAAATTAGCGGCAGTATCTGACAATGGCTCTCTGGGTTTTGCAGCGTTATCGTCTTCCCGGCCTGGCAGTGGTGACCGACTGAGTTCCGGGTTGATTTTCAGTTCTATACCCACCAATCCGGCAAAGCCAGCACTGCGCAGTTGATTGAGCAGGTTCAATCGCTCGTAATTGAGTTTCATCTTTATCGGTGCACTGGCGACTTCGATAATCAGCATACCCTGACGCAGGTTTGCCGCCCGGCAATAGTTCTCCGTACCACGGGGAAGCAGTATAGATAGCGCATGGTTGATGGCCAGGATCTGTTTTGCATGCTGTTGTAACTGACTCAGCTTAGAGTCGTCCATAAGTTGACTGGTTGGTGTGGGACGATGGTCGCGCATAAAGAGCCTCACAGATTGAGAACCATTAGTGTAATGGAATCTGGCCTGGCTTGATAGGGGCGGGCTGGTCAATAGATAAGCAGTGAAAAGGTCAAAAACGAAAAGTGGTTCAAACAAATTAGGATGTAATTGGTTGTTGAATACGAAATTACTTACACTAACGGGCCTAAACAGAAATAATGCCTTGAAATATAGACACTGTGTCACAATATGAGTGGTATATGATTTATCTCAGTATTCTTAGTTGAAAACTGGTGGAGACTGAAGGCATTTTTAGTAGATCGTCTGCGATCTAAACGAGAGAGATTCATAGCAAATGATAACTAAGCTACTGACGAAGGTAATTGGTAGTCGCAATGACCGAACTTTGCGTCGCCTTAGAAAAATTGTAAAAGAAATCAATAATTACGAACCTGCATTTGAAGCGTTTTCAGATGAAGAGCTGAAAGCGAAAACAGTGGAATTTCGTGAACGCTTAGAACAGGGTGAAACACTAGACCAGTTACTGCCTGAAGCGTTCGCAACGGTACGCGAAGCCTCTAAGCGGGTGTTTGGCATGCGCCACTTCGACGTCCAGTTGATCGGTGGTATGGTGCTTAATGCGGGCCAGATTGCAGAGATGCGTACTGGTGAGGGTAAAACCCTGACCGCAACCTTGCCGGCGTACCTGAATGCTCTGGCTGGCAGAGGGGTTCATATTGTGACAGTGAACGACTATCTGGCCAAACGTGACGCGGAAACCAACCGCCCACTGTTCGAATTTCTCGGTATGACCGTCGGTGTTAATGTGCCTAATATGCCACCGCATGAGAAAAAAGCCGCTTATCTTGCTGATATTCTGTACGGAACCAATAACGAATTTGGTTTTGACTACCTGCGTGACAACATGGCGTTCCGCGCGGAAGATCGGGTACAACGCGACCGTTTCTTCGCTGTTGTCGATGAGGTGGACTCAATCTTAATCGATGAAGCGCGTACACCGTTGATCATTTCTGGTCCAGCGGAAGACAGCTCAGAGCTTTACACCCGAATCAATACCCTGATCCCAAATCTGCAGAAGCAGGATCAAGAAGACTCTGAAGAGTACCGTGGTGATGGCCACTACACGGTAGACGAAAAATCGAAGCAAGTTTACCTGACTGAAACCGGTCAGGAGTTCGTCGAAGAGTTGATGGTAAAAAATGGCCTGATGGAAGAGGGCGATACTCTCTATTCTCCTACGAATATCAGCCTGCTTCACCACGTCAATGCGGCGCTGCGTGCTCACGTACTGTTTGAGCGCAATGTTGATTACATCGTTACCGACGACGGTGAAGTGGTGATCGTTGACGAACATACCGGCCGTACTATGCCGGGTCGTCGCTGGTCTGAAGGTTTACACCAGGCTGTCGAAGCCAAAGAAGGGGTGAAAATTCAGAACGAAAACCAGACGCTGGCATCGATTACTTTCCAGAACTACTTCCGTCTGTATGAAAAACTGTCCGGTATGACAGGCACGGCAGATACCGAAGCGTTCGAATTCCAGTCTATCTACGGTCTTGAGACGGTAGTTATTCCTACCAATAAGCCAATGATCCGCGACGATATGCCGGATGTGGTCTACCGCACTGAGCTGGAAAAATTCAACGCGATCATCGAAGACATCAAAGAACGTTCAAGCAAAGGACAGCCAATCCTGGTCGGTACCGTTTCAATCGAGAAATCGGAACTGCTTTCCAATGCGTTGAAACAGGCAAAAATTAAGCACAATGTACTGAACGCTAAGTTCCACGAAAAAGAAGCGGAAATTGTCGCCGAAGCGGGTAAACCTGGCGCGGTTACTATCGCGACCAACATGGCCGGCCGTGGTACCGATATCGTGTTGGGTGGTAGCTGGCAGGCCAAGATTGAAGGTATTGAAAGCCCGACTCAAGAGCAGATCGACACCATTAAAGATGAGTGGAAACAGGTGCATGAACAGGTCTTGCAAGCTGGCGGTTTGCATATTATCGGTACTGAGCGCCATGAATCACGCCGGATCGATAACCAGCTGCGCGGCCGTTCAGGACGTCAGGGTGATGCCGGTTCTTCACGTTTCTATCTGTCGATGGAAGATTCGCTGCTACGTATCTTTACCTCAGATCGCATGGCTAGCTTGATCCAAAGCGGTATGGATGAAGGCGAAGCGATTGAGAGCAAGATGCTGTCCCGCTCAATCGAAAAAGCACAACGTAAAGTCGAAGGCCGTAACTTCGACATCCGTAAACAGCTGCTTGAGTTCGATGACGTTGCCAATGACCAGCGTAAAGTGGTTTATGAGCTGCGCGATGAGTTAATGAGCGCAGAAGACATCAGCGATATGATTGAACAGAATCGTATCGATGTGTTTACCGCTGTCATCGATGAGTATATTCCACCACAATCTCTGGAAGATATGTGGGATGTCGAGGGGCTGCAAAACCGTCTGAAAAATGACTTTGACCTGGAACTGCCGGTTAAAGAGTGGTTAGAGCAGGACGACAAACTGTACGAAGAGGCGTTGCGAGAAAAAATTCTTTCTTCTGCAGTCGAGGTATACAAAGAAAAAGAAGCGGTGGTTGGCGAGTCTGTGCTGCGTAACTTTGAAAAATCTGTGATGCTGCAAACCCTCGATACACTGTGGAAAGAACACCTGGCTGCCATGGACCACCTGCGTCAGGGAATTCATTTGCGCGGTTACGCCCAGAAGAACCCGAAACAGGAATACAAACGTGAGTCGTTTGAACTGTTTGAAAACCTGCTTGAAGCACTGAAAGTTGATGTCATCATGGTACTTTCCCGAGTACGTGTTCAGCAACAGGAAGAGGTTGAGCGGATGGAAGCACAGCGCCGAGCTCAGGCTGAAGAGGCAGCTCGCCTTGCTCAGGCTCAGCACGCCTCAGCGGATAGCCCGTTGTCGGAAGGTGATGAAGAAGGTGAGCATCAGCAGACGGTTCGAAATGAGCGCAAAGTCGGCCGTAACGAACCGTGTCCATGTGGCAGCGGGAAAAAATACAAACAGTGCCACGGAAAAATTGCCTAGCCACTAGGTTTCCGTTGGGTAAAATGTAAATCAAAGAGTCGCTATGGCGGCTCTTTTTTTACAGTCTGATTCATTGCCTGTCAGGGCTGAAGCACTATAGTAGGACAAAAAGTTATGAAACGAATTCACATCGTGGCGGGAATCATCTTCAACCAGGACAAGTCGCAGGTATTTATCACCCAACGCCCGCAAGATAAACACAAAGGTGGTTACTGGGAGTTTCCTGGAGGAAAAGTGGAGTCGGGTGAGAGTATCGAACAGGCACTGATTCGTGAACTGGATGAAGAAGTGGGGATTACCGTCACCGAACAGCTACTTTTTCAACATCTTGATTTTGATTACTCGGATAAATCCCTAACCTTCGATTTTCTTTCCGTGACAGCTTTTGAACGTGAGCCGTATGGGCGGGAAGGCCAGAACAGTGCCTGGGTGGCGGTTAACAAGCTCGATCAGTACTGTTTTCCTGAGGCGAATACCCCGATAGTTGAGCGCGTGATGAAAGAGTTCTCTTAACTGCTAGCCAGCACTGTGGAATGTTGGTAGTTTAAGAGCACTAAGCAACTTGTAACTGGCGCAGGGCTCCCAAAGCAGGAGAGGCGCAACAGAACAAATGGAGAATTAGGGAATGGTCAGAATCGCAGTCGCGGGTGCCGCAGGGCGAATGGGGCGCAATCTTGTCAAAGCGGCAATGGTAAATCCGAACGCAAAATTTTCTGCTGGATCTGAACGTCCGGAGTCATCTTTGGTGGGCGTCGATGTCGGAGAACTGTGTGGTGAAGGTAAACTGGACATCACTCTGGTGGATGACCTGGCCAGCGTTGTCGATCAGTTTGACGTTATCATCGACTTTACTGCGCCGGCGAGTACCCTCGCAAATCTGGAGTTGTGTCGTCAACATGGTAAAAAAATTGTGATTGGCACGACAGGGTTCAGCGAGCAGGAACGTACGCAGATTGAGGAAGCGGCCAAACAGGTTCCGGTGGTCATGGCCCCCAACTACAGCGTTGGCGTAAACCTGGTGTTTAAACTTCTGGAGAAAGCGGCCAAAGTGATGGGCGATTACTGTGATATTGAGGTGATCGAAGCGCACCACCGTCATAAAGTTGATGCGCCGTCGGGAACGGCCATCGGTATGGGGGAAGCGATCGCGGGCGCGATGGGGAACAAACTCAGTGACGTCGCCGTGTATGCCCGGGAGGGGATTACCGGAGAACGCAGTCGCGACGAAATTGGTTTTGCCACGATTCGGGCTGGCGATATTGTGGGTGAACATACCGCGATGTTTGCCGATATCGGTGAGCGGGTTGAGATCTCTCATAAAGCAACCGACCGAATGACGTTTGCTAACGGGGCGGTGAAGGCTGCCGTCTGGCTAAACGGACGGGAAGCCGGCTTCTATTCGATGGTAGATGTGCTCGGACTCAATGAGCTATAAGTAAATAATTATTCGCCGGCATATGCCGGCGATTTTGTATTTACCATTTCAATAGGGTTAAACTCAACAGCAAAGATCGGCTTATTCCCGTTTAGTTAACGTATGATTATGGGGGTTATGGTTGATTTTAAGTGGCTAATAATTAAAAGCCCTACTAAAGTTGCTTCAGTTAACGATTGCGCAATTCTGAACAAAATTATTAAATGGTTTAACCTGGAGTGTTTTATGTTTTTTAATAAACCCTGTCCGGCTGGTGGGTTTTTGCGGTTAAAAGTTGTTATTTTGGGGCTTTAGTAACTGAATTGCATGATGGTCTTGAAAATATCTGTTTTATTTATGGCTCAATGTTGACACAGGTCATACTCGTCATTAGAATACCGCCAATTTGTCTAATTTCCCAATAAGTACGTTTATTTGGCATTTTGGAAGGCAAATTTGCAGTTTAATTTAAAATTTATGCATTTTTATTCTGGAGGTTGTCTTGAGTAAATCAGCACTGTTAGTCCTAGAAGATGGGACAGTGTTCCGCGGAGTTTCCATAGGGGCAGATGGTACATCCGTTGGTGAAGTCGTTTTTAATACCTCGATGACGGGGTATCAAGAAATCCTCACTGATCCTTCCTATTCTCAACAGATTGTTACCCTTACTTATCCCCACATTGGCAATACCGGTACTAACACCGAAGATGAAGAATCTTCTTCAATCCATGCACAAGGCCTTGTGATTCGCGATCTTCCGCTTATTGCTTCTAACTTCCGTAACGAACAGTCCCTATCTGATTACCTAAAATCGCAAAATATCGTCGGCATCGCTGATATCGATACGCGTAAGTTAACCCGTATTTTGCGTGAGAAAGGTGCACAGAATGGCTGTATCGCGGCAGGTGACAACCTGGATGAAGCGTTGGCTCTGGCAAAAGCAAAAGAGTTTCCGGGTCTGAAAGGAATGGACCTGGCCAAGGTAGTGACGACTAAAGAGAACTACGAATGGAAACAGGGTTCCTGGACTCTGGAAGGCGGTCTGCCGGAAGCGAAAGCCGATAGCGAACTTCCTTATCACGTTGTTGCTTATGATTTTGGTGCCAAGCGCAACATCCTGCGTATGCTGGTTGATCGTGGTTGCCGCCTGACGGTGGTACCTGCTGAAACGCCGGCAGAACAAGTACTGGCACTGAACCCGGATGGCGTATTTCTGTCAAACGGCCCTGGTGACCCGGCGCCATGTACCTATGCTATTGAAGCGACTAAGACATTCCTTGATGAAGGACTGCCACTGTTTGGTATCTGCCTGGGCCACCAAATTCTGGCTCTGGCGTCCGGTGCCCAGACTGTCAAAATGAAGTTTGGCCACCATGGTGCCAACCACCCGGTAAAAGATCTTGATCGTGACGTTGTGATGATCACGTCGCAAAACCACGGTTTTGCCGCGGATGAAGAGACTCTGCCAGAGAACCTGCGTGCCACACACAAGTCTCTGTTTGACGGTACACTGCAAGGTATTCACCGCACAGATAAACCGGCATTCAGCTTCCAGGGTCACCCGGAAGCGAGCCCAGGTCCACACGATGCTGCGCCATTGTTTGACCACTTCATTGAACTGATTAAGAAACACAAAGCGTAATTCGGAGTAGTTAAGAATGCCAAAACGTACGGATTTAAAAAGTATTCTAATTCTTGGTGCTGGCCCGATTGTTATCGGTCAGGCTTGTGAGTTTGACTATTCTGGTGCGCAAGCGTGTAAAGCGCTACGTGAAGAGGGCTACCGAGTCATCCTGGTTAACTCTAACCCGGCGACTATCATGACTGACCCGGAAATGGCCGATGCCACCTACATCGAACCGATTCAGTGGGAAGTTGTACGCAAGATCATCGAAAAAGAACGTCCTGATGCTGTTCTGCCGACTATGGGCGGTCAGACTGCACTGAACTGTGCGCTAGACCTGGAGAAGCATGGTGTTCTCGCTGAGTTTGGCGTGGAAATGATTGGTGCAACCGCAGACGCAATTGATAAAGCGGAAGACCGTTCTCGCTTCGATAAAGCGATGAAGTCCATCGGCCTGGAGTGTCCACGTGCCGATACCGCGAAAAGTATGGAAGAGGCGTATCGAGTACTCGATATGGTCGGTTTCCCATGTATTATTCGTCCTTCATTTACTATGGGTGGTACCGGCGGTGGTATCGCGTATAACAAAGAAGAGTTTGAAGAGATCTGTCGCCGCGGCCTGGATCTGTCGCCAACCAATGAACTATTGATCGACGAATCTCTGATCGGCTGGAAAGAGTACGAAATGGAAGTGGTTCGCGACAAAGCGGACAACTGCATCATCGTCTGTTCAATCGAAAACTTTGACCCAATGGGTATTCATACCGGTGACTCAATTACAGTCGCTCCGGCACAGACGCTAACGGATAAAGAGTACCAACTGATGCGGAACGCATCGCTGGCCGTTCTGCGCGAAATCGGTGTTGAGACCGGCGGCTCAAACGTTCAGTTTGGTATCAACCCGAAAGATGGCCGTATGGTCATCATCGAGATGAACCCGCGCGTATCTCGCTCTTCGGCTCTGGCATCCAAAGCGACCGGTTTCCCGATTGCGAAAATCGCGGCTAAACTGGCAGTAGGTTTCACGCTGGATGAGCTGATGAACGACATCACTGGTGGTGCTACACCAGCTTCATTCGAACCGACGATCGACTACGTAGTGACCAAGATCCCTCGCTTTAACTTTGAAAAGTTTGCCGGCGCTAACGACCGTCTGACCACTCAGATGAAGTCTGTGGGTGAGGTAATGGCGATTGGTCGTAACCAACAAGAGTCTCTGCAAAAAGCTCTGCGCGGTCTGGAAGTCGGTGCCAACGGTTTTGACGAAATGGTCGACCTGGAATCTCCGGATGCCCTGTCGCAAATTCGTCACGAACTGAAGGAAGCCGGTGCTGAACGTATCTGGTATATCGCTGACGCATTCCGTGCCGGTCTCTCTGTTGATGGTGTATTTAACCTGACGCAAATCGATCGCTGGTTCCTGGTTCAGATCGAAGAGATCGTTAAGCTGGAAAATGAAGTCAAGGCGGGCGGTTTTGCCGGTTTGACGGAAGACGTACTGCGTAAGATGAAACGTAAAGGCTTCTCTGATGCCCGTCTGTCTGCACTGCTAGGCGTCTCTGAGAGTGAAATCCGTCGTCTGCGCGATCAGTTCGACATTCATCCTGTCTACAAGCGCGTTGATACTTGTGCGGCTGAGTTCTCTTCAGATACGGCTTACATGTACTCCTCTTATGATGAAGAGTGTGAAGCCCAGCCAACAGATAACGACAAGATTATGGTTCTGGGCGGTGGTCCAAACCGTATCGGTCAAGGTATCGAGTTTGACTACTGCTGTGTACACGCCTCGCTGGCACTGCGTGAAGACGGCTATGAGACCATCATGGTTAACTGTAACCCTGAGACGGTTTCAACCGATTACGACACGTCTGATCGCCTCTACTTCGAACCGGTGACGCTGGAAGATGTACTGGCTATCGTCCGTGTTGAGAAGCCAAAAGGGGTTATCGTTCAGTACGGTGGCCAGACACCACTGAAACTGGCTCGTGCTCTGGAAGCTGCTGGTGTGCCGATCATCGGTACCAGCCCGGATGCGATCGACCGTGCGGAAGACCGTGAGCGCTTCCAGGCAGCGGTAGAGCGCCTTGGTCTGTTGCAGCCAGAAAACGCCACTGTAACCACCATGGAACAGGCCGTTGAGAAGTCCAAAGAGATTGGCTTCCCGCTAGTCGTTCGTCCATCTTACGTACTGGGTGGTCGTGCGATGGAAATCGTTTACGATGAACAAGACCTGCGCCGTTACTTCAACGAAGCGGTCAGCGTATCGAACGAATCCCCAGTTCTGCTGGACCGTTTCCTGGATGACGCAACCGAAGTCGACATTGATGCCATCTGTGATGGTGAGCGTGTGGTTATCGGCGGCATCATGGAACACATCGAGCAAGCCGGCGTTCACTCTGGTGACTCTGCCTGTTCGCTGCCTGCTTATACACTAAGCCAGGAAATCCAGGATGTGATGCGTGAACAGGTTGAGAAACTGGCGTTCGAACTGGGTGTTCGTGGCCTGATGAACACTCAGTTTGCGGTGAAAGATAACGACGTGTACCTGATTGAGGTTAACCCTCGAGCTGCGCGTACCGTACCGTTCGTCTCTAAAGCCACCGGTGCACCACTGGCGAAAATTGCCGCTCGTGTTATGGCTGGTCAGTCGCTGGAATCTCAAGGCTTTACCAAAGAGATCATCCCGCCATACTACTCGGTTAAAGAAGTGGTACTGCCATTTAACAAGTTCCCTGGCGTTGACCCACTACTCGGCCCTGAAATGCGCTCGACCGGTGAGGTAATGGGCGTTGGCAACACCTTTGCCGAAGCTTACGCGAAAGCGGAACTGGGCTGTGGCAATGTTTACCCAGAAGGTGGCCGTGCACTGCTGTCGGTTCGTAAAGGCGACAAGAAGCGCGTAGTGGACCTGGCCTCTAAGCTGACCAAACTGGGTTACCAGTTGGATGCAACCCACGGTACTGCGGTAATTCTGGGTGAAGCAGGTATTAACCCGCGCCTGGTGAATAAGGTACATGAAGGTCGTCCACATATTCTTGACCGGATCAAGAACAATGAGTACACCTATATCATCAACACGGCTGCAGGGCGTCAGGCGATTGAAGACTCGAAAGTTCTGCGTCGCGGCGCTCTGGCTGAGAAGGTGAACTACACGACTACGCTTAACGCGGCTTTCGCTACCTGTATGGCTCATACAGCCGATGCAAAAACCAGCGTCACTTCAGTGCAGGAGCTGCACGCAAAAGTGAAAGCTAACTTGGCTTAATTAATAACAACAGTAAGCCTGAGGCTTACATGACAACCTCATTGCCCGCTCACAAGAGCGGGCTTTTTTGTCTGCAGCGGTGTGAAATGGATAACAGGCAGAAACTCCGTAAGTGGCCTAACCAGAAATTATTCGTACAGGTTGCGCTCATTGGCATCATCGCTGAAGTACTGGATAAACTCCCATTCGATGCCATCGCTGTCAAAAAAGTAGATCCGGCGGCGAAATGTCTCATCGGCACCCTGGGGATTTTGCCGGTAGCCCTGTTTCAGCAGTCGCTGCTCGATTTCGCTAACGTCCTCTACCACAATACCGATATGGTTGATGCCGATATCGTAATAGGGGGTGCTCTGACCTGGTGGTTTGTCAGCTGGTCCCTGTTCCTGTATCGCCAGGTAACTACTGTCGGTACCGATATGACACCAGCGCTGATCGTTTTTCCCCTGGTGGCGGATTTTGAACTCAGGTAACGCGGTCTGGATAAACTGCAGGGTCTGCTCCAGATTACTGACGGTAATATTGGCGTGTTCTACATAAGTGGTCATCTCGCCCTCCTTCTCACCGTGTTATTGTGATTATTATGGCTGGTGCGTATCACCAGACTGGTAAAATGATTAAGTAAAGTATTGTCTTTATAAATTTAGCCAAAAGCTGTATTTAGTAAATAAAAAACTTTATATAATTAAGATGAAGGACTAGTTTGCGATCAATGAAGGATTGGAGTGCAATTTCTGCAGTTGTTGCAGCGACTCGGCACGTTTTAACTGGAAACAAAAAAGGTGCTCATTGAGCACCTTCTTAAATCCTGCATGAATCGATTATAGTGATTCAGTAAAAGTACGTGCGATAACGTCGCGTTGCTGCTCTGGGGTCAGAGAGTTGAAACGTACCGCATAGCCACTAACGCGAATAGTCAGTTGCGGGTATTTTTCCGGGTTTGCAACTGCATCTTCCAGAGTTTCACGTTTCAGTACATTGACATTCAGGTGTTGGCCGCCTTCGATCTTAGGCGCAGTTTCAACTGCAACTTCACGGCTTTCAAAGCTGCCCAGTTCGTCGATAGCGACAACTTGCTCGGGCTGATAACCTTCTGTAGCGGCAACACAACGAGCCTGGTTCGCTTCGCTATCGATCAGCCAGATGGAATTAACCAGTTGTTGATTGTCTGCTTGGGTAATTTGAATACCTTGTATCATTACTTATCTCCTTGGCCACTAAAAAAGTGGTGTATATTTTCAAATTTTGTTGAGTAAGTACTATATACCCTATTTTTGTTGTGTGTATTTTGATTTAAGTCAAATAACCACATTCTAACCGTATTGTGTTGATGTAAAATTGACGGCATGCAATTTAACGCACTGTAAATTGGTATCTTTCAGATTTTCATGGACGGAGGGGGAGCGATGAAATGGCATGAAATGAGGGTTTATAACTACAAATTTAATCTGTTGATCAATAGTATTGGCTGATTGAAAGAATAAGGTTTTACTGAATATATGAAAATTACAAAGTTTGAGTCGGTCAACGGTATTCCCGCTGATGTTGGCAACAAATATATCGGTGCTCATGTTTCAGCCGCCGGTGGTGTGGAGAACGCGCCGCTTCGCGCGAAAGAGATTGGCGCTAATGCTTTTGCGCTGTTTACTAAAAATCAGCGCCAGTGGCAGGCCAAACCGCTCAGCGAGTCCAGCATCCGCGACTTTAAGCGGAACTGCCAACAGTTCGGCTTTTCGCCACAGCAAATCCTGCCCCACGACTCTTACCTGATCAATTTAGGATCCCCGGACCAGCAGAAGCTGGAAAAATCCCGGCTGGCTTTTATCGATGAAATGGCGCGCTGCCGACAACTTGGGCTGACTATGCTCAACTTCCATCCCGGTAGTCATCTCAATCAAGTGGATGAGCCGCAGTGTCTGGCAACGATTGCTGAGTCGATCAATCTGGCTCACCAAGCGGTTCCAGATGTGGTTGCCGTAATCGAGAACACCGCCGGTCAGGGGACCAACCTGGGATGGCGATTTGAACATCTGCGCGACATCATCGACCAGGTAGAAGACAAACAGCGGGTAGGTGTCTGTCTAGATACTTGTCATACCTTCGCTGCCGGATATGACCTGACGAGCTTTGCCGCTTGTGAGGCAACCTTTGCCGAATTTGACCGGATCGTAGGCATGCACTATCTGCGTGCAATGCATCTAAATGACTCAAAAATCCCCTTAGCGGGTCGGGTTGACCGCCATCATTCGCTAGGCGCAGGAGAGATAGGCTGGGAGTGCTTCCGGTATATTGCCCAGGACCAACGTTTTGACTATATCCCCTTGATACTAGAGACAATTAACCCTGATCTCTGGCCGGATGAAATCGCAGCGCTGCGCCACTACCATTTCGCCGAAATGAGAATTAACCGCAAAATCACATAACTGGCATCTTTCTTTCATACAGTTAAGGTGACATATGTTGAATGATGACGTTTGGGAGGTTCGCTATGTCTAGATCAGTTATGCCACACATTACTACCCGTGTACGGTTACCGGTACCAAATCGCCACATTACCGGCCGCGGACACCACCGCACACCGCAGCACAAAAATTAACCTGGTTAGTTAAGTGTTTTTATACAGTTAACTATCGGGTAAAGTCGAATAATGGCTGTCAACGGGTAGGTTTTTGCTGCTGATTTTGCGAAAATGCAGCACTCTATCTTTCTCAGGGCAACCACTATGGCGACGTCATTCACATGGCATGATGTAATTGGTGAAGAAAAGCAGCAACAGTACTTTCAGCAGACGCTGCAGTTTGTAGAGCAGGAGCGTTCGGCGGGAAAAAACATCTACCCGCCTGCGCAGGACGTGTTCAACGCTTTTCGCGCAACAGAGTTTCAAGACGTAAAAGTTGTGATTTTAGGCCAGGATCCTTATCACGGCCCCAATCAGGCACACGGCTTATGTTTTTCTGTTTTGCCCGGAGTTAAACCGCCTCCCTCTTTAGTTAATATGTACAAAGAGTTGGCGCAAGATATTGAAGATTTTAGCATTCCCTCACATGGTTACTTACAGCAATGGGCTGAGCAAGGGGTGTTATTGCTCAATACGGTACTGACCGTTGAGCAGGGCAAAGCCCACTCACATGCAAAAACCGGTTGGGAGCAGTTTACCGACCAGGTTATCGCCGCAGTCGATCAGTATCAAACCGGTGTGGTTTTTCTGTTGTGGGGGGCGCATGCTCAGAAAAAAGGCCGGTTTATAGACCGTTCAAAGCACTTTGTGCTGGAGGCGCCGCATCCTTCTCCTCTCTCTGCCCATCGCGGTTTTTTTGGTTGCCGACACTTCTCTCAAGCAAATAAGCTATTGACTCAGCAAGGCAAACAGCCAATAGATTGGCGCTTACCTGTGCTGATAAACTGACCAAATTAAGAGCAAGGTCAAAGCGAATTCTCCTGCCCTGATATACACTTATTAATAGTGGCTGTTTAAGGAGAGACGCTATGATGCTCGAACGTATCCGAAGAGAGCATGGCTACATGATACGATTGTTGGCCATCCTCAAGAATAAACTCAACCTGCTCAAGCAAGAAGAGTCGGTCAATTATGCTTTGATCAAAGAGATCGTTGATTACCTCACTAACCACTCTGAGCGGGTACACCATCCCAAAGAAGATATTATTTACCAGTATTTCCTGGATAAATATGGTCACCAGCATCAAATTGAAAACCTTGAACAGGAACACGTCGAGCTGTCGAAAAGTACCCACGATTTTCTCAATACCGTCGATATGATCCTGCAAGATGCGATTGTGCCTCAGTCAGTGTTTATTGAGCAGTTGGAAGAGTTTATTGCCAGTCAAAAACGGCACCTTGAACTGGAGGAACACTCTGTGTTACCGCTGATTGCCAACACCTTCACCACGGAAGACTGGCAAGCGGTCGAGCAGAAGTGGTCGGTTAACGAGGACGATCCAGTCTTTGGCGATACCATTGCCGAGCAGTATCAGCAACTGGCGCAGAGGGTCAGACAAACAGATGCCGAGTCCAGCCGATAGAGCGGGTATTCAAACTACCAAGAGTCGAACTGAATCTGGCAGGCACAATAATAACGACAATAAAAAAAGAGGCACCACCCAGTGCCTCTTCTCATTGTGTTATAAATCGATATCCGCTGTATCTTCGAAACCGATATCCATTTCCATTAGTTCTTTCTGTAACCGTTGCCTATCCTTAATAGCTTCAATTTCTCGCCATTTACGCTTTACGGGCTTTGAGCGAACTGAACGCCCACGGGGAAAATCCATTTCCATAATGTCGTTAAACTGCATGCCTTCCATAAGCCACCTCTAATTAACGGTTCTCTCCAACATGGAGATTTCTTAATACCACATCTGCTCGAAGATTAACCTTGATTTGTTTCTCATTTGTTGCATTTTAATGAATAAATTTTTCAATTTTGACTGCCTGTCAAAACTTGTCAGCTGCTGGTTGATGAAGCTTTGAACGATCAATGTCACATTGTTGGCGAATGGCGCAAACCTATTTTGTTAACACGTCACTGAATACGGGTACAAATAGCCGCCAGCCTGGTATCAAAAAAATCTGGCACGGATTTTTCCCGGCTTTTCGCATCAGGTTGACCTGGCTCAAGCCTGTTTTCGCAAGGGATGGCTCCCGTTTGCGTTGTCTGCAAGTATTAAATAATGCAATCTAAGCTTTTGCAGTTTCCGAGTGGTTTTAAACACTGTTTTATTAACTTATTTTTTGGATATTGTGTTAATTAAGTGTATTTTTGTAGTTAAATCTACCGGTGGGTGTGCCCGGTTTCATATTGATTTTTGTCTGCTAAGCTTGCATCATCCGCCCGTCAAAAAATAAGCTGGCCACAAACAAGGAAGCCTAGTGTCTGAGTAAAAGTGTTGCTTTTGCGTTTTCAGACATGGGGATCAAGACACATTGACATCTTGGTCTTGCAGGCTAATTCAACTACAGAAAGGAAGCCTCAGTCAGCAACAACTCTATTGAGGGAAGTATGGAAGACTTAATTAATTTACTGAGTGACCTTTTGTGGGGCTCGATTCTGGTCTATCTCCTGGTTGGGGTTGGCATCTATTTTACGTTTCGTTTGGGCTTTATCCAACTGCGCCATTTTGGCCATACATTTTCGGTGTTAAGAAATAGCCGTAAGGCAGACAAAGCTGGTATCTCTTCTTTCCAAGCACTTTGTACCAGCCTGGCAGCCCGCGTTGGCACCGGTAATATGGCGGGGGTTGCCGTAGCCCTGACTGCTGGCGGACCAGGGGCCATCTTCTGGATGTGGCTGATCGCCATGTTGGGCATGGCGACCTCATTCGCCGAAAGTACACTGGCTCAGCTGTACAAGACTCGTGATAAAGACGGTAACTACCGTGGTGGGCCGGCCTACTACATGGAAAAAGGGTTGGGAATGCGCTGGATGGGCGTTATGTTCTCAATATTCCTGATCATCTCGTTTGGACTGGTATTCAATGCGGTGCAAGCAAACTCCATTACCGGTGCGGTGAACAATGCCTTTGGTATTGAGCCTCTCTATGTAGGTTTGGCGATCGTTGCCCTGTCTGGTTTCGTTATTTTCGGTGGTATCCGTAAAATTGCCCGCACTGCGGAGCTGATCGTTCCAATCATGGCACTGGCCTATCTGGCGCTGGCATTCTTTATTCTGCTGTCAAACGCGGAGAAAGTACCGGCTGTGATAGCAATGATCTTCAAAAGCGCGTTTGGCTATCAGGAAGCGGCCGCTGGTGGTGTAGGCTACGCGATAGCTCAGGCCATGATTAACGGGGTGAAACGCGGCCTGTTTTCCAACGAAGCGGGGATGGGTTCAGCGCCGAATGCTGCTGCATCAGCGACACCGTATCCACCACATCCGGCATCTCAGGGGTATGTGCAAATGCTCGGTGTTTTTGTCGACACTATCGTGATTTGTACCGCGACAGTGGCGATCATTCTAATGTCGGGTGAATATGTGCCACATGGTGAAGTGACTGGTATTGAACTGACTCAGCGCGCGTTGACCACTCAGGTCGGTGACTGGGGCGGAACCTTTGTCGCAATCGCGATTTTCTTCTTTGCCTTTACTTCGATTATTGCCAACTACTCATACGCTGAAACCAACCTGGTGTTCTTGGAACACAACAATAAAAAAGGGTTGATGCTCTTCCGTTTGGTGGTACTGGGTATGGTTATGTTTGGTGCTCTGGGTGCTCACTCCACCGTTTGGAATCTGGCGGATGTCTCTATGGGCCTGATGGCAATTGTGAACCTGGTGGCGATACTGTTGTTATCCGGTATCGTGGTGAAACTGGCTAAAGATTATAACCGTCAGCTGGATGCCGGTAAGCTGCCTACCTTTGATGCCAATGAGTACCCTGAGCTGAAATCTCAGCTGGAAGAAGGTATCTGGGACGGTAACAACAAAGGTTAATACCCTATCGCTATTACAGTGATAGAAAAAGCCATGCAGACATTGCATGGCTTTTTTTGTAACCTAAGACAATATGTAAAGCAAAAAGTAGAGATATTGCGATGTTAGTGGTTTTATCCCCAGCCAAAACTTTGGATTATGAGTCTCCTTGTGCAACAGAGAAGTTCACCCAACCCGATTTTGTCGATCAATCCAAGCAGTTGATCGATGTCTGTCGGGCGTTGACACCAGCAGATATTGCCAGCCTGATGAAAGTCAGCGATAAGATTGCCAGCCTGAACGTGGCACGATTTGCCGAGTGGAGCGAAACCTTTACCCAGCAGAACTCGCGTCAAGCGATCCTGGCTTTTAAAGGTGATGTTTATACCGGGCTGGAAGCGGAAACCATGACCGAGCCGGCGTTTGAGTTCGCGCAAAAACATCTGCGCATTCTCTCCGGTTTATATGGACTGTTAAAACCGCTGGATCTTATGCAGCCCTACCGTCTGGAGATGGGCACCAAACTGGCCAACCCGCGTGGCAGTAACCTCTATCAGTTCTGGGGCGATAAGATCACTGAGGCGCTGAACCTGGCTCTCAATGACCAAGGTGACAATGTGCTGATCAACCTGGCTTCGAACGAGTATTTTAAGGCGGTGAAGCCTGCCAAGCTGGACGGCCAGATTATTACCCCTATCTTTAAGGATCAGAAAAACGGTCAGTATAAAGTGATCAGTTTTTACGCCAAAAAAGCCCGTGGCATGATGGCGCGTTATATTATCGATAACCAAGTGGACAGTGTGGCGCAATTGACTCAATTCGACACTGACGGCTACTATTTTGTAGAGCAGCAATCGACGCCGACTGAGTTGGTGTTCCAGCGCGACCATCAGAATTAACCACGCCTGACTAAGAGAAATGTGATATGTGGAGTTGGTTTAAACAGTTACTGGCAAAGTATGACGCCTGGTGCCGGGAAATGGGCCTGACGCCCGAACAGAAACGGTGCTGTGCCCCTTATCGTAAAGATCCTGCCCATGACGACAGCAGCGAATGACGACGGGGAACCACTGTCGCTATTTGATACCCATTGTCACTTTGACTTTGCCCCTTTCGCTGCAGATTTTGCACTAAATTGGCAGCAAGCCCAAGCGCAGGGGGTGAAGCGGATGGTGATCCCCGCCGTTGGTGAAAGCAACTGGCACCGCATTGACCAGTTATCCCGCCACAATCACGGGCTCTATTACGCTTTGGGCTGGCATCCGCACTTTTTACAGGGCGAGCCGGATGTTGCACTGGATCTTCTGGCGCAAGCGCTGGAAAGCAGAACGGAACAGTGTATTGCGGTGGGGGAGTGCGGCCTGGATTTTGCGATCGACACCTCTCCAGAACGGCAAGAGCAGTTTTTTACCGGCCAGATAGAGCTTGCCCTGCGCTTGCAACTCCCGCTGATTATTCATAGTCGCAAGGCCCACAATCGGATTCTGCAATTACTCAAACAGTATCATTTCAACGCCGGCGGCATCCTGCACGCATTTTCCGGCAGCTACCAGCAAGCGATGCAGTTTGTTGAGCTCGGTTTTTATATCGGCGTTGGCGGCGTGATTACCTATCCCAGAGCAAATAAGACTCGGCATGCGGTAAAGCGTTTACCGCTTGAATGCCTGGTGCTGGAAACCGACGCGCCAGACATGCCAATTTGTGGCCGTCAGGGGATGGATAACCATCCTAAGTGGTTGCAGGATATTCTGTATGAACTAGCTGATTTAAAAGAGACTTCAGCGCAAACGATTGCCCCGATCCTTTGGCGAAATAGCCATCGTGCGTTTAATATCTGTAAATGAATTGCCGTTTTTTTGTTAATTACTGAAACGATAGTTCTATCAAAAGAGATTTCAGTCACACATTTAAGTGAATCAATAGTGAATCTTATCGGAAAGTGTGAAGGCAGCATTACTTTATAACTGGTCGCATGAGTATAATTGCCGCGCTTTTGAGCTCCATTTTGTTACACGCCAACAAATAAACTATAAGGAAGTCATAAACTATGAGTCTGTTTATGAGCCTAATCGGTATGGCAGTACTGGTCGGCATCGCCGTGCTTCTGTCTGACAACCGTAAAGCTATCAACTTTAGAACCGTGGGTGGTGCGTTCACTATCCAATTTTTGCTCGGTGGTTTCGTTCTTTACGTACCATGGGGTCGTGACCTGCTCGCTAGCTTCTCAGCTGGTGTTCAGAATGTTATCGACTTCGGTAAAGACGGCACCGGTTTCCTATTCGGTAGCCTGGTCAACTTCTCTGTTGACGGCATCGGCTTTATCTTCGCGTTCCAAGTACTACCAACACTGATCTTTTTCTCGTCACTGATCTCTGTACTGTACTACCTGGGTGTCATGCAGTGGGTTATCAAGATTCTTGGTGGCGGTCTGCAAAAAGCTCTGGGTACGTCACGTGCGGAATCTATGTCTGCGGCGGCAAACATTTTCGTTGGTCAGACTGAGGCGCCACTGGTTGTACGCCCATTCGTACCTCGCATGACTGAATCAGAACTGTTCGCCGTAATGTGTGGTGGTCTGGCATCTGTAGCCGGTGGTGTACTGGCTGGTTACGCAGCGATGGGTGTTCCTCTGGAATACCTGGTAGCGGCTTCCTTTATGGCGGCTCCTGGTGGTCTGCTGTTTGCTAAAATCATCAAACCTGAAACTGATCAGCCTCACGAAGATCTGGGAGCGGACATCGACGGCGGTGAAGACAAGCCTGCTAACGTAATCGATGCAGCTGCTGGCGGTGCTTCTGTTGGTTTGCAACTGGCTCTGAACGTTGGTGCAATGCTGCTGGCCTTCATTGGTCTGATCGCGCTGATCAACGGCCTGTTGGGCGGTGTTGGCGGTTGGTTCGGTATGCCTGAACTGACACTGGAAATCCTGTTGGGTTACCTGTTCTCGCCTCTGGCATTCCTGATCGGTGTTCCTTGGGAAGAAGCGACTCTGGCTGGTTCATTCATCGGTCAGAAGCTGGTAGTAAACGAATTCGTCGCTTACCTGAACTTCGTACCTTATGTCGGCGACAATGCTCAAATCGTTGCGGCAACTGGTGTTGCGATGTCTGAGAAGACTGCCGCAATCATCTCGTTTGCTCTGTGTGGTTTCGCGAACCTGTCTTCTATCGCGATCCTACTGGGTGGTCTGGGTGGCCTGGCGCCAAACCGTCGTCACGACATCGCACGTATGGGTGTTAAAGCGGTAGCTGCAGGTACTCTGTCTAACCTGATGGCAGCGACCATTGCTGGCTTCTTCCTGTCTTTCTAAGCTTGTTCTGAGAAAGCATTTATAGACGCCATTAGAATTCGCCCCGTAGCATGAATGTGCTGCGGGGCGTTTTGTTTTTTGGCCGAATGGTATTTTCACCCCATTTGGTCGTAAGTTCGGTCAGGATGGCCGGATCTTTTTTGAGATACAAACCGTTTGCGTTCTATTTGACCACTACAGTTTTATTGGTAATACCTATAATCTAGTGGCTAAGTTAAAGTGCTGGGAATATTTCCTGATACAGACTGACCAGGCAAACGAGTTGCCTGATGACCTCCGGAACACCATATCCGGCGGAAAGACACCGCAATCGAAGATTGTTGTGCCATAGACCAAACTGGTACTGTGCGGTGACAAGGATAGCAATTGGTACGTAATGGAATGTACCGAGTCTTCAAGGAACCAAGTCCGTTCATTTATGACTGTTTCTCTACCGATTCTGCTTCAGTTTCTATACTGAGTGACAGGTAGAGCAGAGACATTTTTGACTATTGATCGGAGATAGAAATGAGCGATTTAAAAGCAGCAGCACTTCGTGCACTGAAATTGATGGATCTAACCACACTGAATGATGATGATACTGACGCTAAGGTGATCCAGTTATGTCATGATGCCAAGACCCCAGTGGGCACCACTGCGGCGATCTGCATCTACCCTCGCTTTATTCCTATTGCAAAGAAGACCCTGCGTGAGCAAGGGACACCAGAAGTACGCATCGCGACCGTGACCAACTTCCCACACGGTAATGACGACATTGAAATCGCAGTGGCTGAAACCAAAGCCGCAGTGGCCTACGGTGCTGATGAAGTGGACGTGGTCTTCCCATACCGTGCCCTGATGGCCGGCGATGAGAAGGTCGGCTTTGAGCTGGTGAAGCAGTGTAAAGCTGCCTGTGGTGATATTCTGCTGAAAGTTATCATCGAAACCGGAGAACTGAAAGAAGAAGCGTTGATTAAGCAAGCATCACAAATCTGTATCGCAGCGGGTGCCGACTTTATTAAAACGTCCACCGGTAAAGTGCCGGTGAACGCAACGCCTGAATACGCCCGCATGATGCTGGAAGTCATTCGCGATATGGGTATGGCAGAAACAGTCGGCTTTAAACCTGCCGGCGGTGTGCGCACTGCAGAAGATGCGGCAGCTTACCTGGCCATGGCTGACGAGATCCTGGGTAACAACTGGGTAGATGCCCGTCACTACCGTTTCGGTGCGTCAAGCCTACTGACAAACCTACTAAATACATTAGAAATCACAGACGAAACTGCAGACCCTGCAGCTTACTAATTCATAACAGTCTGTTTAGTGGAGCAGCAGCGTGCTGCTCCCTATTACCTCTTTACCCTTACAACCATGACTCACAGAGTATGGGAGGATCTAATGTATCTACCTCAAGAAATTATTCGTAAAAAACGCGACGGCGAAGTGCTGACTGCGGAAGAAATTAACTTTTTTATTCAGGGCGTAGCAGACAATACTGTCTCTGAAGGTCAGATCGCGGCGTTTGCCATGGCGATCTTCTTCAACGAAATGACTATGCCTGAGCGTATCGCTCTCACTTGTGCGATGCGTGATTCCGGTATGGTGATCGACTGGAGTGAGAAAAACTTTGGCGGACCGATCGTCGATAAACACTCCACCGGCGGTGTGGGTGATGTGACCTCACTGATGCTTGGCCCTATGGTGGCCGCGTGTGGTGGCTTTGTTCCGATGATCTCCGGCCGTGGTCTTGGCCATACCGGCGGCACGCTGGATAAACTGGAATCCATCCCAGGCTACAACATCACCCCGACCAATGAAGTGTTTGGTGATGTCACGAAAGAAGCGGGCGTGGCTATTATTGGTCAAACCGGCGATCTGGCTCCGGCGGATAAGCGTGTTTATGCTACCCGCGATATTACCGCCACCGTCGACAACATCTCGCTAATTACAGCCTCCATCCTGTCGAAAAAACTGGCTGCCGGGCTTGAGTCGCTGGTGATGGACGTCAAAGTGGGCTCGGGTGCCTTTATGCCGACCTACGAAGCATCGGAAGAGTTGGCCAAATCGATTGTGGCCGTTGCCAATGGTGCCGGTACCAAGACCACTGCGATTCTGACCGATATGAACCAGGTGCTGGCTTCATCGGCGGGGAATGCGGTAGAAGTGCGTGAAGCGGTTCGTTTCCTGACCGGTGAATACCGTAATCCGCGTCTGCTGGAAGTGACTATGGCTTCCTGTGCTGAGATGTTGGTACTGGGCAAATTGGCCACCGACACTGAAGATGCCCGGGCCAAACTGATGGCCGTACTGGATAACGGTAAAGCCGCAGAGTGTTTCGGTAAGATGGTGGCAGGCTTGGGTGGCCCGGCGGATTTCGTGGAAAACTATGACCACTACCTGGCAAAAGCCGAAATCATCAAACCAGTGTATGCCGAGACCACCGGTGTGGTTTCTGCAATGGATACCCGTGCGATCGGTATGGCGGTAGTCGCCATGGGCGGTGGTCGCCGCGTCGCGACCGACACGATCGATTATGCGGTAGGGTTTGACCACTTTATTCGTCTTGGCGAGCAGGCCTCAGCCGACAAACCGCTGGCAGTGATTCACGCGCGCAGTGAACAGCAGTGGCAAGAAGCGGCCGATGCACTGAAGCACGCGATCACTGTGGGGGGCGAATACACGCCGACTCCGGAAGTGTATCGCCAGATTCGCGCAGAAGACGTTTAATCACATGATTTAAAGGCCTGCTTGCTCGGTACAACCGGACAGCTGAGTGGGCCAGAGGAAAAGTAATGAAAAGAGCATTTATTTTAGTCCTGGACTCATTTGGCATTGGTGCGACCGCAGATGCTAAAGACTTTGGCGATGTGGGGGCTGATACGCTGGGCCATATTGCTGAGCAGTGCGCACAGGGGTTGGCCGATAACGCTGAGCGTAGTGGTCCATTGACCCTGCCAAACTTATCAAAGCTTGGCCTGGCGATGGCACACCAAGAATCAACCGGCCAGTTTGCGCCGGGCTTGGATGAAAGCGCTGATATTATCGGTGCTTACGGTCACGCCGCTGAGCTGTCATCGGGTAAAGACACTCCGTCAGGTCACTGGGAAATTGCCGGTGTGCCGGTCCTGTTTGACTGGGGTTACTTCACCGATAAGCAGAACAGTTTCCCGAAAGAACTTACCGATCGCATTCTGGCCCGTGCAGGCCTGGATGGTTTCCTGGGCAACTGTCACGCATCCGGTACCCAGGTGCTGGATGATCTGGGCGAAGAGCATATGAAAACCGGCCAGCCTATCTTCTATACTTCGGCGGATTCCGTATTCCAGATCGCTTGTCACGAAGAGACCTTCGGCCTGGAACGATTGCTGGAGCTTTGTCAGATTGCCCGCGAAGAGCTGGCGGATTACAACATTGGCCGCGTGATCGCACGTCCGTTTATCGGTCCGGGGAAAGGTCAGTTTGAACGTACCGGCAACCGCCGTGACCTGTCAGTTGAGCCGCCATCGGCGACGGTACTGCAGAAACTGGTAGAGGAGAAGCAGGGTGAAGTGGTCTCTATCGGTAAAATTGCCGATATCTACGCCAACTGCGGGATCACCAAGAAAGTCAAAGCGACCGGTATTCCAGCCCTGTTTGAAGCGACACTGGAGCAAATTCAGCAGGCCGGTGACAACACCATTGTGTTTACCAACTTTGTCGATTTTGATTCAGCTTATGGTCACCGCCGTGATGTGGCTGGCTACGCTGCGGCGCTTGAGTACTTTGATGGCCGAATCAACGAAGTGCTAGAGTTAATGCAGGAAGATGACGTGCTGATCTTAACGGCTGACCACGGCTGCGACCCGACCTGGCAGGGGACAGACCATACCCGCGAACACATTCCTGTGATTGTCTATGGCCAGAAAGTGGCGCCTGGCTCACTGGGGCTGCGCGACACCTTTGCGGACATCGGTCAGACACTGGCGAGCTACTTCAATACTTCGCCAATGGATTACGGTAAAAACTTCCTGTAATCATAGAGTTTAATTTGAATAGAGGGCATGCCCCTCTATTCTTTATTTATTTCCAACTCACTCTTTTGTTATCGCTAACTAAGGAAATTGAATCATGGCAACTCCACACATTAACGCTGAAATGGGTGACTTCGCTGACGTAGTTTTAATGCCGGGCGACCCGCTACGCGCTAAATACATCGCTGAAACGTTTCTGGATGATGCAGTGCAGGTCTGCGATGTTCGCAATATGTACGGTTACACGGGCACTTACAAAGGCCGCAAGGTGTCTGTTATGGGCCACGGCATGGGCATCCCGTCCTGCTCAATCTATGTCACTGAGCTGATCAAAGACTACGGGGTGAAAAAAATCATCCGGGTCGGCAGCTGTGGTGCCGTCAACGAAGACATTAAAGTCCGTGATGTGGTGATCGGCATGGGGGCCTGTACCGATTCCAAAGTGAACCGTATTCGCTTTAAAGATCACGATTTTGCCGCCATTGCAGACTACAAGATGGTGAAAGCGGCAGAAGAAGCCGCCAAAGCGCGGGGCATCGAAGTGAAAGTGGGTAACCTGTTTTCGGCTGAGCTGTTCTACACTCCGGATCCGAGCATGTTCGATGTCATGGATAAATACGGTATCGTCGGGGTGGAAATGGAAGCGGCGGGTATCTACGGCGTGGCTGCTGAGTATGGCGCGAAAGCTGTGGCGATCTGTACCGTTTCAGACCACATTAAAACCGGCGAGCAGACCAGCTCTGACGAGCGTCAAACCACTTTTAACGATATGATGGTGATTGCGCTGGACTCAGTGTTGCTGGGCGATACCATTTAATTGTTGTTTGAATAGGAAACCTCAGCCAAGGCTGAGGTTTTTTATGACTGGACGTTTTTTAGTAACAGGTTTCTGGTCCGTTTTTTACGTCGGCCTGAGCGGCGGCGCAACAGCAGCGTGATCAGTACGCCGGCGATAAAACTCAGCAGCACCATGGTATACATGTAGCGGTCACTTTTACGGTAGTAGTGGTCAGAAAAGGCGGTGACTTTCCCGGTTTCAAAAGTCACTCTGACAAAGCCGATGATACTGCCGTCATGTTGAATCGGCTCCACCAGTTGCTGTTTACCGATCCGTGCGGTGGCTAACGGTGTATCCAGCCCCAGCACTTCCCGTACCGATAGCGCCTGATCGCTGGAGGCCAAACGGACACCTTCTGCATCGTAAATGGTGGCGTCAAAAACCAGCCGGTCTTCGGCTAACTGATTGGTCAGCTTGAGTAGCCGTTCCTGATCCTGCTCGACCACCATCTCACTGGCTGACAGCGCGGCCTGAGAGATCAGCACTTTGGTCAGTGTTTCCAGCTGGTTGGCCTGGATTTGCTCGTTACTCTTGGTGATCTTTACGCTGTTAACGGTAATGGTTGCCACCATGGCAACCAGCACCACAACGCTGACCAACCTTAATGCCACTCGGAATGAAAACAGTGAAGAGTCCATAACTTGCTAATAAAAAATCAAACTGAGCTTCATATTGAGACTTGCGTTGGCAAATTGCAATAGGTTAACTTGTCCGGAGACATTTAAGGAATGGAATACATGGAAACGTCAAAACGCCTCTCTTTAAGACGGCATACCGGGTTAATGAACCGGCTGCCAGAAACCCGTTTATCTACCCGCTTCGACAAAGCAAAAGCCAACTGGATTGTTTACGGCCGCTACCTGTCCGCGCAACAGTTTGAAGATATCGATTTTTATACCGGCTATTACAACCCGGTGGTGGACTGCTGGAAAGTAGGCGACTACGAAGTGGCCCTGATGGCCAATGATATGACGGCAGAACACCGCAAGATCCTTGAGGCGTTACAGCTTGATTATGCCTGTTTGCGAGAAATGCCGGAGTTGTCTGACCCTGGCCTGATCGTGTTTGATATGGATTCAACCGCGATTGCCATCGAGTGCATAGATGAAATAGCCAAGCTGGCCGGTGTCGGCGAAGAAGTGGCGGCTGTGACAGAACGGGCGATGCTGGGTGAACTGGATTTTGAGCAGAGTTTGCGCCAGCGCGTGTCGAAATTGAAAGGTGCCGATGAATCTATCCTTGCCGAGGTGCGCTCTGTTTTACCTTTGATGCCAGATATGGCAGAACTGATTGTAACCATGCGGGAGCTTGGTTGGAAAACCGCTATTGCCTCCGGCGGCTTTACTTACTTTTCAGACTACCTTAAACAGCTGCTTGGGCTGGATTATGCCCGCTCCAACGTCTTAGAGATCGTCGACGGTAAGCTGACCGGACATGTGGTTGGGGACGTGGTCTGTGCTAACACCAAAGCGGAGATCCTTCAGCAACTGGCACAAGAGTATGACATTGAGATGCACAATACCGTCGCGGTAGGAGACGGTGCCAACGATCTGCTAATGATGGATACCGCAGGGTTGGGCATCGCTTTCCATGCTAAGCCTAAAGTGCAGGCCAAAGCCCAGAGCGCGATTCGCTATGCAGGTTTGGGTGGAGTGCTCTGTATTCTGTCGGCAGCACTGGTTAAGCAGCAGAAACTGAGCTGGCAGAGTAAGCCCTAGCAATAGAAGTGGTGGAGTCATGCAGTCGCCGAAGAGAAATCGCGGCGACTGCATTGTTGTAGCGATCAGCTGTAACGGACGGTATAGCGTTTAGGTTTGTGATTCATCGCCAGCACCAGGTTGAGCAGAATGGCGCCGAGAATCGACAACAGGATAGCGGTAAACGGCACAATCAGTAGTGAAGTTGCCAATATGGCGCAGTCGATGGCCAACTGAGTTTTGCCGACCGACCAGCCAAACTTGTCCTGCAGCGCCAGACAGAGCACGTTGAATCCGCCCAGGCTGGAGCGGTGGCGGAACAGGATCAGCATACCTAACCCCATCAGCAGGCCGCCAGCAACGGCACAATAGATGTCATTGACCGTATCCAGTTTGATCACCAGATAGAGGTGATCGGAAAACAGCGACACCAGCGCGCCGGAAAGGGCGCTGTTGATGGCAAAACGACGGCCAAAGCGTTGCCAGGCTAACAGATAAAAAGGAAGGTTTGCCGCAAAATAGAGCACACCGAACGAGACAGGAAGCAACTGGCTGAGCAACAGTGCCAGGCCAGCGGTACCACCGGTCAATAGTTGGGCGGATTGTAAAAAGAACACGCCTTGTGCGACCAGAAAAGTACCGGTAAGTATTGCGATCCAGTCTTCTTTTCGTGAGTGTTTTTCCATCAAATTAAAATCTAGTTGAGCCATAATGGCAGGCATAGTAGAGAAAAATGCCGGTTTTCGGTAGCTTGAGATGGAAAATTGAGGTAAACCTATGTAATTGTCAATTTACGGGGTGTAAAGGGAAATGTTGACAGCTTGGCCCGGAGAGTTAAATCCGGCAGGAATAACCTTTTCTCCCTTTATACCAACATGAAAATAGTGCATGAGAAAAAGTCAAAAATTTCTCTTTATGACCTAGATCAAATTATGTAGAATGCGCGCCATATTACGGTGACGAAAACGTTTGCTTTTGGTCGTTGAATGGATTTTTTGCAACTTTCAGAACTAATCTGAATCAGGAGAGACAGATGCTTAAGCGAGATATGAACATCGCAGATTACGATGCGGAACTGTTCGCAGCTATCCAGGAAGAGACACTTCGCCAAGAAGAACACATTGAACTTATCGCTTCTGAAAATTACACCAGCCCGCGTGTAATGGAAGCTCAAGGGTCACAACTGACCAACAAGTACGCTGAAGGTTATCCAGGCAAGCGCTACTACGGTGGTTGTGAGTACGTGGATAAAGCGGAATCTCTGGCTATCGACCGTGCCTGCCAGTTGTTCAACTGTGAATATGCTAACGTGCAGCCTCACTCAGGTTCACAGGCTAACAGCGCGGTTTACATGGCATTGCTGAATCCTGGCGACACCGTTTTGGGTATGAGCCTGGCGCACGGTGGTCACCTGACTCACGGCTCTCCTGTTAACTTCTCTGGTAAACATTACAACGTTATCCCTTACGGTATTGATGACAGTGGCCAGATCAACTACGACGAAATGGAAGCGCTGGCTCTGGAACACAAACCTAAGATGATCATCGGTGGTTTCTCTGCTTATTCGCAAGTGGTGGACTGGAAACGCATGCGTGAAATCGCGGACAAAGTAGACGCGTATCTGTTTGTTGATATGGCCCACGTTGCCGGTCTGATTGCTGCCGGTGTTTACCCAACGCCACTGCCGTATGCGCACGTTGTGACAACAACTACCCACAAAACCCTGGCGGGCCCTCGTGGCGGTCTGATCCTGTCTAACGCCGGTGAGGACATGTACAAGAAGCTGAACTCAGCTGTATTCCCTGGTGGTCAGGGTGGCCCTCTGATGCACGTTATTGCTGCAAAAGCGGTCGCGTTTAAAGAAGCGATGGAGCCAGAATTTAAAGCCTATCAACAGCGTGTGGTTGATAATGCCAAAGCGATGGTGGCACAGTTCCAGGAGCGCGGTTACAAGATTGTATCTAACAGCACTGAGAACCACCTGTTCCTGGTTGATCTGATCGACAAAGACATTACCGGTAAAGAAGCGGATGCCGCGCTGGGGGCAGCGAACATCACCGTGAACAAAAACTCAGTACCAAACGATCCTCGTAGCCCGTTTGTGACTTCAGGTATCCGTGTTGGTACACCTGCAATCACTCGCCGTGGCTTTACCCAGGATGATGCGAAAGAGTTGGCCAACTGGATGTGTGATGTACTGGACAACATTAACGATCCGTCAGTGATTGACGCAACCAAAGCTAAGGTGCTGGAAATCTGTAAGCGCCTGCCGGTTTACGCTTAATCGGGCAAACCAGTAAATCAAATAAGGCGCTCAACTGAGCGCCTTATTGCTATCTGGTGATTCCGCATAGTTGCAACGCAAACATTACTGCGTCAGTTCCAGCCTTATCAGCACCTCATCGGTGATGTCGACGATCTCCCCATAGCCGACAATAGCCTGTATTTCTTTTTCCAGGCTGCGTGCCTGATGAACGCTCAGTTGAGTCAGCTCATCGAGATCGGTTTTCAGCAGCTCTGTCAGCGGGTCAAACACCGGGACGCCACACACTCTCAGGGCAAAGAAATCGCCCATCAGCTGAGCTTTTTTAACAAACTCAATCCGCTCTCGGGTGCTGGTAAAATCTTGCGTCAGCATAGTATCCATTGACTGAATACGGGTACCAAATTTTACTGTGCTGATATAAATCTCATGGTACTGCGGTTCCGCACCGCTAATTCGTTTCATTGGCGTCGCCAGCAGAGTATTGGTACGTCCCTTGAAGATAGGTTCCAGAGAGATCCTCTGTTCATGACCCAGCTTGGCGAACATCGCCAGGTGGGGCAACAGCGGATAATTCACCCCGATAGTGTGCGGGGCCAGGTTAGGGCCGGTTTTGGTGACAAAAATCGGTGAGCTGACCATTTTGTCCAGCAGGATATTGTGTAGATCTTCCAAAAGCTGGTTGCTTGGCAATAACTCTTTTTGTGCCATTAGCTTATCCTGATTGTGCGAAATCAGCTTGTTGAGAAAAGCGATGGTCGGATTGGTCTGGCTGGTGGACTCTATGACCAGCTGCAAAGTCCGGCCGCCATTACTGACCCGTATGACCTGATAAGGTACTTCATTAAGTGGCAATTTCTCGTTGTAGAGCTGCAGTTCCTTAAAGTTGACGGAACTCTGATCGTCAGCTTTGGCCGCTATCGGCGTGTCTAAGGTAATGCTCAGGCCGTGTTTGGATAAATCCTGGGTAAAGCCGGCTACGGTACGGTCACCGATGGTAACTTCGATCGGCGAACGGAAGCGGTATCTCGGTTCTCTGCGCCTGGATTTAGCATCAAAATAAAGACAGGATGGGTGGCTGCTGGACTGGCGCGGATGGCAGAAGCGATTGAGTTCGCTGCCAGCCAGACGAGGTTTCTCCGTCAGACGATAGTCGGCACCAGACTGGTCATCGGCAATCTCCTGCAACATGCCAAAATGAGTAAGTGAATCCGTAGATAAGTTAAGATCGCTAGAGTGTTGTGACAGCGTCTGTTTTTCCTGATCGGACAGTTCAAATACCGATAGCCTGAAGGCACGCCAACTGGTTTTTTTCGAGCCGATATGCCAGAAAAGCTGGCGCACTTCCCGCGACGCTTCCGGCATCATCATCGAGAAAAACAGCGTTTTGTCCTGGTGCTGGTGGTTAAATGAATAGATGACATTATTGCTGCCACGCATGCCCGGTTTGGTCAGTTGAGCCATGCGCTCCGGGTTAAACAGCGCGCTGAGTGACTGCTGGTTCCGTTCATCGTGCCAATACTGCCAGACCGGCTGGTTATTTTCGGTCATTAACACCAGCTTCAGCTGATTGCCACTGAAAAACACCGGCAGGCTGCAGGTGTGCTTAAGGTAAGTGTGCTCATAACCTCGACTGCGGGCACGAATGATTTTGTCCTGATTGTCGTGGCGCACTTTTTGGCTATTACTGTGTAAGGACTCTTCGATGACCCGCTCGATGACATTGGTCTGGGTCAGGCGCAGCAGACGCAGGTATTTGACCGCGTCGTTATCGTAAGAGTCATCAATACCAACCAGCCGGTACTGAACCGGTTTGTCGACACCGTGGATATCGGAGTTTCGGCTCAGTTCCACATAGCGAACGGTAAGGATCTCACCGAGTTTATAATCAAACGCGGTCGGCACTTTTAGCCGGGCACCGGAAGGGGAAAGATCGACGCTGATGGCATGCACCAGTTGTTCGCTGGGTAAAGTGACTTCGACTTGTGAGGCCAGTTTTAAGCGATTTTCCGCTCGTTTTAGGTCATAACCCAGGGTGATGGGTTCGACTTCGAAAGGGCTATCTGAACTGGTGATGGTTTGGTTATGTATCTGGCCATTCTGTTTCATCACCCGGTAATTGTTGCGGGTGTTATAGAGGGCTTCCCAGACACCTTCGGTATAGCTGCCATACTTGCGCACATTTTTGTGATAGGCATTGAATGCGACATCATCGAGCCAATGGATACGGCCATCCAATTGATACTCCCGACACTCACCCTGAACCCGGCCACGTAAATCGATGGTCTTGGTGCAAGGAGCCATGACCCGGTTCAATTCAATTTTAACCAGGATTTTGACTGAAGGGGGCTCGTCTCCGGTGAGTCGGTTTAGCAACTTCTCGAAGTCGTCACTGTTGTAGGCCGGGATTAACCGCTCTGCCAATGAAAGAATTTCAGATTGCTGCATATTTTCTGCTAGAGTGTCCGTTCACTGATTACATCGACCATGATGCTGAGATCTTTAGGGATATCCCTTATTGAATCAACCTCTAATATAACCATTTGTGCATACCAGGTCACAGACTAACAAAGGAAACTATTAAATCGATGGCAAAAGCGAAGCGAGCCTATGTGTGCAACGATTGTGGCGCCGATTTCCCGCGCTGGCAGGGACAGTGCAATGCGTGTGGTTCCTGGAATACTATCAGCGAAGTGCGTATTGCTGCTTCTCCGGCCGCTGCTCGCAATGAGAGGCTGACCGGTTACGCAGGTTCGGCAACAGAGTCAAAGGTACAAACACTGGCTGAAATCGATCTTCAGGAAGTGCCACGATTCAGTAGCGGTTATAAAGAGCTGGACAGAGTCCTTGGTGGTGGTGTTGTACCAGGAGCTGCGATTCTGATCGGCGGCAATCCAGGTGCCGGTAAATCAACGCTGCTGCTGCAAACCATGTGTCTTCTGTCAGCCCAGATGCCGACTCTGTACGTGACCGGTGAGGAATCGCTGCAGCAAGTCGCCATGCGTGCTTCTCGGCTGGGACTGCCTAACCAGCACCTGAAGATGTTATCCGAGACCAATGTGGATAAAATTTGTCAGGTGGCGGAACAAGAGCAGCCGCGTATTATGGTCATCGATTCCATTCAGGTGATGCACGTTGCCGATGTCCAGTCCTCTCCTGGCACGGTTGCCCAGGTGCGCGAGTCTGCTACTGCACTGACTCGTTACGCCAAGCAGAATAATGTTTCTATCTTTATCGTCGGTCATGTGACCAAAGACGGCAGTCTGGCAGGGCCAAAAGTCCTCGAGCATATCATCGACTGTTCAGTGCTGCTGGATGGCGGCAGTGACAGCCGTTTTCGTACCTTACGCAGCCACAAAAACCGCTTTGGGGCGGTCAACGAGCTTGGGGTGTTCGCTATGACAGGGCAGGGCTTGCGTGAGGTGAGCAACCCGTCAGCTATTTTCCTTTCCCGGGGTGAAGAAGAGACCGCAGGCAGTTCGGTGATGGTGGTGTGGGAAGGTACCCGGCCACTGCTGGTGGAAATACAGGCACTGGTCGATTATTCACAACTGGCTAACCCGCGCCGGGTGGCGGTGGGGCTGGAGCAGAATCGTCTGTCTCTGCTGTTGGCGGTATTGCATAAGCATGCCGGTTTACAGATGGCGGATCAGGATGTGTTTGTCAATGTAGTCGGCGGGGTCAAAGTGACCGAGACCAGTGCTGACCTGGCTTTGCTGATGGCGCTGCTGTCCAGTTTCCGTGACCGACCATTGGCCAGAGATATCGTCGTATTCGGCGAAGTCGGGCTGGCGGGAGAGATTCGTCCGGTCCCTAGTGGTCAGGAGCGATTAAACGAAGCGTTTAAACATGGCTTTAAGCGTGCTATCGTTCCGGCGGCTAACGTACCCAAAGGCGGAATAGCCGGGATGCAAATCGTTGGCGTGAAAAAGTTAGCCGATGCGGTCAGCGCGTTTGACGATTTATGTTAATTGGTCGACTCACCGCTGTTCGACCTAACCAAGTTTTTCTAAATTACTCGGTCAGTTATACCAGTTATTTTGCAGCCAATCGGGGGTTCTGCGCGATAGGTTATCGCTAACGTCGCGCGAAGGGCTTTTAGCAGATTTGGCTTTGCAATCCCAATAGCCATAGGCTTTACTGACAGGGTAAAAAATATTTTCCACGAATGTTGCACAAGGGTATCAGTCTTGACAGATTGTGGTATACTCTGCGCGCAATTTATACCTTATAAACAGAGTAAGACAATGGCAGATTTATCAAAGTACAGAAACATTGGTATTTTCGCGCACGTTGATGCGGGTAAAACTACCACCACTGAGCGTATCCTTAAGCTTACTGGTAAAATCCACAAAACTGGTGAAGTACACGACGGTGAGTCTACGACTGACTTCATGGAGCAGGAAGCTGAGCGTGGTATTACTATCCAGTCTGCTGCGGTAACTTGTGAGTGGAGCGGCCACCGCCTGAACGTTATCGATACTCCGGGACACGTTGACTTTACAGTAGAAGTATACCGTTCACTGAAAGTTCTTGACGGTGGTATCGGTGTATTCTGTGGTTCTGGTGGTGTTGAGCCTCAGTCAGAAACAAACTGGCGTTACGCGAACGATTCAGAAGTTGCTCGTCTGATCTTCGTAAACAAACTAGACCGTATGGGTGCAGACTTCTTCAACGTTGTTGAGCAAGTGAAGAACGTTCTTGGCGCTAACCCATTAGTAATGACTCTGCCAATCGGTCGTGAAGACGATTTCGTTGGTGTTGTAGACATCCTGAACCGTAAAGCTTACGTTTGGGATGAAACTGGTCTACCAGAAAACTACGAAATTCAAGACATTCCAGCGGACATGGTTGACGATGTAGAACAGTACCGTGAAGAGCTAGTTGAAACTGCTGTAGAGCAGGACGACGACCTAATGGAAGCTTACATGGAAGGCGAAGAGCCAACTGTTGAGCAACTAAAAGCTTGTATCCGTAAAGGTACTCGTGACCTGGCGTTCTTCCCAACTTTCTGTGGTTCTGCGTTTAAGAACAAAGGTATGCAACTTGTGCTTGACGCTGTTGTTGATTACCTACCAGCTCCAGATGAAGTTGATCCTCAGCCTCTGACTGATCCAGAAACTGGCGAGCCTACTGGCGAAGTTGCCACTGTATCTGCAGATGAGCCGCTAAAAGCACTAGCATTTAAGATCATGGATGACCGTTTCGGTGCACTGACCTTCATCCGTATCTACTCTGGTCGCATGAAGAAGGGTGACACTATCCTTAACTCTGCAACTGGTAAAACAGA
>NZ_JBNKVP010000014.1:0-68904 GCF_050299255.1 Vibrio sp.
TTCGCTCAGCTTCTGATCCAACAACTGCAATTGCTGATCGCTCAGCCGACCGTGTGGAACACCCACGACCTGGGAATCCAACATGATCATCTGCCAGTGGTCACCGAGCAGAATATGTTCACATTGCTGGATCTGCTGGGATGGCAGTACTGAGCCCATGTTGGGTTTGAAATCGTGGTTGCCGGGTAACCAGTAGCAGGTTTGCTGCAGCGGACGAATTCCATCAGCAAAACGTTGGTACGACTCGGCGCTGTGGTCCTGGGAGATATCCCCGGTGGCCAGAATCGCATCATAGTGACTCTGCTGCGCCACGATCGCTTTCACGACAGCCTGAAAGCTGTCGATCGTGTTCACACTCAATAAGCTGCCGTCTGCAGGGGCAAACAAATGAGTATCTGTAATTTGTAACAGCCGGATCGCTGATTGGTCAGTTGAGCTTGACGATAGTTTCAATTCTTAAAAACCTAACAATAGTCTTAGAGTTATATTAGTGGTGCGCGACTGATGCCATGTTTCAAACAAAATGTCAGCCAGTCTCCCAAAAACCGGTTCAGCTGAGCTTTCTCATCTTTCTGAACCATTTTACTGTTGGGATAGTCATAACGGGCTTTTACTTGGCTTAAGTGCTCAGCACGACAAACTTCAGCAACTCTCGCATCGTGGTACAGCCTGACAGACATTTTTGGCAATGGAAATACTGGGGTGTCATCGCTTTGACAAATATCAACCAAAGTTGTGTACTTTGTGACTTCTCCCACTTCTATTTGATAAGAGCTGTTCGCTGCCTGGTAACAACGCACGTCACCGACGCTCGGTTGCGACGGCAACAAAGCGTTAAGCTTGGCGTAATTAGTCTCGTAAACCCGCATTAACTCACTCAGGTCAACGTGATAGGTTTTTTTCACAGCGACGTTATCCATTGCTTTCTTAATTTATCCACATTTAGCTGCAGCCATTGCAGCGCGATAATAGAGGCTCCATTTTCAATTTTGCCCTGTTCAACCAGTTGGTAGGCTTGCTCTCGCGTCATCACATGGACACGGATATCTTCTCCTTCGTGCTCTAAACCATGGATGCCGTCCGCCGAGTTTGCATCTACGCTGCCGACATAAATGTCGAGCATTTCAGAACAACCTCCAGAAGAAGGATAGTAGGAGGTCACCTTAATTACCTGATCGATAGCGACGCCCGCTTCTTCTACCGCTTCGCGGCGGACCACTTGCTCAGCGGTTTCGTCGGTATCGAGTATCCCGGCGACAATTTCCAGCTGCCAGGGGTTGGCATGTTCCAGTGCCCCAACCCGAATCTGTTCAATAATAACCACCTGGTCGGTAACAGGATCGTAAGGCAATAGCGCAGCAGCATGACCACGGTCGAGCATTTCCCGCTCAATGGGCTCACTCCAGCCTCCGGCAAATCGTCTGTGACGGAAGCGGTATTTGCGCATTTTGAAGAAACCGTCAAAGACAATTTCCTTGTCCAGGATATCGACATCCTCGGGCGTAAACTGTACCTGAGCCAGTTTTGCTTGCTGCATGGTGCACCTCTCAACGTTGAACCACTAGTTTACTCAGACTCTCACATAACTGCCAAGACACCATTCAACTTTTTATATAAAAATTGCATTATTAGTTAACTTAAACAGGTCTTTTTATTGCCAAATTCGATAGGTATCAACAGGTATTCAAATAGGTCGATGTAAAAAAATGCAAAATTTTGAGTAAATAGGCAGCAAGATAAGTTAAAATCAGAGCAACTACCCCTCTAAATAAAACAGCAGGAAATAAGACGATGAAGCAACTGCTACCAATTATAATAGGTGCAACTCTCAGTGGTCTGGCCTTTAATGCTTCTGCAGACAGCATTAAAGACATCTACGAACAAGCGAAAACGAATGATCCTACGCTTTTAAGTGCTGCGGCCCAACGAGACGCGGCTTTTGAAGCCATCAACTCTAGCCGTAGTACCTTGCTGCCTCAAATCCAACTGACCGCAGGCTACGATATTGATCGTGGGGAAAACAACAACGTTACCCAAAACATCAATGGCTGGTCGACCACTCTGGGTTTCTCGCAAGAGCTGTACAACCGTTCTAGCTGGATCACATTAGATACTGCCGAAAAGAACGCACGTCGTTCTGATGCGTCTTATGCTGTCGCGCAACAAGCTCTGATTTTGCGTGTCTCACAGGCTTATTTTAACGTTTTGCGCGCGCAGGACAGCCTGGTATTCGTTCGCGCGGAAAAAGCTGCAGTGGCCCGCCAACTGGAACAGACCAAACAACGCTTTGAAGTAGGACTGTCCGCTATCACTGACGTTCACGATGCTCAGGCTCAATATGACCGGGTGTTAGCCGATGAAGTACTGGCACAAAATACGCTGACCAACAGTTACGAAGGCTTGCGTGAAATTACTGGTCAGGAACATTCCAACCTGGATGTTTTAGATACCGGTCGCTTCAAAGCCAGCGCGACGCCAACCGGAGTGGAAGATCTGATCGATCAAGCGCAGCAACGTAACCTGAGCCTGTTATCGGCGCGTATCAATCAAGATATCGCCCGTGACAATATCTCCCTGTCCAGCTCTGGCCACCTGCCTTCTCTGACACTTGACGGTGGTTACACTCTTGCTGACGATTCTCGTCCAAGCAATATTCAGAATTACAACAACCTCAATGTCGGCATTAACCTGTCAGTGCCAATATACAGCGGTGGTAGTGTCACCTCGAAAACCAAACAAGCTGAATACGCTTATGTCTCGGCAAGCCAGGATCTGGAAGCGACTTATCGTAGCGTAGTACGTGATGTCCGTGCATTTAATAACAACATCACTTCTTCTATTGGCGCACTGCGTGCTTACGAGCAGTCGGTCATCTCTGCCCGCTCAGCGTTAGAAGCCACAGAAGCCGGTTTTGAAGTAGGTACTCGTACCATAGTAGACGTACTGGATTCTACCCGTCGTCTGTATGATGCCAACCGCAATCTGTCTAACGCCCGTTACGATTACATCCAGAGCGTACTGCAACTGCGCCAGGCCGTTGGTACTCTGAGCGAACAGGAAATTCTCGATATCGACGCCGGATTGAAAGCGGCCCAATAACGGCTCAACGACAAACCGACAACAAAAAAGCCACTGCATGCAGTGGCTTTTTTATAGCAGAAAGACAGGCTGAGCCGGTTAGGCAATCAACGGCAGTCTGCGTCTTTACTGCTGTTTAACCCCGGCCACCTTTGATGGCATCAATGATTTCTGTAGTTGAGCAGCCATCTTCAAAGTTTAATACTTTGACCTGGCCACCGTTAGCAATCACTTCTTTACCGCCGGCGATCTGCTCAGGCAGATAGTCCCCCCCTTTCACCAGCAGATCTGGCAGGACTTCCGAGATCAGCCGCTGCGGGGTATCTTCACTGAATGGCACAACCCAGTCTACCGCACCGAGGGCAGCCAGGACCGCCATCCGTCGGTCGGTCGGGTTAACCGGGCGGCCCGGGCCTTTCAGCCGTTTGACCGATTCATCGGTATTGACCGCCACGATCAGCCGGTCACCCAGTTGCGCCGCATGATTCAGGTATGACACATGGCCAGCGTGCAGAATGTCGAAACAGCCGTTGGTCATCACCACTTTTTCGCCTTTGGCCTGCGCTTTTTGTACCGCTTCAATCAGGGCTTGTTCGTTCACCACACCATAGTCGGTATCCTGGCTGCCATGTACCGCTTCAGCCAGTTCAATGGTCGAAACGGTTGAGGTGCCCAGTTTACCCACTACCACGCCAGCAGCGGCATTGGCTAATGCACAGGCTTCGTCGAGCGGTTTGCCTGCGGCAACCGATGCTGCCAGCACGGATATGACCGTATCACCGGCACCGGTCACGTCATAGACTTCTTTTGCCAGTGTCGGCAGGTTAAGCGGCGGCAGACCTCTGCGCAGTAACGTCATTCCGTGCTCACTGCGCGTCACCAGCAGCGCTTCCAGGTCGTACTGTTCGATCAGGGCCAGGCCCTTGTCCACCAGCTCCTGCTCGGTCTTCACTTTACCGACTACCAGCTCAAATTCAGCCATGTTCGGTGTTAGCAGGGTAGCACCACGATAAGGTTCAAAGTCGCTGCCTTTCGGATCGATAAACACCGGTACCTTCGCTTCGCGGGCTTTGGCAATGAACAGCTCGACGTGCTCCAGAGCACCTTTGGCGTAGTCAGACAGGATCACCGCACGTACTTTTGGCAGCGCCTGTTCCATCCGTGACAGGATCAGATCCGCTTCGGTATTTTCAAATTTGTCTTCAAAATCGAGTCGAATCAATTGCTGACCGCGGCTTAGCACCCGCAGTTTAGTAATGGTCGGGTAATTGGCCAAGCCGACAAAGTCACAACGGACTTTCAGCGCCGATAAGGTTTCATTGAGAACCCGGGCAGGTTCATCGATACCAGTTAAACCAATAATGTGGGCATGGCCACCGAGTGAGGCAATATTCATCGCCACGTTGGCCGCGCCGCCAGGACGCTCCTCATTATTCTCTACTTTCACTACAGGTACCGGCGCTTCTGGTGAAATACGTCCGGTAGGGCCGTACCAGTAGCGGTCCAGCATGACATCACCGATGATCAGGACACCTGAATCGCTGTAGTCAGGTAGGATAGGTTTCATTATGGTTCTCCAATTTATAGCTTGCGGCAGAGTTTATCACAGCGCACCTCGGCACTAAAACGACGTTTTTACTCACCGAGCCACTGCTGCCAAATATCGATAACTTGCTGACGTTCAGTGCGGAATTTATCCAGTGCCACATCCGCATCCAGATTGAGCAGGTTGCGGTGATGGATCTGATCGCGCATTGAGGTATAAGCGTGGCTGATCGCTTCCGCTTGCCCAGCCTCCATCACCCCTTGCTGCTGCATAGTTTCAAAGATACGCACGTTATCCGACCAGGTGGTCAGTTCGGGACAGTCATGGCTGAACCTTAGCACCAGATACTGGGCCAAAAATTCGATATCGGTAATACCACCCTGATCCTCCTTGAGCATGAACCGCTCTGGCTTTTTGCCCGCCAGGTGATCACGCATTTTCTGTCGCATCTGCTTCACTTCGGTTTTCAGCTCCGGCTCAGGTCTGGCCAGGGTGAGAATGGATTTGCGCACCGCCGCAAACGCCTGTTCAAGTTGTGGATCACCATATATCATCCGCGCCCGCACCAGCGCCTGGTGTTCCCAGGTCCAGGCATCTTCGCGCTGATACTGTTCAAACGCCTCTACCGGGCTAACCAGCAAACCGGACGCGCCAGAAGGACGCAGGCGGGTATCCACTTCATACAGGATGCCGGAAGCGGTCCGGGTCGAAAACAGGTGAATAATGCGCTGGGCCAGGCGCAAATAGAACTGGCGCGCATCGATCTCTTTTTTGCCATCGGTGTAGACATTGACCGGGCAGTCATGCAGGAACACCACATCGAGGTCAGAGTTGTAACCCAGCTCCCAGCCGCCGACTTTGCCATAACCAATGACCGCAAACCCTTTGCCGTCTCGCTCGGCCAAATGAGCCGGCTGACCGTATTTTTCCACCATCTGCAGCCAGGCCTGGCTGACAACCGCGTCGACGATCGCTTCTGCCAGATAGGTCAGGTGGTCACTGACTTTCATCACCGGCAGCACACCAGCAATATCGGCGGCAGCGATACGCAAGATACAGATCTGTTTAAACTGTCGCAGTGCTTCCATCTGCTGCTCCATATCATCTTCCGGAATCCGGGCCAGAAAATCGCGTAGCTCAGTGCGATAGGCATTGAGCGCAATCGGGTTGTAAAGCTGTTGCGGGTCTATCAGTTCATCGAGCAGGATCGGATAACGGCTCAACTGTTCAGAAATCATCGGACTGGCCGTACAGAGTCGAACCACCTGAGTTAATGCCGCAGGATGCTCGTCAAGCAGTTCCAGATAGGTCGTGCGGGTTACTATATTCTGCAACAGGTGCAGCACGCGCGGCAGACCGAATTCGGCTTCCGGGTGTTCGAAGATAGCGGCAAATACCTTGGCCATTAACCGGTTGAGCACATCCCGCCCTCTGGGGCCTAAGGTCTTCTTGGCCAGATCCTGTTTGAAACCTATGATGGTTTCGGCCATCTGGCCGATCTGGTTGCTGCCGATATCCTGTTCCAGAATGTGTTCAATCACATCCCGTTTATGAGCCATATCCCACAGCTCCTGGTAAAAAGGCGCGACCGAGCTGCTCTCTTCCTCTTCTTCGCCAATCAGCAGCTCAAACACCTGATGGACGCTGGCCATATGTTGCTCGACATCCTGCTGTAGCGCCGACCATTCAGCATAGCCCATTGCGGTAGCCAGTTGCAGCCGTTCCAGCTCGGAATCCGGTAAGGTCTGGGTCTGTTTGTCCGCCATCGCCTGCAGCAGGTTTTCCAACCGGCGCAGGAAACGATAAGCGCCGATCAGGCTATCGACGTCGCTGTCACTGAGCAGTTGCAATTGCGCCACCGCCGACAGGGTTTCCAACAAGCCCCGTTGACGCAGCAGCGGATCCCGGCCACCGCGGATCAACTGGAACACCTGGGCGATGAACTCGATTTCCCGAATGCCACCCGGTCCGAGTTTAATATTGTTGGTTAAACGGCGGCGGCGTACTTCACTGCTGATCATCGATTTCATCCGCCGCAGCGACTGAATGGCACTGAAATCGATATAACGGCGGAAAACGAACGGCCGCAGCATCTGACGCAGGCTCTGATATTCAGGATACATTTCCCGGCCCATTACCCGGGCTTTCACCATCGCGTAACGTTCCCAGTCCCGGCCCTGCTCCTGGTAGTAATCCTCCAGGGCACCATAGCTCATCACCAGTGGGCCACTCTCACCAAACGGCCGCAGACGCATATCCACCCGATAACAGAAGCCGTCAAAGGTCTGTTGATCGAGCGCCTTGATGATGCGCTGGCCCAGGCGGGTAAAAAACTGCGCATTGGCGATACTGCGTCTGGCACCCTGGGTTTCGCCGTTTTCCGGGTAGGTGAAAATCAGGTCGATATCGGAAGAGAAATTCAGTTCACCGCCACCGAGCTTACCCATTCCGATAATCAGCATAGGTTGCGCTTCTCCGGCCTCATTGCAGGGCGTACCCCACTCCTGACAGCAGATCTGATATTGCCAGCGATAAGTTTCCACAATCAGCGCTTCCGCCAACTGCGACAAGTGCTCCAGACTGCTGTCCAGTGACCAGTCGTTACAGAAATCCCGCCAGGCGATGTAGACCATTTCCCGATTACGGAACTGACGCAATATTCGGTGACCGCTGCTTTCATCACTGCAGTTGGCCAGTAGCACCTCAAGCCTCGGCCGGTATTGCTGCCAGCGCTGCGACTCCGTCAACATCGCCGGTAACTGCTCCACCAGAGTCGCATCCCGGGTCAACGCCTCACAGATAAACTGGCTCAGACCAGCCACCTGTTCGAGCTGCTGCTGCAAAAGTTGCGGCCAATGTTCAAATTGCTGTTGCTGGTAGAGTAGCTGAAGGTTTTTTTGCGCGATGGTGTCTAGTTCAGATGTGAGCATTTGGCTTCCTTGATGATAGCGAGTCTGGCATCAGGCCATATTGCTTTAATGTACCGTAATTGGCAGCAATAAAAAAACGCCCAACAGCAAAGTGTGGGCGTTAATTCAAAGCTCTGACAACGATTTAAAGTTCCGCTCTGTCCACGCGAACTAGATTTTAAATGACGTGATTTTCTTATCCAGCTCGTGAGCGTTGTTCTGCATCAGTTCAGAGGTCTCCAGCAGTTCAGTGATCACGGTAACTGACACTTCCACCAGCCCGCGGACATTGGTCAGATTCTGATTCATCTCCTCAGCCACACTGCTTTGCTGACCTGCAGCGGTAGCGATTTGGAAATTCATGTCGTTGATCTGATTCACCTGCATGACGATGCCATCCAGTTCATTACCCGCATTGGTAACCAGCTCCACCCCTTCGGCCGCTTCTACGACACTTTTTTCCATCAGTTCTACCGCAGAGGTCGCACTGGTTTGCAGCTGTGAAATCATATCCTGGATCTCGACCGTCGCGGTCTGAGTGCGCTGAGCCAGGTTCCGTACTTCATCCGCTACGACAGCAAACCCTCGGCCAGCTTCACCGGCACGTGCGGCTTCGATTGCCGCGTTAAGCGCCAGCAGGTTGGTCTGCTCCGAAATGCCCTGAATGGTGCCGACCACGCTACCGATAGCTTCGACACTCTCTTCAACCTGATTCACTGCCTGAGCAGAAGCGGAAATATCTTGTGATAACTCGCTGATTTTAGACACGGTGTCCTGAACAAAACGCTGGCCGGTAGATGCCTGGCCCGAGGCATTCTCTGTCAAAGTCGAGGCATTCTGCGCATGCTCAGCGACCGTCTGTACCGTCGAGCTCATTTCGCTCATCGCGGTTGCCAGCTGGTCAATTTCAGCAAACTCTTCCTGCGTCGATTCGCGGGTTTCTGCCATACTGGTGGTCATCACTTCCGTCAGCGAGGAGAGTTCCTGGGAAGCGTCGACCTGCATACGGATCATCTCTTGCAACTGAACGCGTGTTCTTTCCAGCTCTCGGGCTACATCACCGTATTCGTCTTTACATTCCATCACGATGGGCACTGACAGATCTTTTTCTGCCATCAGCTTGATGGAATCACTCAGGTACTGAGTCTGGCGCAGCATAATACGCGAGGCAAACAACAACAATCCGGCGAAGACAATGATCATCGCGACTGTCTGCCAGACGACCTGCACTAAATAAGCTTCGTAATGCTGCTGGGCAACTTGCATGTCATTGGTTGCCGCCAGTAGCGAATTATAGAAAGTGTTCGCATCCCATAATTGCTTGGCAACAATCAGCGCCGTACTGAATACCATCAGCATTAACATTTTGGGAACCAGTTTGATGTCCGTAATCAACCTTTCCCATGGCTTAAATGCCATTGTTGTCATTGTGAGACCTCCATTTAGTCCTATACACTATTTTTATATGAGATTATTTTTATATCTTACTGCGGTTTACCACCGCTGCCCCGATTGCAGCAGTTAACCCATTAAAATGAGCTTTGTTTGTATGATGCCGAATGATATCAGAGACGACACCAGACCGATGAGTCTGCTGTCACTAATCCTTTCATTTATAGCGCTTTTTGTGGTATCCGGCCTATTGTTCGTCCCGCTGGAAACCAATACGCGCCAAATCCTTATCGGCCTGGATACCTTGATCTGTAGCATTTTTCTACTGCAACTCCTGATAGATTTGATCCGAGCCGCAGATCGAAAACATTTTGTGAAGCGGCACTGGATTGACTTTATCGCCAGCGTGCCGTTGGTTGAGCCACTGCGCTACGCGCGGCTGGTGCAGATCCTGCGTGTGCTGCTGGAACTTCGCTCCAGCCGTTCACTGCGCAAACAGTTAAGCCGGAACCGGCGGGAAACCACCGTGGCGTCAATATTGCTGATGATGGTGTTACTGATCACCAGCGGATCGATTTTGATGGTGCTGCTGGAAGGGGATGTGGCGGAGGCCAATATTCACAACGGTGGTGACGCCCTGTGGTGGTCACTAGTCACTATTTCCACTGTCGGCTACGGTGATTTTTACCCGGTAACCACGGCAGGAAGAATTCTGGCCGCCGGGTTGATTATTTCCGGCGTTGGCCTGTTTGGTACCATCTCCGGTCTCATCACCTCGCTGATCGTCAGTCCGAGCAGCCACAGCCGTAAAGATCGTGCGATGCTGCAACAGTTACTGACCCAGCAGCAACAGCTGCTGGCCAGGCTCGATGCACTGGAGCGCCAAAATCAACCAATGCCAAAAGCCGATAACCCACCCGAGTCCTGACCGCTGGCCCGCCGAGCGGCATTCATACCCGGTAAGCATTCAGACCCAAAATATCGCCGGAGCACGACTTACCGATATAAAAAGAGCGGCTTTTGCCGCTCCTGTTTGAGTCTGTGGGCATTACTCCTGCCAGTAGGGTTCCGCTTCAATACTGATTCGGCGGGTCTGCTCCATCGCATGCAGGATGGAGTTCTGCTGTCTGCCGATCCAGCGTACCAACTGTTCCTGCTCCTCACCCTGCAATTTATCGCTCAACGCTTCCAGAGGTTTTAACATCAACAGATCTTCAATACCCTGAATCAGGTCGGCCCACGGCATACGGAAACTGTTGCGCTCCTGCACATCATAAAGGCTGGCAAAGCCAACTCCGGTATAGAGATTGCGCATCAGCCGATAGTGTTGGTCGATATATTCCTGACAGCTCAGCTTACGCTCAGGCGGAAAAGCCTCCATCAGCTCAGCCCAGGTGCGATCCAACTGCTTGACCGAAAAGTGCTGAACATTGAGCGCCATCTTGTCACGGGCTTTTTCATCCAGAAATGGTTGCCAGCCACGGGTTAATATCCAGCGACTGATATCCAGCAACAGGCCGGTATAACGCGCGGATGTCAGCAAGGCCAGGCTCTCTTCCCGGCTGGGCAGCTGGGCTTGCATTGCCTGCAGTTCACCAATCAGGAATTTACGCGCATCCAGTTTACGCAAGGCATGACCTTTGTCTTCCAGCAGCGCCGCATAAGCATCGGACTGTTTCAGCCAGTCGAGCTCTTCTTCCAGCCACTTGAGTTCCTGACGCAGAATCGCGCTGGCACGACGAGGCACTATGCCGCCAAAAATGGTCAGCGTCTGACGAATAAAGCTGATGGCATGGCTGATCTCTTTCAGCGCCGCAACATCGTCCCGCTCAGTATAGATCTGTTCGTGATAATGCCAGTGAGACAAGGCGTGCTCGAGCGAATTGATCAGGCAGGTTTCCACCGAATCATCTTTTTGAGTTTTGACTAGCGGCAAATCGCAAACCTGATCGCCCGGATAATCCAGCGCCAGACGATAACCTTTGGCGGCTTTACTCAGATTACCCAGTCGCATACCACCGGCCTCACACAAGGTACGCGCCAGGGTAAACAATGCATCGGTCTGACCGGATTTGAGTTCCAGTTCCACTTCACAGATCGGTTCCTGCTTGTCTCCGGCGATAACTGCGCCCTGGTCAAACGCCACTTCTACCTGGCTACCATCGGGCATGCCGATCAACCACTGCTCTCGACTAAAGTTGGTGGAAAACAGCGGAGCCAGCTCAGCTTGTAGATCCTGTAGGGCTTTACCTTCCGGCCAGATATCGACGGGGTGTAGAGAGATATCGGGATGATTGCCGCTGTGTTCGGCGTTGTATTCCGGTCTTTGGTGCAGCCCGGCCACGACTCGACCAGATGTCTTCACCGTTTGTACGTGAACGTCATCGAATCGACGGATACGCAAGCCAATATCGTGCTGGCGCAACCATTGTTCCGGCGTATCGAAGTAGGTATTGCCCAACTCGCGACAGCTGTGCTGAAGTATTTTTGTTTGCGCAATCTTAGTTCGCAATATTTCTGAAAAATCAGCAGAAACAAAAAACTTCAGTTCTATCTCAGTTTCCATAATCAGACCTTTAAAAGCAGATACCCGAAGAATATTGCCTATTTTCCAGCGCGGCAAGATCGAAATATACATTCAATGATGATCTAAAACAGTTTTAATACGGCTTTTTATGGGTTAACATGCGCGCCTTTATAGCCATCGTTCAACATTTCGCCACGAGTTGGTGTATGTTATTTTTAGGTTATAGCTATTAGGTTGAATGACCATGCCAGTAAATACCATCATGGGGTTATTTGCAAAGTCCCCAATAAAGCCTTTGCAACGCCACGTTGTGTGTGTCAACGAATGTTGCTCACACTTGATCAACTTTTTTGAAGTCAGCTCTAAAGGTGACTGGGAAAAAGCAGCCGAAATCCGTGCTCAAATTTCGCATCTGGAAAAAGAAGCGGACGTATTAAAACGTGAAATTCGCCTGAAATTGCCACGTGGCCTATTCCTTCCTGTTGACCGCACAGACATGCTTGAACTGCTGACCCAGCAGGACAAACTTGCCAACCTTGCAAAAGATATTGCAGGCCGTGTTTACGGTCGTCGGCTGATGATCCCTGAAGCTCTGCAACCAGGTTTTATCGCTTACGTCAAACGCTGCCTTGACGCTGCCAACCAGGCACAGAATGTCATAAACGAACTGGATGAACTGCTCGAAACCGGATTTAAAGGTCGAGAAGTGACACTTGTCGCTGAGATGATCCATCAACTGGATGTTATCGAAGACGACACGGACATGATGCAGATCGAACTGCGCCAGAAATTGATGGCGATCGAATCGGACATGAATCCGATTGATGTTATGTTCCTGTACAAGATTCTTGAATGGGTTGGCGAAATCGCCGATCAGGCTCAGCGCGTGGGTGCACGGCTGGAACTGATGTTGTCCCGTTCTTAATTTTTAAGTTAACTAACCAGCATCGCGCATGATTTAGCCCGAATCGCTTTATGCAGTGACAAACTGCAGGAAGCGTCGCGCCAAATTTTGCCGTTCTGAACAAAAAATAACTAGGTATTACGATGGATATCCTTGCAAACTACGGCACTATCCTTGTCATTGTTGCTGCGCTTTTCGGCTTTTTGATGGCAATTGGTATCGGTGCAAACGACGTTGCGAATGCGATGGGCACATCGGTCGGTTCGAAAGCACTGACAGTTAAACAAGCAATCATCATTGCGATGATCTTTGAATTTGCCGGTGCTTATCTTGCCGGGGGCGAAGTAACCGATACTATTCGTAAGGGCGTGATTGAAACCCAGCTCTTCGCCCACCAGCCTGATATTCTGGTGTACGGTATGATGGCTTCACTGCTGGCCGCCGGTACGTGGCTACTGCTGGCATCCTACATGGGCTGGCCGGTCTCCACTACCCACTCGATTATCGGCGCCATTATCGGCTTTGCCTGTGTCTCAGTCGGTACTGAAGCGGTGGACTGGGGCAGTGTACAGGGGATTGTCGGCAGTTGGATCATCACCCCGCTGATTTCCGGTTTCTTTGCCTACGTGATCTTCATCAGTGCCCAACGGTTAATCTTCGACACTGAAAACCCGCTGGTCAACGCCAAACGCTTTGTCCCTGTCTACATGTTTATTACCACTATGGTTATCGCGCTGGTAACCATCAAGAAAGGTCTGAAACACGTTGGTCTTCATTTGAGTAATGGGGAAGCCTGGGTATGGTCTGCCGGCGTTTCCGGACTGATTATGCTGGGCGGCTACCTGTACATTCAGAAGAAATTTGCCAATCGCGAAGATGACCACAGCTTTGCCGGTGTTGAAAGCATCTTCAGTGTATTGATGGTGATAACAGCCTGTGCCATGGCGTTTGCTCACGGCTCCAATGATGTGGCCAACGCGATCGGTCCACTGTCTGCGGTTGTCTCAACCGTTGAACATATGGGTGAGATTACCTCCAAGAGCCAGATTGCCTGGTGGATACTGCCACTGGGTGGCTTCGGTATCGTAGTCGGCCTGGCTACGATGGGCCACAAAGTGATGGCGACCGTCGGTACCGGTATTACCGAACTGACGCCAAGCCGTGGCTTTGCCGCTCAGTTGGCCACAGCCTGTACTGTGGTTCTGGCCTCTGGTACTGGTCTGCCAATTTCAACCACGCAAACTCTGGTAGGTGCGGTATTGGGTGTCGGTTTCGCTCGTGGTATCGCGGCACTGAACCTGGGTGTAGTACGTAATATCGTCGCTTCATGGATCGTGACGCTGCCAGCAGGCGCACTACTGGCAGTGGTGTTTTTCTACATGCTGCAAGGTATGTTTGGCTAAGCAAAGCGTTGAATAGCAGCCTGGCTACAAGGTCAACGCTATGTAATGACAATGTCATTATTGACTCAAACGCACAGAAAGGGAGGCTTTGCCTCCCTTGTTAGTTGCACGCTCTAAAGAAACTTCTTACTATTTGGCCTAGCTGAATATGTCTTATAGAAAGAACAAGTTAAAGGATTTACCGTGAAGAAACTGATTTGCATGGTTTTAGTGACTTTAGTGGCAGCCCCTGCCGCATTGGCCCAAGACCGCTACATCGCCGACAAACTCTTTACTTACATGCACTCAGGCCCGAGTAATCAATACCGGATTATTGGCAGTGTTGATGCGGGTGACAAAGTAAAACTGCTGTCGAGCAATAAAGACAGCGGTTACAGCGAAGTCGTCGATTCCAAAGGGCGTAAAGGTTGGGTAGAGAGTCGTTTTGTTACCCGTGAAGAGAGCATGGCGGTTCGTCTGCCGAAACTGGAAGCGGAACTGAAAGACGTCAAAGAGAAGCTGGCCAATGCCAGAGCCAACGCTGACAGCGAAAAAGCGGGTCTGGTTGAATCTCTTGATGTTCGCAACCAGCAGATCGCTGATCTGGAACAGAACTATGGCGAAATCAGCCAGCAGCTGACCTCTTCACAAGAAGAAGTGCGTAAGCTGCGCGCCAAACTGGATACCCAGAAAGAAGACCTGCTGCTGAAGTATTTCATGTACGGTGGTGGTGTCGCTGGCGGCGGCTTGCTGCTTGGTCTGCTGTTACCTCATATCCTGCCACGCAGAAAACGTTCTCCATCGGGCTGGGCATAATACTGAACAAGGCCACCATTGCGGTGGCCTTGTTACTTTTTCGCTATTGGATGTTTATCTGGATGGTTATCCCCGCCAGTCATATAGCGCCGGCACCTGGATCAACTGACCCGCATATCGTATTAAACATGCCCTGGGCTCAATAGCCACCAATTCAACATCAGCTGAGATCCTGTCGCCCTGACTGTATTCAACACCATTGATCTTAACCCAACGTTTATTTTCATTGCTGGAATAGACATGAGTCTGAAAGTTCATCGCTGGCAACTTACCGCGTAATCCCGCCCCTTGAGTGGCCAGGTTCAGCGCGGACTGACTCGCCGGCTCTGACGATGTTTCTGCCGGCTGAGAATCCTCCAGCACCGACTCCACTCGCTGGGCCAGTTCCGGTGATAATCCACTGAGGTCAATATCCTGCAAGCCATTTGCGGAAGCGTTACCCGCCGCAGGCTTCGCTTTAACGGCCTCTTTGACCGGCTGACTCGATGTCACTGGCGGAGCCAGCTGATAGGTCGGCAACAGGTTGTCAAACTGGGGATAAGGCAGCAGCTGATAGTCCACCGCCACTTCCACAGACTCTGGCTCCGGCTGGCGCTGGCTCATCCAGCTCTGATACTGCTGCTGGTAGAAGTCATTTAACGACCAGCCGGCTATCAGCAGCGCGGGCAAAAACATCGCCGCAGCAATTTTAGTCCGTGACGGACCGGTTTCTCCCGCGTCACGGCTCAGGCCGCGGCCAACATTGCCAGGCTGATACTGCAGGTGCTGCTGTTCCGAGCGATCTAACGCATTAAGCACTTTTGACATTTAAGCATCCTCCTGCAAATCGCTTAATCGGGGCGCTTGTTGCTGGCTTAACTCTTCCAACCGGCGCAAAGTCTGCTGGCCGGCAATGCCATCCACATCCAGCCCCTGCCACTGCTGAAACATCTCCACTCGTCGCTTCAGCTGTTGGTCATAGCGATCGCTGTTGCTGCTGATTTCACCCAGCACCTGCGCCAGACGCTGTTCGAGTAACGCGACCGATTCCCCTCGCATACCCGGCTTCAATGTCTCAGACCAGTAGCGCTGCCAGATATATCGGTACTCCCCTCGCCAGATTTCCGCCAGCCAGCGGCTCTCCAGCTTCAGATGCTGGCCATTCACCAGTAGCTCCATCTGATCCTGATCTAGCCTGTATAACACGGCATAACCGGTTGTTCCCTGATGACGAAGTGTCAGCACCACCGGCTGATTCAACGCGCTCAGCTGTTCCAGATCGCCACGGGCCGCCTGACAATAAAACGCCCCTTGGCCACCTGGCTGGCACAGCTGTTCGACGAACGAAGGTTGAAAGCCCCACAACTGGTACAGCGTCTCTATCTCGGGTTCTACTTGGCTGGAAGCCAATAACTGCTCCACCAGCTCATTCGACAGCACTTGATGCTCGATAGGCTCCACGTCAATCACCGGATAAGCCTGCTGCAGATAACGGGCGATATAGGGTGCAGACAATGTCGGTGTCCACTGATAGGTCAATGTCGCCAAGCTGACGCCAAATACCAGTGCCGCCGCGAGTGTCCAGTTTGACTGTCGTCGCGGCGCAGCCACCGGTGTCTGTTGCGAGGCAGTCTGGAACGACATCACCTCGATACAGGCCGCTTCTACCGTCTGCCGGCTGGGCAGGGCTTCTCCCAGTTGATAGGCTTTTTTCAGCGACGCATCGCACACCAGGTTGATCAGCCTTGGGATCCCCTGACTGTATTCGGCGATCACTTTCAGGCAGGCCGGTGAAAACAGATTGTCATCGCCTCCCGCCAGCTCCACCCGGTACTGTATATAATTGATGCTCTCCTGCCTATCGAGTGGCAGCAGGTGATAGCGCCCGGTAATGCGCTGTGCCAGTTGACGTAACTGGGGCATCTGCAGCTTCTGTTGCAGCTCCGGCTGACCGATTAATAGCACTTTCAGTAGCTTGCGGCTTTCGGTCTCAAAGTTGGTTAGCAGCCGCAACTGCTCCAGTACATCCGCAGCCAGGTGCTGCGCTTCATCAATCACCAACAGCACCAGCACCCCTTGACTATGCTTATCAAGCAGGTACTGGTAAATCGCCTGGGTCAGTTGTTTCAGGCTCGATTGCGGCTGGTAAGCGATGTCATATTCATCACAGATGGCTTCCAGCAGCTCCTGACTGGAGAAGGTCGGATTGAGAATAAATCCCGCCTTCGCGTTGCTCTTCAGGGACCTGAGCAGGGCTTTGGCGACAGTGGTTTTGCCGGTGCCGACCTCACCGGTCAGCATGGCGAACCCGCCACCATCACCCAGGCCATCCTTGAGATGGCGCATGGCTTCTTTATGTCGCTGACTCAAATATAAGAAACGAGAGTTCGGCACGATGGAAAATGGCAACTCCGTCAGGCGAAAAAAGTCCTTGTACATAGCGCTGTTCTCTTTGCTTTGTCTGTTAAGAAAAGTACCATTGCCAGCAGATTACGCAAATATAAAGCTGCATTTTCGAGGAGTTTACGTGGAAATTTATCTGGTTGGCGGCGCGGTCCGTGACCAATTGCTGCAATTGCCCGTCTATGATCACGACTGGGTAGTGGTCGGCAGCACCCCCGATGAGATGATCGCCGCCGGCTATACTCCGGTCGGCAAAGACTTTCCGGTGTTCCTGCACCCCAAAACCCGGGAAGAACACGCCCTCGCCCGAACGGAAAGAAAAACCGCGGCTGGCTATACCGGCTTTGCCTGCCATTTTGCCCCTGATGTGACGCTAGAGCAGGATCTACGCCGGCGCGATCTGACCATCAATGCCATGGCGCAGGATCAGAGCGGGCAGATAATCGACCCTTACGGCGGCCAGCAGGATGTAGCACAACGGGTGCTCAGGCATGTCTCTGAGGAATTTGTTGAAGATCCACTGCGGGTGCTGCGGGTAGCGCGCTTTGCCGCCAAACTGGCCCACCTAGGCTTCACCGTCGCGGAAGAAACCCTGCAGTTAATGCGTCAGATTGCCGACTCCGGCGAGCTGGCGCATTTAACCGCTGAACGGGTCTGGCAGGAGTGGCATAAATCACTGACGACACAACGCCCGCAGGTATTCCTGCAGATACTCAGAGAGTGCGGAGCGCTCAAGGTAGTGCTACCGGAGCTGGACTGCCTGTTTGGCGTCCCTCAACCTGCCAGGTGGCACCCTGAAATCGATACCGGTATTCACACCTTGATGGTCGCCGAGCAGGCCGCACGGCTTTCTGAGTCAGCGACGGTGCGCTTTGCCGCCCAAGTCCACGATCTCGGCAAAGGCGTCACGCCGGAAAGCGAGTGGCCAAGTCATAAAATGCACTGCCACACTGGGCTGAAACGGATTGAAACCCTGTGTGGGCGAGTCCGGGTACCGAATGAATTTCGCGACTTAGCTTTGGCGGTGTGCGCCCAGCACTCAAATATACACCGGGCGGCGGAACTGAAACCCGCGACTAAACTGAAAATACTCAACCGGCTGGATGTGTGGCGAAAACCGAGCAGGTTGGATGAAGTGCTGCTGTGCTGTGAAGCGGACCACAGAGGTCGTCTCGGCCTGGAAAACGAGCCCTACCCCCAGCGGGAGATTTTTACTGCTGCTTTTGACGCCGCTGTCTCTGTCGATGTGCAGCAGGTGATCGCAGACGGCTTTAAGGGCCAGTCGATTCGTGAAGAACTGGATAAAAGGCGGGTGGCGGCAATAGCGCAAACCGGTTGAGCCCAGTCGCCAATTACGGACACCAGCTTAGTGAAAACAGGTCAATCGCAATAAACTGATTGAGTAACAGAAAGCAAAAAGCCCCGCATTGCGGGGCTTTGATTAAAGCGTTATCGCTAAGCTTAAATTAAGCTTGGCCTTTCACTTCTTTCAGACCGTTGAACGGTGCACGTTCACCCAGCGCTTCCTCGATACGGATCAGCTGGTTGTACTTAGCAACACGGTCAGAACGGCTCATAGAACCAGTCTTGATTTGACCAGCCGCAGTACCTACCGCCAGGTCAGCGATAGTTGCGTCTTCAGTTTCACCTGAACGGTGCGAGATAACCGCAGTGTAACCTGCATCTTTAGCCATCTTGATAGCAGCCAGAGTTTCAGTCAGAGAACCGATCTGGTTGAATTTGATCAGGATAGAGTTAGCGATGCCTTTCTCGATACCTTCAGCCAGGATCTTAGTGTTAGTTACGAACAGGTCGTCACCAACCAGTTGGATTTTGTCGCCCAGCAGTTTAGTTTGGTGTGCGAAACCGTCCCAGTCAGACTCGTCCAGACCGTCTTCGATAGAAACGATTGGGTACTCAGCAACCAGGCCTTCCAGGTAGTGGTTGAACTCTTCAGAAGTGAATTTCTTGCCTTCACCTTTAAGGTCGTAGATACCTTCTTCTTTGTTGTAGAACTCAGAAGCTGCACAGTCCATCGCCAGAGTTACGTCTTTGCCCAGCTCGTAGCCAGCCAGCTCAACTGCTTCTTTGATTGCAGCCAGAGCAGCAGCGTTAGATTCCAGGTTAGGAGCGAAACCACCTTCGTCACCAACTGCAGTGTTCAGGCCTTTGCCTTTCAGTACTTTAGCCAGATTGTGGAATACTTCAGCACCGATGCGCAGCGCTTCTTTCAGGGTTGCAGCGCCAACTGGCTGAATCATGAATTCCTGGATATCAACGTTGTTATCTGCGTGCTCACCACCGTTGATGATGTTCATCATAGGCAGAGGCATAGAGAACTGGCCAGGAGTACCGTTCAGTTCAGCGATGTGTTCGAACAGTGGCATGCCTTTGGCAGCTGCCGCTGCTTTAGCGTTCGCCAGTGACACAGCCAGAATCGCGTTTGCACCGAAGTTAGATTTGTTGTCAGTACCGTCCAGGTCGATCATCACTTGGTCGATGTCTGCTTGAGCTTTGGCATCTTTACCAACCAGAGCTTCTGCGATTGGACCGTTTACTGCAGCAATCGCTTTCAGTACACCTTTACCCAGGAAACGAGATTTGTCGCCATCGCGCAGCTCAAGAGCTTCACGAGAACCAGTAGATGCACCAGATGGTGCAGCAGCCATACCTACGAATCCGCCTTCTAGGTGAACTTCTGCTTCTACCGTTGGGTTACCACGTGAGTCGATAATTTCACGACCTAGAACTTTAACGATCTTAGACATTAATGATTCCTCTCATTTAAATTTAAATGTCAAAATTAAAGGGCAGCAGCACAGCCTTCGCAACTGCCCGTATCCTTTTACTTGTCTTCGCTGCGCTGGTACTCGCCGGCAGCCTTCACGAAACCTGAGAACAGTGGATGTCCGTCACGAGGTGTCGAGGTAAATTCAGGGTGGAACTGAGCAGCAACAAACCATGGGTGATCCGGGTTTTCGATCATCTCTACCAGTTTCTTGTCTGCCGACAAGCCGGAAACTTTCAGGCCGGCTTTTTCAATTTGTGGACGCAGGTTGTTGTTCACTTCGTAGCGGTGGCGGTGACGCTCGTGAATAGTGGTGCTACCGTACATTTCGTAAGCTTTTGAACCTTTCGCCAGGTGACACAGCTGTGAACCCAGACGCATCGTACCGCCCAGATCTGACGTTTCAGTGCGCTCTTCTACGTTGCCTTCTTTGTCGACCCACTCAGTGATCAGGCCAACAACCGGGTATTTGGTTTCTTTGTTAAATTCGGTTGAATGCGCACCTTCCATACCGGCCACGTTGCGCGCGTATTCGATCAGCGCCACCTGCATACCCAGACAGATACCCAGGTAAGGCACTTTGTTTTCACGCGCGTACTGAGCCGCACGGATCTTACCTTCAATACCGCGGTCACCGAAGCCGCCAGGAACCAGGATCGCGTCCAGGCCTTCCAGCACTTCAACACCTCTGGTTTCCACATCCTGTGAATCAACGTACTTGATATTCACGCTCAGGCGATTTTTCAGGCCGGCGTGTTTCAGAGCTTCGTTGACGGATTTGTAAGCATCAGGCAGTTCGATATATTTACCCACCATACCAATGGTCACTTCACTGGTAGGGTTGGCTTCTTCATAGATTACCTGTTCCCATTCAGACAGGTCCGCTTCCGGAGCTTCAATACCAAAGCGTGCGCAAACCAGGTCATCCAACCCTTGCGAGCGGATCAGTTGCGGGATCTTATAGATCGAGTCGACGTCTTTCATCGAGATAACCGCTTTTTCTGATACGTTACAGAACAGGGCGATTTTCTTACGCTCGTTGGCAGGAATAATACGGTCACTGCGGCAAACCAGAATATCTGGCTGAATACCGATCGACAGTAACTCTTTTACAGAGTGCTGGGTTGGTTTGGTTTTCACTTCGCCCGCTGCTGCCAGGTAAGGAACCAGCGTCAGGTGCATGAACATCGCGTTTTCGCGGCCAACTTCGATCGCTAGCTGACGAATAGCTTCCATGAATGGTAGTGACTCGATGTCACCCACAGTACCGCCCACTTCAACGATAGCGATATCGTGGCCTTCAGAGCCAGCAATCACACGATCTTTGATCGCATTAGTAATATGAGGAATAACCTGAATGGTTGCACCCAGGTAGTCGCCACGACGCTCTTTGCGTAGAACGTCAGCGTAAACACGACCGGCGGTAAAGTTGTTGCGCTTGGTCATTTTGGTACGAATGAAACGCTCGTAGTGACCAAGGTCTAGGTCAGTTTCCGCGCCATCTTCCGTAACGAACACTTCACCGTGTTGAGTTGGGCTCATGGTGCCTGGATCAACGTTGATGTAAGGGTCAAGCTTCATCATGGTCACTTTAAGACCACGAGCTTCTAGAATCGCTGCAAGGGATGCCGCTGCAATACCTTTACCTAGAGAGGATACAACCCCGCCAGTAACAAAAATATAATTTGTCGTCATGTTTAACCTGAAATTGGTTGAATGAGGGAAATGGATTTCTTCTGGACGGGACCAAACTATACCAGAACCCTTTTACCGCCACAACGTGAAATCTATCACACTGCGTTTTTTTATTTTTTGCTTCAAATCAAATCACACGGTGTCTCAATCTGCCTTTATGCGTCGGGATGACCGTCTTAATTGATCACAATGTCGGCTATTTTTCTTGCCGTTTGACCCGCTGCCAGTGCGATTCAAGCTCATCAAGTGAGCACTCTTCCAGTCCTTTATTCTGCTCCGCCACCATCCGCTCTACCTGCTGGAAACGGCGAGTAAACTTATTGTTCGCTTTCGCCAATGCCGCTTCAGGGTCGGTGTTCAGATGCCTGGCCAGGTTGACGGTGGCAAACAGCAGGTCACCCAACTCTTCTTCAATCGCCACCGCATCGACGTCCACTTGCCGTGCTTCCTGCATCACCTCGTCCAGCTCTTCAGCGACTTTCTCGGCTACCGGGCCTAATGTTGGCCAGTCAAAGCCCACTTTGGCGCATTGGCGCTGAATTTTATTGGCTTTGGCCAAGGACGGCAGCGAATTAGGAACTGAGTCTAGGATACTTTGTGCTGTTTTGCCCGCCCGGGCTTTTTCTTTCGCCTTTTCCGCTTCCCAGTTGGCGTGAATTTGCGCTTCATTCTCAAATTCGATTTCGCCAAACACATGGGGGTGGCGGCGGGTCAGTTTTTCATTGACCCCTTCCACCACCTGGGCAAAATCAAACAGCTCCTGCTCTTTCGCCAACTGACTATAAAAGATTACCTGAAACAGTAGATCACCCAGCTCTTCTTTGAGGTTTGACCAGTCCTGGTTATGGATGGCGTCCACCACTTCATAGGTCTCCTCAATGGTGTGGGGAACGATAGTGTCGAACGTCTGCTGCAAATCCCAGGGACAGCCGTGTTGCGGATCCCGTAGCCGGGCCATGATCTCCACCAATTGTTCAATAGAATGACTCATTGCTTACTTCCCTTCCGATTGCTTAGTGTCACTTCAGCAGAAACAGAAAGGGTGGGCAACTGCGCGCCCACCCTCAATGAAGACTGACAGTGGCGGTTATCCGAGTCGTTTAACCGACATCACGTCTTTGATTTGTTCCACCCGTTTACTGACCCGGTTCAGCACTTCGACGCTGTTGACTTCCAGGTCAAAGTCCATAATCGACATCTGATTACGGTAATCAACCCGGCTCTTCATGCTAACCACTTTGACTTTTTCGTTGGCAAACAAGGTAGTGATGTCTTTCAGCAACCCACCTCGTTCCAAGGCCTCGACCCGTACGGTCAGCATATAACTGCCGACGAAACCGCTGCCCCAGACGGTGTCGATGATCCGCTCCGGTGCGTGATGACGCAGCTCATCCAACTGCTCGCAATCCGCCCGGTGAACTGAAATACCCCGCCCCTGAGTGATATATCCACAGATTTCATCACCCGGGATCGGCTGGCAACAGCGGGCCAGATGGGTCATCAGGTTATCGACCCCTTCCACCACCACGGCATCTTTCTTCGGCCGCTGCGGCGCCGAACCACGCGTCTCCGCTTCCTGCAGTTTTTCCAGCGCCTGCTGATCTTCTTCTTCGGCGGTCGGTTTATTCACCAGCGCGTTGATGTGGTTAATGATCTGGTTAATACGCAAATCACCGCTACCGACACCGACGTACAGTTCGTCTGCCGAGTTAACATTAAAACGTTTTAGCGCATAAACCTCGGCATCTTTCAGCGTGGCACCAATTTTGGCCAACTCGGCTTCCAGGATTTCCCGACCAGCCTCGAGGTTTTTCTCCCGGCTCTGCTTACGGAACCAGGCGTTGATTTTCGCCCTGGCCCGACCGGAATGGACGAACCCCGTAGACGGGTTGAGCCAGTCACGGGATGGGTTGGGCTCTTTGGAGGTAATGATTTCCACCTGATCGCCCATCTGCAATTTGTGGGTAAAGGGGACTATACGCCCGCCAACTTTAGCGCCGATGCAGCGATGACCGACCTCAGAGTGAATATGGTAGGCGAAATCGAGTGGCGTCGCGCCCATCGGCAGATCCACCACATCACCGCGCGGGGTAAAGGCGTAAACCCGATCATCAAACACCTGACTGCGTAGTTCATCGAGCATCTCACCGGAATCGGACATCTCTTCCTGCCAATCCAGCAGTTTACGTAGCCAGGTGATTTTTTCATCATAGCCGCTGCGGCCGCTGCCACCTTCTTTGTATTTCCAGTGCGCCGCCACACCGAGTTCAGACTCTTCGTGCATCTGCTTGGTGCGGATCTGGATTTCGATGGTTTTACCTTCCGGCCCCAGGATCACGGTGTGGATCGACTGATAGCCGTTCGGTTTCGGATTGGCGACATAGTCGTCAAACTCGCTGGGCAGGTGCTTGTATTTGGTATGTACGACGCCGAGTGCGGCATAACAGTCCTGCAACTGATCGGCAATAATACGCACCGCCCGGACATCAAACAGTTCATCGAACGCCAGGCTCTTTTTCTGCATCTTGCGCCAGATACTGTAGATGTGTTTCGGCCGGCCACTGACTTCGGCTTTGATGCCGCAGGCGTGCATTTCAGTGGAGAGATCGTCGACGAAATCCTTGATGTACTGCTCGCGTACAATGCGCCGCTCAGACAGCTGCTTGGCGATCTGTTTATAGGTTTCCGGTTGCTGGTAACGGAAGGCGTAATCTTCGATTTCCCATTTGAGCTGACCGATACCAAGCCGGTTGGCGAGCGGGGCATAGATATTGGCACATTCACGGGCTGCCGCGCGGCGCACTTCATCCGGCGCTTGTTTGACTTCGATCAGATTGCAGATACGTTCGGCCAGCTTGATGACCACGCAGCGGAAATCATCCACCATGGCCAGCAACATGCGACGTACGTTGTCGACCTGAGACGAGGCCGCGTTGCCTTGCAGACCTGAATTCAGCTGGCCGATGGCCGCCATCTCTTCCACGCCTTCAATCAGCTTGACGATCTCTTTACTGTATTTTTCTTCCAGTTGTTCTCTGTCCAGCGCACCACTGGATACCAGAGGGAATAGCTGCGCCGCCACCAGTGTTGCCTGATCCATCGACAGCGTCACCAGGATTTCGATCATCTCCCGGCCACGCCACAACAGCAGTGAGCAGTCTTCACGCTCAGCCGCTTGTTCGACACAGAAGCTGTACACCTCCGCGAGCTTATCTGCTGTCTTTTTTGGTTGTGCTAACCCGGCAATCCACTTCTCCAAAGCGAATTGCTCATCCTGATTTAAATGTGCGCTTCTTACCGCAACCATCTTACTTTCGTCCTAGTATTTGTTCGCTAGTCTAGCCACCCAAGATCACCGGATTAGGTAGCTACTGTTGTTTTTCAAAGAGTGCCATTGATTCCATATGGCTGGTATGGGGAAACATATCCAGCATGCCGAGTCGGGTCAACTGGTAGCCCTGTGCAATGAGACTCTGGCTGTCTCTCGCTAGAGTAGCAGGATTGCAGGAAACATAAACCACCCGCTCTGCTCCGAGACGGCCAACCTGATCAATCACGCCCGCGGCACCGGCCCGGGCCGGATCGAGCAGGATTTTGTTAAACTGTTGCTGAGCCCAAGGCTGGCTGGTCAAATCCTGTTCCAGATTCGCCTGATAGAAACGGGCATTGTCTAACTGGTTTAATGCCGCGTTCTGCGCCGCTTTTACCACCATAGCGTCGACCCCTTCCACACCAATGACTTCCTGGCATAGTCTGGCGATTGGCAGGCTGAAGTTACCCAGGCCGCAAAACAGGTCCAATACCCTATCCTCACCATCGAGTTGCAGCCAGTCCATTGCCTGCTGCACCATCTGACGATTGACGTCCTGATTAACCTGAATGAAATTATTGGGTGCGAACTCAATCTGACAGCCGGTTTCCTGATAAATTCCCGGCTCTCCGGCAATCAGATCCAACTGACCGGATTCCGGCATCAGATATACGCTCAGTTGATGCTGCTCTGCCAGGTTTAGCAATTGCTGGCGGTCTTTTTCCGCCAGTGGCTTCAGGTGGCGCAGCACCACTATCCGCTGATTGTCGCCTGCAACCAGTTCCAGATGGCCAAGATGTTCCGGCTGACTGAACTGACTCAGGATTAGCTTTAGTGGTGGCAGTAATTGGTTCAGTGACTGCTCCAAGACCGGACATTGCTCAATGTCAGTAATTCGCTGGCTCTGTTTCTGACGGAAACCAAACTGCAGCTGACGACTCTTTCGATCCCATTTCAGGCTGACTCTCGCCCGGCGGCGGTAGGCGCGATCCCCACCGGTCAGCGGTGGCTCCAGGGCGATATTCTGGTCAGCAAAGCGCTGCATCATTTGCTGCAATACGTCTTGTTTGTAATCAAGCTGGGCAGGACGAACCAGATGCTGCAGGTTGCAACCGCCACACTGGCTGTAGTGAGGACAAAACGGCGCCTGACGCTGCTCGCTACTGCTGAGCAACTTAATCAGCTGACCACGGGCGTATTTGCTCTTGGTTTCCGTCACTTGTATCACGGCCGTTTCTTGCGGCAACACCCCTTCCACAAACAGCGGCTTGCGGTTCAGGTAAGCGATCCCAGCCCCGTGGTGGTCCAGCTTTTCAAACTGCAGCTGCTGATGTTTTTGAGTCGGAGAAGGGCTTTTCTTGGGTTGAAAAAAACGCGCCATGCTGAATGCCTACACTGTCAATATGTTACTGATGAGTCTCCCAGGGTCACTATTTACGCCCAGGGAGATTGTCGAACCGCGCGGTCTTGATTAAGCTAAGGCCAGCAACCAGTTTCGAGATAGGGGCTATTGTCCCACATCCACACCACGATGTTTAGACCATAATGACCAGATACGGCTTACGCGCCCGCGTGATAACACTGACGCTTGCACCGACTTTAATCATCGGATTGTTTCTCAGTACTTTTTTTTCCTACAATCGCTACCAGGATCTGGAAAAGCAAGTGATCGACTCCGGCTATTCGATTGTCGAGCCATTGGCCATTGCCAGCGTTGACGGGCTGAAAAATCAGAGCCGCGAACTGGTGCGGCGCATCATCAGTTATACCCACCGGAAAAATTCAAAATTCGTGCGCAGTATCGCGGTATTCGATGCCAATCACGACCTGTTTGTGACCTCCAATTTCCATCCGGATTTTGAGTCGCTGACCTTACCGCGTGACATGCCGATCCCGCTGTTGGTCAGCGCCGACATCCACGGCAACACCATGATCCTGCGCGCGCCAATCGTCAGTGAAACCGCGTTTACTTCACCAATGGAAGGGCGCAACTCCGCCAACCAGGCGCTGGGATATATCTCGGTGGAGCTGGATCTGTCACCGCTGCGACTGCAGCAGTATCAGGAACTGATTTCGGCAGTGGTCGTGCTGCTGGCCGGGATAGGCTTATCGGCCGTGTTTGCCTTCCGGCTGATGTATGACGTTACCCGCCCCATCAGTCATATGAAAAATATGGTTGACCGGATCCGGCGTGGTCACCTGGATGTACGGATTGAAGGTAAAATGCACGGCGAGCTGGATTCGCTGAAAAACGGTATCAATGCCATGGCGGTGTCCTTATCTGAATACCATGTCGAAATGCAGCACAGTATCGACCAGGCCACGTCCGACCTGCGTGAAACCCTGGAGCAGCTGGAAATTCAGAACGTGGAACTGGATATCGCCAAAAAACGCGCTCAGGAAGCCGCGCGAGTGAAATCAGAGTTCCTGGCCAATATGTCCCACGAACTGCGCACGCCGCTGAACGGGGTGATCGGTTTTACCCGCCAGATGCTGAAAACTAAGCTGACCGAAAGCCAGAAAGACTACCTGCAGACCATTGAAAAATCAGCCAATAACCTGCTCAACATCATCAATGACATCCTGGATTTCTCCAAACTGGAAGCCGGCAAACTGGCACTGGAGAATATCCCGTTTGATTTCCAGGAGAGTCTGGAAGAAGTGGTCAACCTGCAGGCACCATCCGCGCACGAGAAAGGGCTGGAGCTGACACTGAAAGTAGACCCTAAAGTGCCCAATGGGCTGGTTGGCGACCCGCTGCGGATTCAGCAGGTGCTGACTAACCTGGTGGGTAACTCGATCAAATTTACCGAGCGCGGCAATATCGATATCAGTATTGAGCTGCGCTCGCAAAAAGACGATACCGTTGAGCTGCAATTTATGGTGCGCGATACCGGTATTGGTATCTCCGAGCGCCAGCAAGCACAGCTGTTCCAGGCATTCAGCCAGGCTGATGCCAGTATTTCCCGCCGCTATGGCGGTACCGGTCTCGGCCTGGTGATCACCCAGAAACTGGTCGGGCAGATGGGTGGCGAAATCAGCCTCACCAGCCGGCTGCACCAGGGTTCCACGTTCTGGTTCACCCTGCGCCTGCACAGCACCGATATGCCGATGAGTGAAATCGTTAACGCCTCAGCGCTGAACCAGAAACAGCTGCTGTTGATCGAGCCCAACATGCAGGCCGCATCTGTGGTGCAACAGTTCCTGATCCAGGAAAAACTGCTGGTGACCTACCGCTCCGCGCTGCCGGAAAAACCGGAGCCGTATGACTATGTGTTGCTCAATCTCTCTCCGGCGCGGCAGAACAACCGGGCTGAAGTCAATCGCTGGGTAGAACAGGCGCTGAAATGCGCGCCGCAGGTGATCGTCGGCACCCCGAGCACCGCGCTGGCCCTGTCAGACTATTTGATCGAAAAGTACCAGGTCCAGTGTCTCACCAAGCCGTTATCGCGGCGTAAGTTACTCCAGGCGCTGCTGGCGAATCTGACCGATACCCTGGTCGCACAAGAGGAGCCGCTGGAGTTTATCCAGAGTGAAAAACTGCCACTGACCGTCATGGCGGTCGACGACAACCCGGCCAACCTGAAGCTGATCAGTGCCCTGCTGCAAGAACAGGTCGACCATATCATTACTTGCAGCAATGGTCTGGATGCGGTGGAGCAGGCAAAATCCAATCACTTTGACGTGATCCTGATGGACATTCAGATGCCGCATATGGACGGCGTTACCGCTTGTGCTGAAATCAAAAAGACCGAACTGAACGGCAATACCCCGGTGATTGCCGTCACCGCCCACGCCATGAGTGGTGAACGGGACCGATTACTCAAAGCCGGTATGGATGATTATCTGACTAAACCGATTGAAGAGCACGTCCTGCACCAGGTATTGATGCACTGGAGCCCGGTCAGCGAACAGACTCAGGTCGACAAACTGGATATTGTGCATCCTCCCGAGCCAGAGGCGGAAGCCGCTGAAAATGAAGAACACGGCAATATCATTATCGACTGGCAGGCCGCCCTGAAGCAGTCAGCCAACAAACAGGACCTGGCCAAAGAGATGTTGCAGATGTTGGTCGACTATATCCGCGAGGTCACTGAGCATGTCGAGCAGGTACTTGACCAGGAACAACCGGATATCGAACTGCTGATCCACCATATCCATAAACTGCACGGCAGTTGTTCTTACTGTGGGGTGCCACGGCTGAAAAAAGTGTGCGCCGTGCTGGAGCAGGCGCTGCGTTCCGGCTCCAGCGTCGAAGACGTAGAACCCGAACTGTTTGAATTGCAGGACGAAATGGAAAAAGTGACCGCCAGTGCCGAACCTTACCTGTCGGATTCGTAAATCACGGTAGCGACCGCGTAAAAGCGTTCATCGGAGATCGACAGGTGAACCGAACTCACCTGCAGCTGGGCCGCCAGTTGCTGCGCCTTTCCGGACAAGGTCAGCAGCGGCTTACCGTTGTCATCATTACTGACGCAGAAATCATGGAAGCTGACCCCGTGTGCGATGCCGGTGCCGAGCGCTTTGGATGCCGCCTCTTTGGCGGCAAAACGTTTGGCAACAAAGCGGGCCTGCTGTTTCAGGCTGTGATACGTCGCCATCTCCTCAGCGGTAAGGATCCGTTCGGCAAAAGCCTCACCGGAACGGGACAACGCTTTTTCCACCCGCTCGATTTCTGCGATGTCAGTGCCTAACCCAACGATAGCCATCGGCGCTTATTTCCGCGCCGCGACCATGGCCGCTTTCATATCCGCTACGGCCGCATGCAGCCCATCAAATACCGCCCGGCCGATGATCGAGTGACCAATATTCAGCTCGTAGATTTCCGGCAGCGCGGCAATCGGTGCGACGTTGTGATAGGTCAGACCATGACCGGCATTGACGGTAATCCCCAGGCTGTGCGCATAGCTGGCTCCGGCAGCAATTTTCTTCAGTTCATCCTGCTGCTCTTGCTCATTGGTCGCATCGGCGTAATGGCCGGTATGCAGCTCAATAAATGGCGCGCCGCAAGCTTTGGCCGCATCGATCTGCTGGCGGTCAGCATCGATAAACAGCGATACTTTGATGCCCGCTTCGGTCAACGTCTGGGTGGCCGCTTTGACTTTTTCCAGCTGGCCCGCCACATCTAACCCACCTTCGGTGGTCAGTTCTTCACGCTTTTCCGGCACCAGGCAGACATATTCCGGCTGGGTTTTCAGCGCGATCTCGACCATTTCGTCGGTCACCGCCATTTCCAGATTCATTCGGGTCTGAATGGTCTCACGCAATATACGGACATCACGGTCGAGAATGTGGCGGCGGTCTTCACGCAGGTGGATGGTGATGCCGTCCGCGCCAGCACGCTCGGCGATTTCCGCCGCATGAACCGGGTCCGGGTACTTGGTACCGCGAGCGTTGCGCAGAGTTGCGATGTGATCGATGTTGACGCCTAGGTAGATTGAGCTCATTTATTATTACTCCTTGCTCTGGGAACCGCCTGGCTATGGATAAACAGCTCCCTGCTCTTTAAAGGTTTGCCGCCAAGATAAGGCTTTAGCGCAGTACGTGTAAAGCGTTTTGCGGCCTGCAGTTGTTCTTTAGTGACAAAGCGCCGCTCGCTGATGGCGATCAGCTGCTCGCCAGTGAACGTCAGGTTATCGTTGCGCACTGAGGCGATAAAGCCCTTCTGCTCCCGGTAGCGATAAGTCATAGATGCTTCTACCGCTTCGCCGCTACCGGCGCAATGGAGAAAATCAACGCCATAACCGAGCGCCGACAGCAACGCCAGTTCAAACCGGCGCAGCGCCGGTTCCGGATTGTCACACTGGGCCAGTTCGGTTAATGCGTGCAGGTAGTCGTGAAACAGCGCCGGCATTGCCACTTCACTGGCCAGTACCCGGCACAGTAGCTCGTTAACGTACATGGCCGAATAGAGGGTGATCCCCGCCAATGGCAGTCCGAGACTGATGGCTTCAGCCTGGCGCAGGGTTTTCATCTGTCCCTGCCCCGACCACTTTAACAGCAAAGGGGTAAAGGGCTGCAATGCCCCTTTCAGGTTAGAACGTTTACTGCGCGCCCCTTTCGCCATCAGGGTTATCCGGCCATACTCTTCGCTGAATACATCCAGGATCAGGCTGGTTTCACTGTAAGGGCGCCGATGCAACACAAAGCCGCGCTGCAGTCCCTGCGCCGACGAGTCGTAACGGCCCGATTGTGAAGAATAGTTCGCCAATGCTTTGTCTTCCTTTGCAGACGAAAAAAGGAGCCAGTGGCTCCTTTTCAATACACGATGTCGGGAGCGCGCGGCCGCTAACCGAAATTATTTGTCCAGGTCGTCGATATAACCAAGTGAGCGCAGGGCTCGTTCATCATCGGCCCAGCCGGATTTCACTTTGACCCAGGTTTCCAGGAACACTTTGCGGCCAAACAGCTCTTCCATATCCAGCCGTGCTTCACGGCCAATGGTTTTGATTTTCTCGCCACCTTTGCCGATCACCATCTTCTTCTGGCCGTTGCGCTCAACCAGGATCAGAGCATTGATATGGAATCCGTCCGTTTCCGGGTTGTAATCGAAACGTTCGATTTCAACCGTGACCGAGTACGGCAGTTCATCGCCGGTAAAGCGCATCAGTTTTTCACGGACAATTTCCGAGGCCATAAAACGCTGCGAACGGTCGGTCACATACTCTTCCGGAAAGTGGTGCACAGCCTTTGGCAGGTGGTCACGCACGTGCTGGCGAATCACATCGATATTTTTGCCATGTTTAGCTGAAATCGGCACCACATCGACAAAATCCATCTTCTTCGACATTTCCAGCATGTGTACCATCACGTCATTGCGGTCTTTGACGTTATCAACTTTGTTGACGCACAGCACCACCGGGAAGTTGGCTTTCTGCAGCTTGTTCAGCACCATTTCATCGTCGTTGGTCCAGTGGGTACCGTCGACCAGAAACAGCACCAGGTTAACATCGCTCAGCGAGGAGTTGGCGGCACGGTTCATCAGACGGTTGATGGCGCGTTTCTCTTCGATGTGCAGTCCCGGCGTGTCGACGTAGATCGCCTGGTAATCCCCTTCAGTATCCACGCCCATGATCCGGTGGCGGGTCGTCTGGGGTTTACGCGACGTAATGGAAATTTTCTGGCCCAGGATCCGGTTCAGCAGGGTCGACTTACCCACATTGGGCCGGCCTACGATCGCGACAAAGCCGCAATGCTGATTCTCCGGGCTCGCTGCAGGCGCACTGGAAGAGAAGTACGCGTCGATATCAAATTCGTTATCTGCCATTAGTCAGTTGCTCTAATGCTGTGTCCGCAGCCGCCTGTTCTGCCTTGCGACGACTGGTTCCTTTACCCACAACAGGCGCTTCCAGGCCTGCGACTTCACACGCAACCGTAAATTCCTGGTTGTGTGCCTCACCTTTAATATTAGTCACTGTGTACAGTGGCAACGGCTTTCTGCGCCCCTGCAGAAATTCCTGCAGGCGGGTTTTCGGATCTTTTTGTGATACACCCGGTTTGATCGCTTCAAGTCGGCTCTGGTACCAGCTAAGGATAATCGCCCGCACCGATTCGATATCACTATCGAGATAGATGGCGCCGATAATGGCCTCGACTGCGTCTGCCAGGATAGAGTCACGGCGGAAGCCACCGCTTTTTAACTCGCCTGGACCTAATTTTAAGTAATCTCCCAGATCAAATTCACGACCCAGCTCGGCTAACGTATTGCCACGTACCAGAGTGGCACGCATGCGGCTCATATCCCCTTCATTCACTTTTGGAAAACGGTGATACAAGTCGTCAGCGATGACAAAACTTAAAATTGAATCGCCCAGAAATTCAAGACGCTCATTATGTTTACCATTGGCGCTGCGATGGGTCAGCGCCAGGTTGATCAGCTCAGCATCATTAAACTGATAGCCGAGCTTACGTTCTAATTTTGCTACAGGAGAAGTCATACTCTCTCTAACTTTTGGGGTCTGAGTTACTCAGACTAGTTAATACCACCGATGCGGTTAAAACGCACCCCGGTTGGAATCCAAGACGGCAATACGCTGTTGGCATCGCGCTCAAATTCAAAACTGATCCAGATGCCGACCGCTTTACCAACCAGGTTGGCTTCCGGTACGAAGCCCCAGTAACGGCTGTCGGCACTGTTGTCACGGTTGTCGCCCATGACGAAATACTGTCCTTTTGGCACTACCCACTCATTGACGCCGCTGCGCGGTTGGTACGCTTCAACCCGATCACGACGCAGCGGATGGATCAGTACCTGGTGTTTGACCTCGCCCAGCTGTTCATCCAGCTGCATCAACGGAATACCGTTCTGGACAAATTCACTTTCCTGGACGTTGGACAGTTTGATCGGCTCACATTTCGCCTGTCCCTGCGGCTTGATGCAGATCTGCTTACGAGCACTGTAGCGCACGGTATCACCCGGCATCCCCACTACCCGTTTGATATAGTCAATGTTCGGCTGCGGCGGATATTTAAACACCACGATATCGCCCCGTTCCGGTTTGCCGGTTTCCACCAGCTGCTTCTGCCATACCGGATCTTTCAGTCCGTAGGCGTATTTTTCCACCAGGATAAAATCCCCCACCAGCAAGGTTGGCATCATCGAGCCGGACGGGATTTGAAACGGTTCGTAAATAAAGGTTCTCAGTACCAATACGGCAGCTATCACAGGGAAAATTGAGACGCTGTTCTCAACCCACCATGGTTGAGCCGCCACTTTTTGGGCCGTGCTGTCGTCTAGGCCATTAGTCTGCGCTGCTACCTGCGCCACTCTCAACTGACGTTTTTTCGCCCAGACCAGTTTTTCCAGCACCCAAACCACGCCGGTCAGCAACGTTACCACGACCAGGATCAGTGAAAATGTATTAGCCATTGAGTTCCCTTATTCTAAAAATACGAAAGTGAAAGAGCCGGGACTCTTTCACTTGTCTGTTAAGTTTTCAGCCGGACAGGACAGCGAATTAATCTTTGCCTACGTGCAAAATCGCCAGGAAGGCTTCTTGCGGCAGCTCAACGTTACCGATCTGCTTCATCCGCTTTTTACCTTCTTTCTGCTTCTTCAGCAGTTTTTTCTTCCGGCTGACGTCACCACCATAACATTTGGCGATTACGTTTTTACGCAATTGCTTAACGGTCGAACGGGCAATAATATGGTTGCCGATCGCCGCCTGAATCGCGATATCAAACATTTGACGAGGAATAAATTCCTTCATTTTTTCAACCAGCTGACGTCCACGGGTCTGGGATTGATCTTTGTGGGTGATCAGCGCCAGCGCATCAACGCGGTCACCGTTCAGCAGCACATCCACCCGCACCATATCCGACTCTTCGAAGCGCTGGAAGTTATAATCGAGCGAGGCATAGCCGCGTGAGGTTGACTTCAGGCGGTCGAAGAAATCCAGTACCACTTCCGCCATCGGAATATCGTAAGTGACCGCGACCTGATTACCGTGGTAAACCATGTCGACCTGAACACCACGTTTTTCAACACACAGGGTGATCACGTTCCCCAGGTAGTCAGACGGCACCAGAATATTACAGCGGGCGATCGGTTCACGGATTTCATTGATATCGTTCACCGCTGGCAGTTTAGCCGGACTGTCAACGTAGAGAGTCTCACCGTCGGTTTTCGCCACTTCATACACTACCGTTGGTGCGGTAGTGATCAGATCCAGGTCGTATTCACGCTCTAGGCGCTCCTGAATGATCTCCATATGCAGCATGCCAAGGAAACCACAACGGAAACCAAAGCCCAGCGCGGCAGAGTTTTCTGGCTCATAGAACAGTGAGGCATCGTTCAGGCTCAGTTTGCCCAGCGCGTCACGGAAGTTTTCATAATCATCCGACGAGACCGGGAACAAGCCGGCATAGACCTGAGGTTTAACTTTTTTAAAGCCCGGCAACGGCTTGTCACAGCCATGCTTGGCCAGAGTCAGGGTATCACCCACCGGCGCGCCGAGAATATCTTTGATGCCGCAGACAACCCAGCCTACCTCGCCGGTGTTCAGCTCAGTTTTATCAACCTGCTTCGGTGTAAAGATCCCAAGACGGTCCACGCCCCAGGTCTGGCCGGTGCTCATCACTTTGATCTTATCGTTTTTCTTCAGAGAGCCATTTTTAATTCGTACCAGTGACACCACGCCGAGGTAGTTATCAAACCAGGAATCGATGATCAGCGCCTGCAGCGGCGCATCCGGATCGCCTTCCGGCGCTGGAATCGCGGAAACGATGTTTTCCAGCACATCTTCTACGCCAAGACCGGTTTTCGCTGAGCAACGGGTCGCTTCCATCGCATCAATACCAACGATATCTTCGATTTCTTCTGCTACCCGCTCGGGTTCTGCTGCCGGCAAATCGATTTTATTCAGGATTGGCACCACTTCCAGGTCCATCTCAATGGCGGTATAGCAGTTGGCCAAAGTCTGAGCTTCTACGCCCTGCCCGGCATCGACCACCAGCAGTGCACCTTCACAGGCGGCCAGTGAGCGGGAAACTTCGTAAGAGAAATCCACGTGTCCCGGAGTGTCGATAAAGTTTAACTGGTATGTTTGACCATCTTTGGCGTGATAATCGAGTGTCACACTTTGCGCTTTGATGGTGATCCCGCGTTCACGCTCCAGATCCATTGAGTCAAGAACCTGAGCTTCCATTTCGCGGTCACTTAACCCGCCGCAAACTTGGATTAAGCGGTCTGATAAGGTGGATTTACCGTGGTCGATATGGGCGATGATCGAAAAGTTACGAATGTGCTTCATAGATTTGGCGTGACTAACTCTTGTAAAATATCAAAATAAGAAAGCCGTCGGCTGACGGCATTTCAATCAAGTTGGCCGATTCTACCCAATTTCTTGCCGCTTGGCACTAGCTAATTGGTTCACCCAACACCCTGACCAATACTACCTGCTGCCTGGAACTCTGTTCCAGCCGCGACGACCAGCGTTTAGCCATCAGTACTCCGGCAGCCGCAGAGGCAAAAGCGGCCAGAATAACAATGCCTTCGCCCAGGTTAAGCCAGGGAGCCAGAATGGTGCTCGCCAGTCCAGCCCCCATCATCAGCATGATCAAAGGCAACAGGTAGACCAACGCAGCGGATTGAAGCAGCGAACGTTCGGGCAAACCGATTTCTACCACCTGACCGACTTTGACCGGCTGATCGGTATTCAGGCTCCAGTGCAAATTACGGTTACCTATCGCTTTCGACACCACACCGGTGCCACAGCTTTTTTGCGAGGCGCAACTGCTGCAGCTGGTCTGCTGCTGGCAATCCAGTTCAAGCTGATAGCCGTGCCGCTGTTTTGACACCGACGCGACGGTGGCTAACGCAGTCATCATGGCGTGGTGTCCTCTTGACGCTGAAACGTGACCGACTGAGCGATACGCTGGGCAGTCGACGGTGGAATATCACCGACGACAGACACCTCACGGTCACCAATCACCATACTGTGTAGTGTTCTTCGCCCCTGGCGAACCAGTTGGTTTTTCAACGAGTGTTCGTCTTTTGGCGAGATGTAGATGGAAAAGTTGAATAAACCATCCGAATACATCCGGCTTTCCACCAGCCGGTCCGATATTGCCATCCGGTAACGATTCAGCTCTTTGGCAATAAAGCCATTCGGGGTCCAGCCTACCGTCCAGTAAGTCTGGTCCAGGTTTCCGTCAGGAAGAGACAACACTTCTGGCAACTGGACCTGATTTAAGCCTGCCATGACCTGGGCGATTTGATCATTCACTGTGAAGGAAATGGTTCGATACTGCTCCAGTACTTCGCCGTCCCGATCCACCAGATCAGCACGCAGCGGTAACTTGCTCAGCTCATCAACCCACAACACATAGGAATAGCGCAGGCCGTCTTTCGGCACCACACGTAAAACCTGACAAGCCGTTCCGGCTTCGCGCGCCCTACCGACCTGGATAAAGTCGTAGTAACGGCCCAACTGGTCAACATTGCTATTTAGCAGCGGCATGGTCGGTGCCACCATAGTCCCGGACTGAATCGAAAATGGTTCCACCCCGGGTTCGATGTAACTGACTTCCCCGCCGCGACGAATGACTTCTCTTATCGGCCCACTGAGGTACAAAAGGTGAGCCAGGTGCTTGCCTTCAGCCATCGCATGTCGATACAGCAGTGGCTCAATACTGTTTTTCTTAATCAGGATATAGGAGAGTTCATAGTTGAGTTGCTGACTGGCTTCGTTCATTTGATGCAACAAAGCCTCTGCAGAGGGTTGCTCCGCAAAGGCCTGGTTGATATTCAAACTGAACAGCGTCAGCGCACTGATCAGGAGTTTTTTCATTCGACTACCGGTTCGCTCACATCTTGATGTTGTACATCGGACTCACTGTTAAGTCTGAGTTGCAGCTCATAATCTTGCAGCATGGCATTGATACGGCGACGCTGTTCCTGCAACTTCACTTCACTGTTTGATTGCTGTTGACGCACAGATTCCCGTGTCAGACTGACCGGTTCGGCACTGCCGGCAAACGGAATGGTCTGCAGCACCGGAATTTGATCTGCCTGAGTCTGAACAGCATCTGAGCCCCCGTACTGTTGTACACCCAGGATGACCGCCAGGGAGACACAAGCCGCCATCGCCACCTGACCGAATTGATTCAGCCATGCTGGTAAATGGCGCTTAGCCTGTTGAGGCGTCGGCTGGGATTCGCTCGGCTGGCGGGAGAAATCCACCACAGTCGAGCTGGAATCAAAGCTACCGTGGGCAGGCTCACTTTCCAGTGCAGCTGCGACACTTTCAGCAATATTCCATTGCGGTACAGCAGGAGCCTCTCCACGCATGACGTCACCAATTAAGTGGTAATTCTTCCACTTGGTTTGGCTTTCCTGGTCAAGCTCGAGCTCCGAAATCAGAACCTTGTCGACCAACTCTCCATCCATGAGCGCTGAAAGTCTTTCTTTGTCAGCCATTATTTTCACCATAATGAGTACAGGTTTAGCGTTGCATAAGCGGTTTAATTTTCTTTTCCACCGCTTCTCGTGCTCGGAAAATGCGCGAACGCACTGTCCCAACGGGGCAATCCATCACATCAGCGATCTCTTCGTAACTTAAACCATCCAGTTCACGTAAGGTGATCGCTGTTTTTAAATCTTCTGGCAGTGCTTCAATCGCACTGAAAACTACTCGCTTCAACTCGTTGGACAACGTTAAGTTTTCAGGGTTCGATATTTCTTTTAACGCACTGCCTGTTTCGTAATATTCAGCTTCTTCAGCATCGACATCGGTCGCTGGCGGCCGGCGGCCCTGGGCTACGATGTGATTTTTAGCGGTATTAACAGCAATTCGATATAGCCAAGTGTAAAACGCACTCTCACCTCGAAAACTGGGGATCGCACGATAGGCTTTGATAAAGGCCTCTTGGGCTACATCGGCGACATCACCCGGGTTACTGATATAACGCGAGATAAGGTTGCATACTTTATTCTGATATCTCAGCACCAATAAGTTAAAAGCTTGCTTATCCCCACTCTGAACTCGCTCAATCAAGACTTGATCGGTCAACTGCTCGTTCATTCGAGCGCGCACTCCTATTTGTTATCGACTCTTATCCTCTCAGATATGAGTATTAATTATGTAATATCTAGTATTGACACCACCGCTTACAAGAGCACTATTGTGACTCTGCAAAATAATCAAAGTTCAAAACTTTCTTTATTTTTGCTTATGTGATGACCTGAAATACTCTTTATCACTAAATATTGAGGATGATGGGTAAGAAAAGCAATGCCATTAAACAACAATTCATGTTTGTGCAGTGGTATGATTGTTGAAATCAGATTGGATTTGGGGTGGTAACACTCTCTTTAAGTTGGGAAATCAAGACCGCTATGAGCGTAAACCGGGAACATCAGTGTGATGTGTTAGTAATTGGAAGTGGGGCTGCGGGACTGTCGCTGGCATTGCGCATTGCTAATAAAGCGAAAGTTATCGTATTGAGTAAAGGGCCGCGCAGTGAAGGGGCAACCTATTACGCGCAAGGCGGTATCGCGGCGGTGTTCGACGAATCAGACAGTATTGAGTCGCATGTTCAGGATACCTTGATCGCCGGCGCAGGTCTGTGTGATGAGAATACGGTTCGCTTTATTGCTGAACATGCCAAAGAATCGGTTCAGTGGCTGATCGACGGCGGGGTACCATTTGATCGTGAAGAGAACGATACTGATGATCATCCACGCTACCACCTCACCCGAGAAGGGGGCCACAGCCATCGTCGTATCCTTCACGCTGCTGACGCAACCGGCATGGCGATGCAAACCTCACTACAGGATAACGTCCACAACCACCCAAATATTACCATTCTCGAACGCCACAATGCGCTGGATTTAATCACCGAAGATAAAGTCGGCGGTAAGCGCAATAAAGTAGTCGGTGCTTACATCTGGAACCGCAACCGTGAGCACGTTGAAACCGTCAGAGCAAAATTCGTGGTTCTGGCCACCGGCGGCGCTTCCAAAGTGTACCAGTACACCTCCAACCCGGACGTTTCGTCCGGCGACGGCATCGCTATCGCCTGGCGGGCCGGTTGTCGCGTCGCCAACTTGGAGTTTAACCAGTTTCACCCAACCTGCCTGTTCCACCCGGAAGCGCGCAATTTCCTGCTGACGGAAGCTCTAAGAGGTGAAGGGGCATACCTGAGACGCCCTGACGGCAGCCGCTTTATGCTCGATTTCGACGAGCGCGCCGAACTGGCACCGCGCGACGTGGTCGCCCGGGCCATCGACTTTGAAATGAAACGTCTCGGTGCCGACTGCATGTACCTGGATATCAGCCATAAGCCGGCTGATTTTATCGAGAAACATTTCCCGACCATCCACATGCGCCTGCAGGATCTCGGCATTGATATGACCAAAGAGCCGATCCCTATCGTTCCGGCCGCACACTATACCTGTGGCGGTGTAATGGTGAATCAGCAGGGCCAGACCGACCTGGATCAGCTGTATGCCATCGGAGAAGTCAGTTACACCGGCCTGCATGGTGCTAACCGCATGGCCTCCAACAGCCTGCTGGAGTGTGTGGTTTACGCCTGGTCTGCAGCGCAGGATATTCTGAGTAAACTCGATAAGGCCACCTTACCACCTGCGCTACCACATTGGGATGAAAGCCAGGTCACCTGTTCGGATGAAGAAGTCGTCATCCAACACAACTGGCACGAACTGCGGCTGTTTATGTGGGATTACATGGGTATCGTCCGGACAGACAAACGCCTGGAGCGCGCGCTGCGCCGCATCCAACTGCTGCAACAGGAGACGCACGAATACTACAGCAATTTTCGGGTGTCCAATAACCTGCTCGAGCTGCGTAACTTACTGCAGGTGGCCGAGTTGATGGTGCGCTGCGCGATGCAGCGGAAAGAAAGCCGCGGACTGCACTACACGCTGGATTATCCGGAACTGGACCAAAATAGTTCAGCGACAATTCTCAGCCCGGGAGATTTCTGATCTCCTCAATCCCAAGTTACACCATTTACCAGGGAGCGCTCAGCGCTCCCTGGCTATTTCAGTCAGGCAAAGCCGGTAGTGCGCTTCGTCAACACTGTCTCGCCACAGCCAGTGCTGGCTGCCATCCCTGCCATCAAAACGGATAAACCAGAAACGCAGTCTGGTATCGACCCGGCTTATTTCAATCTGCTGATGTGGGAATGCGAGTGCACGGGAACCGTGCAGACTAACCGGTTGTTCGATTGCTGCAGGTAACCAGGCCACTGGCTTAGCTGAAACTTGTATTAACAGGATGAGATAGACCGTTGCCGGTAACGACAACGGCGAAATGATCAGCCCTGCGATTCCCCAACAGAGCAAGACTACCGGGATGATACGGGCTGAGTATGACAGTCGGGGCTGGAGATTAACGCACCTTGCTGAGGTTGTGCGCGACAATTTTATCTACCATGGCGGCATGACCGAGATTTTCGCTGCGGCCATGCCCCATAATCCAGGTGAACAAATCCGGATCATCACATTCCAGCAAAGAGACAAAATCTCGCTGTTCACTGTCAGTCAGAGATTCAAAACACTCTTCGAAAAAAGGCATGATCACCACATCCAGTTCCAACATCCCTCTCCGACAGGCCCATTTGATACGCGCTTTTTCTTCTGCGGTGTACATTTAGCTATCCTCACCTTATGGCTTGTTTGCGGCGAGTTTAACAGGCAATATCACCTCTCACCACTGTTCAAGTCACAGTCCCGAGCCAGATAACGAAATTGCGCGGTAACCGTATGCGGTGCATGGTTGTTTCAACCCGGAATAAAGCGCTAACATAATGATTATCATGCCGACGTGGCACCATAAGTTTACAGCAAGGACATAACATGGATTGGCAAAACGCATTCCCTCCCCTTTCGCTCAAATTTGCTCAGCCAATGGCACCTTTGATGCTGACGCATTTGACCTCCTGGGGAACCATAGTCATGACCGGGGCGGATAAAAAAGCCTTTCTGCAAGGGCAAATCACTGCGGATGCCGTCACTCTGGCCCAAGATGCCGTGACGTTTGCGGCCCATTGTGACGCTAAGGGCAAAGTCTGGAGCGCATTCCGTCTGTTTCACCATAATGACGGTTATGCCATGTTTCAGCCCCAGTCAGCCATCGAAGCAGAGCTGAGAGAACTGAAAAAATACGCAGTGTTTTCTAAAGTAGAGATCGAGCAAAGTCACGAGATCGCTCTTGGCGTTATCGGCAGCGAAGCGGAGCAGTACGTCGACCAATTGAGCAACCAGCGTGGCGAAGTGCGCACCATTGACGGCGGTAGCGCGGTTCGTATCTCAGCCGAGCGCTGGCTACTGCTGTTAAGCCCGCAACGGGCCGAGCAGCTGGCAAGCACCTGGGCCGGGGAGAAAGTCGATCAGGCGCTCTGGACCCGTGGCGAGATTGAAGCCGGATACCCCATCCTGGAACAGTCCGAGCAGAATAAGCACATCCCGCAAGCCTTGAACCTGCAGGCTCTTGGCGGCATCAGTTTCAGTAAAGGCTGCTATACCGGCCAGGAAACCGTTGCCCGAGCCAAATACCGTGGTACCAATAAACGCAGCATGATGATCGTCGCCGGTGACTGGCCAGAGACGTCATTAACCTCACCGGTTGAACTGGAACGGGCCGTGGGCGATAACTGGCGTGGCGCCGGCGAACTGTTAGCACAATATGTTTTTGCTGATCAGCAGGCAATTGGCCTGATTATTCTGCCCAATGATCTGGCAGCCGATACCGCGTTGAGGCTAAAACAGCACCCTGACTGCAACTGGCGCATCCAGCCACTGCCCTACTCACTGGATGAAGATGAGCAATAATCAGGACGACGGCGGCAACGATAACTCGGAGCTGAGTACCAAAGTTACCCGGTTTCTTGAGCAACAGCAGGTAGACTATCGCCTGCTGTGGCATCGCAGCGCCGCGGTCACCATCGCAGAAGCGGCGCGGCAGCGGGGAATCGAACCGGGACAGATGGTTAAATCCATCTTACTGCGCGATATGAGCGATCGCTACGCCCTGGCCTGTGCGCCGGGCGATTGCTCTGTCGATCCGAAGAAGGTACGTGCATTGCTGGGCTGGCGGCGAATGACTTGTGTCGATCTCGAACATGTTTATACCATCACAGGTTATCAGTTAGGTACTGTCACCCCGCTGCTGTTGGCCACGCCGATGCCGGTAGTATTTGACCACCGGCTAGAGCAGTATTCGACCGTAACTATCAGCAGTGGCTCCGATATGGCGGGCATCGCGCTTCGCTATCAGGACCTGATCGCACTTTGTCAGCCCTGTTTTGGCGATATCTGCCGCCAATAACCGTATCAAACTTTGCATTTTTGCAATCGATTACATTTACAGAGTGATCAAGATCGCACTAATTCATTTCATTTGGATAAATTTTTATTCACCAACAAAGCATAAGTAGTCACTATGGAATTTTTTAAGTATACTCAATTCCGTTGGTTAAAGTTCACGCAAATCTTGCTGTATTGCTGTCTGCACCGCCTCCGCGCCGTGACTAAGCGCTGGTGTTGCAGGTCCTTCTCCAACAACAAAAGTGAATCCACTGATTGTTTCAGGACATCCACTTTTTGTGTAATGCATCTGTGACTTTTGCCCGCTGTAGCGGGCATTTTTTTATCTGTTGATCCAGCCGTTACAACGATTCGTAACAACAGCATCACCTTTCTTACAACTGTAACAATTCTCGGGCTTAATAGTGGCGCATACGGTTCCCAGTTCAGAACAAAAATGAGGGAACCGTCACGCAAGAATAGATATTTATCCAAAAATATGCCCATTGCAGCACAAATATCCACAATTCTTGGTAACTACTGACTAATTGTGCAGGGATATCACACTGCTGATGGTGGCGAAACGCTATAATTACAGAGCTAGGGAAACAAAAGGATTAAGTAATGAGACTGTTTAAGCGCTATACACCAGGAATGATTGCTAAACATATCAGTCGACTGTTTAAAGGTAGAATTTACATCTATGGCATCGGTAAATTCGAGTTCGACAACGGTAAATTGATTCTGCCGGAAAAAGCGCAGCCTCGTCACTTTCAAACCGTCAAAGAAGTTAATAGTGAGATTATGAAACTCCGCTGCGCATACGCCTGATAGCGACTGCCAGATCAAATAAAAAAGGGTTAGCCGAAGCTAACCCTTTTTAGATCCCAGACTACTTCAGTGGTTCTGACCTGCCGGAATGGCCAGTTTGGGTAACTCACCGTCAAGTCCGAGCGCTTTTTTCATCAGCTCTTCTTTCGCCCCTGGCAAAAATGCAAACAGTTTCATACCAATTCCCCGTGCCATTTTCTTGGCCGGATTATCACCGGAAAACAGCTCCTTGAAGCCTTGCATCGCGGCTATCATCTTAGCGGCTTCGGCTTTTCGCCAGCGTTCATAGTGACGCAGGTTTCGCCGGCTACCAATATCGGCCCCCTGTTGCCACAGCAGTTGAATCTGCTCTGCCAGACTGGCGGCATCCAGTAGTCCTAGGTTGACGCCCTGCCCGGCCAACGGGTGGATAGTGTGCGCGGCATCGCCCACCAATGCCACTCGCTCGGCAGCGAAATCACGGGCATAACGCATTTTCAGCGGCACAGCAAAGCGTTCGCCCTCCAACTGACACAAGCCCAGTCGCATATCAAATTCTGCCGCCAGCATTTTATTAAATTCCTCTGCCGGCAGCGCCATAAGCTGCTTAGCCCGGGAGGTGTCCGTCGACCAGACAATAGAGTTCAAATCGGCTTCAGCCAGCGGCAGAAATGCCAGCGGACCATTTGCGGTGAAGATCTGCCGTGCGACCCGCTGATGGGGAACTTCAGTGCGCACATTGGCTACGATCGCCGTATGCTGATAATCCCACTGGGTCAACGGGATATTGAATTGTCGTCTCACCCAGGAATTAGCCCCATCGGCACCAACCACCAATTTGGCGGTCAACGACTCGCCGTTGTCCAGGGTCAGCCAGGCTTCCCGCTCACCCACAGCCACATTGCTGCATCTGGCCGGCATATACAGTTTAACGTTGGCCTGCTGCCTGACCTGATCCAACAGGGCCAGCTGGATTACCCTATTTTCGACAATATGCCCCAAATCCGGCTCAGCCAGCGAAGCGGCGTCAAAACTGATTTTGCCAAAACTGTCCTGCTCCCAGACTTCCATCGCCTGATAGCTGGCCATTCTGCGCTGAGCAATACCCGGCCAAGCAGACAATCTTTCCAGCATCGTCTGACTGGCACGACTGAGTGCTGATACACGCACATCCGGTAATGGTGCCAGCTCGCAGGCCGGCTCAGTACCTTCGATTACTGCGACACGAATATCACTCTCTTTGAGCGCAGCGGCCAGAGCCAGTCCGACCATCCCACCACCCACGATGGCCACATCGACGCTTGTCATCATCTTTTGTTTTCCTTTTATCCCGGTTAACGTTTAACCAGGCCCAATGTTCTTTTCAGTAGTGGCGCCTTGAGCGGCGTGCAGTGGTCCACTGCGGCCAATCCCAGGTTGCGGCCAATGCGCATCGGTAGCCAGTTATTGGAAAATATTTCTACCAACCCGGAGGTCAATGCAATTGTCGCTTGGCGGTCTTGCTGACGCCGGTTGCGAAATGCACTTAAAACTTGATATTGGCCCGGATCCTCTGGAGAGCGCATGATCTCTTCAGCCAGGCTGGCGACATCTCGAATGCCCAGGTTGAATCCCTGCCCCGCGATTGGATGCAGGGTCTGCGCGGCATTGCCTACGATGGCAAAGCGGTGAGAGATATTTTCCGGCCGATAGCGCAGCAGTAATGGATAACAGGCCCTGGCACCGGTAGCCTTCATCTCACCAAGACGCCAGCCAAATGCACGTTGTAAGCGGGCCAGAAATTGTTGATCGTTCAACGCCATCACCTGTCCGGCCTCATCCGGACGTAAACACCATACCAGTGACATTCGCCCTTCACTCATCGGCAGTAATGCCACCGGGCCGGAATCAGTAAATCGTTCGAAAGCCCGGAAATGATGAGGCTGGCTGCAGACCACATTGGCAATCACTGCTACCTGATTAAAATCATGTTCCTGTAAGCTCAAGCCAAGCTGCTGACAGCAGGTCGATAGCGCACCATCGGCGGCGACCAACAGTTTTGCACTCAGTTCGCTGCCGGATTGCAGCCGGACTTGGGTTCGCTCCAACTGGCGTTCTATCGATGCAACGGAATCGGGGCACAACATTGTGATGGCGCTGCTCTGCTCTGCTAGCTGGGCAAAAGCCCGCCCCACATCGGCCAGTTCCACCACAAACCCGAGCGGTTCGCCACCGCTCTGCTCGCGGCTAATTTCCGTCATACCGGCGTGACCGCGATCAGAGACATGGATATGTTGAATTGGCGTGGCCACGTCGAGGATGTGACGCCAGAGATCAAACTGACGCAATATGGCTACCGTACCCTGGCTGAGCGCAATTGCTCTGGAGTCAAAGCCTGGGTGCTGCTGCTGATCCGCCTGATAGGGCTCTACCACTGCAATACGGAACGAGCCGCAACTGAGCCGATCGAGCGCCAGTGCCAGCGTCATCCCAGCCATAGCACCACCGGCAATTACCACATCATACTGCTTCATAGCACTACCCCGCCTCCGACTTAGTGCAGAGTTGGTTTTGACGGCTGAGTCGGTTTGGCGCCAAGCTCGGCATGAATGGTTAGCACACAAGCTTTGACGTGTTCGATCACCTGTTCCAGTAACTGAGCCTGCTCCTGCAGATCATCATCTTCATCGATCCCCAGCCGGGCGATCTCTTCCAGATCGGCCATAGCCTCCTGTACGTCCTGAGGTACTTTGTCCAGTTTGGCCGCGACTAAACCCATACCAGAGAAATAGTGGTTCACCCACTCACTTAACGCATCCGCCCGTTCAAACAGACTGGCTTGCTCATCGCCTGGCAACAACATTGACAACTCAATGGCTGACCCGGTCAGTTCTGCGGTGGAAACGGTGAGCGCCTGTCTTGCCATTTGCAAGGCATTGTCCGGCCAGCCCATTCCGTCGTTGGTGTAATCAAACAAGAGCGGTTGCCAGCTATCATCGTTGATGGCCATACCGCCACTTAACATTCCGCACAACAGACCATGCATCTCCGCCGGTGTCACGGCTAAACCCGCGGATTGTAACTGCTGGAATGCGATAGAGTATTCGGGTAACTGTTTGTCACTCATGGCTAAGGCCTAAATTCTGTCAATAAATCGGCCTCAATCCTACCACTTAGCTCTGATGGGGAAAATGATCTTACCGGATTTGCGGCCAGCTTTTGTGCGATCTGCCAATTCGTTGTTCATTCAGGCGACGCTTTACACTTGTTCAACGGGAAAAGCTTGAATCTTAACAGCGCATTTTCTATAGTTTGCTCTTCGGTGATAGTTAATCCTGTCCACCATAACGAGGCATCACAGAGTCCGATATTCATGAGTAGTCAAGCAGTTGAAGTGGAAATTTTAGGCAAACTTACTCGGGTAAATTGTCCCGCCGGGCAAGAAGAGTCATTGCTGAAAGCTGCGCAGGATCTTGATTCACGACTGAAAGAGATGGCCGCGAAAACCAAGGTGACCAATGAAGTACACCTGTTGACGATTGCGGCGTTGAATGTCTGTTATGAACTGCAAAGCCGGGATAAGGATTTACAGAGCCGTGACGAATTATTAACCGGGCGAATGGAACAGCTCACAGCATCATTAGATGATGCACTCAGCAAGGTTATGCAAGGACAGCAGAGCCCGCTTGAGTTATAATACGCTTTTACCCTGGAGTGTGCGTCAGCAGGATTTATGTCCCTGAGCCGATAAGCAATACCTAAGGGTTAGTACTTGATAACTATTGAGCAAGCTCGGCCCGAACCGAGAAGCCTACGGTCATCATTGCTGATCCGCCTTGAACCGGCTGGTTCAAGGGCCACAATCCTCAACGGCACTCTGGGGTATCTCCTTGATACCCGACTCTGCAGTATAAGGCACCCGAATGACCTTAACCCGACAAGAGTTCAGACGCGATATCCGCCAAAAGCGCAATTTACTCTCCAGCGATGACCAGTACCAGGCCGGTCAGGATCTTATCCGGCAATTTTTATCTCTGGACGAATACCCCAAAAGCCAGCACATCGCCCTGTATCTTTCCACCGACGGTGAAATCGACACCATGCCGTTGATCGAAGCCCTGTGGCAACGGCGCAAACAAATCTACCTGCCCGTGTTGCATCCATTCTCCTCAGGCCAACTGCTGTTTCTTAATTTCGCCCCGTCCACGCCGATGGTGTACAACAAATACGGTATCATCGAACCTAAACTGGACAAGCGCCTGGTCAAACCGGTGGAACAGCTGGATTTGATTGCCACTCCTTTAGTCGGCTTTGATGCTCAAGGGCATCGTTTAGGCATGGGTGGAGGTTACTATGATCGTACCCTGGCTAGATGGCACAATGACGCCCAAGGACCGAGGGCGATAGGCCTGGCGCACGATTGCCAATATGTAGACCAGCTGCCAACGGAAAGCTGGGATGTACCACTGACTAAAATTGTTACCCCAAGTCAGATCTGGCAATGGGAATGTTAACCTATTGCCGCTATAATCGCGCGGCACTAGCGTAACCTAGTTAATATTATTCGAATCAGGAGATGGGCATGACTCAAGATGAAATGAAAAAAGCAGCAGGCTGGGCCGCGCTGAAATACGTTGAAAAAGACAGCATTGTAGGCGTGGGAACCGGCTCAACCGTTAATCACTTCATCGACGCCCTGGGCACCATCAAAGACGACATCAAAGGTGCGGTTTCCAGTTCTGAAGCTTCTACCGAAAAACTGAAAGGGTTGGGTATCGAAGTTTTTGACTGTAACGACGTAGTCAGCCTGGATATCTATGTCGATGGTGCTGACGAGATCAATCCGGAGCACGACATGATCAAAGGCGGTGGCGCGGCACTGACCCGTGAAAAAATCGTCGCCGCAATTGCCGATAAATTTATCTGTATCGTCGATGATACGAAAGCCGTTGATGTGTTGGGCAATTTCCCACTGCCGGTTGAAGTGATCCCGATGGCACGCTCTTACGTCGCCCGCGAACTGGTTAAACTGGGTGGCGATCCGGCTTACCGTGAAGGTGTCGTGACCGACAACGGCAATATTATCCTCGATGTCCATAACCTGAAGATCACCCATCCTAAGCAGTTGGAAGAGCAGATCAACGCCATTGCCGGCGTCGTGACCAACGGGCTGTTTGCCCACCGTGGTGCCGATGTGGTCATCACTGGTACCCCTGAAGGGACAAAAATCGAAGAGTAACTTCAACAGTTTCAGTGATTTCATTACAAACGGCACCGGTTGGTGCCGTTTTTTTAGCTTTTCTATATAAAAATTATGCCTTATTCCGTAATTTTCTTACCCAAAACAATATTTTTTTGATAACTTTATGGTCAGAATATATTCAGGGCAAACGTTTGCTTCCGTTACGAATCACTAATGTTTAGCGAATTTAGTCAACCTTGGTTACGCGCGCCCAATAAAGCCCACTTTCCATTTTTAAGGACGAGAATAATGGCCAAAGTTTCACTGGAAAAAGACAAAATCAAGATCCTGCTACTCGAAGGGTTGCACCCGTCTTCAGTCGAAGTTCTGCAAGCCGCTGGCTACAGCAATATTGAATATCACAAAGGCTCCCTCGCCGAGGACGAGCTGTTGGAAGCCGTTAAAGGTGTGCACTTTATCGGTATTCGCTCGCGCACTAACCTTTCCGAAGAAGTGATCAACGCGGCCGATAAACTGGTGGCGATTGGCTGTTTCTGTATTGGTACCAACCAGGTTGACCTGAATGCCGCGGCCAAACGCGGTATTCCGGTATTTAATGCACCTTTCTCAAACACCCGCAGCGTAGCGGAACTGGTGCTGGGGCAAATTTTGCTGTTACTGCGCGGTATTCCGGAAAAAAGTGCCCTGGCTCACCGTGGTATCTGGAAAAAAAGCGCGGATAACTCATTCGAAGCCCGTGGTAAACGTCTGGGGATTATCGGTTACGGCCACATCGGTACCCAGCTGAGCATCATCGCGGAAAACCTGGGGATGCGCGTTTACTTCTATGACATTGAAAATAAACTGTCGCTGGGTAATGCCACTCAGGTACACACCATGAGCGAACTGCTGAACAAGTGTGACGTAATTTCACTGCACGTGCCGGAAACCCCGCAAACCAAGAACATGATGGGTGTAGAAGAGTTCGCCCGTATGAAACCGGGTTCGATCTTCATCAACGCGGCACGCGGTACGGTAGTCGATATCCCGGCACTTTGTGGTGCACTGGAGAGCGGTCACCTGGCAGGTGCAGCGATCGACGTCTTCCCAGTTGAACCTAAGACCAATGCCGATCCGTTTGAATCACCACTGCAGCAATTCGACAACTGTATCCTGACCCCACACGTGGGTGGCTCTACTCAGGAAGCTCAGGAAAATATCGGCGTCGAAGTGGCGGGTAAACTGGCCAAATATTCCGATAACGGTTCAACGCTATCAAGCGTTAACTTCCCTGAAGTATCGCTGCCTGAGCACGGCGAATGTTCGCGCCTGCTGCACATTCACCAGAACCGCCCGGGTATCCTGACCCAGATCAACACCATCTTTGCTGAAAAAGGCATTAACATCGCCGGTCAGTACCTGCAAACCAGCGCCGATATCGGTTATGTGGTGATCGATGTTGAAACGGCCCGCTCAGAAGAAGCGTTGGATCAGCTTAAGAATATCGAAGGCACCATTCGCGCCCGAATCCTGCACTAAAAATCCGGTTGAACCGAGTACAAAAAAGGCCGCTAATGCGGCCTTTTTTATCATTAAATAAGCAAGTTAAGGTTTCAGCGCCCGCTCTCCACGCGCGATGCCGACCACGCCACTACGGGCAACTTCGACCACCTCGGTGACTTCGGACAGCGCCTGGATAAAGGCATCGAGTTTCTCACTGGTCCCGGCTAACTGAACCGTATATTGCGAGGCAGTAACATCAACGATTTGCCCGCGGAAGATATCCGCCGTGCGTTTAACCTCTGCCCGGGCAAAACCACTCGCCTTTACTTTCACCATCATCAGTTCACGCTCAATATGCTCCAGTTCGGTTACTTCCTGAACTTTAAGCACATCGATTAACTTATGTAGCTGCTTCTGGATTTGCTCCAGCTGCATTTCATCGGAATTGGTGGTGATGTTTAACCGCGACAGGGTTTCATCATCAGTCGGGGACACGGTCAGCGACTCAATGTTATAGCCACGCTGAGAGAACAGACCCACCACGCGAGACAAAGCACCAGGCTGGTTTTCCAATAAAAGCGAAATTATGTGTCTCATATTAGGTTCTCTCCGTCTTGCTCAGCCACATTTTGTCCATACCCTCACCTTTGATCTGCATTGGGTATACGTGCTCGGTTTCATCCACATTGATATCTACGAATACCAGACGGTCTTTCATATCCAGCGCTTGTTGTAAGCCTGCTTCCAGTTCCTCCGGTTTCGAAATACGAATACCCACATGGCCGTAAGCTTCAGCGATTGCGGCAAAATCCGGTACCGAACTCATGTACGAGTTAGAGTGACGGCCCTGATAAATGATATCCTGCCACTGCTTAACCATACCGAGGAATCGGTTATTCAAGTTAATGATTTTCAATGGAATATCGTATTGAAGCGCTGTAGAAAGCTCCTGAATATTCATCTGGATACTGCCGTCACCGGTCACCACCAGCACTTCTTCTTCCGGCATGGCAAACTTAACGCCGATTCCCGCTGGCAAACCAAAGCCCATGGTGCCGAGGCCACCAGAGTTGATCCAGCGACGTGGCTTGTTGAACGGATAGTAGAGCGCAGCAAACATCTGGTGCTGGCCGACATCCGAGGCAACGTAAGCATCACCATTGGTCAGTTTATGCAGCGTTTCAATAACTTGTTGTGGCTTAATCCGTTCAGAGGACGTTTCGTAAGACAAACAGTTACGATCGCGCCAGACCTGGATTTCTTCCCACCAGGCTTGCATCGCCTGTTCATCATTGCTGCCGCCCTGCTCCACCAGCAGGTTCAGCATGGCTTCCAGCACTTTTTCCGCCGAGCCGACTATCGGCAGATCCGCTTTGACGTTTTTCGAAATCGAAGACGGGTCGATATCGATGTGCATCACTTTGGCCTGAGGGCAGTATTTTTCCAGGTTGTTGGTGGTGCGGTCATCAAACGCACCCCGATACCAAAGATCAGATCGGCGTGGTGCATTGCCATGTTGGCTTCATAGGTACCATGCATACCCAGCATGCCCAGTGAATTCTTGTGAGTGCCGGGAAAAGCCCCCAGCCCCATCAAGGTGCTGACTACCGGCAGGTTCAAAGAGTCAGCCAGACGGAACAGCGGCTCATGGGCACCGGAGATCACTGCGCCGCCACCGATGTACAGTACCGGTTTCTTTGCCTCCAGCAAGGCTTTGAGACCTTTTTTAATCTGGCCCTTGTGGCCGCTGGTTGTCGGCTTGTAAGAACGCATGTTGATGGTATCAGGGTATTGATACGGCAGTTTCACCTGTGGGTTCATTACGTCTTTAGGCAGGTCGATCACCACAGGACCAGGACGGCCGGTCGTGGCGATATAAAACGCTTTTTTGACTGTCTCAGGAATATCTTCGGCTTTTTTCACCAGAAAGCTGTGTTTAACCACCGGACGGGAAACGCCCACGATGTCACACTCCTGAAACGCATCGTTACCGATCAGGTTGTTCGGCACGTTACCGGAGATCACAATCATTGGGATGGAGTCCATATAGGCGGTGGCAATACCGGTAATGGTATTGGTAGCCCCCGGACCGGAACAGACCAGCACTACCCCAGGGTTGCCCGTTGCACGGGCATAGCCATCGGCCATGTGGGTAGCGGCTTGCTCGTGGCGTACCAGGACATGCTTGATTTTATCGGTTTTTTCATGCAGCGCATCGTAGATATCCAGTACGGAACCACCAGGGTAACCAAATATCTGCTCTACGCCCTCTTCGATCAGAGACTGGACGACCATCTCTGCGCCAGACAACATTGCCATATTTTTCTCCTTCCAGTCATCAGTCGCTATGGTGAGCAACTGATCTGGTTTTACATAGTCTAGGTCTTATTCGTAGCCTAATTCGAAATTTATCCAAATTCCGGCTATGCCTTGTTCCCACAGGTTCGGGAAAACAAGTATACCTGCCCAATGTAACGCTTTATCCAGCCGGAATCTATTGCGACTTTGATCTAACTATCAACAATTCACTACTGGCAAGCAAAATACTAGCAACATTCACTCGACATTAAACACAACTCAAAATAAACCGCCAAATTACCAGCCAAAACAGAGAAAAATTTAATTTCCGCCGCAGCAAAATATGGCTTTTTAGTCGATATGGCCGCACTTAAAGCGTTCATCAGACAGAAAAAAACCTTCACTTTGCCTTTTCAGCAAACAGTGAAGGTTTAATAAAGTTATCAATATCAAGTGCGCAGATTAACGCTTCGCTGGCGAGTTTTCGCTGTACATTTCTTCTATTTCATCCTGATATTTGTCGTTAATCACTTTACGACGCAGTTTTTGCGTTGGCGTCAGCTCCCCCTCGTCCATGGAAAACGCTTTCGGCAACAGCTTAAAACGTTTGACCTGCTCAAACCTGGCCAGTTCTTTCTGCAATTCATTGACCCGGCTTTCAAACATTTCCACCACCTGGTGATGCTTAATCAGCTCCAGTCGGTCGTGGTATTTGATATTCAGCTCTTTGGCATACTCTTCCAGGGTATCAAAACAAGGTACGATCAAGGCGGAAACAAACTTGCGCGTGTCGGCGATCACCGCGATCTGCTCAATATAGTGATCTTTGCCCAAGGTGCCTTCGATCATCTGCGGCGCAATGTATTTACCTCCGGAGGTTTTCATCAGCTCCTTGATCCGATCGGTGATAAACAGATTACCGTGATCGTCGATATGACCAGCATCGCCAGTTTTGAGAAAACCCTGCGAATCAAAACTGGCCGCCGTTTCTTGCGGCATTTTGTAATAACCGCGCATCACCATAGGACCACGAACCAGGATTTCATTCTCCGCACCAATCTTCACTTCAGCGCCCGGCATAGTGGTACCGATGGAGTCCGGATTGAACCCCAGATCATCCCAGCAAGAGACGGTCGCGGTGGTTTCCGTCATACCGTAACCCAGCTTGACGTTGATACCGAGAGCGTGAAAAAAACGTCCGATGGTTTCGTCCAGTTTTGCCCCGCCGCAAGGCATAAAGTTGATCCGCCCACCCAGCAACAGCCGGATTTTGCTTAACACCAGTTTGTCGGCCAAGCGGTGCGCCCGGCTGAGCAGCCAGGAAGGTGTTTGCTGCTGTTGCTGACACTGTGCCACCTTGGCGCCCATATTGACTGCCCAGGTAAACAGCGCCTTACGAATAAAGGGCGCTTTGGCCACTTTTTCGTGGATGGCAGAAAAAATCTTCTCATAGAAACGCGGTACCGCACACATCACTGTCGGTCTGACTTCCGACAGGGCATCACGAACGGCCATGGTGTCTTGCAAGTAGCAGTTAGTGGCGCCGCGATAGAGCACATAGAATGTCCATGCCCGTTCAAACACGTGTGACAGCGGCAGAAAACAGAGTGATATGTCGTCGCGGCTCAGGCTGAGACGTTGGTCGTGACCAAGCAGTTGAGCACCGATATTAGCGTAATCCAGCATCACCCCTTTTGGCTGTCCCGTCGTACCTGAGGTATAGATCAGGGTCAACAGATCATCCATTCGGGCATCTGACAAGCGCGTCATCAATTCCGGACGATACACTTCTTGCGCTTTGCTAAGGAAAGTATGCCAGTTGCTGGCAAACGGGTAATTACCAATGTCGACATCGTCGGACATGGCTACCACCAGCTCCAGTGTCGGGCACTGGTCAAACATCGCCACTGCCGCATCAAATTGGCCCTGTTCACCAACAAACAGGACTCTGACATCGGCATTATCCAGGATATAAGCGGCCTGGGCTGCGGTATTGGTTGGGTAAACCGGTACCGTGGCCGCACGGACCTGCAGTGAAGCTAAGTCGGCAATGGTCCACTCAGGCATGTTGTTGGCAAACAGGCCAACCTTATCCTGAACGCCGATACCATGAGCCAGTAACGCCAGCGACAGGGTATCGATCTGATCACCAAATTGCTGCCAGCTGATACTCTGCCAAACCCCGGCAACTCTATGTTTCAGAGCCGTGCGGTGGCCGCCTTGCGCAATCTGTTCACGAATCCGCAGGACGATATGAAAGTCTAAATTAGCCATCTCTCTTACCTTTGGCTTACAGCTGTAAGCTATTTTGAGCGCACAAGTGTACCGTCAGTTTCAAAAAAGGCAACTGAGCAATATCAAAGTTGTAGCGTGGGAAAATAAAAAACCTTGAACAAATCACTTAGTTCAAGGTTTTCAAGTGGTTATGCTTAACTTAAATCAGTTCAGGGCAACAACTTCACCGCAGATCATCATCAGTTGATCACGTAACCAGATATGACCTTTGTCTTTTTCACTAGACTCGTGCCAGCTCAGGTAACCGGTAATCTTACGGTTATCAAATGGCAGGGTAAGGATCTGTAACTGATCTTTATTGACGGCATTTTCCACCATCCAGCGAGGTGCCACCGTCACCAGTTCAGACTGACCGACAACATACAGCACATTGCTCAGGCTGGTACCCTCATAGAACGCCTGCACATCCATCTCACGGTAAGCTTGCTCGGTAAAACCGCGTTGACCATGCACATTAGACAGCTTCGCGTGACGTTCGGCCATCAGTTGTGCCGCTGAGACTTGACCCTGAATACGTGGATGGATATTAGAGGTAACAACAACCAGTTCATCCTGGAAAATTTCAGTGCTCGATACGCCCTGCTCTTCAAAACGGGTGTAATCGATCACGAAATCCAGCTCCTGGTAACGCATACGCTGCGACAACTGGCTATTGAATTCTGCATCCAGGTGCAGTTGAACATTCGGTGCCAACTCATGAACGGTAGTCAGAATTTTTGGTGCAAAGCGCAGATCACACGGGCTGCAGATGGCCAACTTAAACAGACGAGTCGACGTTTCTGGAGAGAAAATAGAGCTAGGCAGTTCATTGCGAATCAGCTGCAATGCCTGACGAACCGGGCCAAACAACTGACGAGCGCGCTGAGTTGGCTGAATTCCACGCCCCTGGCGCATAAACAGTTCATCATTAAACATCACTTTTAGTCGAGCTACTGCATTACTTACCGCAGGCTGTGACATGCCCAGGTTGTGCGCGGCACGAGTAATATTCTGCTCTTGCATCACGGCATCAAAAACAGTTAATAAGTTTAGGTCAACACCTCTTAAGGTGCTTTCCATTCGGTAGTTTGCAATAGCACTTACTGCATCTTTTTTATCTAACATCGGTTTCGCCTCTAGATTCCACTCTCAGCACGTCGTACGGATTAATTCAGTCGATTAATTGAACAACCATATGTACTTAGTATTTATCGGTCGCATAGGTTTTGAGCGAGTATTACTATCTGCGAATCATTCAGAGGGTGGCAACAAGATTGACAATTAATCAGTTCTTTTTACGGTACGCATGCATTATTCCATAACTTTCAAACGGATAGCAAATAGATAAAAAAAGCTAAAAGTGCATTTTTTATACATTTTTTGAATTATTGAGCATTGAATCATTTACGACAAAAATAAGCCGACCTATTAAATATGATAATTGGTCGGCAAAATTGATTTAGGTCAAAAATAAATCTAGAGGGAAAGGGTGTAACTGGGAAACTCCGCCTGCTCCCAGAGCCGGTCGCGCAGGGTTGAAAACTGGCTCCAGTCGCCGCGGATCAACCAGTCAGAAATGGCACTGGCTACATCCGGATAGCCCACCGGCTCTGCTTTTGGTTCATCTAACCACTCGCGGACGGTACTGGCATCAAGAAAAGACATTGCACTGGCCAGCCCCATTGTTTCCAGGGTCGCCACATTGCTCTGCTGTTCAAATTGACCTGAAAGCGGTTTCAGTAACAATTTCTTACCTAAAACTAGCGCTTCAGAAGGTAATTCGAACCCGCCATTGGCAATCACCCCCTGGCAACGATGCAGATGACACTGAAACTGTTCCCGGGATAGCGGATGCTGCTCGACATTGCCCAGAACCGCCATTTCGCTGTTGTCAGGATGATAAGAAATAAAGCGCTGATTGGTGAATCTGGCCAGCAACTGGTTGATCTCTTCGCGGGACTCAAACGGCAGATAGACCAGGATAAAATCTTCACAGTTGACAGCGTGCGTGCCGATATCGACAATCGGCGGCAAGATCGGTTGGTCAAAATGGTACCAGTGTAACCCGATGTAATGCTGTGCCGGGGCAAAATGCTGGATTACCTGGCGGTCCAGCCAACTGGCCCCTTTGCTCGGCACCTGGTAACGAAAGGCATTCTGATGGCTAAGACTGATACAGGGTACTCCCTGTCGTTTGGCAGCCCAGGCCGTCACCGGCTCAAAATCGGTCACCACCAGATCATAGCCAGACAAGTCGAGTTGCTTCACTTCGTTACATAGCTGACTGATGCTGTTATTGAGTAGTGTTTTCAGGTAATCCACCCGGCCATGATGACTCTGGAACGTCATTCCCCGCCGGGTCTGGAAAGCGCCGAATTGCTCCATTGAAAAGTAGCGTTCACTTGGCCGGCCGGAAAACAGAAAATCCACCGCCACGCTGTGGTTAGCCAGAGCCTGTTCCATCGCTCGGGCACGGGCGATATGACCGTTGCCCGTTCCCTGTACGCCATATAAAATGTTCAATTACTATGCTCCTGTTAACTGCAGCGCCACCAGCGCTGAAGCCATCCCTAAGGCTGCACCTAATACTACGTCGGTAAGAAAATGGACCCCGAGCAGAATTCGCGAAGTACCGATCAATACCGCCCAAACCAGCGCCAAGCCGCCCATTAACGGATAGAAGTGACCGATCAAAATCGCCATTACAAAGCCGGCAGCGGTGTGACCGGAAGGGAGGCTATAACGGTCCGATGGCTTGATATAAGCCCTTAACTGGCTGGACAGCTCTTCAGGGCGGCGGCGCTTGAAGCCATTTTTAATCAGCCAGTAAAATGGCAGTTCAATAGCAAATGCCACCAGCCCGGCAGTGAGAAAGGCCAATCCCCTGCCACCTCCGGTGGCCCAGGCCATCAGCCCCATCAACAGATATAAGTGGCCATCGCCGGTGTGAGAAATCGCCCGGCTAAGCTGGGCCATTCGCATACTGTGTCGGTGGTGCAGACATAAACCGGAAAAGGCCAAATCCAATTTGACGATAGAATCGATTACTCGCATGGTGTCATCCTTGCTCACAAGTCTGGATTCCACGCTAAAGCAATACAGTGACAGGAAAGTGAATATTTTTTGGTGAAACGATGACAGCCAGCGCCGAAGCGGTGGCTGCCTCATAATGAGGTTAGTGTGCTTCTAACCTATCCAGAGTTTGATGGCGCTTGACCAGGCCAAAGTCGGCCAGCACAGCGTAGGCGGTCGGCACCATAAATAGCACCAGCAAGGTGGAAGCAAAAATACCGAACACGATAGAGATCACCAGTGGCTGAATCACCTGGGCCTGCAGGCTGGTTTCCGTCAGTAGCGGCAATAAACCGGCCGCGGTGGTCAGTGAGGTGAGAAAGACCGCTCTGAAACGCTCCCGGCTGGCTTTGACCACTGAATCATAGACAGTATCGCCTTCATCGACATGGTGACGAATGTACTGCACCAGCAGAATCGAATCGTTGACCACAATCCCCGCCAACGAGACAAACCCCATCATACTGGGCATGCTCAGTGAATGACCGAGCAAAATATGCCCCCAGACCACACCGATAAAGGCGAGTGGAATCGCCAGCATTACCACAAAAGGTTCCAGATAACTGCGGAACTGATAACTTAAGATGGCATACACACCAAACAGGCCCAGCAGAAATCCGATGCCCATCGACGAGCCGGTTTTGGCGGCATCTTTTGCCTCACCTTCAAAATCAAATCGCAGCCCGGGATACTTCTGCTTTAGCTGCTCAACCTGGTCACGACTAAACTGGGCGATGATGGCAGCGGAAGAGACCTGGCTTTTATCGGTATCGGCAAACACACTGATAGTTCGCAAGCCATTGATACGCTGGATACGGACATAATTGCGCTGAAACTCCAGTGTCGCAATACTGCCCAGCGGGATCTGGGCACCACGGCTATTAATAATGGGAAAGTTCACCAATTGCTGCAGCTCTCCCGCTTGCTTGCGGTCAAGGCGCACTTCAATATCAATATTTTCCACCCCAAGCTGGATCTCGTCGGCGCGTTGACCAAAATAGGCCGCCCTGAGTTGATTGGCGATCATCTGGCCGTCCACACCATAAGTCTCCGCACCGGGACGCAGCTTAACCAGCACTTCCTCTTTGCCCATCCGCATGTCATCCAGCACACCATGCACACCGGCGATGGTTTGCAGGTACTGCTGAATATCGATCGACGCCGCTTTCAGCGCATTCACATCATCATGCATCACCCTGATTTCAATCGCGCGCCCACCCGGCCCCATGATCGGCTGCTTGAATACCAGCGAGATAGGGTCGGCCAGTTCGCCGACATCGTCGCGCCAGGCATCGATAAACTCGTCGATCACGGTATTGCGCATCTCGGCGCCGCGTAAATCCAGCCGGACCGTGGCCAGATGCGGGCCCGATTCATTGGCGTCCTGATTGGCATTAAACTGACTGGTGATATGCTCAACCAGAGGGTAGCCCTGTTCAACGTCAGCGCTCCACTGCCGGTTGAGCTTTTCTGCCGATGCCACAATACGATCCACCACCCGCTCGGTCTGCTCCAGCGAAGCCCCAGGCGGCAATATGATCCTGGCTTCAGCAATGTCGCCATCCAGATCGGGAAACGGCTGGAACTTCAGTAGCCCGGTCATGATCGCGACGACCGAGATCAGCAGTAGTGACAACACCCCGCCGAGAAAAGCATAGCGATAAGTGACCGCCCATTCGACAGCCTTCACTAAGGTCTGGTTGCGAAACCGCTCAAATCGCTCCATCAGTATCTGTTTGAAGCGCAGCGGCGGCCGCTCCTGACGCTGTTTGTGCAGCGAGTGGGACAGGTGGTGCGGCAGAATAAGAAACGCTTCCACCAGGCTGAGACTCAGCACCAGGATCAGTACCTGAGGAACGGCTTTCAGTACTGCGCCCATCTCCCCCTGCAGAAACAGCAGGCTGCCGAATATGCACACTGTGGTCAGAAACGACGATAACACCCCCGGCAGAACTTTCTTCACCCCTTTGATCACCGCGTTATCGACCGACTCTCCCCGCTCCAGGTGGGCCGCTATCGACTCGGCGATCACGATCGCGTCATCCATCATGATACCGATCGCCATCAGCAAGCCGACCAGGGACATAATGTTGATCGACAACCCCAGTTGCGCCATCAAAAACAGCCCGCCGAGAAACGCCACCGGCAACCCGGCCGCGACCCAGAATGAATAGCGCAGGCTAAAGAACAGCCACATGGTGGCAAACACCAGCGCGATCCCCTGCCAGCCATTGCGCAGCATCATGGTCAGCCGATCCCACAGTACCGACGAGAGATCATTGGTCATCTCCAGCGTCACTCCGTCCGGGGCCACCAGCCGCTGATCGTCGACAAACTGACTGACGCGCTGCTTGATTCTCAGCGCATCGTCTGCTTTGTTTTTACTCACTTTCAGCAGCGCCGATGGTTGGCCGTCAAACAGCACTTTTTGTTCGTCCAGCTCAAAGCGGTCAGTAATCGTGGCGATATCCCTAAGCCGGATCACTGAACCATTTTCACCGGACGCCACCACCATATTGGCCAACTGCTCCGGGGTGGTCTTACGCTCATCAAAGCGGATTAAAAAATTCTTCTCGGTGGTCTCCAGGCTACCACTGGGCAGTTTGACATTTTGCCGCCCAACCTGCTGGGCGATATCAGAGACGCTGAGATTGAGCTGGCGCAATGCCTGCATATTGAGTTCAATCGAATACTGGTGGTCGGAAAATCCACTCACCGACACCAGCGACACACCGTAATCCAGCTTGAGGATCCGCTTTAGCTGTTCGGCATACGCTTTCAGTTCCGGCCAGCTGGTATTGGCTGAAATCGCCACATCGACCACCGGTTCATTCCACTCCAGCTCTTGCACCACCGGTGATTCAATCTCGACCGGGAAGTCATTGATGGCATTAATCTGGGTCTGGACGTCGATCAGCATCCGGCCAATGTCCGCTTTGTCATTCAGTTTCAGGATCAGCCGCGCTGAACCTTCCACCGCTTCGCAGCGGGTTTCTTCGATATTCGCCAGGCCATCGACCGCATCTTCCATCCGTACACACAGACTTTCTTCCACTTCCTGAGGGGAAGCGCCCGGATAGGCAATACCGGCCATCACATAGGGAGGATCGTATTCAGGAAAGGTTTCGCGCTTAATGGTCGGCAACGCCGTCAAGCCAACCAACAGCAGGGTTAGCATCAACAGGTTGGCGGCGGTAGGATGGCGGGTAAAAAAGCGGATCATGATGCACTCTCCTGCGATTCACTGCGGCTGTCTCGCAGCAGCATGCCTTCAATCGCTGGCAGCAGATCGTTGAGGATCACCCGATCACCCGATTGCAGATCGCCGTCGATCACCACCTGTTCATCCCGTCGGTAGCGCACCTCGACCGGTTGGATCCTAAGACGGTTTTGCTCATCCATCAGGTAGATTGACTGACCGTGCAGGGCCCGCTCCGGGATCACCCAGCTTGGCGTTGGATTACCCTCGATGCGCGCTTTGACGAACATGCCATTGACCAGTGGCGGCGAGGTTTCCGGCGTCAGGTCCCGATAATCCTGGGCAATTTCCAGTATTACACCCGCCGTTGCCTGGTTAGGATCGACGGTTTCACTGACCCGTGCGACTTTCGCCGGCCAGCTTGCGGTCAAATCGCCGCTGTTGAGCTCAATCGATGCGTGAATAAAGGTCAAGTCCACCTGCGGCATTCCCGTCTCATCACGGCCAAAGTCAACCAGACTCAGCGCTAAGGTCTGTAGATCATGAATCGACAACTGCGCTTCCACTTCCATAGTACGCATACCGTGGCCGGTCACCATTACCTGCTGCAGGTTGACCACCTGATTGAGTTCGGCATCTACCGAGGCGATGCGCAGATCGTCCGGTAAAACAATACGGGTTTTGGCCAGCAACCGCTCCGCTTCCTGAACTTTGGCCGCATTGACTTTCACTTTGGCTTCCGCCACCCGGGTCTCTCCGGGGATCAGCAACAGCTGGTTTTCAATCTCCTGAACCAGTTTCTGCTGTTGTAATGCCGCCTGCTGTTGTTGGTCTACATCGGATTGCGAGGTCAGCCCGCGGGAGCGCAGATTTTGCTTACGCTCGGCCTCTTTACGCGCAATCTCCAACCGGTTTTTCTCGATTTTCAGGGTTTGTTGTAGATTTTGCTGCTCCTGTTTTACCCGTGCCAACGATGTCTCACTGGATTTCAGGTCCGCTTCTGCCTGGGCCAGCTTTAATTCATAGTCGAGCGGATCGATACGTAAAATTTCCGTGCCTGCATGTAGAATCGCCCCTTTATTCAGCCGCGGATGACGATAAATCACCTTACCGGAAACTTCGGCGATCGCTTTCCATTCCAGTTGAGGTGAAACCTTGCCAAAACCTATCGCTACCGGAGCCATCGGCTGCTTTTGCAACGCCAATGTATCGACGATTCGTGCCCGGCTCTGCGCAGGTTTGATCGGCAGACTTGGTTTTAGCTGCACAGCCAGAATAACAGCGATGACGCCCACGGCTAAAGCGGGGAAAAAAAGAAGCTTGCGGTTAATTTTCACGACGGTTTCCTTGTTGTGTTGGCGGCGTCAAAAAGCCTTCACTCATCAGCTGAATATTATGTTCGACCAGACGAGCTAAAAATTCCGGGGTCAGTTGTATCCCGTGGACAGCGAACATCGCGGTAGGTGCAATAAACGGGAATACCATCAGGCTAATAAAAGAGACACGGCATAAATTCGCGTCAATACCAGGGCGCAACACGCCGCTGTCGAGCAGCTTGTCAAACAGCAAATCCTGCATCGGTTTGCTGATGTCCATCATCACTTTTTCGATCAACTGCCGTTGTCTGTCCGTGGCTGGCATTTGCATCACTTGTGCAATAAGTCTTGGCAATTGAGGCACTTTGCTCATTTCTTCGGTGTAGGTTCGCATCAAGTCTGCCAGATTACTCTGACTCTGATCATCCAACAGAGTTCGCATTTTACTCAGCATCGGTGCCAGCGTTTCACGCAGCATCGCTTCAAACAGACCTTCTTTGCTGCCGAAGTAATAGTGAACCAGTGCACTGTTTACCCCGGCCTGTTCTGCTACCCGGCGCATCGACACTTTGTGATACGCCGTACTGGTAAACAACTGCCGTGCGTTTTCAATCAGGCGTTGCCTAGCATGGGTCTCCTCACTGGGTCGGCCCGCTTTTCGCGAACTATTGGTCATTCTTCATCGCCTATAATTCATCAGAGGATTAATTATAGGTAACTGAATTGCTCAACAACACCAGAAAAATTCATCAAAACCGGCGCTGGTGATGAATATTGCTACGTCTCACTAATCCCATAGACTGGACGGATGTGAATAAATTTTCGACTTTAGGCTTGACGCGCCAGCCCTGGTGCGGTACTAATTTGTTAATTCAATTTTGTGGAATCTGTCACCATGGCATTACGTCCAGCTCTGCTACTAAACCTCCTCCTTATCGTGACCAGTTCGCGCGGGTAGGCTGTGGCAGAAAGACACCACACAAATGAAACAAACCCGCACGAAGATGCGGGTTTTTTTGTACTTAAATACCGGAAGTAAACGATTAACTATCGACAAAAGGATAAACACATGAACGATCAGGTCATTATATTCGACACCACCTTGCGTGATGGCGAACAAGCGTTGTCAGCCAGTTTGACGGTCAAAGAAAAACTGCAGATTGCCTACGCTCTCGAGCGCCTGGGCGTTGATGTGATAGAAGCCGGCTTCCCAATCTCTTCGCCGGGCGATTTTGAGTCAGTCCAGACCATCGCAAAGCACATTAAGAACAGCCGAGTCTGTGCTTTGTCCCGAGCGGTCATCGCAGACATTGATGCCGCTGCCGAAGCGTTAAAAGTTGCCGAAGCCTTCCGAATTCATACCTTTATCTCCACTTCCACCATTCACGTTCAAGACAAATTACGCCGCAGTTACGATGATGTCGTCGAGATGGCCGTTCAAGCGGTTAAACACGCACGTAACTACACCGATGACGTGGAATTCTCTTGTGAGGATGCAGGCCGCACACCAATAGACAACCTGTGCCGTATGGTGGAAGCCGCTATCAATGCTGGTGCCAGTACCATCAACATTCCAGATACGGTCGGCTACACCGTGCCGAGTGAGTTTGGCGGTATTATCCAGACACTGTTTAACCGTGTGCCCAATATCGACCAAGCGATCATTTCCGTGCACTGCCACGATGACTTAGGCATGTCGGTAGCCAACTCTATCGCCGCCGTTCAGGCTGGCGCCCGCCAAATCGAAGGCACCATCAACGGTATTGGTGAACGGGCCGGTAACTGTTCGCTGGAAGAGATCGCCATGATCATCAAAACCCGTCAGGAACTGCTGGGGGTTCATACCGGTATCAATCACGAAGAGATCCACCGCACCAGCAAACTGGTCAGCCAGCTGTGTAACATGCCGATTCAGAGCAACAAGGCGATTGTTGGTGCCAACGCATTCAGCCACTCCTCAGGCATTCACCAGGATGGCATGCTGAAGAATAAGAATACCTACGAGATCATGACTCCAGAGTCTATCGGCCTGAAAAATCAGGCGCTGAACCTGACCAGCCGTTCAGGTCGCGCGGCAGTGAAAAGCCATATGGAATCCATGGGTTATAAAGATGATGAGTACAACCTGGATGCACTGTATCAGGACTTCCTGAAACTGGCCGACCGCAAGGGTCAGGTATTTGATTACGATTTAGAAGCCCTGATGCACTTCTCTAACTTGCGAGAAGAAGACGACTTCTATAAGTTGAACTACCTGAGCGTACAATCTGGCAGTGTGATGGCGACCACCAGTATTAAATTGCAGTGTGGTGACGAAGAAATGGCTGAAGCTGCAGTCGGTAACGGGCCGGTTGATGCTTTGTATCAATGTATTTACCGTGTCACCGGCTACGACATTGTACTGGATAAGTTCGACCTGACGGCTAAAGGTGAAGGTGAAGATGGCCTGGGACAGGCCGACATCATTGCCAACTACAAAGGTCGCAAATACCATGGTACCGGCGTCTCTACCGATATCGTTGAAGCCTCCGGTCAGGCATTGCTGCATGTGATCAACAGCATTCACCGCGCCAATCAGGTCGAAGAGATCAAACAGAAAAAGATTGCCACCGTTTAACCATCGCCCTGAGCTGTCGGGGCTCAGGGAATCGCTTAACTGATTAAGCAAGCACAAAGTTTATAAAAATAAAGGATTAACATGACAGACAAATCTTACAAAATTGCCGTTTTAGCCGGAGACGGCATTGGCCCGGAAGTAATGGAACAGGCAAATAAGGTACTGGACGCAATCGAATCCAAACACGGTATCGAATTTGTACGTGAAGCCCATGACGTTGGTGGCATCGCAATTGACAATCACGGCTGCCCGCTGCCGGAAAGCACAGTGAAAGGCTGTGAAGACGCCGATGCGGTACTATTTGGTTCAGTTGGCGGCCCGAAATGGGAACATTTACCACCGAATGAACAGCCAGAGCGCGGTGCATTGCTGCCGCTGCGTAAACATTTCCAGTTGTTCTGCAACCTGCGCCCAGCGCAAATTCACAACGGTCTGGAAGCGTTCTCGCCTCTGCGCGCCGATATCTCTGAGCGCGGATTTGATATCGTGGTGGTGCGGGAGCTGACCGGTGGGATCTACTTTGGCCAACCTAAAGGACGGGAAGGCGAAGGGGCAAATGAGAAAGCCTTTGATACCGAAGTGTATCACCGCTACGAAATCGAACGGATTGCTAAGATCGCGTTTGAGTCTGCCCGCCTACGCCGTAAAAAAGTTTGCTCTATCGATAAAGCCAACGTTTTACAAAGCTCTATCCTGTGGCGTGAAGTCGTCGAAGAGATCGCCAAAGACTACCCGGACGTCGAGTTGTCCCATATGTACATCGACAACGCCACCATGCAGCTGATTAAAGATCCGGCGCAGTTTGATGTAATGCTCTGCTCCAACATCTTCGGTGACATTATTTCTGATGAATGTGCCATGATCACCGGTTCAATGGGGATGCTCCCTTCCGCTAGCCTGAACGAAAGTAAATTCGGCCTGTTTGAACCGGCAGGCGGCAGTGCACCGGACATCGCCGGTAAGAACATCGCCAACCCGGTTGCACAAATCTTGTCAGCTGCATTGATGCTGCGCTACAGCCTGGGTGAAGAAGCCGCCGCGCAGGATATTGAAGCTGCAGTATCCAAAGCGCTGTCCGCCGGAGAGCTCACCGCTGATCTGGCTGGCGACCAGCCAGCACTGTCGACCTCTGCAATGGGCGACAAGATTGCTGAGTACATTCTGAATTCATAATTAAAGATAAAATAACTTCGCCTATGGGAGCTCAGCACTGATTCGGTGATTCATCACATTCCTTTCAATTTATCCATTGATTGAGTAATGATTACCGCCGCTTTGCTGAGATTCTGCCAGGCCACAGGAAGCTAAGATGGGCAAAACATTATACGAAAAAGTCTACGATGCACACGTTGCCGTAGCCGCTGAGGGTGAAAACCCGATCCTTTACATTGACAGACACTTGGTACACGAAGTGACCTCACCGCAAGCTTTTGACGGCTTGCGTGAAAAAGGCCGCAAGGTCCGCCAGGTTGGCAAAACCTTCGCGACGATGGACCACAACGTATCGACGACGACCAAAGACATCGCGGCATCGGGTGAAATGGCCAGAATCCAGATGGAAACTCTGTCGAAGAACTGTCACGACTTTGGTGTCACCCTGTACGACATCAACCACAAATACCAGGGCATTGTGCATGTAATGGGGCCGGAACTGGGCATTACCCTACCGGGTATGACTATCGTTTGTGGTGACTCGCACACGGCCACTCACGGCGCCTTTGGTTCACTGGCCTTTGGCATCGGCACCTCTGAAGTTGAGCACGTATTGGCGACTCAGACGCTGAAGCAAGCCCGTGCTAAGACAATGAAAATCGAAGTGAAAGGTAAAGTGGCCCCGGGTATCACCGCCAAAGATATTGTGCTGGCGATTATCGGCGAAACGACCGCAGCAGGCGGAACCGGATACGTCGTGGAATTCTGTGGTGAAGCGATTCGCGACTTAACCATGGAAGGGCGGATGACCGTCTGTAACATGGCGATCGAACTCGGTGCTAAAGCCGGCTTGATCGCACCGGATCAAACCACATTTGACTATGTACAAGGTCGCAAATTTGCCCCGACCGGAGCCGATTGGGATGCCGCGGTAGAATACTGGCAGACACTGAAAAGTGATGACGACGCCGAATTCGATGCCGTGGTGACGTTAAACGGCGCCGACATTAAACCGCAAGTGACCTGGGGCACTAACCCAGGCCAGGTGATCTCCGTCGATCAGCCGATTCCGACGCCAGAGAGCTTCAGCGATCCGGTAGAAAAAGCCTCCGCTGAAAAAGCGCTGGCTTATATGGGCCTAGAAGGTGGTAAGTCGCTGAAAGATTACAATGTCGACAAAGTGTTTGTCGGCTCCTGTACTAACTCACGTATCGAAGATATTCGTGCCGCTGCAGAGGTCGCCAAAGGCCGTAAGGTGGCTGCTCATGTTCAGGCGCTGATCGTCCCGGGCTCAGAGCAGGTTAAAGCTCAGGCAGAAGCCGAAGGGCTGGACAAAATCTTCATTGAAGCCGGATTTGAATGGCGTTTGCCTGGCTGCTCAATGTGCCTGGCGATGAATAACGACCGCCTGGGTCCCGGGGAGCGTTGCGCTTCTACCTCCAACCGCAACTTTGAAGGCCGTCAGGGCCGCGGTGGACGTACCCACCTGGTGAGCCCAGCGATGGCTGCAGCTGCAGCGATTGCCGGTCATTTTGTCGATATTCGAGAGCTGGACTAAGGAGAAGCAATCATGTCAGGTTTCAAACAACATACTGGTCTAGTAGTGCCATTGGATGCCGCCAATGTCGACACCGATGCCATCATTCCTAAGCAGTTTTTGCAGAAAGTCTCCCGACTGGGCTTTGGTAAACACCTGTTCCATGACTGGCGCTTTTTAGATGACGCCGGCGAGCAACCAAATCCGGATTTTGTGCTGAACCAACCTCGTTACCAAGGTGCGTCAATTCTGCTGGCTCGGGAAAACTTTGGCTGTGGTTCTTCCCGCGAACACGCGCCCTGGGCGCTGGCAGATTACGGCATCAAAGCGATGATCGCGCCAAGCTTTGCCGACATTTTCTATGGTAACTCGATAAACAACCAGATGGTTCCAGTTCGTCTGACCGAACAACAGGTGGAAGAGCTGTTTCAGTTTGTCGAAGCCAACGAAGGGGCCGAAATCACCGTCGATCTGGAAGCGCAGAAAGTACTGGCTAACGGCAAAGAGTATCCGTTTGAGATAGACGAGTTCCGTCGCCACTGCTTACTGAATGGCTTGGACAACATTGGCTTAACGCTGCAACACGAAGATAAAATTGCGGACTATGAGGCGAAAATCCCAAGCTTCTTACGCTAAGTCTAAATACTCTCTACAAGGTTGGCACTACGCCAACCTTTTTTGTATCTGTTATCAAAGACAAAACTAACCTGACAATGCCGAAAGTAATCAGGTACAAGTCTGGTCTGAGTATCTAATGATCCACAACAGGACAACTCAATGAAGCGATTAATGACTTTACTAATGGTGATATTCGGCCTGCCAGCCTGGTCAGCACCACAAGCCGAACTCTGGCCGTACTGGACTGCCAGTGACGAAACCAATAGTAGCCAGATCAATCATAGTGATTGGCAGACTCTGTTAGACCGCTACCGCATTCAAAGCGGCGACAACACCCTATTTCGCTATAGTAAAGTGACTGACAGCGATCGGCAGTTACTCAATCAGTACTTAACCAAGCTGACCCAACTGGACCCACGCCAATACAAGCGCGCGGAACAATACGCTTACTGGGTGAATTTGTACAATGCCGCGACTGTTGACCTAATCCTTAAGCACTACCCGGTCAGCTCCATTACCAAACTCGGTGGTTGGTTCAGCTTTGGCCCTTGGGATGATCAAATCGCCCAGATTAATGGACAAGCTCTGACCTTAAATGATATTGAGCACCGCATATTACGCCCTATCTGGCGTGATCCACGCACCCATTATGTGGTCAATTGTGCCAGTTTAGGCTGCCCGAATCTGCCAGCAAAAGCTTTAACTGCGAACAACTCCGAGACGCTACGGGAACAAGCAGCAACAGCGTTTATCAATAGCGATAAAGGCGCTAAACTCCGCAACGCAGAGTTACAGCTTTCGTCAATTTACGACTGGTTTGCCTCAGACTTTGGCAATCGAGACCAGTT
>NZ_JBNKVP010000015.1:0-67332 GCF_050299255.1 Vibrio sp.
GCTTGGCGTCGCGTAGAAGGTGGTGTTGCCTTCTACGGTATGGAACACCTGCGCGTACTTTTCGAGCCTTTCAGCAGGTTTGGTTCCACTGCCGTAAAAGCTCTGTTGCCAGTCTGAATGGGACCAGAGGGTCAATCCGAGTCTGAGGGGAAGTTTTTCCATTAATTCACTGCCTTTTTCACCGCAATATTACTTTACGTGATTTTTGATGAAATGGGTAAATTCAAGCTATAATCCCCGCCGCGTTTACATCATGCTGCGCTTTTGAACGTTTATTGTACTAAAAAGCATCAAGGCACGGTTAAAAGCAATAAATTGTATTCTGATTGGTCGATTTTGATCTGCTTTCAGCGTATAAATGGAGCTTTACTCTGTCGGCCAAGCAGACCGGCAGTCGGTAGTCATTCAACAATAGAGAATTTGGGAATTTCATTATGCGTACCCATTACTGTGGTCACCTGAACAAGTCCCTGGCAGGACAAACTGTAGAACTGTGCGGCTGGGTTAACCGTCGTCGTGATTTAGGCGGTCTGATTTTTATCGATATGCGAGATCGTGAGGGAATCGTTCAGGTAGTTGTTGACCCAGATATGGCCGATGCGTATACCGTAGCCAACCAGTTACGCAATGAATTCTGTATCAAGCTAACCGGTGAAGTCCGCGCTCGTCCTGACAGCCAGGTGAATGCTGATATGGCGACCGGTGAAGTGGAAATTCTGGCCAAAGGTCTGGAAATCATCAACCGCGCAGACGTGCTACCGTTGGACTTCAACCAGAAAAACACCGAAGAGCAGCGCCTGAAATACCGTTACCTGGATCTGCGCCGTCCTGAAATGAGCGATCGCATTAAGCTGCGTGCCAAGGCGTCCAGCTTCGTTCGTCGTTTCCTGGATGAAAATGGCTTCCTGGATATCGAAACTCCGGTTCTGACCAAAGCCACTCCGGAAGGTGCCCGTGATTATCTGGTACCAAGCCGGGTACACAAAGGTAGCTTCTACGCGCTGCCTCAGTCTCCACAGCTATTCAAACAGCTGCTGATGATGTCCGGATTTGACCGTTACTATCAGATCGTTAAGTGTTTCCGCGATGAAGATTTGCGCGCTGACCGCCAGCCTGAATTTACCCAGATCGATATCGAAACCTCGTTCATGTCGGCTGACCAGATACGCGATGTAACGGAAAAAATGATTCGAGACATGTGGCAGGAACTGCTCAATGTTGATCTCGGTGAATTCCCGGTGATGTCGTTCGCGGAAGCGATTCGTCGCTACGGCTCGGACAAGCCAGACCTGCGTAACCCGCTGGAACTGGTGGACGTCGCTGATCTGGTTAAAGACGTCGAGTTTAAAGTATTCTCTGGCCCGGCGAACGATGCCAGAGGCCGCGTGGCAGTCATTCGCGTACCGGGCGGTGCCAGCCTGACACGCAAACAGATCGACGCCTACGCAGAGTACGTTGCTATTTACGGCGCTAAAGGTCTGGCCTGGATGAAGGTCAATGATCGCGCGGCAGGAATGGAAGGCATTCAGTCTCCGGTAGCCAAGTTCCTTAGTGAAGAAGTGATCAACGGTATTTTGGATCGCACAGGTGCTGAGTCTGGCGACATCATCCTGTTCGGCGCTGATAAAGCTCACGTGGTGGCTGAAGCCATGGGCGCACTGCGTCTCAAGGTAGGTAAAGATCTGCAACTGACCGATGAGTCTGCCTGGACACCACTGTGGGTTGTGGACTTCCCAATGTTTGAAGAGGACGATGAAGGTAACCTGCATGCGATGCACCACCCGTTCACTTCACCGCTGGGTGTGTCTCCGGAAGAGTTGAAAGCCAATCCGGCGGGTGCTAACTCTAATGCCTACGATATGGTCATCAACGGCTACGAAGTGGGTGGCGGTTCCGTTCGTATCCACGATGCAGCGATGCAGTCTGCCGTGTTTGATATCCTGGGTATTGAAGCCGACGAGCAGCGGATAAAATTTGGCTTCCTGCTGGATGCGCTGAAGTTTGGTACGCCGCCGCACGCCGGTCTGGCGTTTGGTCTTGACCGCCTGGTGATGCTGCTGTGTGGTACCGAGAACATTCGTGACGTTATCGCGTTCCCGAAAACCACTGCGGCTGCCTGTCTGTTGACAGACGCTCCAAGCCTGGCCAACCCGGCAGCGCTGGATGAACTGGCGATTGCCGTGACAGCGGCACAGAAAAAAGAAGCGGAATAAGCTTCCAGCGAATAAAAAAACCGCCGATATCCGGCGGTTTTTTACTTTCTACGGCTTAAGAACTTGTCGCACGGCTCCCGTTTATGCTCAGGCCAGGCGAACGTTGTCGAGCAGAGGCGAAGCGCCGTCGCTTTGAGGCAATCAGACTAGATGCTGATTTCGCGCCATTCACCCGGGGCGAGGTTGCCCAATTCAATCTCGCCCATCGCCACCCGAACCAGCCGCAGGGTAGGAAAGCCAATGTGGGCGGTCATACGACGTACCTGGCGGTTTCTTCCTTCAATAATGGTGATACTGAGCCAACTGGTGGGGATATTGGCACGAAATCGCACCGGCGGATTGCGTGGCCACAGTGATGGCTCGGCTATTAGTTCCACTTTGGCAGGCAGAGTCATGCCATCTTTCAGTTCGACCCCGCGGCGCAGTTGATCTAAATCGGCTTCCGTTGGCGCGCCATCGACCTGGACCCAGTAGGTCTTGGCTGATTTCGATTCGGGCTGGGTCAGCCTGGCTTGCAAAATGCCATCATTGGTCAGTACCATCAGCCCTTCGCTGTCTCGGTCCAGACGGCCTGCCGCATAGACATCTTTCACCTTGATGAAGTCGGCCAGTGTCTGACGTCCCTGACCATCGGTAAACTGGCTAAGGGTGTCATAAGGCTTGTTAAAGATGATGACACGGCGATTTTCCGGCGTGACTCTGGCTTTTGTCGCGCTGGCGTTTTTGGCTCGCTTTGGTTTAAAACGTGCGTTTGGGGTCGATTGTTTGAATTGTTTCTGCCGTGCCGGTTGACCGGATCTGGAGGAGGAGCGACTGGATCGCGGTGACATGTTAACTACCTTGCAAAATTGTAAACGAACTGTATGGGAAAGTTTTAACCTGTGACGATTTAAGCTATTATCTGCGCGCCCGAAAACAGGATAATCAAACGAGATGATAGACTATTGTCTCCGTTTTGTTTAATTATAAGCACTCAAGGAATAAGGTTAAGCTTTTGTTTTAAAGTAAGACCAAAACAATTAACGAGTGACAAAATTCGTGAGCAAGTTTTTAGGGGATGCACCAACTTGTGAGCGGCCATTCACACAGCACCATTCATCCAATGATGCTGTAAGAACAATAGGGAAATTTCATGCCTACAGAAAAACCGACAATTATCTACACCATTACTGACGAAGCACCGGCGCTGGCAACCTATTCGTTGCTACCAATTATTCAGTCGTTTACTGCTTCTTCAGGCATTGATGTAGATACTCGTGATATCTCTCTTGCCGGACGTATTATTGCCAACTTCCCAGAGCATCTTTCTGAAGAACAACGTATTGGTGACGCCTTGACTGAGCTGGGTGAACTGGCTCAAACACCAGAAGCAAACATCATCAAACTGCCAAATATCTCGGCTTCTGTTCCACAGCTGAAAGCAGCGATCAAAGAGCTTCAGGCTAAAGGTTATGACCTGCCTGACTACCCAGAAGAGCCGAGTACTTATGAGCAGGAAGCGATCAAAGCCACATACGACAAAATTAAAGGCAGCGCAGTAAACCCGGTACTTCGTGAGGGCAACTCTGACCGTCGCGCGCCTCTGTCAGTGAAAAACTATGCTAAGAAGAACCCACACTCAATGGGTGCCTGGTCAAAAGATTCGCTGTCTCACGTTGCCAGCATGGACGAGAAAGACTTCTTCGGTAGCGAGAAATCAGTCACTGTTGATGGTGCCACCGACGTACGTATCGAATTCGTTGGCAAAAACGGCAACGTAAAACAGCTCAAAGCACCTTTCCCACTGCTGGATAAAGAGATTATCGACAGCTCGGTAATGAATAAGAAAGCACTGGTCAAATTCTTCGAGAAAGAAATTGCTGAAGCCAAGCAACAGGACGTACTGCTGTCGCTACACATGAAAGCGACCATGATGAAAGTATCGGATCCAGTGATCTTTGGCTACGCCGTGAAGGTGTACTACAAAGAGGTATTCGACAAATATGGCCAGCTGTTCGACCAGCTGGGCGTAGACGTGAACAACGGTCTGGGCGATGTATACGCTAAGATCGAATCTCTGCCTCAGGCACAGAAAGAAGAAATTGAAGCTGCGCTGCAAGCGGTATACGAAACCCAGCCGCCACTGGCCATGGTTGACTCAGACCGCGGCATCACCACCCTGCATGTACCTAGCGACATCATCGTTGATGCCTCTATGCCGGCGATGCTGCGCGCATCTGGCCAGATGTGGGGCCCGGATGGCAAACAGAAAGACACTAAAGCCATGATCCCAGACCGTAGTTACGCGGGTATCTATCAGGCAGTGATCGACTTCTGTAAAGAACACGGCGCATTTGACCCAACCACCATGGGCAGCGTGCCAAACGTTGGTCTGATGGCGCAAAAAGCGGAAGAGTACGGTTCGCATGATAAAACCTTCATTCTGGATGAAGAGGGTGTGGTCCGTATCGTAGATTCGTCAGACAAAGTGCTGATGGAACAACCTGTCGAGGCAGGCGATATTTTCCGTATGTGTCAGGTGAAAGATGCACCGATTCAGGACTGGGTGAAACTGGCTGTGACTCGCGCACGTGCAAGCGGTGCACCTGCAGTATTCTGGCTGGACGAAGCTCGTGCTCATGACGCTGAACTGATCAAGAAAGTGAATCAGTACCTGCCAGAGCACGATACTGACGGCCTGGAAATTAAGATTCTGAACCCTGTTGAAGCGTGTAAGTACTCGCTGGAGCGTATGAAGCAAGGCCTGGACACTATTTCAGTAACCGGTAACGTACTGCGTGACTACCTGACTGACCTGTTCCCAATTCTGGAGTTGGGTACCTCGGCGAAAATGCTGTCTATCGTACCGCTGATGAACGGTGGTGGCCTGTTTGAAACTGGTGCAGGCGGTTCAGCGCCTAAACACGTTCAGCAGGTACAAAAAGAGAACCACTTGCGTTGGGATTCTCTGGGTGAGTTCCTGGCTCTGGCTGCTTCTCTGGAGCACCTGAGCGTCGTGGCAAACAACAGTAAAGCCAAAGTACTGGCAGATACGCTGGATAAAGCGACCGGTGAGTTCCTGGATAATAACAAGTCTCCTTCACGTAAAGTAGGTGAGTTGGACAACCGTGGCAGCCACTACTACCTGGCGACTTACTGGGCCAAGGCGCTGGCAGAGCAAACTCAGGACAGCGACCTGGCTGCTGAGTTCGCTCCAATCGCAAAAGCACTGGCTGAGAACGAAGAGCAAATTGTCGCTGAACTAAACGATGCTCAAGGCGTAGCGGGCGATTTAGGAGGCTACTACCTACCTGAAGATGCTAAGGCTTCGGCTCTGATGCGTCCAAGTGCGACGCTGAATGCCATCATCAACCGCTAAGCTAAACGGTTGGATTGCTGAATAAACAAAACCCGCCTTTTGGCGGGTTTTTTACTGTCTGTCTAATGTGTGCTGTGAGTTTTCACAGTGTGATTGCAGCGGCAATTACTTAGATTGGTGGGCCTCGATCGGCACCACGCTACTGGCGTGATATCCTTTCGGCCCTTGCTCTACCTCATAGGTAACTTGTTGGCCAGCTTTTAGGGTACGATATCCATCCATCTGGATTGTGGAGTAATGGGCAAAAATATCCCCGTCCTCTCCTTCGGGGCAGATAAAACCAAATCCCTTGGCATTGTTAAACCATTTCACTGTACCTGTAGCCATGCTATACATCCCTCATTGCATTGTGTTACTGATGTTGTTACTTCGCGAGCATCAAGTCATTTGAACTCACCTCAAAATGTGAATATCAATTCAGCCGCTGCCAAATTATTAGTCACTATTTGACCAATGTAGCCAATGATTGAGCGCAGTCAATAGGAAAAAGGTATAACGTGTCAATTATTTGCGCGCTGATTGAGTGGGAGATTGTCATTTTAATCAGCAATGACCAGCGCTGGCGCCGTTTTCGCCTTTTGAATATTTTTTGGTTTCTTTTTAACCAATTGCTCATGAAGCTCTAATTCTGGGGTATCTTTTATTTGCAGCGATACCGATGCTGCATTAGTCTCTAGGTAAGGGGTTAATCTATTTGGTTGTGTAAACCGCTTGTACCCATAAACTGTGCTCAATATTCTGATATTGCGATGGTAAAATACGCATAAAAATACGCTTAAAACTTAACCTGACTATGAGCAGACATTTTGAATGGGTATCTCCAGGCTCAGACTTGCTGGAGAAGGAAGAAACAAAAGTTAAACCACCTGCAATGTATAACGTGGTTCTTAATAATGATGACTACACACCGATGGATTTTGTGATAGAGGTTCTTGAGCGTTTTTTTGCCATGGATATCGATAAGGCGACCCAAACCATGCTCAGGGTCCACTATGAAGGGAAAGCAATTTGCGGTACGTATACAGCCGAAGTTGCCGAAACCAAAGTAGCGCAAGTGACGATGTACTCTAAAGAGAACGAGCACCCGCTGCTTTGTACAATGGAGCAAGCCTAGACTTGCATGAGCAACAATGTTGTTCTTTTAGGAGGTTGTTATGCTTAATAAAGAATTAGAGTCGAGTCTAAACGGCGCATTTGCTCGTGCCCGTGATAAACGACATGAATTTATGACAGTCGAGCACCTCCTGCTGGCATTGCTGGAAAACGATGCCGCCAGAGAAGCCCTGCTGGCCTGCCAGGCGGATTTAGACGCCTTACGCCAGGAATTGGACGTATTCATTGATCAAACCACTCCACTGATCCCAGAAAATGATGATACCCGCGAAACGCAGCCAACGCTCAGTTTCCAGCGGGTACTGCAGCGGGCAGTCTTCCATGTGCAGTCATCCGGCCGCAATGAAGTAACCGGGGCGAATGTGCTGGTTGCGATTTTCAGTGAACAGGAGTCCCATGCGGCTTACTTACTGAAGAAGAATGACATCAGTCGTCTGGATATTGTTAATTACATCTCGCACGGAATCACCAAGGCGTCCAGTTCTAGTGATGAACCGGGTTCTTCTGATTCGTTCAGTAGTGATAATGTCGAAGAGGTTGGCTCTGACGAGCGGTTGGAAAGCTTTGCAACCAACCTAAACCAACTGGCGCTTCAGGGCGCTATCGACCCGTTAATCGGACGTGACCAGGAACTGGAGCGTACCATTCAGGTGTTGTGTCGTCGTCGTAAAAATAACCCACTGTTGGTCGGTGAAGCCGGGGTGGGTAAAACCGCCATCGCGGAAGGATTGGCCTGGCGGATTGTTGAAAAACAGGTCCCGGACGTTATAGCAGACAGCGTGATCTACTCACTGGATATCGGCTCGTTGCTGGCCGGTACCAAGTATCGTGGCGACTTTGAAAAGCGCTTTAAGACCATTCTTAAGCAGCTGGAAAAAGAGAAAGACGCCATCCTATTTATCGATGAGATCCACACCATCATAGGGGCTGGTGCCGCTTCTGGTGGCCAGGTGGATGCTGCCAACCTGATCAAACCGTTACTCAGTAGCGGCAAGCTTCGCTGTATCGGCTCGACCACCTATCAAGAATACAGCAATATTTTTGAAAAAGAGCGTGCCCTGTCTCGCCGCTTCCAGAAGATTGATATCGTCGAGCCTTCACTGGAAGATACCACCAAAATTCTGATGGGCCTGAAACAGAAGTATGAAGCGCATCATGACGTCCGTTACACCACCAAAGCGCTGCGCGCGGCGGTAGAGTTATCGGCCAAGTACATCAATGAACGCCATTTGCCCGATAAAGCGATAGATGTGATTGATGAAGCGGGCGCCCGCAGTCGTTTAGTACCGGCCAGCCGCCGTAAGAAGACGGTGGGTGTGGCTGATATTGAAGCCATGGTTGCCAAGATGGCCCGGATACCAGAGAAGTCGGTTTCTTCTTCAGACAAAGCTACCCTGCAGAAGCTAGACAAGAAAATGAAAATGCTGGTGTTTGGCCAGGACAAAGCTATCGAAAGCCTGAGCGAGGCGATCAAGCTGTCCCGTGCGGGCTTGGGTGCCGACAACAAACCGGTTGGTTCATTCTTGTTTGCCGGTCCGACCGGGGTGGGTAAAACCGAGGTTACGTTACAGCTGTCTAAATTGCTTGGCATTGAACTGCTGCGCTTTGACATGTCTGAGTACGGTGAACGCCATTCCGTCAGCCGTCTGATCGGTGCGCCTCCGGGTTATGTCGGATTTGACCAGGGCGGTCTGTTGACCGATGCGGTTATTAAGCATCCACATTCCGTGGTGCTGCTGGATGAAATTGAAAAGGCGCATCCTGACATCTTTAACCTGCTGCTGCAGGTAATGGATAACGGTACCCTGACCGACAACAACGGCCGCAAAGCCGATTTCCGGAACGTCATTCTGGTGATGACAACCAACGCCGGCGTGCAGGAAACCGTGAAGAAATCCATTGGTCTGATCCAACAGGATCACAGCCATGACGCCATGGCAGAGATCAAAAAAGTCTTTACGCCGGAATTCCGCAACCGTCTGGATAACATCATCTGGTTTAACAGCCTGGATGAAACTGTGATTCACCAAGTAGTGGATAAATTCATCGTTGAGTTGCAGGCACAGCTGGATGCCCGTGGCGTGTCTTTAGAAGTGAGCGAAGAAGCCCGTCACTGGCTAGCCCTGAAAGGCTACGACAGAACCATGGGCGCTCGTCCAATGGGTCGGGTGATTCAGGAACAACTGAAGAAACCGCTGGCGAACGAGCTGCTGTTTGGCTCTTTGATCAACGGTGGTACGGTGAAAGTCAGCCTGGAAAACGATCAGCTGCACTTTGAATACCTCAACCACACTAAAGAGACCGTCGCTCATTAAGCAATTGTTTTCAGAATAGAAAAGCCAGGGGAGACCCTGGCTTTTGTTTTTCCGACATCGGCAAGTTACGGCGCGCTGGCAAATATGGGCTTGAGCTGCTGGTAGGCCTGTTCCACCTCTTCAGGAATGTCCTGCGCGGTTTGAAAGCCCAGCGCCGGGTAGTCTTTGACCCGCTGAAAATCTTCTATCAGCGCGGATATCACGGTGAAAGAGGGCAGTTCATCACAGAAGTAATCCCATACGCCGAGGGGAGGTGACGTCACTTGCACTTTGCATTGGTTATCTGGCCACTGCTTTTCAAATGTCGCTAACGCACGGCGCTCCATGAATGGCTTTTGCACCAGTAAGATACGCTCGTTAGCCAGGCCGAGCTTTTGAATGAGTTGATAAGAAAACAGTACGTTCTCACCACTGTTGGTTGACTCAGTCTCCAAATACATCGCGTTGCGATCCACGCCCATGCTTTGCGCCACAGCCGCAAAGGTTTCGGCTTCACTGCCAGCAAATTTACCGTGCGTAAAACGGCCGACGCCTCCGGAGAACACCAGCGTGTCGGCCATTCCGCGCTGATACAACTGGGCGGCATATTCGGCTACTCGTAAGTCATTACTGCATAGCACCAGAATCAGGTCGGCTTTTTCGACGTTCTGGTGCATTAGCATGTAATCCCACACGGTTTCTACCGCTTGATAAAGTTTCTGGCTCATAAGGTCTGCTCCAGATGATCCAGGGCATCCAGTGTGTGTTGAAAATGGTACTGGTAGCCTAGCTGAATCAGGGCGTCAGGCATAATGCGTTTGTCCGGTGTGTCGACAACCGCTGGCAGGGCGTCGGCCTGATCCACCAGTTGCAGCGCGTGCTGATAGAATTCGGCTTTGCTAACCGTATTAGGGGTGGTGGCATTGACCACTAAGTTGTCCTGACGCTGCGCAACGAAACTGGCGGCACCGATGGCGTCGATAAGATGCAACATGTTGGCGGGAGCCAGGCGGCTGACCTGCTTCATGTACTGGGCAAACCGGGCTGGATTGCGATCTGGGCCCATCAGGCCGCTGCAGCGGACGATGGCGTAACCGATTCCGCTGTCGATTACTGCCTGCTCCGCGGTTAACATGTCTACCGCTTTGTCCCCATAGCCGCTGTGATGCTGGCTAAGGTGCAGGCTGGCCATGGTTTCATGCATATCACCATCCTGGCTGGGGTAGACAGTGGTGGAGCTGATCATCACTAAACGCTGAACACCGGCCTGTTGTGCCGCCGATACCAGTTGCTGCCAGTTGGCCACGTAGTGGCTGGCTCCAGGCTGGCGAAATCCGGGTGGGAAACAGCCGATGACAATCTCGCTCTGCTGCTCTTTCAACTCTTCGGCCAGCTGGGCTGGCTGGTTGAGGTCGCAGACAAATCCACGGACCTGTTCCGAATCAAATGCGGCCAGATGTTCCGCCGTAGTGCGGCTGGCGTATACGGTGTGGCCTTGCGTGGCCAGATGTTTCGCCAACGGCAAACCAAGCCAGCCGGCTCCAATGATGCTAATAACGCTCATGCCTCGATTCCTTGTAACAGAGTGCGCAGTAATTGCCGTATCCGGAAATGGGCCGGATCATTACTAAAACGCTTATGTTGAATGACTTCTATGTTAGCCTGCCTGCCGAGCTGTTCAAACTGGGCCGGGATGACCACCAACTGGTCGTTGTTTACCGCCGGTCGGGCGATGTGCTCTGGGAGCAGACTCCAGCCAAAACCATAAATGGTCAGCTCCAGCAGCATATAGTAGCTATCGCCGTACCAGATGTCCGGGCTGACGGCTAAGCGGCTTTTGCTCGTCGACATTTGGCGGGAGTGCATTAAAAGCTGCCGGTGCAAACGTAACTCATCAATATTGCTGGTTACCGACGAGGCAAGCGGATGGGACTTGGCAACATAAATGTTAAATGCCACGGTTCCCAGGTGTTCAAAATCAAGCTCTGCAAAAGGGTGGGGGGTACTGAATACCACGCCGGTGGTTGCTCTTCCGGTTCGAACCATCTCGATAACGTCGGTACTGGAAGCACAAAGAAACTCCATCTCGATCGAGGGGAACTCTTGGTTGAGCTGCTGAACAGAGTTTGAAATGTTATCCAGCGGGACGCCTTCATCCATGGCCAGAACCAGGCTGAGGTTATCAGTCTGATGTAGTGAGTCTATGGTGAAGCTCATGCGCTGATGTTGCGTCAGGGTCGCACGGGCAAAAGGCAACAGCCGCTCGCCGGCAGGCGTCAGGACCGGATAACGGCCGCGGCGATCAAACAGTTCCATCCCGGCATCAATTTCCAGGTTAATAATATGCTGACTGATAACAGATTGGGCTTTGCGCAGATGGCGTGCAGCGGCTGAAAATGACCCGTTGTCGGCGGTGGTACAAAATGCTTCTAACTGCTCAATGCTATACATATCGATACCAACGATACTTACTAACTTTATAACATCTAATTTATAGATAAAATGGCACCATGTACAGGAAGCACTAGGGGGCCTTATGTCTGGAAGAGAACGAATTTTTCATGCCGTATTATTTGAACTGATCGCAATACTGATGATTGTCCCCTTGTCAGGATTGGTCACCGAGAATGGCAAATCAATGGTCGTCGCCCTGAGTATTGGCCTGAGCGTTTGCGCCGTGGTTTGGAATTACGTCTATAATCTGATGTTTGACGCCGTGATGGGCGCAGATCGGGAAAGCCGCCGGCTCGGTATACGTATCGTCCATGCGTTTGTCTTTGAAGGTGGCTTGGTGCTGGTCAGCGTACCGGCTATTGCCATTGTACTTAATGTCGATCTGTGGACGGCGCTACTTTATGACGCCTCATTGCTGATCTTTTTCTTCTTCTACACCATTGCGTACAACTGGCTATACGATAAGCTGACACCTTATCAGCGGTTTGGGATCTCGTCACTGGTAGAAAAACAGGGTACCTGAATAAGCCAATGGGCCTGGTAGGCCGCTGCAACATGTCATTGCCCGCCTTCCAAGCCCATCGCCGTAATGTGATAAAGGGTGATAATCCGGAACTATTGACTTAACACTCGCAATATTTTGTCTGCGTGTTCTGCAACTTCAATACCCTCATCGGTCAGATAACCGCCATCAGGCTGGGTGCATAAACCTTTCTGGTAGAGTCTTTTTACACTGGCCTGCATTTCCACGCTGGCGTCACTATGTACCTTAATGCCTGTTGCAGCGCTGCGAAGATCAAATTGCAACAGCAGGTTTAGGTCGTGCATATTTTCGGCTGTGTATTTCATACAATTTCCTGTCTCGATTAGATCTTCTTTACCCTAGGCGTGAGGCCTCTGCGATGCAAATGCTAATCTTCCAATCTGCAAGCAATCACCTAATTTGACTGAAAAAATTCGCTACAACCTTGACTAAAATCATATCGGGTAAAGTGTTGCCTAGCTCACGTTCTTTGGCCTAACTCTAACGAGTTATGATTATGACGTACTGAAAAAAACCGCTTGTATTTGCTCACAATGCGCGAGATTATCCGCAGTCATCGTTAACTGTTACCAAATGTTTCATCGTGCTTAATCTCAATCAATTTGACTCCTTGTTGCCACCACAAATGGCGGAGCGTGCGGCCGAAGTCGGCGTAGGTAAGGCCACCAAAGATATTACCAAATCATTTTTGCTCGCCATTTCGGCGGGTATTCACATCGGAATCGCCTTTGTCTTCTATACCACGGTCACGACAGGCAGCGGAGAGATGGCTTGGGGTATGAGCCGTTTCGTCGGCGGTTTAGCTTTCAGCCTGGGATTAATCCTGGTGGTCGTCACTGGCGGTGAGTTGTTTACCAGTTCGGTACTGACGCTGGTGGCGCGTGCCAGTGGCAAGATTTCCTGGCGGGTGCTGATTAAAAACTGGACTGTGGTTTACTTTGGTAATTTGGTCGGTGCCCTGCTTCTGGTGACCTGCATGCTGATCAGCAAGCAGTACATGTTTGATCACGGTGCAGTGGGCCTCAACGCGATGGCCATTGCTCAGCATAAGCTGCATCACGGATTCTTTTCCGCGGTGGCGCTCGGCATTATGTGTAATGTGCTGGTCTGTCTGGCGGTGTGGATGACTTTCAGTGGCCGGACACTGACCGATAAAATTCTGGTGATGGTGCTGCCGGTGGCTATGTTCGTATCCGCCGGGTTTGAGCACTGTATTGCCAATATGTTTCAAGTTCCGATGGCGATTGCAATTAAAGCTACCGCTTCGGCTGAATTCTGGCAAATGACCGGTGCAGATATTGCTAATTATGCAGATCTAACCCTGACTAACTTTATCCTCAATAACCTCATCCCGGTCACCCTGGGCAACATTATCGGTGGTGGGGTGTTTGTCGGCATGTGGTACTGGATGATCTATCTGCGTGACTGATCGGCATTAAAAGAGTATTAGCATTGGACAGCCAGGCTAGCCTGGCTGTTTGTCGTTTTGACGTCCGTGACAAGATCGCGACCCAGAGACACCATCGAAATAAAATAGAGGTCATCGGTGACATCTGACCTGAATGGGGTTATCCACAATTTTTGTGGATAAGCTGTTGTCCACCGTTTAGTGACTGCTCATTCTGATTTTATTTGCGTAATCAGAACCTTACCGAAGCGGTCGAACGACATTTTCACCGTTAACCTGAGTGTCACTGTGACTGAAATCGACAGCATCACCAGAATCGCAATCATGATCATCATCTGATATTTGATTGCCACCATCGGCGACGCGCCGCCGAGGATTTGCCCGGTCATCATGCCTGGCAGTGTCACCAGCCCCATGGTAGACATACTGGCTAACGTCGGCGCCATCGATTTGCCGATCGCCGCCTGTACGAAAGGCCGACAAGCATAACTGGGCGCCGCACCGAGTGAAATGGCCGCCTGATACTCAGTCTGCCGTTCCGTTAATGAAGTAAAGAAGTTCTGTAGCGCCACAATGCAGCCACTGAGGCTATTGCCAAGCAACATTCCGGCCAGAGGAATCATATATTGTGCGTGGTAAACCGGGCTGGGTTGTATCAAGCCTACGGTAATAATGAACAGCAAAGGCACCAAGCCGGAAAGCAAGCCAGCCATCACCGCCAGTAGTAGCGGCTGTTTCGGCAGTTTGGATTTGTTCAGGATGGCGCTCGCACCCACAACCACCATCACCGCCAACCAGAGCAGATTAACCAGCAGGCTATTTAAGTGAAACAGGTAGCCGAGATAAAGCCCGACCAGGATCAGCTGCAGTGCCATGCGCCCCACACTAATGAGGCCGTCGCGCTCTAGTTCCAGGTGTAACTTTTTACTCAGCCAGTAAGGTATCAGCAACAAACCGCTAAACGAGGCCAGCAGGCCCCAGGAAATGTCGACGGTTGTATTCATGTACGCTCCTAGACCAATTTCAAACTATCGCAGGTTGTCGTTAGACAACCCAACAGGTGGGTGCTCTAATGACATTAATCTTTCACTGACTTTTCAGCATATGTCAAATTGTTCGGCCTCTGGCCGCCCGAGAAAAATTTCTATTCAAAATCCGGATGTTGTTGTTGAACGTGACCAACATCAGCTGCATTTTCGCTTCAATGGCCTGAGTAATAATCCAGTATCCGACCACTATCTGCTATGTACTACGCCATTTGATTTCGAGCACAGTGCCCGCATTCTCGGTGACGGTTTCCAGATGCTGGCACAGACCAGTGGCTACTTAAGTCAACCCGTCGATGTTGGGCGCTGTCCGGATAACAGCCGCAGCTATCGGATTTACCCCAGTACCGCGGCCAAGCGCTATTACAACTACCTGGTCATTGAGCAGGCAGAGGGATTCAGCCTGTTTGGCTTTACCAGCTGTCACCGGTTTGCCGGTTATTTTGAAATAGCAGAAACCCTAGACGGGCCCGCCATTTGTGCGTACATCGACGGAGAGCATACCCATCCTCAGGATTGGACAAGTTGCGATCTGGAATCGATGGTGATGCTGACCGGGCCATCGCTGGATGAACTCTATGATCAATATAGTCATTATCTGACGGCGACTCACCCGCCTCGTCACGGGGTAACCCGGCCAGCGCCGTGTGGCTGGTGTTCATGGTATGCCTACTACGCTGAGGCGACCGAGCAGGACATCTATACCAACCTGGCCTGTATGGAAGGAGAACTCAGTTCGCTGGAATGGGTGCTGATAGACGATGGCTATCAGGCTTATATGGGCGATTGGCTGACGCCTTCAGACAAGTTTTCCTCCGGGGTTAAATCTCTGGTTGCCGATATCAAAGCCAAGGGCAAAAAAGCCGCTATCTGGCTGGCGCCATTTATTGCACAGCCGGAATCAGAGCTGTTCCGCCAGCACCCGGACTGGTTCGTCCGTCATGCCGATGGCCGCCATTTAAAAGCGGAAGATGTCACCTACGCCGGTTGGCGCTGCACGCCCTGGTATATCCTCGATACTTCCCATCCGGGCGCGCAGCACTATCTGACTCAGGTATTTAAGACCATGCGTGAAGAGTGGGGCGTCGAAATGTTCAAGCTCGATGCCAACTACTGGGGAACGTTAAAAGGTGCGCGCCATACTTCCGGTATGACCGGTGTGGAAGCGTATCGGCTCGGCATGGAGGCGATTGCCGAGGGGGCAGGGGAGGCGAATTTAATCGGCTGTAATGCGCCCATGTGGCCATCGCTGGGCCTGGTGGATGCAATGCGGGTATCAGACGATGTCGAGCGGGACCCGCGCCGGTTTGCGCAAATTGCCCGTGAAACGTTTTTCCGTAGTTGGCAGCACCGACGCCTATGGCAAATCGACCCGGATTGCGCCACCTTTGTCTCGCTGCCCAATCAGGGCGCTGAACGGAGTGCGTACGAATTCCATCGTGATGTCTTGCTGGCCAGTGGCGGTTTGTTGCTGTCGGGCGACCCGTTACCCGACCTGACTCCGTTTGCCAAAGCGAGCTGGCAGAAACTGATGCTGCGCCAACGCTTCAGTCAGTCGGCGGCTCGCTTTTCATCCCTGTCGCTATCCCATGCGTGCCTGGCGCTTACTGATCAGGCAGAGCTGCATTGTGTGTTCAATTATCAGGGGCCAAGCCGCGAGATCACCCTGCGGTCAGAACAGCTGGTTCACTGGTTTGATTACTGGACGGGACGTCGACTTTCCGATGAGCCGAGCTGTGTATTCTCGGTCAGCTTGTCGGCAGGGTTATCCAGCAGAGCCATCCTGGCTGCCCCGGTGATGTTATCGCCAGCTTAGTTGCTGAACAAATGGCCAGTTAACCGTGTAAGCCTCGCTTATCCGGGCTGATTTGATTAGCATTGACTCTGATTTATCAACCACAACAGGACAGCGCATGTCGATTATCTTGGGTATCGACCCAGGTTCACGTATCACCGGCTATGGCGTAATAAGGCAAACCGGACGACATTTACACTACCTCGGTAGTGGCTGTATCCGTACTTCGGAAAAAGATCTGCCCAGCCGCTTGAGACAAATCTACGCCGGAGTGAGTGAAATTATCACCCAGTTTCAACCGGATGTGTTTGCCATCGAGCAGGTCTTTATGGCCAAAAACGCCGATTCCGCGCTCAAGCTGGGTCAGGCCAGAGGCAGCGCCATCGTGGCGGCGGTCAATGCCGATTTACCGGTTTATGAATACGCCGCCAGATTGATCAAACAGGCGGTGGTCGGCACCGGTGGGGCAGACAAAGCGCAGGTGCAGCACATGGTAAAACATATGCTGAAACTGCCCGCTACCCCGCAGGCGGATGCCGCCGATGCTCTTGGGGTGGCTATCTGCCATGCCAATACCAACAAAACCCTGGTGGCACTGGCAGGCAAGGCAACCAGCGCCAGACGGGGACGCTATCGCTAACGGCGACGGCTAACTTTTACTGGCTATCCATCCAGTTATTGATTATGATCGCCAGACTGAAAATGACTATAGGATTCCCCTGTGATTGGACGTCTGCGCGGCACCTTGATCGACAAAACCCCACCTGAGCTCCTGATCGAAGTGAACGGTATCGGCTATGAAGTACAGATGCCGATGAGCTGTTTTTATGAACTGCCCAACCTGGGTGAAGAAGCCATTATCTATACTCATTTCGTGGTGCGTGAAGACGCTCAACTGCTGTACGGGTTTAATACCGTTAAAGAGCGGGCCCTGTTTCGGGAAGTCATTAAAGCCAATGGCGTAGGCCCTAAACTTGGCCTGGGTATTCTTTCTGGTATGAACGCCAGCCAGTTTGTCGCTTGTGTCGAGCGGGAAGATATTTCCAGCCTGGTCAAACTGCCTGGCGTGGGTAAGAAAACCGCCGAGCGCCTGGTGGTGGAAATGAAAGATCGCCTCAAGGGGTGGGGTGAAGGGGACTTGTTCACGCCATACACCGATGCGGCGCCAGCCGACGCGGGTGGATTGATGCAGTCTAATGCGGAAGAAGAAGCGGTGAGTGCACTGCTGGCTTTAGGCTACAAACCAACTCAGGCTTCTAAAGTAGTCTCACAGGTTATGACCGCCGATATGACCAGCGAACAGCTGATTCGCGAAGCGCTTAAATCCATGGTTTAGCTGGCCCGTCTTTCAATTAGGAAACCGTTATGATCGAGGCAGATCGATTGATCGCACCGGATAGCCCGGTATACAAAGAAGAAGACGTTATAGATCGCGCAATCCGTCCCAAGCAGTTGTGTGATTATCAGGGCCAGGACCACGTCCGCGACCAGATGGAGATTTTCATCAAAGCGGCCAAGCTGCGTGAAGAAGCGCTCGACCACTTGCTGATCTTTGGTCCTCCCGGGCTGGGTAAAACCACCCTGGCGAACATTGTCGCCAATGAAATGGAAGTGAACATTCGTACTACGTCGGGTCCGGTGCTGGAAAAAGCCGGTGATCTGGCCGCCTTGTTGACCAACCTGGAAGAGAACGACGTTCTGTTTATTGACGAAATCCATCGCCTCAGTCCTATGGTGGAAGAGGTGCTGTATCCGGCAATGGAAGACTATCAGCTGGATATCATGATTGGCGAAGGGCCAGCGGCACGTTCGATTAAAATCGATCTGCCCCCGTTTACTCTGGTTGGCGCGACCACCCGAGCCGGCTCACTGACTTCTCCGCTACGCGACCGCTTTGGTATCACGCAGCGGCTGGAGTACTACAAGATCGCCGATCTGCAACATATCGTGAAACGCAGTGCCGATTGCCTGAAATTGTCGATGGATGCGGAAGGCGCCTTAGAAATTGCCCGCCGTGCGCGTGGCACGCCCCGGATCGCGAACCGCTTATTGCGTCGAGTGCGCGATTTTGCCGAAGTGAAAGGTAATGGCCACATCGATGCTAACACCGCAGACCAGGCGCTCAATTTGCTGGATGTGGATGCACAAGGCTTTGACTACATGGACCGAAAGCTGCTGCTGGCGATCATGGAAAAATTCGGCGGTGGTCCGGTTGGTCTGGATAACATGGCCGCGGCTATCGGTGAAGAGCGGGATACCATTGAAGACGTGCTGGAGCCTTACCTGATCCAGCAGGGTTATTTGCAGCGCACCCCGCGCGGCAGGATTGCCACAGACCGCGCCTACCTCCATTTCGTAATTGAGAAATAAGTTTTCAGAGCCAGACCGTTAAGTCTGGCTCTTTTTTATTGTGAGCTAGATCTTATTTTTGTACTCTCATTCCGCCTACAAGGTGAGGGATTCGTTAGCAGGGATTGTTAACGACATGTGTTTGTTTGCCGTTTCTCTGCCGCTTTCCTCGCCGATAATTTACATTCTTTTCATGTTTACCTTTGATTGTGATCAATAGTATCGCTCGTTGGCTACTATTTGTTCATGTTGATTGATGAATATCAATGCAAACGAGTTAGATAAACTCTTTGAAACCTTAGATTATCGGCAGTAATATTAGTTCCAGCTATATTAGCTATAGCTTAACAATAAACTAACTAAAACGGTACATAGTCGCAACAGAATTGCGGTATTTGTAAACAATTGTCGCTTTTGTATAACTTGAGCGTTGTTTGCATATGCTAATGTTCGTTGTTGATTAGTAGAAAGTGTCATTCAGCCGACACAAAGGAGTTATCACGATGGACATAGTTGATCTGTCCCGGTTGCAGTTTGCATTAACTGCAATGTATCACTTCCTGTTCGTACCCCTGACTCTTGGCATGGCGTTCTTGCTGGCCATTATGGAGTCACTGTACGTCATGACCGACAAACCTATCTATAAGGACATGACCAAGTTCTGGGGAAAACTATTTGGTATTAACTTTGCGCTTGGTGTGGCGACCGGCCTGACGATGGAATTCCAGTTTGGTACTAACTGGTCCTATTACTCTCACTACGTCGGCGACATTTTTGGTGCGCCGCTGGCCATTGAAGCCCTGGTCGCGTTCTTCCTGGAATCCACTTTTGTTGGTCTGTTCTTCTTTGGCTGGGATCGGCTGTCGAAACGGCAGCACCTGGCGGTGACCTGGCTGGTGGCACTGGGTTCAAACTTCTCCGCCTTGTGGATCCTGATCGCCAACGGCTGGATGCAGAACCCGGTCGGTGCCGAGTTCAATTTTGAAACCATGCGAATGGAAATGGTGTCGTTTGCCGATGTGGTCTTTAACCCGGTTGCTCAGGTGAAATTTGTCCATACCGTCGCATCCGGTTACACCACCGGTGCCATGTTCGTACTGGGCATCAGTGCTTACTACATGCTGAAAGGCCGTGACCTGGCGTTTGCCCGTCGCTCATTCGCTATCGCCGCTTCGTTTGGTATGGCCTCGATTCTGTCCGTTATCGTACTGGGTGATGAATCGGGCTACGAGCTGGGTGAAGTGCAGAAAGTCAAACTGGCCGCTGTTGAAGCTGAATGGCACACCGAACCGGCTCCGGCGGCATTTACCGTATTTGGTCTGCCGAATCAGGAGACCATGCATACCGATTATGCCATCAAGATCCCTTATGTGATGGGCATCATTGCGACTCGCTCTATTGACGAGCAGGTGACGGGGCTGCGTGATTTGCGTGAAAGCCATGTCGAGCGTATCCGCACCGGTATGTACGCTTATGAGCTGCTGCAAAAGCTGCGCGCGGGCGAGGAGACAGTGGCCGAGCAGCAAGAATTTGAACGGGTCAAACAGGACCTGGGCTATGGCCTGTTGCTGAAGCGCTATACCGAACAAGTGACCGACGCGACCGAAGAACAAATTCAGGCGGCGGCGGATGACTCGATCCCTAAAGTGTGGCCGCTGTTCTGGTCATTCCGCCTGATGGTGGCGTGTGGAATGATCATGCTGGTGGTATTTGCCGCGGCATTCCTGCAAACCTGCCGTCAAAAAATCATGCAGAAACCTTGGGTACTGCGTGCTGCCTTGCTGAGTATTCCACTGCCCTGGATTGCCATTGAAGCCGGTTGGTTTGTGGCCGAGTTTGGTCGCCAGCCTTGGGCTGTCGGTGAAATACTGCCGGTTCACGTCGCCGCTTCTGCGCTGTCTGCGGGTGAAATCATTACCTCGCTGCTGGCGATACTGGCGCTCTATTCCGTGTTCCTGGTGGTGGAAGTTTACCTGATGGTGAAATTTGCCCGTAAAGGACCGAGCAGTCTGAAAACCGGCCGTTACCACTTTGAGCAGGGCGAAACGTCGCTGCAAGACAAAGTGAACCGTCAAGTTGAAGCGTAAGGTAAGGAGAGCATTATGTTTGATTATGAAATCTTGCGCCTGATCTGGTGGGTGCTGATCGGAGTTCTGTTGGTCGGTTTTGCCATTACCGATGGATTCGATATGGGGGTAGGGGCGCTGGTTCCTATCATAGGCAAAAATGACCAGGAGCGTCGGGTGATGATCAACTCCATCGCCCCGCACTGGGATGGTAATCAGGTGTGGCTGATCACCGCAGGTGGGGCGCTGTTTGCCGCCTGGCCACTGGTTTACGCTACCTCATTTTCAGGTTTTTATCTGGCGATGATCGTGACCTTAGCGGCGCTCTGGCTGCGTCCGCTTGGCCTTGACTACCGCTCTAAGATTGAGCAGCCAAAGTGGCGTAGCAACTGGGATATCTGCATCTCTATCAGTGGTTTTGTACCACCGGTGATTTTCGGTGTGGCCTTTGGCAACCTGCTACAGGGTGTCCCTTTTCAGCTGAATGAGTTCCTGATGCCGAGCTATCACGGCTCGTTCTTTGGCTTGCTGAATCCATTTGCGCTGTTATGCGGTGTGGTCAGCCTGAGCATGATCTTATTGCAGGGTTCAACCTGGCTGCAGATGAAAACCACCGACCAGGTGCATGCCCGGGCGCGTAACGTGGCGCAGTTGATGGCGCTGTTGATGGTGGTCAGTTTTGCTCTGGCAGGAGTGTGGGTGCAGTCGCTGCAAGGCTACCTGATTGTCAGCGATATCGACACCAGTGCGGCGTCCAACCCACTGAATAAAGAAGTTATCCGTCAGGCGGGTGCCTGGCTGCATAACTTTGAGCTGATGCCAAGCTTATGGCTGGCTCCGGCTCTAGGCTTGGTGATGCCGCTGCTAGCGGCCCTGGCGTCGCGACTGGAAAGGGGAGGCATTGCGTTTCTGGCTTCCAGCCTGGGTAACGCAGGGGTGATTTTCACCGCCGGTTTTGCCATGTTTCCGTTTATTATGCCGTCGGATCTTAACCCGAGTCACAGCCTGACCATGTGGGATTCTACTTCCAGCGAACTGACGTTGAACCTGATGACCGGCGTGGCCTTTATCATGGTCCCGATAATCCTGGCTTATACCTGCTGGACTTACTACAAGATGTTTGGCCGTCTTGATAACAAATTTATTGAAGACAATAAAAACTCACTCTACTAAGGAGCAAGCTTATGTGGTATTTCGCATGGATTCTGGGTGTTCTGCTGGCATGCGCATTCGGCATCATTAATGCGCTCTGGTTAGAGCATTCCGAGATGATGGATAAAGATAAAGAATAAGCGTGATTCATTCACCTACCGGTAACCGAAAAGCAGGCCAGTCAGGGCCTGCTTTTTATTTGAGCAGATGGATATCTTTTATAACAGGGTATTTTCGGCCACATAGCAGGCAGGTTCTACTTTGGAGCCAGTTGCATAATGCAACTTGGTAATAGTTTGAAAAACAATGGTTGATATTCGGCCACGGTGTGAAAGCAGTTATTGAACTAGCGCCGGTTTTTGCTGCAACTTAACCAAAATAAGTAAACGTACTTGTACTAACGGTTAGGAGTTGCGTTATAGTAATTGCCTGATTTTTCATGTTACAGGGATACGAAGTGCACTCATCGACTGCGCCATTTCATTGGCCTGTTACCGTTTACTATGAAGATACCGATGCCGGTGGTGTAGTGTATCACTCAAACTACCTAAAATTTTTTGAACGGGCCAGAACCGAAATGCTGCGCCATGCAGGTATATCCCAACAAACTTTGTTGGAACAAAAAGTGGGTTTTGTCGTCCGACATATGGATATTGATTTTTTGCAGGGTGCACGACTTGACGATCAACTGACGGTCGTCTCGCAAATCACCGAACAGAAGCGTGCTTCGATGACATTTTGTCAAGAGATCGTAAACCCTGTGGGCAATACCTTGTGTAGAGCAATGGTTAAGGTAGCATGTATCAATACTGATAAAATGAGGCCAATCGCGATTCCTCAGTCTGTAACTACGGAGTTAGCTTTAAGTGAGCGCTGATATTTCAATTTTGGATCTATTTTTACAAGCCAGTTTCTTGGTAAAAATGGTGATGTTAATCCTGTTGGGAATGTCCATTGTGTCTTGGGCGATGATCATCAAGCGCAGCAAGGTTCTGTCCCAGGCAGGAAAAGATGCTGAAAAGTTTGAAGATAAATTCTGGTCAGGAGCGGATTTGTCGGTGCTTTACCAAGAGGTGAAAAAGCGCAAAGACGAACTGGCCGGTACGGAAGAAATTTTCTATTCGGGTTTTACTGAGTTTGCCCGGTTACGTAAATCCAATTCCAACTCGCCTGACTTCATTATGGAAGGCACGGGCCGCGCCATGCGTGTTGCTGTGGCCAGAGAAGTTGATGAACTGGAAAATAGCTTACCATTTCTAGCCACTGTCGGTTCTATCAGCCCCTATATCGGTCTGTTTGGTACCGTGTGGGGCATTATGCACGCCTTTATCGCGCTAGGCGAAGTCAAACAGGCGACGCTGGCGATGGTTGCGCCGGGTATTGCCGAAGCTTTGATTGCAACAGCGATGGGTCTGTTTGCCGCAATTCCTGCGGTTATGGCCTATAACCGCCTGAGCAATAAAGTGGGCAAGCTGGAGCACAACTACGCGACTTTTTCAGAAGAGTTCCACAGTATCCTGCATCGTCAGGCAATGGCGGGCAGAGAATAAGCCATGGCGGGTTACCAGCGTAAGAAGCGCAAGATGACGGCAGAAATCAACGTCGTGCCTTATATTGACGTGATGTTGGTATTGCTGATCATTTTCATGGTGACATCACCATTTGTCACTCAGGGCGTCGATGTCGAGCTGCCGAAAACCACCAATTCCAAATCTGCCGCCGAACTGGCGGGAGACAGTGACAGCAGTTTCATCATTGTGGAAGTGGATCAGGATGGCAATCTGGGTTTGAGCGTCAATAACGAAGATGTCGTTCGGGGGCTCTCTCTGCAAGACATTATCGTCAGAGTGAAAGCGGAGCTATCTATCAACCCTAACTCACCGGTTGCGGTAGGCGGAGATGCGTCAACGCCGTATGCTGAAGTCGTGTTATTGCTCGATGAACTGAGCCAGGCAGGTATTGCCAAGGTTGGTTTGCTGACAGATATCAGGGAATAACATTAAGCAGCCATGAAAGATAAACGAGCGCGTAAGAACAGCGTAAAACTTCCTCTGCTGGTGTCAGTAATGTTGCATGCACTATTACTGGTGGTATTGCTGTGGGGAGCAGATTTTTCCATGTCCAAACCTAAGCCATCAGGCCAAATGGTGCAGGCGGTGGTGATTGATCCTTCGGTCGTTAAGCAGCAAGCGCAACAGATCCGTGAGCAGCGTCAGCAGGCAGCTAAAAAGGAGCAGGACCGGCTGGATAAACTGCGTCGGGAAAGCGAGCAGCTTGAACGTAACCGTAAAGCGGAAGAAGAGCGAATTCGCAAGCTAAAAGAGCAGCAGGCGAAAGAAGCCAAAGCAGCTCGTGAAGCGGAAAAGAAACGGGTTCAGAAAGAGCAAGAGCGTCAGGCTGAAGAACGTAAATTGCAACAGCAGCGTGAACAAGCCGCCAAGCTGGAGCAACAGCGCAAAGAGAAAGAAGCTGCTATTCGCAAGGCAGAGCAGGAGCGTCAGGCTAAAGAAGCGGCCGCCGCCAAAGCGGAACAACAACGCTTAGCCCAGGAAAAAGCCGCCAAGGAAGCTGAGGAAAAAGCCCGTCGCGAACGCGAAGCGGCTGCCAAAGCGGAACAAGAGCGCCTGGCCAAAGAAAAAGCGGCTAAGGAAGCAGCGGAAAAAGCGCGCAAAGAAAAAGCGCGGCTAGAGCAGCTCGAACGTGAGCGTAAGCAGCAAGAAGCGGCGCTGAACGATATCTTTGCCGGGCTGGAATCTGAGAATGCCCAAAACAGCACGGCTCGCTCACGCTTTGTCGCCAGTGAGTCAGACCGTTACGGCGCCATCTATACTCAGCTCATTCAGCAAAATCTGCTGTTGGAGGACAGCTTTCGGGGAAAGTCTTGTAGAGTTAACCTGCGCCTGATCCCGACCGGAACGGGTGCGATTGTGGGTGAGCTGAATATCCTCGATGGCAACAACCGTCTCTGTTCAGCAACTCGCCGGGCCGTTGCGCAGGTAGGGACTTTCCCGATGCCAGACGACAAGCAAGTAGCTGAAAAACTTAAAAACATAAATCTAACTGTAGAACCAGAGTAAAAAGGAACAGCTTGTGATAAAGCGATTGATAATAGGATGTTTGCTCGTTATTTCGAGTAGCTTTCAATTTGCCAGCGCGGCATTGGAGCTGGTTATTACTGAAGGTATCAACTCAGCTCGACCTATCGCCATTGTGCCATTCAAGTGGGAAGGCAGTGCACCGCTACCTCAGGATGTCTCGGCGGTCATCGCGTCGGATTTGCAGCGCAGTGGTAAATTTAGCCCGGTTGAAACCAGCAAAATGCCGCAGACGCCGTTTAACGAATCTGAAGTGAACTTCGATGCCTGGACCCGTCTTGGCGTGGATGCACTACTAACCGGCACCATCACTCAGGCGGCAGACGGCAATTATCAGATCAACTACCAGTTGGTCGATATTGTGCGCGGTCAGTTGACCCAAGGTCAAAGCAAAGCGCTTAGCTCTGACGGCCAACTGGTGCTGGCCAAAGACCATATCCTGTTTAATAAGCGGGCATCTGTGCCGGGCTCGCGTCTGCGCGAATACGCGCACCGTATCTCGGATCTGGTTTACGAGCAGCTTACCGGTGAACGCGGTGCCTTCCTGACCCGGATCGCGTATGTGGTGGTTAACGATAAAGACAGCTACCCATATCAGCTGCGGGTTGCCGACTACGACGGTTACAACGAACGGCTGGTATTGCGCTCCAAAGAGCCGCTGATGTCACCAGCCTGGTCTCCTGATGGTAAACAGCTGGCCTATGTCAGCTTCCAGAACGGTCAGGCTGAAATCTTCATCATGAATATCTACACCGGCAAACGGGAGAAGGTGACTTCATACCCTCGTCATAACGGTGCACCAAGATTTTCTCCAGATGGACGTAAGCTGGCGCTGGTGCTGTCCAAGACCGGTAGCTTGCAGGTTTATACGCTCGACTTAGCCAGCCGCAAGCTGACTCAGATTACTCGAGGCCGCTCCAATAATACCGAACCGTTTTGGAATCCAGATGGTAAATCATTAATATTTACTTCTGATCGGGGTGGTAAACCACAGATTTATCAAGTAAATTTGGCAGACGGAAATTCCAGCCGCCTGACTTGGCAAGGTAGTCAAAACATGGGCGGTCAAATCACACCGGATGGTCGTTCTCTGATTATGGTTCATCGAAGCAATTCGGGCTTTAATCTGGCCAAGCAAGATCTGCAAACCGGTGCGGTACAAATTTTGACTAAGACGCTGCTGGACGAATCACCTAGTGTGGCTCCTAACGGCGCAATGGTCATTTATAGCTCTATCTACAACCGGACCAACGTATTATCGATGGTTTCGATAGATGGACGTTTTAAAGCTAGATTACCGGCAACGAATGGGCGAGTGCGTGCACCTGCTTGGTCTCCGTTTTTATAGCAAATAAGAAGTATCAAAACGTAAGGAAAAACAAATGCAACTTAATAAAGTTCTTAAAGGTCTGCTTATCGCGCTACCTGTACTTGCAGTGACTGCATGTAGCTCAAGCGATGAAGCGACAAGCGCAACTGGCACAGAGACTAACCAGTCGACTACTGGCACTGAAAGCAACGTTGATACTACCGTTGTTTCTCCAATTGATGCGAGCAGCCAGCTGTCTGAACAAGAGCTGAAAGAGCAGGCTCTGCGTGAAACGCAAACTATTTACTTTGCGTTCGATAACGCTACTATCTCTAGTGATTACGAAGAGATTCTGGCAGCTCACGCGGTATACCTGGGCAACAACGCGGGCCTGAAAGTGACTATCGAAGGTCACGCTGACGAACGTGGTACTCCAGAGTACAACATCGCACTGGGCGAGCGTCGTGCACAAGCTGTAGCTAAATACCTACAAGCTCTGGGTGTTCAAGCTGACCAAATCTCAATCGTAAGCTACGGTGAAGAGAAACCGCTGCTGCTGGGTCAGTCTGAAGACGTTTATGCGAAAAACCGTCGTGCGGTTCTAGTATACTAATCAAGGAAATATCCTATGTTCAGTAACTTTAAGCGAATAGCTACGCTTGCGTTACTGGCAAGTGCAGCGGGCCCTGTGCTCGCTGCACCAGCTCCAGTATCTGATTTAAACTCAGGCTCAACGGCCACAGTCGCTGCGGTAAGTTCATCGGCAGAATCCGATGTGCAACGTTTAGAACGTCTGCTGCAGAGCCGGAACCGTGCACAGTTGCAAATGCAACAACAGATTGACCAGATGTCATTGGAAATCAATGAACTGAGAGGTCAGCTTGAGAAAAACAGCTACGACATGCAGCAGATGTTAGAGCGTCAGCGTCAGCTGTTTATCGAGTTGGACAAAGTGCGTGGTGAAGTGAAAAACGGTGCCGCCGTTGCGGTTAACCCTGAGTCGCAAGCAACCGACAGCGCAGGAACATTCAGCTCCAATGCCGATGAGCAGACCGCCTATCAAAACGCGGTGGACCTGATCCTGAAAAAACGCGATTACAATGGTGCCATCACTGCGTTACAGCAGTTCCAGAAAGACTTCCCAGATTCCGTATTTACCGCCAACAGCCACTACTGGCTCGGTCAGTTGTTCTATGCCAAGAAGCAGGACAAAGACGCGGTGAAGAGTTTTGCTACTGTGCTCTCCTATAAAGACTCCAACAAGCGCGCCGACGCTTTGGTGAAACTGGGTGATATTGCACAGCGCAACAACAACCGGCCTCAGGCGAATAAGTATTACCAACAGGTAATCGATGAGTACCCGGATAGCGCTTCGGCCAAAGTGGCCAAAGAGCAGATGAAATAACGAAAGAGGCGCTTGGCGCCTCTTTTGGTTTGGCTTTGATCCCGGCTACGCCTTGGGTGTACAATGCTTGCAATAACGGAAGTTGTATAGAGCTAGAGCAATGAGCCACATTTTAGACAAGATCGAAACCGTATACCCGTTCCCGGCCAAACCTGTACCTCTCACCGAAGAAGAGAAACAGGCACACATCGCCAATATTAAAACGCTGCTGAAAGAGAAAGACGCGGTGTTGATTGCCCATTACTACACGGACCCGGAAATTCAGGCCCTGGCTGAAGAAACCGGCGGCTTCGTGGGTGATTCGCTGGAAATGGCCAAGTTTGGTAATCGTCATCCTGCCAGCACCCTAATCATTGCAGGGGTTCGCTTTATGGGTGAGTCCGCCAAGATTTTAACTCCGGAAAAACACATCCTGATGCCAACTCTGGAAGCCGAGTGCTCTCTGGATCTGGGCTGTCCGGCGGATAAATTCACTGAATTCTGCGACGCTCACCCGGACCACACCGTGGTGGTTTACGCCAATACCTCCGCAGCCGTCAAAGCACGCGCCGACTGGGTAGTGACCTCCAGCATCGCGCTTGAAATTGTTGAGCACCTGGACAGCGAAGGCAAACCGATTATCTGGGGGCCGGACCGCCACCTGGGTTCGTACATTGCCAAGCAAACCGGCGCTGATATGCTGTTGTGGCAAGGGGAATGTGTCGTGCATGACGAGTTCTCTGCCGATGCCTTGCGCAAAATGAAAACCCTCTACCCGGAAGCTGCGGTACTGGTTCACCCGGAATCGCCAGCCAGTGTGGTTGAACTGGCCGATGCGGTGGGTTCGACCAGTCAGTTGATCAAAGCCGCTAAGCAGTTGCCGCATCCACAAATGATCGTGGCGACCGACAAAGGCATTTTCTTCAAAATGCAGCAAATGGTGCCAGAGAAAGAACTGATCGAAGCGCCAACGGCCGGCGCCGGCGCAACCTGCCGCAGCTGTGCTCACTGTCCTTGGATGGCAATGAACGGCCTGAAAGCGATTGAAAATGCCCTGCGCGAAGGTAACGAACAGCATGAGATCTTTGTTGATGAAGAGCTACGGGTGAAATCCCTGGTGCCGCTGAACCGAATGCTGGAGTTTGCAGAGCAGCTCAACTTACAAGTCAAAGGCAACGCCTGACGATTCGCTTCACAGAATATAAACCAGCCCTGAGTGGCTGGTTTTTTATCGCCTTCAGGTCGTCTAGTCTTAATACAGGGCTAACCTGAAGGTAACAGTTTCAGGCAGATAGAGTGAAAGGGGATTGTGGTGACAATTTGGTTTGTAGTCAAAAAATGGATTAGCTCGCACCTGTTCAGGCTGAGTAACCGTAATCTGGCATTTCTGACCATTGTCTACCTGGTGGTGTCGTGGCTGCTACTGCAGCTGTCCGGTGAAACGGCGCTGACTGACAATGTCACCACTTTCATCTATTACATTTTCGTCACTGCCTCCACCGTCGGTTACGGGGATTTCTCCCCGGTGACACCGGCCGGCAAATGGGTGGTGGTGCTGTGGGTAATCCCGGGAGGGCTGAGCCTGTTTGCCGCCTTATTGGGGCGCCTGGCTTCCTATGGCATAGATTACTGGCGGGCAGGCATTTTGGGAAAACGGAGAGTTCGCGTGGAAAACCACATTCTGTTATTGGGCTGGAATGGCCAGCGCACGTTACATCTAATTCGTATGTTACAGCATGAGGAAGCGGGTAGACGTCCGCTGGTGCTCTGCTGCCGTTCAGACATTGAAAACCCGCTACCCGGCGAAATCGGTTTTGTCAGAGTTTCCAGCTACACCGACAGTCAGGATATGGCCAATGCCGCGGTAGAGCAGGCCAGTTGTATCGTGGTCGACAACCTGGAAGACGATATCACGCTCTCTGCGGCACTGTTTTGTGCTAATGCCAACCCGTCTGCCCATTTGCTGGCCTATTTCAAAGACGATGCCCTTAGTCAACTGCTGATGCAGCACTGTCCGAATGCCGAATGTATTCCGGCCGTCGGGGCTGAGATGCTGGCCAAAGCCGCCGTGGATCCTGGCTCGAGCACGTTACATCATGAGCTGTTAGCGTCAACCCGGGGGATGACTCAGTATTCCACCGTGTATCCTTCCAACGTACCGGATACTGACATCGCAACCCTGTTCCAGGCGTTAAAAACAACCCACCATGCCACTCTTATTGCAGCAGATACCGGCCAGGGGATTCGGCTGAACCCGCCTCTGGAAACCCAAATTACTGCAGGGGCAAAGCTGTTTTACATTTCTGATGAGCGGATCGAAGCGTTTGACTGGAGCGATTTAGTCAGTAAAAAAGGGTCCTGAGGACCCCTTTATCTATGATTTGAAAACTACCAGGCGCTTATTGACTGGCGGCCAGTTGCGCACCACGAATGGTTAAGCCACACAGCATGGTTGGCATGGCATTGAAAATTTCTTCGAACTGTTCCAGGCCGTCAACGCCTTGCTCAGCCAGGGTGGCCATGGACGTTTCAGGATCATACAGCAGGCTTAAAGACAGCAACACGCCACCGAGCAGGGCATTGTCTTCGCTCTCATCCGGCATAATGGTTTCCCAGTCATCCCGGGAGAGTTGCCAGCCTTGTAGCACACCCTCACAAAAGTCGCGGGTCGGCTGGTTAACGATTTCTTCTTCGTCCAGCGCGCACATTTGTGGCCAGACCCAGCGATTTTCCATCAGTGCTGGTCGAGTCTGGTTCCAGATATCGACGACCTGCTCGATGTAACACTCCAGTTGCTCACCGTCGCTAAATGGTGCCACTTCTTCACCACCCCACAGGAAGGATAACCACTCTTCCGGATTTAGCAGGTTTGGCGCGGCGGCCATGGAGGTGACGAAACCGTAGGTTTTCGCCTCACTGATAAGTTTTCCTTCCAGTTCTGGAATCGACAGGATCTGTTGTAGAGTCAAGCTGCTGTTCGCTCTGTTGGGTTATTGAATGCGCTATAGTACCAGCCCCGCTCAAGGAGAAAAAGGGTGGATAAATTGATCGCTTCACTATAATGGTAGTAATCATTTTAAAATGAGTTGGCTATGGATCCGCAATCTTCGCTTAAACGGCGCAGCATCGTTGCGCTGGCCATATACCTCTGCGTTGTGATCGCCATTATCGGTACGGTGAGTTATCTGGTGGTTGAGCCAATTGTTCGCAAGCAACTGGAACAGAATCTGGATTTACGCACCAGATTGATTTCCCAGCAAATTCAGGAGCCAATGGGGCGTTCACTCAGTGTGCTGGAAAGCATTGTCAGTATCGGCAATAGTGCAGGCTCAGAGGCCGAGCAGGCGCGGCTGCTGCGTGAACTGTTTAAGATGGCTCAAGGGGTTACGGTAAGTGGGGGGCTATGGCCTAAACCCTACTCAGTCAACCCCGACAAGGCTTTTCAAAGCCTGTTTTTCAATAAAGTTTCCAATGGCCGGATAGACCGGGTTTTGTCGTGGGATAACCCCGCATCGGGCGGCTACCAACAGGAGCAGTGGTATCAGTCGGCCGTTAACCAGCCGCCCGGTTCGGTCAGTTGGTCGCGCGTGTATATCGACCCCTTTACCCATGTGCAGATGATTACTGCGTCATCGCCTTACTACCGAGACGGGCGATTTGCCGGGGTGGCGACGGTCGATTTATCACTGGAAAGCCTGGTCGAGTTTGTCCAGCACAGCGCCGAGACGTTTGACCTTGGCTTGGTGGTGAAAGATGCCTATCAAGAAGTGATAACCGAGTACAACTTTCTCCATAGTCAGTCGCTGTATATCAGCCATCATCGATTCGGTCAGTTTAACTGGTCGGTTGACGTGATCAACGCCAGGCGAAGCGTGCAAGAGCAGCTGTACGAGCTGGTTACCCGGGTGGAGCTGGTGATCATTCCGATTATGCTGCTGTGTGTGATGGTCGGCTATGGGACTGATCAACCGCTATCTGATCAAACCCATCGTGCTGATCGCTGAGAAAGTCGACGATTCAAAAACCGGTGGCATTATCGATTTAGAATACCACCGCCAGGATGAAATCAAACACCTGGTCGATATGTTCAATCAGAAAACCGTCTACCTGGAAGCTGAACGGCACAAAGCTCAGGCCTCGACCCAGGCTAAAAGTGCCTTTCTGGCCACGTTATCCCATGAAATCCGCACGCCGATGAACGGCGTGTTAGGCGCGGCGCTTATTCTGCTGAAATCTCCTTTGAGTCTTGAACAGCGTAAGCAGATGAAAATGTTGTATGACTCTGGTGAGCATATGATGACCCTGCTCAATGAGATACTGGATTTCTCCAAAATCGAGCAGGGTAAGCTGGAGCTGGACAAAACCATGTTTCCGCTGGATTCGATTATCGGCAGCCTCAACAGCGTTTACCGCGCTCTGTGTGAGGAAAAAGGCCTGCGGTTCGACATCTATTCAGATGTCCCCGGTACCCGCTGGTACTACTCAGACAAAGCCCGTTTACGGCAGATCCTGTTTAACCTGCTCAATAATGCGGTCAAATTTACCGCGAAAGGATTTGTTCAGGTCAGCTTTACCGAGTACACCCATCAGGGCCAGCTGTTTTTGTCTATCTCGGTGAAAGACAGCGGGATAGGCATTGCCAAATCGGCACAGGCGAAAATCTTTTTACCCTTTGAACAGGCGGAATCGGCCACCACTCGTCAGTACGGCGGCACAGGGCTCGGCCTGGCGATAGTGAAACAGATCGCCGAACTGATGGGCGGTGCTGTCACGCTTAGCAGTGAACCGGGTATTGGTACCAGTTTCCGGGTTGATGTCGCGGTTGATGTCGGCCATCCGGTCAGCAAAACCGCCCGGTTGCACCGCAAATTGGACTACCACGGCTTACGCTTACTGATAGCCGAAGATAACCGCACTAATGCGGTGATCATGGAGACGATACTGCGAGGTAAAGGATTTGCGTGTGAATGCGTGGGAAACGGCGAACTGGCGCTTAAAAAAATGGCAGATCAGCCGTTTGATGTGGTGCTTATGGATAACCACATGCCGGTGATGGATGGGGTAGAGGCGACCCGGCAGATCCGAAGCGGCGCAGGCAAACGGTCAAACATCCTGATACTCGGCTGTACCGCCGATGTATTCAAGGAAACCCGAGAGAGTATGATGGCGGCAGGTGTGAATGACATTGTTACCAAGCCCATTCAGGAATCTGAACTGGATGACGCGCTGCATCGGCATACCCAACTGCTGTTTCAGTATCAGCCGCAACTGGCTCCGGTTGATGATATAGAGATTGATGAAGACAGCCTGGTGGATCTTTTTGTGGCCATCGAGAGCCAGAATTTCAAACATGCTCTGACCATACTGGCGACCATCGTCGAAAGCCCAAGAGTACTGAACGATTCTGCAATGTCGAAACTGGTTTATGAAATCGACAGTTATCTGCGCCAGGAGCAGTCTCCGCCCAGCGAATTGCTGCAACAGATGAACGTATTAGTGGCCAATTCGTGTAGTTAAATTACAGAAACAACCTGCTTCAAGGTTAATTAGTGACCTGCATCTTAAAAAGTAGTGATAGCGTCTAATTTTATTACCAAAACTGGTGAAATATTGACTCTGCACGTTTAAATACGGAATTTAAAACCAATAAAACTATGTTTTAATAGCGCCAAAATCTAGCATTGAATTAAATGTATAGATATATCATCCACAAAGTTGCGTTTAAATAGTTACATATTTTATTGGTGAGTAAATTGAAACCACGCGGTCCATTCTGTATTCGTCATGCTGCTGCTGATACTTTTGCTATGGTTGTGTTCTGCTTTGTATCAGGTATGGTCATTGAGATTTTTGTCTCTGGGATGTCGTTCGAACAATCATTGCAATCCAGGTTGTTGTCGATTCCTGTCAATATTGCTATCGCGTGGCCCTACGGCATCTTCCGGGATTTTGTCCTGCGCCAGGGTGCCCGGTTCTCTGATAGCTCGGTAATGCGTAACATCTCTGACTTGCTGGCTTATGTTCTGTTCCAGTCTCCGGTTTATGCCGCCATTCTGCTAGCAGTGGGTGCATCTACCGATCAAATCATTACCGCAGTGGCCACCAATGCCGCGATTTCCTGTGGTATGGGCGTGCTGTACGGTTACTTCCTGGATTACTGCCGCCGCTGGTTCAAAGTGCCGGGTTACATTCAGCAAGCATAACGCGGCGGAGAATGACCAGTTTTTGTACGGGTTTGTTATTTAGTAATCAAACAGATAACTTAGACTGGTTTTTTTCATGAATTCGCTTGACCTACCAGGCCAGAATCATTAAATTAGCGCCTCGTTAGCCGAGAGGCTGACACAACAATACGGTGAGTTGTCCGAGTGGCTGAAGGAGCACGCCTGGAAAGTGTGTATACGGCAACGTATCGAGAGTTCGAATCTCTCACTCACCGCCACATTCAAAACCCCAGCAGAAATGCTGGGGTTTTCTCGTTTTAGTGCTTTCCAGTTGAGATTTTGCTGACTTAAAGCTGTCTGCATTACGACTCTAGTCACAACATTTCATACTTTTCTAATACTTAATCGCCTTAGGCGACCCAGCCGTATATCATCAAGTAAGAATGATTTATGGCTTAGTATATGTCTGCAACTCTCTCTTTTTACAATGAAAACTCAGCTCGGCTCGCGACTCAATATGACTCTCTTAGCTTTGAGTCAGTTCACCGCTCGTGGAGTGACTACTGGCCCAGAGCAGGAGGGGCAGTACTGGACGTTGGTGCAGGCTCGGGGCGCGATGCCAGGTGGTTTTTAAACAATGGTTGCACGGTTACTGCAGTGGAGCCTGCACATGATCTTCGCCAACTAGCCATGTTGAATTCCTCTCCACAAATCCAATGGTTGGATGATTCGCTACCAGAGCTTGCAAGAGTCTGTGAGCTAGCAGGCCAGTACGATCTTATTTTGATTTCGGCGGTTTGGATGCATCTAACTTCGCAGCAGCGAGTCGAGTCGATGAAGAGCTTATCTCTACTGTTAACCGAGAACGGCAAACTCGTGGTTACATTGCGCCATGGCTGCTTTGACGATAGACGCGAAACATTTGGTGTTTCTGTCGATGAGATTAAACAGCTGGCTGAAGCTAATGGGCTTTTTGCCTGCCTTGTTGCGGATGGCGAAGATTCATTGAAGAGAGCCGGAATCGCTTGGCAAACCGTTGTGTTGGAGTCTAACAACCCCGTTTAGATTGGAAGGTAGTCGATGTCACTTGAGTATTATTTAGATCGTTTCCAAAATTTGAAAATGAATAGCTCTGGCGGGAAAAAGAGCCCACACAAAGTGTGTATGCTAATGGCCGTGATGGATTTAATTCAGGCGGGCCATATTGTGTCAAATCAGATTAAGTTCAACCAAGTCCTTAAAGAGCGATTTACTCACCACTTTGACAATTTTGCTCAGGGCAACGACAAAAACACACCGGAAAACCCTTTCTTCCATTTGAGAAGTGAAGGCTTTTGGCATCTCTCTTATAACGATGGATATGAGGAAAAGAACACCAGCCGCTACTCACCAAAAGCCATAGCATATGCTTACCTTGATGATGAGCTGTTCGACTACATGAAAAGCTACATTGTCTCTAATGAACTTAAGCAAGCTCTGGTATCGAACTTGTCGGATCTGGCGACACTTTATTACCAGTGGCTTTTTGATATCGGTAAATCTGAAAAGACGGCGGCCAATTATCTCGGCGCGATTCGTGGTTCCATTTCTAACTGGCTGATGGAAGCTGGTGAAATCGATCAACCGTTAACCGAACTCAGTTGCTACCGAAAATTTGTCGGTTATGAAGAGAAAGCCAGGAAGCTAGAGCAGTTTCAAGTTCGAGACTCCAGAGGTAAGGGGATGTACAGCGCGGCACTCTCTCACTATCACAAGTTCTTAGCCGATTTATCGCAAGTCGATGTCAATGCCGATATCAAGCAAGTGATGGCAGACAAGACATTAACGGAAACTGAAAAGACCATCATGGTGAATACCAGAATGGGGCAGGGGATATTCCGTACTCAATTGATTCAGCTGTGGGGAAGGTGTGCCGTGACAGGTTACCGGAATACGCAACTGTTGCTGGCATCGCATATCAAGCCATGGCGAGCATCTAACAATCAAGAACGCCTCGATAAGTTTAACGGTTTGTTGCTGTTGGCTAATCTTGATAAGGCCTTCGACCTTGGCTTTATTTCGTTCGATGATAGTGGAAAGGTTTTGATTTCCAGCCACTTAGAAGCGCCTGAAGTGTTGGGCCTCAGTGACGATATGGCTTTTAATATCCTGCCTGAGCACAAGCCTTACCTTGGGTATCATCGTGGCGAACTATTTAAAGGTTTATAACTTTTTTGGGGAAGGACGGAGCCTAATCCCGATTCGCCAAATGTTCCATATACACTTCGTACACTTCATCGGTGGCGGCGGCCAGCATGGCGTCGTAGAGATCGCCAATGAGTTCAGCTTCTTCGCCCTGGGCTTCGGCGTGCAGTCTTTCCCACTCCAGGAATGATTCCAGAGTGATCGGGGCTTGGGTGAGTTGCACGGCTTTGTCTAATCGTTTCATAGTCTAAGTTTAGTTGCTCTGGCGGTGTTAGGTGAGTGCTGCCTGCTTGTCATTGCCATTCTGTTACATCATTAAACCGGATATATATGCGGTTAACCTTCGCTTAAGGCCAGTGGGTCGCTTATATCCAATTGATAGTCATAATTTATTGCTTGTCTTCTCCTGCATCTACCGCCATTGAAGCCACATTTTTATGGCGATAAAAACCTCGCTGAGATTGTTGTCACACTAATTGAATTTTCAGCGCTTGTCGCTACGGTTACGCCTAGACTTAAGAGAGTACGATTGTTGTAAAAAGAGGAACTTACCTCTTTTTGTATTAGGTATTTAATCAACTTATTGAAAGAGTTGATGAGCTGGTCGAAAGGGATTTGATCTAAGCGAGCTAAAGGAAAGGAGACCCATGTGAGCAGGTGGCGCATCGCCGGAGTACTGGTTCAATTTGTATTTGCGGTTTTAAGCTTTGAAGTAGCAGCAAAACCAGCATTGCGGGTGGTGTTTCCTGACGACTATTACCCGTTTTACTATCGCGATGCCGCGGGTGACTACAAAGGCGCATCGTTTGAAATCGTAAGCCAGCTGTGCCGCAATCTGGGGTACGATGTCAAAGTAACCCAACTGTCCAGCATGCGCCTGATGCTTGATGACCTGGGTAGCGGCAAACAAGATGTCAGCGTCAACTTAACCACCACACCTGAACGTGCCAAAGTGGCACTGTTTACCTCGGTGCCCCATATCTATGAATCTCAGAATCTTATCAGCCGCGCAGACAACAATGTCAATTTTCAGGGGAGGCTGATTGATTTATCACGTTATCGGTTTGGTCCGATTCTGGGCTGGACGTACGGCCCGCAGTTTGACAATGCTGAGTTTCTCAACAAAGCCTATGTGAATAATTCGGTCGATCAATTGAAGGGGTTGTTGTCGGGCCGGTTCGACTTTGCGATTAATAATCCGCTCTACTTTCGTAATATGGCGTTAAAGCTGGGGGTTTCCAGGGCATTTAAAGTGTTGGAACCAGCGGTGTTTACTCTGCCTGTCACCATCGGAGTTTCCCGCCAGTATCCTCAGGCCGCTCAACTGGTTCAGGATTTAGAGCAAGAGCTGGTCAGGTTCCAGGCTCAGGCGGCGTATAAAGAAATCCTCACTCGTTATGGATTTGAACCAGCGCAAATGCTGGGGGGAGACGGATCATGAGCTGCCTGCATTCGCTTGTTCGCCTGGGGTTATTGCTAGTCTGGCTGCTCTGCTCAGTTAACGTCGCCGCGACGACAGAAACGGATAGTGGCGCGGAACGGGAAGCGCGACTGCATCATCTGATCGGTTTAACGGCGGATGTCAGGCTGCAGGACGAAATCATGGTCAGCTCTATCACCACTTATGCCTACGTCTCTGATGATAAGTGGCGCGAGCGGTACCTGGTCGCCAGCGAACGGTTTGACCAGTACCTCAACCAACTCAGACAGCAGGATGACAGTATCGCCGCCGATTACATTGAAAAAATCGCTGCAGCAAATGCCAATCTGTATGAAATTGAGGGAGAAATACTGATCCACATGCAGAAAGGCCGCGCAGCCCAAGCTCAGCAGTTGTTAAATTCAGACCAATATATCAGCCGAAAAGCGCAGCTGGTCACGGCCATTGAGGCGCTGGACCAGCGATTTCAAAACCTGCTGGAATCGCTCATCGCTAAGAGGCAGTTGGGGGCACAGGCCATACCGCTGACGGAAGAAGAAAAACAGTGGATACGCGAGAATCCCATCGTCACCGTCGGCAATGAAGCAGCCTGGCCACCGTTCATTTTCCAGACTGCAGATGGGCAAACCGAAGGGATAAGTATCGATTATCTCAACACGATCGCGGCCAAGACCGGATTGCAATTCGAATTTTCTGCGCCGGCCAGCTACGCCACATTGCATGAACAGTTACGTGTAGGCCAGCTGGATGTTATTGCTGCGGCCTATTATTCTGCCTCCCGCAGCCTCTATGCGCTGCATACACCGGCTTATATGGTGGTGAAAGAGTTTATCTATGTACGGGAAAACAGCGGTATCAGCTCAATGGATGACCTGGCCGGGGGGAGTATCGCGATTCCATCGGGTTATGCCACCATCGATATTATCCGCGCCCAGCGTCCGGATATTAACATTGTCGAAACCCGCAATATTCTTGATGCCATCGAACTGGTTCTGACCGATCAGGTTGATGCCACCATGGACTCGCAAAGTGTCGTAGAGCATTACATTCAGGAAAATGCGCTGTCCGGTTTGCAGTCGTTTCCCAGTGGCTTTGGCCATAACCCGCTGCGCATGTTGGTCACCAGTAACAAACCCTTGCTTGGGGCCATCCTGACGAAAGCGATTACCTCGATTACCCGCAATGAGCGCAATCAGATACTGGCCAAATGGCTGAGCCCGGAACAGCAGAATGAGGAGCAGTTTAAAGCCGCCCAGGCCTCTTTGTCGCAAGCTGAGTATCAGTGGCTGAATGAACACCCGGAAATCAGAATGGGGGCAGACCCAGACTGGCGACCGTTCGAGTTTGTCGACAAACTTGGCCGACATCAGGGAATTATTTCCGATTACATGAAGCTGATTTCCGAGCGGTTGGGCACTAAGTTCAAGTTGTCTGCCCGGCCGACCTGGGATGCCGTTGTCCGCTCAGCGCTGGCTGGCGAAATCGATATTATTGCCGGGATGTCGCCCACTCCCGAGCGGCAGAAGCAGTTTCTGTTTACCCGTCCGTACCTGACAGAACCGGCCGTGGTCATTACCCAGCAGGATCGGGCCCAACTGAAGAACTTAAATGAGCTGGGCAGCGAAACGCTGGGGGCAGTACGGGGCTATGCGTCAACTGAATGGTTACAACGTAACTATCCGGATTTGAATGTGGTGCTGGTCAATAGCGTTGGTGAAGGCTTAAAGCAGGTGATGGATGGGGCACTGGATGGCATGCTTGCCAATCGGCTGACCGCCACAGACAGGGTGAATGCACTAGAGCTGTCTGATCTGAAACTTAATCTGGTGACCGGCTATGAGTATCAGCTTGCGGTAGCGGTACGGAAAGACTGGCCGCAGCTCATTCCAATACTGAATAAAGTCCTGGCGGATATTACGCCGGCTCAGCAGGACAAAATTCGCAACAACTGGGTCAATACCGAATTAGCGGGTCTCAGCCCACAAACGAGTTACATTCTTCATTCAGACCAGTTACCGCTGATCCGCATTGCGATCATTACGGTGGTGATCGCCGCGCTGTTCTTAATTGCAGCCCGGGTGCTGAGTAAGCGTTCCGGCGATATTCTGCGCTTATATCAATCAGGTAACTTACGCCTGTTTGGCGTACTGGCAATCTGTTCCATTCTGGTACTGGTTATTGCCATCACATGGGTGTCGCTGAGCCGCGAAGAACAACTCGCGCGGGTACGGACTTCTGATGCATTAACCACCATTTTGCACTCGACTCATGAGCGGGTTCGATACTGGATAGACGGCGGATTGGGTCAGGTGACTCTGATTGCCAATGAAACTAACCTGGATACCTTATTTGCCGACCACCAGTTACTCAACGGAAATGAAGGCCGGAAAAACCTCAGTGTGTTGCTGGCGTCGCAGAACCTCGCCAACCGTGACTGGCAGTACAGCATGATCTTAACTGACGGTACCTCAGTATTTGATAACTCATTTGCAACCAGCCATATATACGACCGGTTACTGGTCACGGTATTTCAGGGTCAGTCTACCTTTATTCCGCCACAGCGGGTGCCCGGTGATAACAGTGTCCGGATGTACTTTGCCGCTCCGGTATGGGATTACGCCGGACGTCCGGTCGCGGCGGTAATAGCATCGGTCGACCCGGAAAAAGAATTTTCCAATATCTTCCTGACCGGCCGCATCGGTAACGTGGGAGAATCTTATGCGGTCAACCGCAGTGGTGTGATGATCTCCCGAAGTCGATTTGAAAAACAGTTGGTTGAAAGTGGTGTGCTGGAACAGGATCAGTCCAGTATTTTAAATGTGTCGCTGCGCGAACCCGGGGTCGATCTCACCGCTGGGGAACAGCCGCTGCAGACGCTCAGCCAACAACCTTTTACTCAGGTAGCCTCGCAGCTTATGCGGGGAGAATCCGGGGTATTGCCTAACGGAGCGTTAGACTATCGCGGTGTGTCTATGATCAGCGCCTGGGTTTGGGACGATGTATTAAAGCTCGGTATCGTGGTGGAACTGGATGAGTCAACCGCGCTGGCGGCGTTTAAAATCTCGCGCAATACGCTGTACACGGTACTGGGTATCACCCTGGTGCTGCTGTTCAGTCTAATGGCATTCAGCTCCTGGATCGGTGACCGGGCGAATCAGACCTTAATGAAAGCCAAAGATGAACTGGAAGATAAAGTTCAGGAACGTACCGCCGAGCTGAATAAAAGCCGTAATATGCTTCAGGCGGTACTGGATAATTCACCGGCACTGATTTATCTGAAAGATCTGTTTGGCCGTTACATTCTGGTCAATAAAATCTGGCAACAAGTGGTGGTGAGGGGAGACGAAAGCCCGATTGGATTGCCTACCCATCAGTTTCTGCCAAAAGAGCTGGCTGACCAGATGGTGGCCAGGGATAAACAGGTTATCGCCCAGCACCAGACGATTCAGATAGAAGAGCAGATAGAACTGGCCGACGGCAAACAACACGTGTTTATGTCGTATAAATTCCCGGTGGAAGACGAACAGGGCAGGTTGGTTGCCGTAGGGGGGATTTCTACCGATATCACCGAACTGGCAGAGGCGCGGGTCATCGCGGATGAAGCGAACAAAGCCAAGAGTGACTTCCTGGCCAACATGTCCCATGAGATCCGTACACCGATGAACGCGATTATCGGTATGTCACATTTGGCACTGCAGACCGATCTTAGCGCCAGGCAACGCAATTACATCGACAAAGTACACCGCTCTGCTGAGTCTTTACTTGGCATCATCAATGACATCCTGGATTTTTCCAAAATCGAAGCCGGCAAGCTCGAGATTGAATCGATTGAGTTCCGGCTTGAAGACGTGCTGGATAACCTATCTAACCTGATAGGACTGAAAACCGAAGAGCGGGGTATTGAACTGATGTTTGATGTTCCGGCCGATATTCCGACTGCGCTGGTCGGCGACCCGCTCAGATTGGGCCAGATCCTGGTTAACCTTGGCAATAATGCCGCCAAATTTACCGACCAGGGCGGCGAGATCGTAGTGTCCGCAGAGGTGCAGTCGCAAGACGACCACTCCGTTATGTTGCTGTTTAAAGTCACAGACAGCGGAATTGGTATGACCCAGGAGCAGACCAGCAAGCTGTTCCAGTCATTTAGTCAGGCCGATACGTCAACCACCCGTAAATATGGCGGCACCGGGCTGGGCCTGACGATCTGTAAAAAGCTCACCAGTTTAATGGGCGGCGATATCTGGGTTGATAGCCAGCCGGGCGTCGGCAGTATTTTCTATTTTACCGTCAAGCTGGGTAAACAAACCGGCACGCCGTCGTCGCGCAGAGCAACCCAATCCGCTTTGGAGCATATGAAAGTGCTGGTGGTCGACGATAACGACACCGCAAGAGAGATTCTGGCTGGCATGCTGTCCGCTACGGGGGCGGAGGTGAGTCACGTCGCCAGTGGTGAAGAAGCTATCACGCAAATTCAACACGCCGATCAGCAGCAGGGTTTTGACATTGTGTTGATGGACTGGAAGATGCCCGTCATGGATGGGGTAGAAACGGTGCGCAGAATTCAGACAGAACTCAGCCTCAGCAAGCCGCCAGAGTTTATTATGATGACCGCCTACGGGCGCGATGAAGTGGCCGCCGCGGCAGCGGACGTCAAGCTGGAGCGGGTGCTGACCAAGCCGATCACCGCGTCCAGTTTGCTGGATGCGATAGTCAGTGTGAAGGGCATAGTCGACCCGAACAGCCAGTCCATAGTGCGTCGGGATGACGATCTGAAAGCACTCAAGCAGTCACTCAGCGGCGCACGCATCCTGCTGGTGGAAGACAATGAAATCAACCAGGAACTGGCTATCGAATTGCTGGAACGAAACGGTATGCAAGTGGCACTGGCAGAGAACGGTCAGCAGGCGCTGGATATTCTTGCTGAGCAGACCTTCGACGGGGTATTGATGGATTGTCAGATGCCGATTATGGATGGTTATGAAGCGACTCGGCAGATCCGCAAGCGGTTACAACTGACGGAGCTGCCGATACTGGCCATGACAGCTAATGCAATGAAGAGTGACGTCCAGGATGCGTTAGATGCCGGTATGAACGGCTACATCTCCAAGCCGATTAACATCAAAAGTATGTTTATGACCATGGCCAGATGGATCAAACCCGGTGCGCTGGTCGGTGGATTATCAGGTGGCGCCGAACAACCAGCAGACAGGGCGGATCTGTCCCTGCTTGAAGGAATCGATACTGACGCCGGCATGACGGCGACCCAGCACAACGAACAGCTGTATCGCAGGCTACTGACTAAGTTCTGCGACAACTACGCCGATTTCGAAACTGTGTTTTTAACTGAATCCGACTCGGAAGACAGTCAGGCGGCTGAGCGCTGTGCACATTCGCTTAAAGGCGTGGCCGGGACTATCGGTGCGAAACAGGTACAACAGTGCGCGCAGCAGTTGGAAGTTGCTTGTCGCGAACACCAAAGTAGTGAGCAGATAATGGCGTTGCTTGCCCACGTAGCTGAAGCGCTTGCACCAGTCATCACGTCGATTGCGTCACTGGATAAAAGCGCTGATGCTGAACGTGCCCCTGGCCCTGCCGCAAAAGCAGACCCGCAGCAAGTTCGGCAACTGATTGGCAGGCTCAAACAGCTGGTTGAGGAGAGTGATGTCGCGGCCAGTGAGGTTGTCGAGGAGTTGCAACGGCTAAAATTAGCGCCGTCTCAGCAGCAGTCGCTAGCCAGGATCAGTAGCGCGCTGGCAGATTATGATTTTGACCTGGCTTTGCAGGAACTGGAGCCGCTATCTATCGACCGGCCTTAATCCGGACAGGCAGGATACGGCAGTTTTTGTTGTCAGACTGAGGTTGATACCGACAGCTGAGCGGCGCGAAACCAGCCGCGAAAAAGAATGTGATAAATCCTGGCCAATTGACTCAGCGGATATGAATCGAATACACAAAAAATGTGCATGATCGCAGGCTCTTATCACATTCTTGATCAGCACTTTTGTAGTATGCCGTATTGCCACTATGGTTATTATATGGGCGTCAGTTTGGTAAAAATAACATGAACAATACCAAGATCGTTGTGATCGACGATTCTCAGGCAATTCTATTGCTGATGAGTTCTATGCTTGCAGAATTAGGCTATGACCAGGTTGTGACTTTTTGCTCTCCGGTCAAAGCGTTAAACGCGATCCGCGAGAATCCTGAACAGTATTCAGCCGTGTTCATTGATCTAAATATGCCGGACGTCGACGGAATGGCGGTTATCCGGGAGCTGGGTAAAATTAATTATCACGGCGGCGTATGTATTGTGTCTGCAATGGAGAGTCGAGTCATTAAACTGGCTGCGGACATTGCCAGGCAACATCGGGTTAGCCTGATTGGTAACATCGCCAAGCCTGTGGAAAAACATACTCTGAAAAGAGTGTTTAACCGGTTTAACGAGCTGATAGCCAACAACGCCCATACCACAATGGAGATGACTAAAGATGAGTTACTCGATTGTCTGGAACAGAAATATTTTACGCCTTACTATCAGCCACAGGTGGATATCTTCACTAACCGCGTTACGGGTTTGGAAGCGTTGGCGCGTATTGCCAAACCCGGCATCCCCAACGCCATCTTACCGGGTAGTTTTCTGCCTACTGCCATGAGGCATGGCTTACTGAATGCCATTACCGACCAGCTATTTGAAAAAGCATTCGACGATCTGCCGGCACTGACAGCGGAATTTGGCAAACAGGTAAAGCTGAGCCTGAATTTATCGCCGTCACAACTGGTAGACCCCCACTACCCGGAGTACCTGCACAGTTTAATCAAACGGCATAACGCTGATATCAGACAAATCGTATTGGAGATTACCGAAGAACTGGCGCTGAAAAGTACCGAGCAGCTGGAAACGTTGAATCGGTTTCGCATTCGGGGGTTTGGCTTGTCACTGGATGACTATGGTACCGGCTTTACCAATTTGCAGGAGCTGCGCAGCCTTCCGTTTACTGAAATCAAGATTGATCGTTGCCTGATACAAGACATTCACTGTGATCGGTTTAATCAGGTGGTGGTGAAGTCGCTGGCGCAGATCGCCGGGCAACTTAATGTCTTACTGGTGGCGGAGGGAATCGAAGATTTTGCGGATTACCACTATCTTGAAACCAATATGAAGGCTCTGCATGTTCAAGGCTATTTGATCTGTAAACCCCGTTCGATGGACAGCCTGCTGCGCTGGCACCACAGCTGGATTCACAGTAAAGCCTGTTAGAATAGTTTTCTCCGTTGAAAAAGTGGCAATTGAGTTTCTCAACTGGTGGGCGTGGTCGACGACTGGCTGGCCAGGGCGGTTTTGTCCTGCTCGCGAGTTAGCCACCAACACGCCAGCGAGGCCAGGGTCACCATCGCCACGCCCTGCCAGAATTTGCCGGTCAGCTCGACGTTGAGGATCAGCGCCGAAAAGAACGTCGACAAAATCGGCGTGAAATACGACAGGGTGGCTAAGAACACCATGTTGCCACCGGTAATACCGATATTCCACAGTGCGTAGCCGCTCCCCATCACCGCCGCGGCAAGCAGCAAATCTAAACCGGCATCGAGATTAAACACCATCGCGGGCTCGTCACTCTGCGCATAATGGATCCATAAAGTGACCGAGGTCGCGATAAAAAACCAGCTGACGGCATTTTTGCCGTTGGCCATCCGCTTGGTGACGTTACAATACATCGCCCAGATAAACGCGCCGGCTAAGGCCAGCGAGTAACTCACTGGGTTATCGCGGAAATTGCTCATCAGCAGCGACAGCGACACATTCTGCTCGCCGCCCAGGGTCCAGGCTACGCCCAGAAACGACAGTGCCATTGCCGGGTAAAGTAACCAATTGACCGGTTTACGACTGGCTATGACGGCCAGTAACACCGTCAGGCTTGGCCACAAATAGTTGATCACACTCATTTCAATCGCCTGCATGCGGCTATGGGCCATGGCGAGTGCCAGCGACAGGCAGATTTCATACAGGACAAACATCGCACCACCGATAAGCAGGTAGCGCCAGTCGCTGCGGCCGATTTTAGGCAGACCGACAAACAGCACCAGCATGACCGATGCCACGGTATAGACCATGGCCGAGCCGCCTATCGGGCCCAGTTGTTCGGTAACATTGCGAAAAAAGCCAATGGTGGTGCTCCAGAGAAAAATAGCCCCGCAACCGGCCAGGGTGTATTTGTTCATGTTTGTCTCAATCAGTCAGAGGTGATGCCGAATCAGCGATAATTGCCTATCAAGCTACTGAATATTTCTGTTATTGGCGAGCAATTATTAACAGAATTTGGTGCATTTTTTTGTATAGAGAAAATATGGCTTATTTTTGCATCAAGTTAGAGGAATACTATTGTGCGAGCGGAGAGGGTGGCGATATGATATCGCTTCGTTACACAAAATTAACATAAACTGTGGTGGTCTGGAGCATGCTGAGCCACCGGGTATCTGCCGTTAGAATTAAGCGGCAAAAAAGGAGAGGCGCTGGTGAAGGGCAATGGATTGTGGGTAGAAAAATATGGTGTCGCGTCTGTCGCCATGGCGTTCACTTTATGGGGGATGCTGCCGCTTTACTATCAATATTTGCCAGCGGCTCCAGCCGATGAACTACTCAGCATCCGCATTGTTGCCTCTGTCCCCTTAGCACTAATCATGGTGTGGCTGTTCGGCAACCCGGCCGAGTTTAAGCAGGTACTGAATGACAAGACGTCTCTGCGCTACACCTTGCTGGCCAGTCTCATGATGAGCGTCTGCTGGACGGCGTTTACCTGGGCGATGACCCACGAGCGGGTGTTTGATGCCAGCCTGGGCTTTTTTATCAGCCCACTCACGCTGGTGGCGCTGGGGGTGATCGCTTATCGAGAACGGTTAACCCGCCATCAGAAAATTGCCCTGGTCTTCGCCACTGCCGGTCTGCTGGTATTAATTTCTCAAAGCGAGCAGGCCCCTGTTGCGGCACTGCTGATGGCGATTTTCTTTGCTTTGTATGCCTGGTGCAAACGCAAGTGTCACTATTCCTGGACCATGGGGCTGTTTCTGGAAGTCTTGATGCTGTCGCCGCTGGCCTTGATCTACCTGGTGTATGTAGAAACCAGCCGAGGTACTCAGATGCTGGCTGGCGACTGGACGCTGGTGGCGTTTTATCTTGGCTCGGCGCCGATGTTTCTGCTGCCGCTGCTGTTCTACTGCATTGCCATTCGCCATGTCAGCATGGCTAAGATTGGCCTGCTGCAATACATCGAACCCAGTATTCAGTTTTTCATCGCGTTGGCGCTGTTTAATGAACCGCTTAACCCGGTTAAGCTTGCCAGCTTTATCTTAATCTGGAGCGGGCTGACCATCAGTGTGGTAGGGCCGAGATATCGGCTGGCAAGAGGTGCCGCCAGGTAAACGCTGAGCCAGGCAACCGCATCGCTGCAAGCATTAAAAAAGTGCCCGCATCGGCGGGCGCTTGGTTTTTCTAACGCGCTTTCGCTATTTCAGATCAAAGCGATCGGCGTTCATGACTTTGGTCCAGGCGTTGACAAAGTCTTCGACGAACTTAGGCTCAGCCCCGTCTTCGGCATACACTTCGCTTAATGCGCGCAGCTGCGAATTGGAGCCAAACACCAGGTCAACCCGGGTTGCAGTCCATTTCACCGCGCCAGTGTAACGATCCCGTCCCTCAAACTCCTGAGCGGCTTCTGAGGTGGGTACCCACTCGGTGTTCATGTCGAGCAGATTGACGAAGAAGTCGTTGGTCAGGGTCGCCGGTTTGTCGGTAAACACACCGTGTTGTGACTGACCGTAGTTGGCGTTCAGCGCCCGCATACCGCCGACTAATACCGTCATTTCCGGCGCAGTCAGGGTCAGCAACTGGGCGCGGTCAAGCAGCATTTCTTCGGCACTGACCGAGTACACCTGTTTGGCAAAGTTACGGAAACCGTCTGCTATTGGCTCCAGTACATCGAACGATTCCGCGTCGGTTTGCTCATCGGTGGCATCGGTACGGCCAGGGGCAAAAGGTACCGCCACGTTGTGACCGGCATCTTTGGCTGCTTTTTCAACCGCCGCGTTACCACCCAGTACGATAAGATCCGCCAGTGAAACTCTCTTATTGCCAGACTGTTTAGCATTGAAGTCTTGCTGGACCTGTTCCAGTTTGGCCAGAATGCCACTCAGTTGCGCCGGCTGATTCACCTGCCAGTCTTTTTGCGGTGCCAGGCGGATCCGGGCACCGTTGGCACCACCACGGCAGTCTGAGCCACGGAAGGTCGAAGCCGATGACCAGGCAGTGTAAATCAAATCGGAGACGCTGAGGCCACTGGCCAGAATCGCGCTCTTCAGTTCAGCCTGGTCGTTAGCGTCAATCAGATCGTGGTCGACAGCCGGAACCGGGTCTTGCCAGATCAGATCTTCGGCAGGGACTTCCGGACCCAGATAGCGGGATTTTGGCCCCATGTCGCGGTGGGTTAGCTTAAACCAGGCTCGGGCAAACGCATCGGCAAACTCATCCGGGTTGGCGCGGAAGTGTTCTGAGATTTTGCGATACTCAGGGTCTTCGCGCAGTGACATGTCTGCCGTGGTCATCATGATGGGCACTTTGCGCGAGGCATCTTCTGGATCTGGTGCGTGGTTGCCTTCGGTCAGATTGACCGCCGCCCACTGGTTGGCACCGGCCGGGCTCTTGGTCAGTTTCCATTCGTGACCCAACAGCATTTCGAAATAGCTGTTGTCCCACTTAGTTGGGGTTGGGGTCCAGGAGCCTTCCAGTCCACTGGTGATGGCGTCGCGGCCTTTACCACTGCCATAACTGCTCTTCCAGCCCAAGCCCATCTGCTCAAGTGGCGCCGCTTCAGGCTCAGGGCCCACTAAGTCAGGATCTCCGGCACCATGACATTTACCGAAGGTGTGCCCTCCTGCGGTCAGTGCGACGGTTTCATAGTCGTTCATCGCCATCCGGGCGAAGGTTTCACGAACGTCTTTACCGGACGCGACCGGATCCGGATTGCCGTCAGGCCCTTCCGGATTGACGTAAATTAACCCCATCTGAACCGCCGCGAGCGGATCTTCCAGGTCTCGTTCGCCACTGTAGCGAGTGTTACCCAGCCATTCGGTTTCGGTACCCCAGTAGATATCTTCTTCTGGTTCCCAGATATCGACCCGGCCGCCGCCAAAACCGAAGGTTTTAAAGCCCATGGATTCGAGGGCCACGTTGCCGGCCAACACAAACAGATCGGCCCAGGACAGTTTTTTGCCGTATTTCTGTTTTACCGGCCAGAGCAGACGGCGCGCTTTATCCAGGTTGCCGTTATCCGGCCAGCTGTTGAGCGGCGCGAAACGTTGGTTACCGGTTGATGCTCCACCGCGGCCGTCCCCGGTACGATAAGTCCCTGCAGCGTGCCACGCCATCCGAATCATAAATGGACCGTAGTGACCATAGTCCGCCGGCCACCAGTCGTGGGATGTGGTCAGTACGTCTTCGATGTCGTTTTTGACTTGCTTGAGGTCGAGCTTGTTGAATTCGTTTTTGTAATCAAAGTCATCGCCCATCGGGTTAGCTTTGCGGTCGTTCTGATGCAGGATACGTATGTTGAGCTGGTTCGGCCACCAATCAAGGTTGGTGGTGCCCACGCCGCCTTGGTGGGTGTTACTGCCGTGCATAAACGGGCATTGACCGCCAGCACTGCCTTTATCTTTGTTCATGTCGAACTCCTGTTTCCATTAGGATTTTGAGTTGTCATCTGATACATCCAGTTGATTCTTTCTAACTATAGACGCTCTATGGGCAAGCGAAAGATGGCTTTTTCAATTGTTTCAATAGGTAGAATCAATCAATTTAAACCGCGCAGAAGGCGGCGCGTTGAAGTGATGTACCTGCTGACAAGTTGTTGGAATATGAGCGAGATATACGCGTAGTTAGAGAACGGAACTAAGGCCTGGCCGGGCAAGCGCCAGTTAAACAAAAGCCGCATTACCCGCCGGGATTGCTGAGCGGCTTTTTGTGAGTGAAGGGCAAATGGTTAGTGGCCTTGCGGCGGCTGATAACCCATGCGTACCGATCCCCAGTGTTTGCCGTCAACAAATATCGGTACTGACAGATCGTGCATCACTTCGCCGGTATCACGTTTATAGGTTTGCAGTAACATGGTATTGGTGTGTTTGCCGCAGCGCTGACCAACCCGGTCATCAAAAATCCGTTTGGTCCGGTTGGCGGCCATATCCTGTTCCGGATTACCGGTCAGTGGCTGACAGAACTGTTTGTTGTGCGTCGGCACATAGCCTTTATTGTCGTTAGCAATGGCATAAACAATGCCGGGCATTTCATTAACGATCGGTTCCTGCAACGCTGGCAGTACCTGGTCGCAATAGCGATCGTACTGGGTATGGTATTTGGCTGGTGTGGTGTTGGCGATGGGCTGATAGTGGCGATCAAACAGGTCATGTTGGGTGATTTTTCCGGCACGGATGTCTTGTGTAAACTGCTGGCCGATTTGGGCAGCCAGGGTGCTGGTTAGCTCGAAGTAGGGTCGGTGAATGCTCGACTCGTCATGTTCGACCAGCACCGCATTGCTGTGTTCGGCCATCTTCATCAGCCGATCCGCTTCTTGCTGCAATTTCATCAGTTGCTGATCGCTGTCGGCCAGATCCTGTTTGACATCGCTGATGGCATCGCCGATGTGGCGCAGACCCTGCTCATTAGACTCCACGCCCTGAGTGATGGCAGACACCTGCTGCTCCACGTCTTCGGCCTGAACGGCGATGTGCTTTAATCTGTCACCGACACTGGTAATACTGTCCGATCCCAGGCTCACTTTGTCTGACAGGCCGTTGATGGTGCTGTTTACTTCGGTGGTTTCGGTCAGGATCTGTTGGACGATTTGCGCCACTTCTTCTGTGCTTTGTGAGGTACGCTCTGCCAGGTTACGCACTTCATCTGCGACCACGGCAAACCCCCGGCCTAAATCGCCGGCACGGGCGGCTTCTATCGCGGCATTCAGCGCCAGCAAATTAGTTTGCGAGGCGATGTCTTCGATTACCTGGGCGACACTTTTGATCCGGTTGACCTGAGCATCCAGGTTGTCAATTTGCTGAACCGAGGCGGTGGTTTGCAGCTGGATCTGTTCCATGGCTTCCACGCTAACCTGTAACTCTTGCAGGCCTTGTGTGCTGGAGCGGTGCATTTCCTGCGCTGCCACCAACGTCTGCTGCGCGGAGACTGAGGTGCTGGTCAGGGTGTCGGTAATTGCGTCGGAGGTATCGGCAATATGGCCAATAGAGGTGATCTGGTTGCTGGCTTTGGATTTGAGCTGGTCGATGGCAAAGGAGACTTCCGCAGCACTGACCGCATTGGCACTGAGTTCGTCAGCAATTTTTGCCATGATAGTATCGTCTGTGGATATTGCCTGCTGTACAACCGGGGCGGTGTTTTTCCGGGCCCTGATAAGCGGAGTTAGCATGGCAATTGCGATGATTGGTACCGTGCTGGCGGGGCCAAAATAGTACAAACTGGCCAGTGCCGCAGAGGTCCAAAGTGCCAGCTCTGGCAGAATATCGCGCATTCGTGTTGTCATAGCCGCTACCTAATCGGATAAAAACTTAGGAGCAAAAATTAACGCTTTATCCCATAAATTTAATGAGTTAGCGTCAATCTTTGACTAAAGTCTATTAGGCAGAGCATTCGCATTGTGACTCAAGTTGGAAATTTATCCGGTTTTATACGCCATTTACTTGCTGTGCTGCCAAGCAAATGGCATGTGGATTGGCACGGACCAGCCGGGAGTCACTGTCGCTCAATTTGGTCCTAGAGGTACAATACCGGCCGGGTTGAGCGTCTTGATGGAATAGTAACCGTGTTTGATATGGTCAATACGGATAGTATTCTCAATGCCGTCCAACTGCCGGATGCGTTCAATATAACCCGATAACTGTGGCATTTGCGCAATCAGGTTGCGGTTACATTTGAACAGTCCGTAATAGGCCTGGTCGAAGCGAACCAGGGTGACAAACAGACGAATATCGCTCTCGGTCAGTTGGTCGCCCAGGATATAGCGACGTCCATCGGCAAGCTGCTTTTCAAGCACGTCCAGGGTAGAAAATACCTGTCCATAGGCCTCTTCATAGGCATACTGACTGCTGGCGAAACCTGCTTTATACACACCATTATTCAACTGGTGATAGAGGGTTTCGTTCAGCGCGTCAATCTCAGCACGCAGCGGCTCTGGGTAGAGATCGAGTGTCGAGCCGGTCAGGTGGTCAAAGGCGCTACCCAGCATACGAATGATGTCAGCCGATTCGTTGTTCACTATGGTGTTGCGCTGTTTGTCCCAAAGCACGGGGACTGTCGCTCGGCCATTAATGTTCGGGTCGACCTGAGTGTACAGCTGGTGCATATACTGGTGGCCATGCAGGGTATCGGCATCGGCACCGGGAAAACCACCAAATTGCCAGCCCTGGTTGGTCAGTACCGGGTTGACCACGCTGACGGTGATCAGCTCAGTGAGTTGCTTGAGTTCGCGAACCATCAAGGCGCGTGAAGCCCAGGGGCAAATGTACGCCACATACAAGTGATAGCGTCCCGCTTCAGCCTTAAAGCCAGCATCACCGGTCGGCCCGGCCGAGCCGTCCGGGGTGATCCAGTGGCGAAAACTGGATGTTTGTCTGACGAACCGGCCCTCACTGTCCTTTGACTGCACCGGCTGCCAATTTTCGCTCCATTTACCATCGACTAGCATGTGGATCTCCTCGTTGTTGGGTTTACGCTGTTTTTTGTTTGTTTTGCGCTGACTTTTCAGCCAGTTGCTGCAGTAACCAGTGGTCCAGTGACCAGCGTCCCGCACCCTGAATAGCCAGAGTTAGCGATGCCACTGTCAGCATCAGTGCGTATTCATAACCGTTATTGGAAAGAAACAGCCCGTTCGGCCAGTGAAAGGTCAGCGCCATCAGCATGGTGAAGCCCGTAACCAGAGCGGCGGGACGAGTCAATAAGCCCAGAACCAGTGCCAGACCGCCGAAAAATTCGCCGCTGCCGGCCAGCAGAGCCATCAGGTAACCAGGTTCGAATCCGATGCTAGCCATCCACTGACCAGTGCCTTCCAGGCCATAACCGCCAAACCAGCCAAACAGTTTTTGCGCGCCATGGGCCGCTAATACCAGTCCAAGTGGTACCCGCAATACCAGTGAAGAAACGGTGGTGTTGGAGTCTAAAACTTTATTAATCAATGTATTACTCATAATCTGTTCCTTTGTGCTCAATTCGCTCTTGCGTATCGTTGAGTTAACTTTATTACTCAATTACCATTTGATAAATGGCAAATCTGTTTAATAATTACCAACATATTGTTGTTAATAACAGAGTGCATAGTGCATGTTGTCGGTGCTATGGCGGAGGACATTAATGGACAAATTGACTACTATGCGCGCGTTTGCCGCGGTCGTTGAACAGGGCAGTTTCTCCAGAGCGGCAGAGAAACTACAGCTGTCGCCACAGCTGGTAAGTAAGTATGTGTCTCATCTGGAAGGACACCTTAATACCCGGTTATTTCATCGTACTACTCGTAAAGTTAGCCTCACTGAAGCCGGACGTCACTACTATCAGTCCTGCATGCAGGTACTGGAAGACATTGACGAGATGGAAAATGCCCTGTCAGACATGGATGCGGAAGTGCGCGGCAAGCTGACCATCAGTGCGCCAATGTCATTTGGTAGCCGCCATTTGCCGCAACTGCTGGTGGATTTTCAGCGTAAGCACCGCGAGATTGCGGTCGATATCCGCCTTGAGGACCGTAAGGTGAATATCGTCGAAGAGGGCATTGATGTGGCGCTGCGTATCGGCAAGCTGCCCAGTTCCTCGTTGATTGCCAAAAAAATCGTGCCGGTCAAGATGGCCATCTGTGCCTCGCCGGACTACCTGCGTGAGTACGGTGAGCCGGAGAGTCTTGACGATCTGGCGCAGCATCGGTTCTTAAAATATTCCTACGGTGATCCGGTTAATCTTTTTCAAGGGGTTACCCACAGCAGCGACATTAAACTGTCAGCAAAACTGGTGGCCAATAACGGCGATTTATTGGTAAACGCTGCGGTGTGCGGTGGTGGCATCATAGTCCAGCCCACTTTTATTGCCGGTGATGCTATCAGCCATGGCCAGCTGAAAGTGATTTTGCCAGGAATGGAGCCTGACCCTCTCTATTTGTATGCAGTGTACGCGAACCGCCAGTTTCTGGCCCGTAAGGTTCGGGCATTTATTGATTTCGTCAGCGACTATTATGGTGAGCAGCCTTACTGGGATAATCTTAGCCAACAGTGAGATTGCACGCAGAAACGGTAATTGACTGACCCAAGAGCCAGTGACTCGAAACCGCTTAATCATTGCTTAACTCTCTAGCTGCTATGCTGGAATTAAGCCTTTGATAAACGGATATTCGACATGATAGAGCTTAATGACCCCAGCCTGTTTCACCAGCGCTGCTACTTGAATGGTAATTGGACCGACGCTGAAAACTTAGCGACCTGTAAAGTGTATAACCCCGCCGATGGTGCGCTGATTGGCACCGTGCCGAATCTGACCTGTGGGCAGATAGAAATGGCAATTGAATACGCTCACGATGCTTTTAAACTTTGGAAAACCTCCACCGCGCAGCATCGTGCTGAGATCTTGTTACGCTGGTATCAGTTGATGATGGAACACAGGGACGATCTGGCTAAAATACTCACCCTGGAGCAGGGTAAACCGCTGGCAGAAGCGAAAGGGGAAATCAGCTACGCGGCCAGTTTTATCCAGTGGTTTGCCGAAGAGGCAAAGCGAGCTTACGGTGAATTGATCCCTAGCCATAAAGCCGATGCCCGAATTCTGGTCAACAAAGAGCCGGTTGGTGTGGTGGCGGCGATCACGCCGTGGAATTTCCCGGCGGCGATGATCACCCGAAAATGCGCACCGGCACTGGCCGCTGGTTGCTCAGTGGTACTGAAACCGTCCCACGACACTCCGTTCAGCGCCCTGGCATTAGCGGAACTGGCTGAAAGAGCAGGGCTGCCAGCCGGGCTGCTACAAGTGGTGACGGGGGATTCCGAGCGGATCGGCAAAAGGTTGTGCGAAAGTGAGCGGATCCGCAAACTGTCGTTCACCGGCTCAACCCGCATCGGTAAGTTACTGGCGGCGCAGTGTGCTGACAGCCTGAAAAAACTGTCGCTGGAACTGGGGGGGAATGCGGCATTTATCGTGTTTGACGACGCCGATCTCCACGCCGCCATCGAGGGCCTGATGGTGGCCAAGTTCCGCAACGGTGGACAAACCTGTGTCTGCGCTAACCGGGTTTTTGTTCAGGACGGTGTGTACGACAAGTTTGTTAAACTATTGGTCGACCGGGTCGCCAAGCTTAAAGTGGGCGATGGATTTTCTGGCAGCCAGATAGGGCCGATGATCAATCAGTCCGGCGCAGACAAAGTGCGTCGCCATATAGAAGATGCTAAAAGCCGTGGTGGCGTTGTCCAGTATGGATCCGCTGTACCGGCAGATTCCCTCTTCATCAGCCCGCATGTGATCAGCGAAGCCAGCGATGACATGTTACTGGCTCAGGAAGAAACCTTTGGCCCGGTCGCCGGGGTGTTTCGTTTCAGTGATGAGCAGGAAGTGATTGAACGCGCCAACGCCACGCCGTATGGGCTGGCGAACTACTGTTACACTCAGTCGCTGGCCAGGGCGTGGCGGTTATCTGAACAGTTGGAATCAGGTATGGTTGGGATCAACGAAGGGTTGGTTTCTACCGCGGTGGCCCCCTTCGGCGGCGTCAAAGAGTCCGGATTAGGACGCGAAGGGGGACGGCAGGGACTGGATGAATTCCTGCAGGACAAATATGTATTAATGGGTGGTCTTTAAGCTTTTGACCTTTTTCTCTGCCGGCGGTTGACTGCCGTCGGCCGCCAGGCGTTTCCAGGCCAGTGCACCGTTAGATTCGAAACTTTTTTCCGCTCGGCATTCCAACAGAAAATCACCCACGCTCAGCACCGCACCCAAAGAATAGGATTGGCCCTGATAGAAACAGACTCGCTGGCCGAGATTGGCACTATCCAGAGCAACAATCGCTTTTTCAGACGACGTAGAGATAACTTCAGCATTGGCCGCGCCAACTATAGTTAGGCTCAGTAGCAGAGCTGACTTGAAAGCTGTATTTTTGGAATGTTTTGAATGCATCGGTGAATTCCTTGTTCCCGGCTAATCATACTGGCGCTGGTAGCGTGGCAGCATACTTTCATTACCCAACAAACCACCTTGGTGAACGTAAATGATAGTTTTATCTGGGTTTTTTTGATGCCACTGACTAAGACAACGCCACATTAATGGATCATAGAGCATATCAAACTCAACGCCAGTGGATTCGAGAAGCTGCTGCCAGATTTGGTAATCCTCCCGGTAGAGATGACCAAAGTGATGTTTTCGTTCCAGCGGCAAAATCGTAGGGTGTCCGTCCGGTTCCAGTTCGGCAAACTGACTGCGCAGATAGGCCTCCCCGCCAACGCAGGGACAGGTCAGCACTTCTATGCCATGGGGAGCGAGATGCTTGTGCAAATACAGCGCGGTGGCCCCGGTTCCTGAAGGTAATGCCACCACAAACTGGTGCTCGCGGTAATAACGGCTCCAGCTCAGCAGTTCTCTCGCCAGCTGTTTGACGCCATGCTCCGCTTGCTTAAACCGTCCGCCTTCAGGCACCACCAGACAATAGCCATCTGGGCGTCGAATATCGCTGATGTAATCGCGAGGATGTATCGGTTTGTCGACACACTCCGAAACCGCAATGACCTGAGCGCCCAGCTCCAGCGCTCCCCGGTAATTGCCGATCGGCTGTTGTTTCAGCCAGTGCGGAATCCGGTCTACGTAGTATTCAAGCTGCCAGCCTTTGATGCATGCCAGCGCGGCGAGAGAAAACAGCGAATTGGCCTGGGCACTGCCATAACTGATTAGAGTGGTGATATCTGGCTGGTCTAGCTCCAGCAATGAGGCGAACTTGCGCGCCTTGTTACCGGAAAAATGCGCGTGAAGTTGATCATCGCGCTTTAAAAAGAAACCAATATCGCCAAATTGATGCTGTGTGACCGGGCTTTCGAGCAGTTTCATAGCAAACGGATTTTGAGAAAAGGCTGCACAGTTTAGCCGATTTAGCAGTGAAATCGTATCCCGCAACAATAAGGCTCGCGAATGTATTTTTGGCCTAACCTGAGGTTAAAATAAAAAAAGCCCAGAACAACGGGTTCTGGGCGGATACAAACATAGGAGTTAATAAGAAAAAGCAGCGTAACTTGTAGTCTCAGGTTGAATGCAGTTTGACGGCCAGTGAAACTCTCAATGCTCTGCGAACTACACTTGTTATGACTAGTCAATTGCCCGTCAGTTCCCAAAAAGTTGACGAATATTTTAAGTTTGTTTTTAGTCCTTTCTAATTCAGTAAGTTACTGACATTTATTTATTCGTGGTCAGACCAATCTACAAAATTGTGATGTTAATTGCTTGTTAATCCTGTAGGTCGCTTGTATATTTTCAAACAGATGTTTAATACGAGTGATTAAAATGGCACCCAGAAATCGCACTAAGGAAAAAATACTTGATGTGGCCGAAGCGCTGTTTGCAGAGCACGGCTTTAACGACACCTCACTGAGAACCATCACCAGTAAGGCGGCGGTTAACCTGGCATCGGTCAATTATCACTTTGGTGACAAAAAAACGCTGGTTAGAGCGGTATTGAACCGGTATCTGGAGGCTTTTATGCCAGCAGTGCAGGACGCGCTGATCACGCTCAACCTCAACGACGATTACAGCATGGAAGATGTGTTTGAGTCGCTACGAGGTCCACTTCGCGCTTTGAATGATGTTCGGCCCAATGGCACCAGCCGTTTTATGTTGCTGATAGGGCGCGGCTATACCGATGTGCAAGGTCACTTACGCTGGTTTATCACCACGCGTTATCAGGAAACTCTAACCCTGTTTACCGATTCGATTATGCGCGCCAATCCGGATTTGGACAGAGAAGAACTGTTCTGGCGATTGCACTTTACTCTGGGCACCTGCGTTTTCACCATGGCGTCCAGTAAGGCTCTGGCGGAAATTGCCGAAAACGATTATGGCCAGAAAGTCGATGCCAAAGCGATCGTGGATAAAATAATCCCCTACTTGGCGGCAGGAATGGCGGCCAAATAACGCTAACAATAACTACGAACCCTACAAAAACGTGAACAAAAGGATCTGATTATGAGCTCTTTGAGAAGAAAATGGGTGAGCGACCCGGCTTTTAATATGTTCAAAAAACTACTACCACCTCTGTCCAAAACTGAGCAAGAGGCTATGGAAGCCGGTAGTGTATGGTGGGATGGCGAGTTGTTTTCCGGTCGTCCGGATTTCGCCAAACTGCACCATTACCCTAAACCTACTTTGACCGCAGAAGAGCAGTCTTTCATTGACAACGAGTTGCAGACTCTGATGACAATGCTGGACGATTTCCAAATCGTGCGTCACCAACGTGACTTGCCGAAAGAAGTCTGGGACTACCTGCGCCAAGAAGGTTTCTTCTCGCTGATCATTTCTAAAGAGTACGGCGGCCGTGAATTTTCGGCGTTTGCTAACTCCACAATTGTTTCCACAATCGGTACTAAGAGCACCAGTGCAGCAGTGACCGTCATGGTACCGAACTCACTCGGCCCGGGCGAATTGCTGTCGCACTACGGTACCCAAGAGCAGAAGGATTATTGGCTGCCTCGCCTTGCCGACGGTACGGATATTCCTTGTTTTGCCCTGACCGGTCCGGAAGCGGGTTCCGATGCGGGTGCGATCCCAGATATTGGTGAAGTTTGCTACGGCGAGCACGAAGGTAAAGAAGTACTGGGTATCCGATTGAGCTGGGATAAGCGTTACATCACACTCGCTCCTGTCTCAACAGTACTGGGTTTGGCGTTCAAACTGCGTGACCCTGAGAACCTGATTGGCGATAAAGTCGATATCGGCATTACCTGTGCCTTGATTCCGACCAGCCACCCTGGTGTTGAAGTGGGTGAGCGTCATGATCCTCTTGGTCTGGCTTTTATGAATGGCCCGACCCGTGGTACGGACGTGTTTATCCCAATTGACTGGCTGATCGGCGGTGTCGATTATGCAGGGAAGGGCTGGCGTATGCTGGTTGAGTGTTTGTCTGCAGGACGAGGTATTTCGCTGCCGGCTCTGGGCACCGCGATCGGTCACTTGACCGCCCGTACTACTGGCGCTTATGCCTACGTGCGTAAGCAGTTTGGTATGTCTATCGGTAAATTTGAAGGGGTGGCAGAAGCACTGGGCCGTATCGGTGGCCTGACTTATCTGCTTGAAGCGACTCGTACCCTGACCACCACGTCACTGGATATGAAAGAAAAGCCCGGTATCGTCACCGCTATCGCCAAATACCATATGACAGAGATCGCCCGTACCATTTTGAATGATTCGATGGATATTCATTCGGGTCGTGCGATTCAGGATGGCCCGATGAACTACCTGGCCAATCACTATCTGGGTATTCCGGTCGCGATCACAGTGGAAGGGGCGAACATTCTGACCCGCAACCTGATGATCTTTGGCCAGGGTGCAACACGCTGTCACCCGTATGTTCTGAGCGAAATGGAAGCCGCTGCCAATCCAGACCAAGAGCAAGGTGCAAAAGATTTTGATAAGTTGCTGTTTAAGCACATAGCACACGCGACTAAAAATACCTTCGGCGCGTTCGGTGCGGCGTTAACTGGTTCACGTTTCGTCAAAGCAGAAATGAGCGGAGCGACCAAGCAGTACTACCGCGATTTAACCCGTCTGAGCCGGGCACTGGCGGTAAGCGCTGATTTTGCTATGTTGACGCTAGGTGGCGAGCTAAAACGTAAGGAACTGATCTCAGCGCGTCTGGGGGATGGCTTGAGTTATCTTTACATGGCGTCAGCAGTACTGAAGAAATATGAAGATGATGGTCGTCAACAACAGGACTTAGACTATGTCCACTATGCGATTCAGCACTGTTTCTACCATGCGGCGAAGTCGCTGCAGGAAGCGTACAATAACTTCCCGGTTAAAGGCGTTGGACCGCTACTGAAAGCACTTGTTTTCCCACTGGGTAATCACTTCAAACGTCCGGATGATGTTCTGACCGTCAAACTGGCAGAAAGCCTGATGACTCCAGGCGCACACCGTGATCGTCTGACCCACCTCTGCTATGTAGGTGATGAAAACGATGCCCGTGGATTGATGGAACAAGCCTTCCTGGCTATGTACGGGGTTCGCGAGCTGGAGCGTAAGCTGAATAAAGCCGCCAAAGATGGCAAAGTCGATCGTAAAGGCATGTTGACCACTCGTCTGGAGCAAGCTCGAGAGGCCGGTGTTCTGACCGATGCTGAAATCGATCAGATTCTGGCTGCAGACAAATTGCGTTACCGTGCAATTCAGGTGGATAACTTCAGCCACGATATGAGTGAAGTGGTTACAGGCAAGCCTGACCAACGAAAGCTAAATAGCGTCGCTTAAGCAAAAGTGACCAGGCGAAGGCATCTCAATGAGATGCCTTTTTCTGTTTCATCATAAAGTGCTCCAACCACTTGCATTTTGTGGCAGTTTTTTCAGAAACTAGATGAGTTTTAGCCTTGAAACTTTTATCCTAGCGGGGATTTTTTAAGGAAGTTGAATATGATCATCAAACCTAGAATTCGTGGATTTATCTGTACCACCACCCATCCAGTGGGTTGTGAGGCGAACGTAAAAGAACAAATCGCTTATACCAAAGCACAAGGCCCAATTAAAGACGCACCAAAACGTGTGCTGGTCGTGGGTTCTTCCAGTGGCTACGGTTTGTCATCTCGTATTGCGGCTGCTTTTGGCGGTGGCGCGGCAACCATTGGTGTGTTCTTCGAGAAAGAAGGCACAGAAAAGAAACCAGGCACAGCGGGTTTCTATAACGCGGCGGCCTTTGACAAACTGGCTCGCGAGGAAGGCCTGTATGCCAAGAGCCTGAACGGTGATGCGTTCTCCAACGAAGCCAAGCAAAAAACCATCGACCTGATCAAACAAGACCTGGGCCAGGTAGACATGGTGGTTTATTCTCTGGCTTCTCCGGTACGTAAACTGCCAGAAACAGGTGAGCTGATTCGTTCGTCACTGAAGCCTATCGGCGAAACTTACACCGCAACAGCAGTAGACACCAACAAAGATGTCATCATTGAAGCGAGTGTAGAGCCTGCCACAGAACAGGAAATCAAAGACACCGTGACCGTTATGGGCGGCGAGGACTGGGAACTGTGGATCAACGCTCTGTCCGACGCTGGTGTACTGGCAGAAGGTTGTAAAACCGTCGCTTACAGCTACATCGGTACTGAGCTGACCTGGCCAATCTACTGGGAAGGTGCTCTGGGCCAGGCGAAGATGGACCTGGACCGCGCAGCAGCAGCACTGAATGAGAAACTGGGCGAGCATGGCGGCACGGCTAACGTAGCGGTACTGAAATCTGTGGTTACTCAAGCTAGCTCTGCAATTCCAGTTATGCCTCTGTACATCGCCATGGTATTTAAGAAAATGCGTGAAGAAGGCGTTCACGAAGGTTGTATGGAACAGATCTACCGTATGTTCAGTCAGCGTCTGTACAAAGAAGACGGCAGCGCGCCAGAAGTGGACGAGAAGAACCGTCTGCGTCTGGATGACTGGGAACTGCGTGAAGACATCCAGAAACACTGCCGTGATCTGTGGCCTCAAATCACTACAGAAAACCTGAAAGAACTGACTGACTACGTGGAATACAAAGAAGAATTCCTCAAGCTGTTCGGTTTCGGTGTTGACGGTGTGGACTACGAAGCTGATGTTAACCCGCAGGTTGAAGCAGATTTCATCGAGATCTGATTTTCAATGCTGAAAAAGGCGCTGTGTTTACAGCGCCTTTTTTTATGCCTGACTGTTAGTAGCGGTTAATCCACCGCTACAACGGGTCTCAGCTGATTATGATTAGTACGGTACCGGCCAGCGTCATCAGAATGTTAGCAATGGCGTAGGTTCCCGCATAGCCCAGTGCCGGGATGGTGGATTTGGAATAATCATTCACTATGTCCATCGCCGGGGCGCAGGTACGGGCGCCGATGATCGCACCGAACAGCAGTGCCCGGTTCATTTTCAGAACGTGGGCTCCGACCAGGTAGGCCAGCACCACCGGCACGACACTGACCAGAAATGACAGGCCGATCACTTTGATGCCCACCTGTGACAGGTGTTCAAACATTTTGCCACCGGCACTGAGGCCGATTCCGACCATAAAGAACATCAGGCCGAGGTCTTTGACCATATTGAGCGCCCCGCGTGGCACATAACCAAAAGTCGGGTGGTTGGCTCGCAGGAATCCCAGTGTGATCCCAGACAGCAGCAGGCCGACGGCATTGCCGAGGCCAAACGACACCTGACCAAAACTCATGGTGACCAGGCCAAGTAAGATACCCAGAATAAAGAAGCTACAGAACGCGAGCAGGTCCGCTATCTGGCTGTGGATGGAGATAAAGCCGATTTTCTCCGCCAGGCCGTGCACGCGGCTTTTCTCGCCGCTGACCTGTAAGATGTCTCCTTTGGCCAGCACGATATCCAGGTCCATTGGCATTTCTATCTGGGCCCGGACCACCCGGTTCAGAAAGCAGCCGAATTCCGAGACATTCAGGTCGGACAGTCGCTTACCGGCGATGGCATCACTTTTGACCACGATCTCTTCTTCGACGATGCGTAAATCGAGCAGGTTACGGTCAAACACTTCTTTACCGTTGCGAAAACTTGGATCGAGACGGGCATGGCTGTCGGGGAAACCGACCAGGGCGATTTCGTCGCCTTCCTGCAAAATAGCGTCGCCATCCGGATGGGCAATAATGCCGTTACGGCGGATACGTTCGATGTAGCAACCGGTCTGGCGGTAGATACCCAGTTCACGCAGGTTGCGCCCGTCTATCCAGTTGATCAGCTCCTGGCCAACGCGATAAGCACGGATGATGGGCAGATACACCTTGCGCTGCCCTGAGCCACCAATGCCGCGTTCCCGGGCGATTTGTTGGGCAGAGTCAGACAGGTTCTGCTTTTGCAACTGAGGCATCAGCTTGGCGAACATGATCATACTGATCAGGCCAATCAGATACGCCATCGCATAGCCAACGGTGAGGTTTTCCATCACCAGGCTAGTGTCAAAGTTGCGTGGCAGCGTTGCCAGACCGGAGCTGAGCGCGTCCTGCGCACCCACTAAAACCGGGGTGGAGGTGAGCGAGCCGGCCATCATCCCCGCTGCCAGGCCGTAGTCGAGCTCAAATATCTGGCTGGAAAAATAGGTAATGGTGATGGCGGTGACCAGCACCACCATACTCAGAATGAAATAGTGCTTACCGTCTTTAAAGAAAATACCGAAAAAGTTAGGTCCGGCTTCTATTCCGACACAGTAAATAAACAGCATAAAGCCGATGGTCAGGGCTTCCGGGGTAAAGGTAAAACCGAGGTGACCCATCACCAGCGAGGTGATCAGTACGCCAATCGAGTTACCGAGTTGCAGGCTGCCAAAGCGAATTTTTCCGATAGCGAGGCCGATAGCCAGCACCACGAAGATGAGGAGGATGGGGTTTTGTTCTAGCAAGAGTACGACGTCAATATTCACGGCCGGGATCTGATTTTGTCGGTGCGCGTCAGCGCGTTTAAGTGTGCGGATTGTATCTAATTCTTAGCAAAAGATAAGTGAAATTTTTTATTCTTAACTATTAGCTGACTTTTGCCAAAATTGCGCCGTTTTTTTTACACAAAAAAGCCGCCTGTCCGGCGGCTTAGAAGAATAAATGCTGCTATTAAACAGTGTCGAACAGACCCAGATGTTCTTTAGCGTAAGCTTCAAAATCATCACAGCCGCCGATGTGCTGCTGATCAACAAAGATTTGTGGCACGGTTTCTACCGGCTTACCAACGGTCTTTTCCAGATCCGCTTTAGTAATACCTTCTGCGTGAATATCAACGTAACGGTAGTTAAAATCGTCACGTTTGGCTTTTAGCGTTTCCGCGTGCTCTTTTGCACGAACACAGTAAGGGCAGGCAGGGCGACCAAAAATCACAACGAACATAAATCTTTCTCCTATGGTTTAATGCGTTCACTATGCCTTATCCCAGTTAGGAAATAAAGTGGCAATGGCCTCTTGCTTCAATAGGCAAATTCTATTGAACAGCTTTTGTTCACCAGTGCAGCTGAAAACCAGACCCCTGCCTTGGATCACCATCCGACAACCGCCCAAGTAAGCAGAAAAACAAAAACGGAGCCGCTGGGCTCCGTTTACTATCTATGTCTTCAAGCAGACAACGGCAGGTTCAGGTTATTACAACTGAGACAGCTTGTCGTAGCGCGAATCTTTCAGCGCTTCTTTTACCCGTTTGAGGTTTTCGCGGAAGCCCGTGCCACGGCGTAACGTAAAGCCGGTTGCCAGCACGTCGATCACCGTCATTTGTACTACGCGGCTGGCCATTGGCATGTAGACATCGGTGTCTTCCGGTACATCTAAAGTGATAGACAGCGAACTGGCTTTATCAAGGGGGGAGTCCTTGGCCGTAATGGCGATTACAGTTGCACCGTTTTCACGTGCCAAATTGGCAATTTCAACCTGGCTCTTAGTCCGTCCGGTATGGGAAATCAGCACGATGACATCGTTGTCAGTGCTGTTGATGCAACTCATGCGCTGCATCACCACATCTTCAAAACAAGTGATGGGGATATTAAACCGGATAAACTTGTTTTGCGCATCCCGGGCTACAGCCGACGAAGCGCCCAGACCAAAGAAGGAAATTCTTTTAGCTTGGGTGAGCAAATCGACCGCACGGTTTACCTGCATTGGATCTAAGCTGTTTTTCGCTACATCCAGACAGGCCATGGTTGATTCGAAAATCTTGTGGGTGTACGCATCCGGACCATCGTCTTCCTCAACATTACGGTTCACATAAGGTGTACCATTGGCAAGACTCTGAGCCAGGTGCAGTTTAAAATCCGGGAAACCTTTGGTATCCAGGCGACGGCAGAAGCGGTTAACTGTCGGTTCGCTGACGTCGGCCATTTTGGCCAGTGTCGCGATACTGGAATGAATCGCAGTCTGTGGAGAAGCCATGATTACTTCGGCCACTTTGCGTTCTGACTTGCTAAAGTTTTCCAGATTTTTTTGAATTTTTTCTAATGTATTCATAGTGTTCACGAGGGCTAGAGCACATCTCGCTGGTAATACCAAAACCATAATAGGGGACAGGAATAAAGTGACTTCCTAATAGGTATTTACTACACCAGCGCCATCACCATCAGTATAAACCGAAGGCATACAATTGCAGTAATTTTTATACAGTTTATCGCCTGATTATATGACCAGACTCAAACAAAATTTTGTTTAAACTACAAAATTAGATTCATATTTGCTGATTTTTGATTCGTTTACCGCTTCAAAATCAATTATTTTGCTGCAAAAAGAAATAAATTTTCAATTTTTCAGGATGTCGCGGGCCATTCGTTCGATATCGGCCATCAAATTGGGGGCCTGCTGGACGATTTCGCGCTGCTCCTTGAGTACCGACTCCAGAATGGAGGTGGAGGTCAAAGGATTGGCCAGTACCACGCGGAACACGATGGTGTTCAGTCTGTCCCATTGTTCGGGGTTCAGGCGTGTACGAGAGACAAAAGACTTGCCGGTTTCACGCTGTTTCTTCTGAACGAATTTGGTCAGCTCATTTAACCGTTCATTGAGCTGTTCACGCTGGTCCGCATCGGCTTTAAGCAGGGCTTGTTTCACCTGTGGCGGCAGATAACGATAGGTCAGAATGCAAAGCTCGGGTTTGGACACCAGTTCGAAATCTTCCTGCGCCTCGATCAGGTTGGCAAAATAGTTGGCTTTTTCAATTCCCTGATCGATCAACAATTCATAACCAGGGCGGCTGATGATATGCATAGCAGCATAGACCAGCATCGCCATGCCGGAACGCGAGCCTTCGAGAGTGTGACTGCCCAGGTCTTTGGATCCTTTACGTAAGATATATTGCGCGTGGTGTTCAATTGAGGCCATCGCATCGGGATTTTTGAACAACACCATGCCGGCTCCCATCGGGATATACAGCTGTTTGTGCGCATCGATAGTGACGGAATCCGCCATTTCGATACCATTAAGTAATTTACGGTGGTTGTTTGACATCAGTGTTGCGCCACCCCAGGCGGCATCAACGTGAAAATGGCAGCCTTCGCGTTGGCAGATGGCCGCAATGTCGGCCAGCGGGTCGATATTACCGGTTTCTGTGGTACCGGCGACGCCGACTACCGCAAACGGCTTAATCTTCTGCGCTTTCAATTCGGCGATCTTGTCTTCCAGATCGCGTGGGCAAATCCGGTTTTCCGCGGTTGTAACCACAGGCACCAGACCTTCCTGGCCGATTCCTAATACGTCCGCTGCTTTTTTCAAAGAGTAGTGGCCACGTTCTGACACCAGAATCGCCATGCCTTCATAGCCATAATGACGCATGGCTTTAAACAGGCCTTCTTTTTCAACGCCGTGGAAAGTGCCATCGGCTTTAAGGGCATTGTTGCGTGCCACCCAGAGGGCAGTGATATTGGCTATGGTTCCGCCGGAGCAGAACGCGCCGAGCGAATGGTTGGCGCTGTGCATCCACTGGCTATAAAACGGGTCATCCTGGCCATAGACCAGCTTGTGTAGCATGCCGATCACCTGGCGCTCCAACGGGGTAAATGCCTTGGAGGTTTCGATTTTGACCAGGTTCTGATTGAGTGCAATCATGATCTTGGACAGCGGCATCAGGAAATAGGGCAGTGCCGAAGTCATATGACCGATAAAGCTGGGAGCTGAAGTATGGACGGATTGGGAGACCAAAGTATCCAGCAGGTGCTGAGTATGATCGGAGACAAACTCCGGCTGTTCAGGAATGGATGGGTTGGAGAAATCTTTCTCGATATCACGCAGAGGCTTCTCTTCCGCAACGATGTGCTCGCGCAGAAATGCGTTCAGGTTGCGTGACAGCTCCGCTTCAATTCTTGTCAGCGTTGAATCTGGTCCTTCTGGCACTGTGAAGATTCGAAGAAGACTATCGAAGCTTACGTCAGCCGTTTTATGTTCCGATACCATACAGCGTTATATATGTATTGATTGTTGTAAGCGGCACAATCTAAACGAAAACGGGACTAATGTCCCGCCTTAAATTGGAGCTCGTTCGAATTGGCCTGGTTTCTTATTGGCAGTTAATCGCTTCTAACTGCTTAATCGACTTATTATATCGTTGCAGTGCTGTGTCAATCTGGGCCGGTTTCGCTAACAGATCAGCGAAGGCGGAGCGCAACTCGTAATTTTGTGGATGAGGCTTGGACTGGCGGTCTGCGAATGTCTCTTTGGCCAGTGCGCCTAGTTCATCACTACGGGATGCCAGCACTTTGATGTCGTGTTGTTCCAGTTGCAGCCAGGCTTCAACCGGGCGTTCAACCGCCACTTTGGAGGCATCGTTGTTCAAGTAGTAATGAACGGCAGCACGATTGAGTTCAAAGTGATGCTTACGGCCGGTTAAAAACCATTCCGAGACTTCTTTCAGATCCGGATACTGGCTGGCGGTCAATTCCGCCAAATCCTGATACCAGTGAAGTGAAGCGTCGATATAGGCATCGTATTTCTTGGACAAACACGCATTGTCCGCCGCGAAAGTCAGCGACGACGTCGCCGCAAGCAGCGTGGCAACAATTAAGCGTTTCATAGTGTTTCCTTTTTGAAGCGTATTATTATCGTAATGTATTTTTTGCTACCGCAGTTTAGTGCATCTGGTAGCTGATTCCTGCGATCTAGCCAGCAAGAGAGACAAAGAACAGCATCAGTACCGGCACCAAAAGACTGAGAATAAAGCCGCTGACAATGGCTATAGGCACACAACGCACACCGCCGGTGGTCTGAATCACGGG
>NZ_JBNKVP010000016.1:0-60139 GCF_050299255.1 Vibrio sp.
ATTGGTTCGAAATGCTGAACCATTATCAAAATATCTATTTTCTAATTTGCTTACCCAAGTTGATGTGGGTAACAACGAAGGCAAAGCCGCATTAGAGGCCCTTGCACTTCCTCTAATCAATAAAGTACCTGATGAGTCTATGCAAAATCAGCTACTTAAGATTTTAGGTCAAACAACTGGAATTTATAAAAAGCCAACTCTGCCGACGGATTCGAAAACTAGACCTCAGCCGCATAAAGAAATAAAGCGAACACCGATGAGAGATGTCATCGCTTTGCTTCTTCAAAATCCGAGCTATGCTGATATGGTGCCAGACCTTTCTACTACTCAAGGTTTGGACATTCCAGGGCTTAAATTGTTAACGGAAGTGCTTGAAAAATGCAGACATCAACCCCATATAAAAACGGGTCAATTGCTAGAGCATTGGCGAAACACAAAAAACGAGGCACTGTTGTCTCGACTTGCAAGCTGGGATATCCCAGTTGTAGAAGATAATCAAAACGAACTATTTTTTGACTCATTGGACAAAATAATTGCCCAGTGCGTAGAGAAACAAATTGAACAATTGCTAGCTAAATCAAGAAGTATCGGTTTATCAAGCGACGAAAAAAGGGAGCTTCAAGAACTCATGAGAGATTTAAAAGCGTAACCCTGTTTGAATAGTCAGCAAGGATTTAATTTGTTAGTATAGTTGGTTTGCAAATCGCATACTAAATTCCTTCACCAGATACGAAGTTGGATACCGTCTATGGATCAAAATCCGCAGTCACAGCTAAAGCAACTTGTCATTAAAGGCAAGGAACAAGGCTATCTGACCTATGCCGAAGTCAATGACCACCTACCTGCAGAAATCGTCGATTCCGAACAGGTAGAAGACATTATTCAGATGATTAATGACATGGGCATTAAGGTCGTGGAAACCGCACCTGATGCCGATGACTTAGCGTTGAACGATGACAACACCATTACCGACGAAGATGCTGCTGAAGCGGCCGCTGCTGCCCTTTCTAGTGTAGAAAATGAAATCGGCCGCACCACGGATCCCGTTCGCATGTACATGCGTGAAATGGGTACCGTTGAACTGCTGACTCGTGAAGGTGAAATCGATATCGCGAAGCGAATCGAAGATGGTATCAATCAGGTGCAGTCTTCCGTCGCTGAATACCCTGGTACTATCCCTTATATTCTGGAACAGTTTGATAAAGTCCAGGCTGAAGAACTTCGCCTTACCGACCTGATCTCAGGTTTCGTCGACCCTGATGCGGAAGAGACTACCGCACCGACCGCCACTCACATCGGTTCGGAACTGAATGAGAAAGATCTCGCCGACGAAGATGAAGAAGATCTGGAAGATGAAGACGAAGACGGCGATGACGAGGAAGAAACCGAAGAAGATACCGGTATCGACCCTGAACTGGCGCTAGAAAAATTCACTTCGCTGCGTAATACCTTCCAGAACTATCAGCTGGCGCTGAACGAGCATGGCGAACAGAGCCCGAAAGTGGCCACCGCTGCTGGCATGTTACAGGAAGTGTTTAAAGAGTTCCGCCTGACACCGAAACAGTTTGATTACCTGGTTGACGAAATGCGTCACGCCATGGACCGCGTCAGAACTCAGGAACGCCTGATCATGCGCCAAACGGTTGAATACGGCAAAATGCCGAAAAAATCGTTTATCGCCCTATTCACTGGTAATGAATCCAGCGATGCCTGGCTCGATCAGGTACTGGCATCTGACAAGCCATACGCAGAAAAGATCAAACGCAACGAAGACGACATTCGCCGCTCGATCCAGAAACTGCAGATCATTGAAGAAGAGACCAAACTGTCGGTCCAAAGCATCAAAGATATCAGTCGTCGCATGTCGATCGGTGAAGCAAAAGCTCGCCGCGCCAAGAAAGAGATGGTTGAGGCAAACTTGCGTCTGGTTATCTCGATTGCCAAGAAATACACCAACCGTGGTCTGCAATTCCTGGATCTGATCCAGGAAGGTAACATCGGTCTGATGAAAGCGGTGGATAAATTTGAATACCGCCGTGGTTACAAGTTTTCAACTTATGCAACCTGGTGGATTCGTCAGGCGATCACCCGTTCAATCGCTGACCAGGCACGCACGATCCGGATTCCGGTTCACATGATTGAAACCATCAACAAACTGAACCGTATCTCTCGTCAGATGCTGCAGGAGATGGGCCGTGAACCGCTGCCGGAAGAACTGGCAGAACGCATGCAGATGCCGGAAGATAAAATCCGCAAAGTACTGAAAATTGCCAAAGAGCCAATTTCGATGGAAACCCCTATCGGTGACGATGAAGATTCGCATCTGGGTGATTTCATTGAAGATACCACGCTGGAGCTGCCGCTGGACTCAGCAACTGCCACCAGCCTGAAGATGGCGACTAAAGATGTACTGGCCGGCCTGACGCCACGCGAAGCCAAAGTGCTGCGGATGCGTTTTGGTATCGACATGAATACCGACCACACCCTGGAAGAGGTGGGCAAACAGTTTGACGTAACCCGTGAGCGGATTCGTCAGATTGAAGCTAAAGCGCTGCGTAAGCTGCGCCACCCAAGCCGTTCAGAGACGCTACGCAGCTTCCTGGATGAGTAACCATATCAGTGGATGTACAAAAGGTGAGCAACAGCTCACCTTTTTTCTACCCGCTTGATTTAAGTGGATAAAAACTAGTCATCCTGCGGCCGTTAGTGGCTAGACAGCCCCAGCCCCTTCCCCTATAATCGTCACTCACATTGGCCCCTTAGCTCAGTGGTTAGAGCAGTCGACTCATAATCGATTGGTCCGCAGTTCAAGTCTGCGAGGGGCCACCAGATTCCGAAAGGTTAGTAAGCGTAGTGTTTACTAACCTTTTTTTGTACCTGACGTTTTTGGGTGCGGTTATGGGTATCGTTAGGAAGAGGTTAGCTAGCTTGACGAGCAATACACCAATAGCAGGGTGCGCCCGTGTTGGCATCGCAGAGAGGTTTGAGCATAAGGCGAGGGTGATGTGCGGCCGATTCGAATGTAACGTCTGGATCTGGTTGTTCCGAATAACGCAGCAAAGCCGTGTCGCAATTTAACGGCCGCATTGTAGTCGCAAGGAAACGGCCATCAGGAATTACTCAACATTAAATACTTCGTAGTAATCTAACTTACTTTTGGGCGGTTCTTCGAGATTCAAACTGGAAGTCAGTGTTGCAATATGTTGAGACATTAGCGCTTTGGCTTTATCAATATCTTTTTCTTTAATTGCCGTCAAAATGAGTAAATGCTCATTACAGTGACAGCTGATTTTATCCTTTGTGCCATAGGTACTCGTCACCAAAGAAGATATGGCGAGCAAGTTTTTTAGTGTCCGGTACAGATATTTATTGCCGCTATATTCTGCCAGCTTAAGGTGAAACCCCATCGAATGATGAATCTGACCTTCTTTGTCTCCTTGTTTAATCGATTCTTTTTCTAAATCATGCAGGGACTCGAGCTTCTGAATTTGCGAGGATGAAAGCTCCATCAACGAAGGTGTAATCATCTCTTTTTCAAGAATTTTTCTGAGGTTCATAATGTCCACAGCATCTTTGACTGTCGGGGCTGCGACAAAGGCCCCGACATTCGGTTTAATATTCACTAAACCAATTAAAGACAACTCTTTGAGCACTTCCCTAATGACAGGACGCTTAACAGAAAATACGTCCACCAATTTAGTTTCCACCAGACGAGTATCTGGCGGTAACTTGAGTGAAATAATGGCCTTATAACACTCATCGTATACATATTGTTTATCTTTGGCCGCAGACATATCTAACTTCCTTACATTAGGGATTTTTTATTATTGGTAACACGCTGGGAAATATATCCTCAACGGCTTGATTACCGTAACAGCGTTCTGGATAAGTAGTGATGAAATAATCAAACTGAGCTTGCGCTTGTTGGTGTAAATCATCCATCGACTCATTTAAACACTCATTGTTCCATACCCGCTTCACCCCATCGACAATCACCCCTGTTACTTCTCTTCCACTGCCATTAATAATCATGGTAGTGATGGGGTCAAAATTTTGTCCGGTATAAATACTATCAAAATCAAATACCATGATGTCCGCCGCACTCCCTGGGCATAAGCGGCCAAGATCTGGGCGATTGAGCGCTCTGGCTCCGCCTAGCGTCGCCATATTGTAGTAATCCAGTGCCGAAGCTTCTGTGATGTTTCCCTGTGAAACGCGGCTTAAAATGGTACCGATGTGCATATTTTGGATAATGTCGACCGGAAAAGTATCTGTACCCAGAGCAATATTGATACCACGCCGCTGAAAATTGCTCACCCCATTAAAATATTTGGCATGACGTCCGGCCACGAGTGGGCATACCACAGCGTGTGCGCCGGATTCGGCGATTTTCTGTAGGTCAGACTCAATCTTTGCCTCATTAGGCTCTAATCCGCCTAATAACTGCAGATGCGGTAACAACAGGCGAGGCGACAATAATCCAGCCTGGTGCATATATTCTATCGAAGTGATACCGTCATGCAATTGGTCAATTTGCTGGACTTCAAACTCTCCCTGGCAACTGTGTAAGCGCACGGGGCAATTCAAAGACTCGGCGGCACGAGCGGTATTTTTCAACAAGATCGGGGTACACCCTTCGATTCTATCTGGTGCGAGTATCCCCTGAATACGCGACGAATACTGCTGGCGAACCACATCGACAAAGCGTATCGCGTCATCAAGCCCTTGCTGGCCCTTATGCTCATCAAAATGCATCAGAAAAGATCCGTCATCGTTGACTGACGCATAACCTGACATGTAAGCCGGGCCTAAATAGGCACGGATTCCGACTTGTTCTGCAATCTCAGCAGCAGTGATAAATTCGTCATAGGTTTCAGCCCACTCTCGATAAAGGATCGAGGTAATCGGCACCACAGTGGTAATGCCGTTCATCAGCAACATATTAAACGCATAGCGTTTATTGAAGGCTAACTGTTCTGGGTTATAGGTTTCTTGGCGCTGCCATTTAGTTGAGGGAATCCGGCCTTTTTTCCAACCGGGCTGATGCTCAAACGCCAGCACGGTCGAATCAAGGTCAACAATGGCGTCCAGGTCAATGAACCCCGGACCAATCAACACGTTACCCAAATCCTCGTGTTGATCTACATGGCCGGAGTATTGGTGGCCAACAAATAACACCTTACCGCTATCGTCATAGACCACTTCGCCATTTTCGTAGACACAGTGACCGCCTTCCTGGTAGCCGACCACCCATTTTCCGGATAGTTTAGTGATCATAGTGACACCTCGAGCTGCCCTTGTGATACCACTCTTTGTCCACGTGAATAGACATCACGTTGCGCCGGTTGAGAGACGATGGCATCAATGAAGTTTTCAGCCTGCACAATCATAAAGTTGGCAGGATTGCCCGCTTGGATACCGTATTGCGATAGCCCCATCATTCTCGCTCCGCCTTCGGTAATCGCATAAAGCGCCTGGGTGAATTCACTGTCTTTACGCCAGCGGTATTTCAGCCCGGTAAACATGGCACGCTGTAACATGTCACCGGTACCGTATGGGCTCCAGGTATCCCGGATGCCATCATTTCCGGCACTGATTTGCACACCATGGGAGCGCAGTAATTCAAATGGGATTGGATTTCGGTTTGACGGGACCACGGTAGCAACATGAATCTGATTAGCCCCCAACTGCTCTGCCAGTTGATGTTGGTAAGCCAGCTCCACATCGCCGAGACAAAAGCCATGACTGATGGTCACTTTACCTTGCATCGAGAGCGCTTTGGTTCGCTCGATCAGTAATTCAACCGAAAATGCGCCCAGGTCACCCGGCTCATGCAAATGCAGATCCACGCCAGTGCCGTATTTATCCGCGAGCGAAAAAATCATATCCAGGTGCTTCACGGGATCACGCTCAAAACTTGAAGGATCGATCCCACCGACATAGTCGCAACCAAGCGCCATTGACGCATCCATTAGTGCCAGTGTCCCCGCACGTTGGAGCAGGCCGCTTTGCGGGAAACAGACCGTCTCGATTTTGACTAAACCTTCAAACTTACGCTTGGTTTCCAGTACCCCTTCCACGTGTTTAGTACCAATCTCGTTATCTACATCGATGTGGGTACGAATGGCTCCGGTACCAAACTGTAAGCATTTTTGGGTCATCCGCATCGATTGTGCATGAGAATCCAACTGGTGACTGGCGCGAAACTTACGCTCGTTTTCGACAATTTTACTCAGCTCTCTTGGCACTTCATTTTCAAACCACTCCAAGCCCCATAGGGTTTTATCAATATGGCCGTGACCATCAATCAAATGCGGTAATAGCACTTTTCCTTTGCCATCAATCACGACAGCGTCATTTTCCTGCACATCAATGTGAGCGGATATTTTCGAAAACAGATCATTTTCGATTAATACATCCTGCTCATCTTTACTCGAATCTACTTTGATTCCTTTGATTAATGTTTTTTGCATTTGCATACGTCCTTATCTTCAACTGGTTCCTTATTGTGAAACTTATAACTTTATGAATCCGAACCGTATACTTATTAACCATAAAAATGTTAACAATGTCATATTTTATTGTTAACAATCTTTCAACACTTTGTCGACTATGCCTAAATGAATTGACAACCAGGACGTCAACACAAGGAAGACCATATGAAAAAGTCACTACTGACTCTAGCTTTTCTGTCAACACTCTCTGCCGCGAGCCAAGCCGAGAATAAGCTGATTTGGACTCAGCAAATCGACATCGCCACCTTGGATCCCTACGCTTTCGCTTCAACTTCCGCGCTAGCGTTTCAGAACCATATCTACGAAGGGTTGGTTGAATGGGACGAAAATTACAAAGTCGCCCCGGTACTCGCGACATCGTGGCAACAAATCGACGATGAAACGCTGCACTTTACCTTGCGAGAAGGGGTGACCTTTCACAACGGCAACCCGTTCAATGCTGATGATGTGGTCGCGTCTATTACCCGAGTGACCGACAAAGATTCCGGCATAAGGGGTAACGCATCTTCGATCCTTTCCGCGAAAAAACTATCGGAGTACAAAGTCGAAATTAAGACCTTAAAGTCTTCACCTATCGTGTTAAATGAACTGACCGGTATCTTGATGATGGATGAAGAGTGGTTGGTCGCAAACAACGCCCTTAAACCTTCCAGTATGAGTGCCGGGACGGAAAGTTACGCCACCAATAACACCAATGGCACCGGGCCATTTGTTTTAGAGTCTCGTCGCCGTGATGCGGAAATGGTACTTACTGCCAATCCGTCTTGGTGGAATGCCGACAAATACGCTCACAATATCGATAAAATCATTTTTAAACCGGTGAACTCTGATGCCACTCGCGTTGCGGGGCTGATGTCCGGTGAATTCGATCTCACGACCGATGTACCACTGCAAGATGTGCCCCGGCTGGAGAAAGAAAAGCAGCTGGACGTGAAATCCAAGCCGTCGATGCGGGTCGATTTTATCAGCTTGAATATGGCGGATAAGCTCAACGCCACCAATACGTTTGATGAAAACCCGTTAAAAGACATTCGCGTTCGCCAGGCTCTGATGCACGCGATCAACCGCGATCTTATCGTGAAAAAGATCATGAGAGATAAAACCGAGGTCGCCAACTCTTATGTCTCTCCGCAAATTGCCGGCTATAACCAAGAAAATGACATCACCATCGCTTATGACCCTAAAAAAGCCAAAGCGCTGCTGAAAGAAGCGGGTTACGAAAATGGCTTTAATATTGCCTTTGACTGCGTTCAGGGGGCCTACATCAGCGCCGAGCAGTGGTGCCCGGCCATACAGCGTTTTTGGTCCAAAATCGGGGTAAATTCTGAACTCAACATGCATCCTCGCAGTACCTATTCCACCATCCGTGACCAGGGTAAAACGGATATTGCAGTGCTCGGTTGGGCAAACCTGCCACTGGTAGACGCCTACAGCATCAACCAACAGTTGCTGCACACTAAAGATGGCCGCACCTTTGGTTCATTCAATATCCCCCGCTACTCGAATGAAAATGTGGACCGCTACATTCAATCCTCTTTATCTGAGCTCGATTTAGATAAGCGTATTGCACTGATGTCCAATGCCCTCAATGAAGCTCAGGCGGATTTGCCTTACATTCCGCTGCACTTTGAACCGGTGACCTGGGTGACATCGAAACACCTCAAGATTACCCAATCTTCCGACAATGTTGTTCGTCTATGGCGCTCAAAGTATCAATAAGATAAGAGGTCGATATGTTAGTTTTCCTCATTAGACGAACCATTCAAGCCGCAGCGCTGATGTTATCCGTCGCCCTGCTCGCGTTTACCATGTTCCAGTTTGTCGGTGATCCTATCGAAGGCATGGTGCCGGAAAACGCCACTCAAGAAGACCGTGAGGTACTCAGAGAGTCATTAGGCTTGAACGATAGTGTGATCACACAATATTTTCGTTTTGTAGGAAACATTGCCGAAGGTAACTTCGGCATATCTTACTACAACCAAACGGATGTCTTTACGCTGATCGCCGAACGCCTGCCGGCTACATTAGAACTGGTACTGATAGCGGTGTTGATTTCCTTGCTGGTCGGCATTCCACTGGGCGTTTGGACCTCGTATTCGAAAAATAAAGTGATGACCTCGCTGGTACAGACCTTGTCGCTGGTCGGGGTATCACTACCCAGTTTCGTCGTGGGTATTTTATTGATTGTGGTGTTTTCCGTATGGCTAGGTTGGTTTCCCTCCCACGGCCGGGGAGAGATCGTCGAGCTCGGCATTTGGAGCACCGGCTTGCTGACCATGTCAGGTTGGCAGGCAATATTCTTACCTGCCCTATCCTTATCGCTTTTTATGATCACTATGATCATGCGCCTGCTCAAAAGTGAAATGCAGGAAACCATGCGTTCCGACTTTATCAAGTTCGCCAAAGCGCGGGGAATCAGGCAAAAAAGTATTAAGTATAAACATGTACTTAAAAACTCCATTTTGCCTGTGATTACCGTTATTGGTTTACAGATCGGTGGGTTAATTGCTTTTGCCGTAGTAACGGAAACCATATTCCAATGGCCAGGGATGGGCTTGTTATTTATTCAATCCATTAATCATGTCGATATCCCGGTCATTTCAGCGTACCTGGTATTTATCTCATTGATATTCGTTACCATCAACACCTTGGTTGATTTGGTATATCAAATTGTTGATCCACGGATGAAGCTTAACTAAGGAAAGTTAACATGGATAATATTCAATCTTCTCAGACAATTCTGACTGAGAAAAAATCGAGTATTAAAACGAAGCTAGCAGAGTTTGTAGACAGTGATTTAGTTTATAGCTTTCTACAATCAAAAATTACTATCTTTTCATTCATTTTATTGCTCAGCCTAATTATTGTCGCAATCGGAGCAAGTACTTTTTCGCCATACGATCCTTTCGATCCAAACCAATTTGATTTGCTGGATTCAGAAATTCCCCCCATGTGGGCCGAAATGGGCGAAGCTCGATTTATTTTAGGCACTGACATTCAAGGTCGGGATGTATTATCACTGATTATCCACGGTTTGAATATTTCGTTAATTGTCGGTTTCATTAGCGTACTGGCCTCGGCTACCTTAGGCGTCAGCCTGGGTATTATCAGCGGATTCGTAGGGGGAAAGGTAGATTCCTTTATTATGCGAATGGCCGATGCAATGCTCAGCTTTCCGACCATCATGTTTGCGCTTTTGGTCAGCGGTATCAGCCGGGGGCTATTCCCCAAAGAGATGCACAATGATATTGCCATGTATGTGATCATTTTCTCGATCACCCTCACCGGCTGGATGCAGTATGCACGTACCGTTCGTGGTGCCACCAAACTCGAGAGCAATAAAGAGTACGTACAGGCAGCCAAAGTAATGGGCAGCAGTTCGGCACGCATTATGCTCAAGCATATCTTACCTAACGTGTTGAGCCCGGTTCTTGTTCTGGGCACCTTGCACCTGGCACTGGCGGTACTCACCGAAGCGACGCTCTCTTTCTTAGGTGTCGGTATGCCACCTAACCAGCCATCGCTAGGCACCTTAATCAATGAAGGTAACCAATACCTGTTCTCTGGCCAATGGTGGGTGGTTGCCTTCCCGTCAATTACCTTGGTACTTATTGCACTGTCCGTCAATCTCGTGGGTGATTGGCTACGTGATGCCCTCAACCCTAAGCTGAGATAATCCTATGAAAAGTAAAAATAAAGTCTTGTCAGTCGACAACCTGTTTATTGAGTTTTTACATCGAAAAGGCAATTTGCAAGCTATTCGCGGTGTCAGTTTTGATATGTACCAGGGGGAAATCCTTGGGGTGGTCGGCGAATCAGGGGCCGGTAAGTCGCTCACAGGCTCAGCCATCACCGGCTTGCTTGAAGAGCCAGGGCGGATTAAGTCCGGCGCGATTTACTGCCAGGGAAAGCGAATTGATGATCTACCTGAATCGGAGCGCCGTCTGCTGCGCGGTAAGGAGATTGCCGCTATTTTCCAGGATCCGTTAACCAGTCTCAATCCGGTATTAACCATAGAAGAGCAACTGGTGGAAACCATTCAGACCCACTTGCCACTCTCTTATAGCGAAGCACAGACCAAAGCTATCGAGTTGATGAAAGAGGTCGGTATTCCGGCCCCCGAGGAACGTATTAAACAGTACCCCCATCAGTTTTCTGGCGGTATGCGCCAACGGATCGTGATTGCCCTGGCGCTGTGTGTTGACCCGGCGATCATTATCGCCGATGAACCCACGACGGCCCTGGATGTCTCTGTGCAGTCACAGGTGCTTCAGCTATTGAAACGCTTATGTAAACAACATAACGCGTCGGTGATGCTGGTGACTCACGATATGGGCGTGATTGCGGAAGTATGCGACCGCGTGGCGGTGATGTATGCGGGAGAGTTGATCGAAATAGGTCAGGTTGCCGACATCATCAAGTATCCGCAACACCCTTACACCCGTGGACTGATGGACTCCATTCCCAAAATTGGCCAATCGCGCCATCGCTTGTATCAGATCCCGGGCACCATGCCACGACCCAATGAATTGCCCCAGGGGTGCAAGTTTCACCCCCGCTGTGAAAAACGTTCAGCACAGTGCACCCAACATACGCCACTATTGCGGCAATCAGGACAGTCCAAGGTGGCCTGTTTCAACAACGTGACTGAATTAGAAGAGGTGCAATAACATGACCGCTAAGTTGCTCGATGTAAAAGATTTATCCATTAAATTTGATGTTTCCTCTTCTCTGTTAACACGCCTGCTGAACCGGAAGCCGAAAACATTTGTGCATGCCGTGCGCGGTATCAATTTTTCGGTACAAAAAGGCGAAACATTCAGTCTGGTCGGCGAGTCTGGCTGTGGTAAATCCACGGTGGCGAGGCTTTTGGCCGGACTGTATGAGCCCAGCGGTGGGCACGTGATATTTAAAGATAAAAACATCAATCAAATTAATAAATCTGAACTGAAAGAGTTGCGTAAGAGCTTCCAGATGATCTTTCAGGATCCCTATGCCAGTCTTAACCCGCGCTGGAAAGTCGAAGATATCATCGGTGAACCGATCGATCTGTTTCACCTGGCAGAAACAAAAGCGGACAGACGGCAAATGGTGGTTGATTTGCTGCATCAAGTGGGACTCCATGCCACCGATATCTATAAATATCCACATGAATTTTCCGGAGGGCAACGTCAGCGGTTGTCGATTGCACGCGCACTGGCCAGCAAACCCGAGTTTTTAATATGCGATGAACCCACTTCAGCGTTAGACGTATCGGTTCAGGCGCAAGTGTTAAATATCATGAAGGAACTGCAGGAAAAGTTAGGGCTGACCTATCTGTTCATCAGTCATGACATGTCGGTGGTATCGCACTTTTCTGACCGGGTGGGTGTCATGTACCTGGGTGAGTTGGTCGAAGTCGGCACCGTCGATGAAATTTTTAACAATCCCAAGCATCCGTACACTAAGATGCTGATGGACGCGATCCCGTCGATGGATGAGATACACAAGGAACGAACCCCGGTACAAGGTGAAGTGCCCAGTCCGTTAAATCCGCCTTCCGGTTGTGCGTTTCATCCACGCTGCCCTAACGCGACCGATGATTGTTCAAGTCAAAGCCCGCAACCCAAAATGCTGCAACAGCGCATGATTTCCTGCCACCAGGTTGCGGCTTAATCCCCACTAAAGGGAAGAGTACTCTTCCCTTCTTTCACCGGCGAATATAATGGAACTATTACAATCAAAATATAAAAGATATAACGAGGATCTTTTACCCATTCAAGGAACGAAACGAAGCTGGGGCGCCATTAATTTCTTTACCTTGTGGACGACAAACGTACACAATATTCCGGGTTATTTATTAATTGGCGGCCTGTTTACTTATCAGATTCAAGCCAGCCATTTTATGTGGCTCATTTTTCTCAGTGGTCTTATTCTGTCTGCCGCCATGTCGCTCGGTAGCCACGCAGGCGCTAAATATGGCCTTCCTTTCGTCATCTTACTGCGTGATGCGTATGGGCATAAAGGAGCTTTGCTGCCAAGCTTTATCCGCAGTGGTTTGGTGGCCATCATGTGGCTTGCCCTGCAAACTTATGTCGGTTCTGCGGCGTTGCTGGTTATCGTCGCCAAACTCTCACCGGAAATTTTTGCAACCTGGAAACCGGTCAGGGTAATTGGATTGCCCATGCTGGATGTGCTCGCCTACCTGGCCTGTATGTTAATCAATGTCTACCTCAGCTTAGGTGGCAGCCAAAAGCTAAAATTAGTCATACCTTACATTAACATCGCTATTTTCATGCTCTTTACCGGTATGACGTTGTGGGTGATCCATTCCGTAGGGCTTCCTCACCTGTTCAGTACTTATGCCGTCAGCAATGAGGTCAATTATTTTCATTATCTCATTGTCATCAATGCCATTCTTGCCGTCTGGGCAGCGCCTTTAGTCAGCTCATCAGACTTTTCCCGCTTTGCCGTTTCAAACCGGGCGCAGATGCTGGGACAGTCTATCGGTATCACCATGTCCTATGCTCTGATGGCCATTACTGGTATCAGCATATTGTCTGGTTACAGTGCCTTATTTAGCCAGAATTTCTGGAGTGTCCTCGATATCATCCATCAATTCGACAGTGTCTTGGTTCTGGTGTTATCCACCGCGGTGCTGGTGTTAGCTACCGTTACCACCAACGTGACGAGCAATATCTATCCCGCCGCGCAATTATTGATGAAAACCCTGCCGAAGCTCTCTTACCGTAATGCTGTGTGGGTGATAGCCGGCTTGTCGACGCTGTTGATGCCGTGGGAGCTGATGCAGCATCAAAACAGTATTATTGCTTTTCTGACCTTAATTGGTTCCATGCTAGGTCCGGTATATGGCGTCATTACTTGCCACTATTTTAGTGTTTCGAAACGAATCATTGATGTGGATGCCCTTTACCTGCACTGCAAATATCCCAGAGCGATCAATCACTATGCATTACTGGCGACAGCGATTGGCTTTTTGGTTTCAATATCAGGTATGTTCATTGCCCCACTGAGCTTTCTCACCGATATTTCCTGGTTGTCAGGCACCATCAGCGCGGCTTGTATTTATAAGATTCTTCTCAGCCGACGACGAGGTTTATAATATGAAAGCGATGGCCGGCATAGCACACTTTGCTGTAGCCAAGCTGTCCCGGTCATTTGGCAGTCAACAACGTTTAAACCGGAAGTGATATTGCGCCTAGAGCGATAACAGATGTTGAAATTTCGTTGTTAACGAAATTTAGCGTGCGAAAATAGTTTAACGTATTTGAAAAGAAGTTAATTAAAAATACGGCATATCTTAAATAAACAGATATGCCGCATAAGAATGGCCAACAAATATGTTGATTAAAAGGGGAAGAACTTTGGCAACATTTAAAATAGGTTATTTAGATTCCGGCCGCAGCGCATACTTACCAGGACCAAGTAACAAGATCGCAACTGAAGCGAACAAGTAAGTTGCAATGCCCTCGACCGACCAGGCTCCATATTTATCTAATGTGAAAAAATCCTCCAGGTGAAGCAGTCCAATTACAACCAGGCAAGTACCGATCATGGTAACTGCAGCAAGCCGGGTGTAGATACCGAGCGCGATAAGAATAGGGGCAACCACCTCGCCCAGGTATACTGCATAAGCAAATGATGCAGGTAAACCGAGGTCGACAAATAACCCTTGAATAAAATCGGTACCGGCATATATTTTGTGTATGCCATGCAGTAAAAACATCAAACTAAAACCCAGCCTTAGGATTAATTTTCCGATATCCGGGTAATTGAGACTCGATTCAAACTTATCTAGTAGTACATTCATAATTATTCCTTTAAGTTATCCTACCAGCAAGCATATAGTTACATATTAATACTGTATATATTGATAACTTAACTATCTCCATCGAAATAACTGAACGTTTTTGTTGATATAAATCAATAAAAAATTCAATTTTATAAATCCGAAATAACAGAACCTTAAAAGGGAATAATTATTTTTTATCACATTAATTTGTGACATTAACCGTAACTGGAGTCAGTGGGGTTTCAAGAAAACAAGCAATCACGTGATAAAGCTCTGCTTCACTGACTGTGGTTTTATCATCCATCTCAATGGCTAACCTACAAGCTTCAAGAATGCTTTTTCTGCTGGCCATTTTCAGTTGAGTCAATGATTCAAGTGCTTTTTTGGTCACCTGCCAATTGGCGGGTTTGTTTTCCAGTGTTTTACCTTTCCACCCCAAATGTCCCATAGCAACGGCAAACGCCTGATCGGCTTCATCTGCAGTAGCATGGCTGACCCAAGCCAACTGGGATAATAGCCATATTACGCTGAACTCTACCTGTCGCAATGATTTGTGTTGGTAAGTTTTTACTTGATTTTGCCCAGCAAGCTTTTCAACCAAATTAATCACGCACCACTCTTGCAAAGAGTAGTGATTGTCCATTTCTGCCTGTTGGGTTAGCACGTTAATTAGCTCTGCTAGCTGAGCCTCACTCAGGGCTTTCAGAGCGGGCACTGATAGCTCAAGCAATGGTAGCCGAAGTGCCGCCGATAACGGCTTTTTAAGCCAAGGCAGATAACTTGATTTCATCTCTTCAGGTAGCAAAGCCCGGATAAATTGTTGCTGCGTCTCACTGCCATCAAATATCAATATCAGCGGAATAAAGCGGGCACTATAAGGATCTCTGGCAATATCACGTAACGGAACAGGGATATTGCCAATAATGTTATCTCCATCCACTTGCACCGAACCCGGTTCCGCTTCCATTGAACCAGAGAAGCCGAATACCGCGTCACTATCCAGATTCGATGTTGATCTCTTTGTTTCTTGATGAAAATTGCCGTTAAAGCCAGGTTCAATACGACGGATACGTTCTTCTATTGGCGGGTGGGAAGCAAACCAGGCACTTGGCTTAATTTGGCCAAACATCATATGGCTAAACTCTTGAGATGCCTTAGATTTCAATACTGAATGTGAAGAGTGAGTAGCAATTTTTTTCAACGCACTGGCAATACCGTTGTTATTGCGGGTAAATTGCACCGCGCTGGCATCAGCAAGATATTCCTTTTGACGAGAAATGGCCGCTTTGATCAGGTTGCCAAAAAAGCGCCCTACTGAGCCCAAAATAATAAAAGCCAAACCGATGGCGACAACCGCAACAGTATCCTTGCTCGAACCAGTTGAACTACGGGAAATACGCCGACTGGAATAACTGCCATGATCCATCATCAGGTAACCTAAATGTGCAATACAGGTGATACCGAATAAGATGCCGGCCATTCTGGTATTCAAACGCATATCGCCATTTAAGATATGGCTAAATTCGTGTGCAATCACTCCTTGCAGCTCTTCACGGTTAAATGAATCCAGCGCTCCCTGTGTTACACCAATCACAGCATCATCAATACTCATACCAGCAGCAAAAGCATTTATGCCATCCTCATCATGCAATACATACACACTGGGTACCGGCATTCCTGCGGCTATCGCCATCTCTTCAACAACATTAAGTAACTGCCTTAAAGAAGGATCAACGATGTTGCTCGCAACTAATTTACCGCCGAGTTTTTCCGCAATGTTTTTGCCGCCACGTTGTTCAAGATCGTGTAGACGCAGCATCACAACCAGTGTCACGACTATACAAACACCACCAAAACTCAGTACACCAAACTCAACCACTTCCTTAGTAGTAAGCTGCTGATTTTCAGTACCAAACTGAATGCCTACCACCACAACTACACTCACCAGTGCCGCGATAGTAAGGACAGCGAGACCGAATAAGAAAACAAGTAATCCGGTTCGCTTACGGGCATCATCTTGATGTTGAAAAAAATCCATTAGAAGCTGACCTTAGGTGCAGCTTGTATTTCTTCACTATCTTCAAACTCCAGTAATTTTCCGTCTTGGAACTGGAACATATTGGCGAACAGGACCGGTGGGAATGACTGCTTATAAGTGTTGTAACTAGTAACAGCATCATTAAATGCCTGACGGGCAAACGAGACTTTATTTTCCGTACTGGTGAGTTCTTCCTGCAGCTGTGCCATCGTTTCATTGGCTTTCAGTTCAGGGTAGGCTTCAACAACGACATTTAGTTTGCCTAACGCACTAGATAGCATAGCTTCTGCTTGACTGAGTTGCGCTATTGCTGCCTGACTATCCGGCGCCGCACTAGCCGCTTTAAGACCAGATAGCGCACCATTCCTTGCTTGAATTACGCGCTCGAAGGTTTCCTTCTCATGTTTCATGTAACCTTTTGCTGATTCAAGCAGATTCGGGATCAAGTCATAGCGGCGCTTTAACTGGACTTCTATTTGAGCGAAACCGTTTTTGAAACGATTTCGTAGTGTGACAAGCTTGTTGTATATGCTGATGCAATAAATGATCACGGCAGCAAAAATAAGCAAAACTAGCATGGACGTAGTCATAAGATACCCACCTATTTTCAGGTTGTTTGAATCGTTTTATTCAATTTAATTTATACAGCCAAAATCACAATATTATTAAGCCATCTCTAAATTAACAAAATATTATATAGCTATGTTAACTTGCTAAATAAGAACACACACTTTCACTGATAGTTCAAAGCCTTCGTTAATTTTACTAACCAACACTATTATTATAAAAATCGATTATATTCGTATTCTGAAGAAAAAATGTGCGTTAGTTTCAAGCTAATCTTTAAATGAATCTATATCAATATTTTTTTTCTTATAAGAATTATGTGTACCCAGACAACCGACATGAAACATAAGTGATCGCTAATTATCATGGTGGGCCAGTTAGTTGAAAATCAGTTCCAGTCAAGATTTGATTCTAGCCACCAGAACGTTTAACTATCTGCCACTTAATGCTACTCACCGATTAGCCAAAGAGCGAAGGGATATCTCCAACTGGCTTGCTGATCTGGATATTGCGGTTGGAGAAACTTCAAATTGTGCTTCTCTACGGTCTAAAAATTAGAAATTATTATATAATCTCAAGACCATAATTTTTTGTTATCAAGCGACTATGCTCAATCCTGTCTGGCTCAACACCTTTAAAACCCTGGTCGACATCGGCCATTTCACCAAAACCGCTGAAAAGTTGTTCATGACCCAGCCGGGGGTCAGCCAGCATATCCGCAAGCTGGAGCAGTCGTGCGGACATAGCCTGCTGAAAAGAGAGAATAAAAGCTTTGAACTGACTGAAGCGGGCCGCTTACTGTATCAATACACCATTGAACAGCAACAAAACGAAGCCGCGCTGTTAGACAGCTTCAGTTTTGATGACCCACACCGCGGCGAATATCGTATTGCCTGCTCCGGTTCTATCGCCTTACCACTCTACCCTCATCTATTGTCGCTGCAATCACAGCACCCAAAACTGGTTATTCGCCTTGAAGCGGCGCCCAATTACAAAATCCTCAACGATATCCAGGAAGGTAATGTGGATGTGGGTATCGTCACTCATGTGCCCAATCCCAGTCTGTTTGATACCAGCGTCATCGGCCAGGAGCCGCTGTGCCTTTTCATTCCCCGTGATACCGTGCATCAGTCCACTCCGCTGGAAACACTCTGTCAGCTAGGCCTTATTCACCACCCCGATGCCGAGCACTACCTGTCACTCTATCTTTCTCAGTCATCAGATCCCGGCCTGGCTTCGCTACAGCTTAAGGATATTCCTGTCAGCGGCTATGTGAATCAGATCAACCAGATTTTAATCCCGGTAGCACAAGGGTTAGGATTTACTGTACTGCCCCACTCCGCCATCAGCAGCTTTAGTGACGCCGATAAAATCACCCTGTTTCCTTCAGACGCCGACGTTTACGAAACTCTGTACCTGGTGAAAAAACGCAACCGCTCGCTACCGGCCCGGTTTGACTTCGTCAATCAGTATCTGGGTGAATTCTTATTCCCGTGCGACTAAAGACCTGGCTGTAATGTTACAGCCAGCGTCATAGAAAGATCATCGAAATGCAGCCTGCCTGAAACTTGCGCCACCTAGCATGCCAGACATAGCAACAACAGAGAGCTAGGTGCAATGGAGATACGCAGCCCGTTTCGTTTACCAAGGAAAACCCCGTTCGGCGTTGGGGAACAACTGGCCGAGTGGGCCACAGGTTTAAACCAACTGGATAAGTTCTACGCCCAGCGTCCGGCCAGATGCGACACTCAGCAGTTCCTGCGCTATACCCTGGATGTGCTTGGCATTGATTACCAGATTATCCACGGCCAGCTCAACGATATTCCCATTCAGGGCGCAACCGTGGTGGTCGCCAACCACCCACTCGGCGGCGTTGAAGGCGTGATTCTGGCTGAGCTACTGCTGATGATCCGCAGTGACGTACAAATTCTGGCCAATCAGTATCTGAAAACCGTGCCCGAGCTGGATGAGCTGTTTATCGGCGTGGATGTATTTGAGGGTAAAGGCGCGCACGCGGCGAACCTGAAAGCGATGCGCAGTGCCAGTCGCCATCTTGAAAACGGTGGTCTGCTGCTGATGTTCCCCGCCGGAGAAGTGTCGCAACTGGTCGGCAGAAACGAGCAACAACTGGCAGACAAAGAGTGGAGTCGCTCGGTCAGCCGTCTGATCCGCCAGCACAGAGCAACATCAGTACCGGTTTACATACAGGGACAGAACTCAAAACGTTTTTATCTGGCCGGTAAAATTCATCCTTTGCTGCGCACCCTGATGCTGGGCCGGGAACTGCTCAACAAGCAGCAAAAGCCAATCAAACTGGCGATAGGTGAAACTATCAAATATAAAGAAGTCAAAGAGTTAACTGATCATCAAATGGTCAATTATCTGAGACTGAATACCTACCTGCTGAATAACTCGGCGGACAACCACAGCCTGCCCAACAGCTCGCTCGATAACGCCGAACCGATTGCTGATCCCAGGCCGTTAGCTGTGATTCAACAGGAACTGGCCAGCCTGCCCAGCAATCATCACCTGCTGACCCACCAGCAATTTGAAGTGTACTGCAGTGATGCCGCGCATATCCCTAACCTGTTGCATGAAATTGGCCGGTTACGGGAGATTAATTTCCGCCAGGTGGGGGAAGGAACCGGCAACGCCTGCGATCTGGACTCATTTGATCAGCACTACCTGCACCTGTTTGTCTGGGATAGTGAACAGCAGTGTCTGGTCGGTGCGTACCGGCTTGGACTGGTCGACGAAATCCTCTACCAGCAAGGCATAGAGGGCTTCTACTCGCGTACCCTGTTTCACTACCAGCAACCGTTTCTGGATCAACTGGAGCACAGCATTGAGCTTGGTCGTTCAGTGATTGCCGCGCAATATCAGAAAAGTATGAGCGCCTTACTGCTGCTGTGGAAAGGGATCGCCACTTTTATCAGTCGCCACCCGCACTACACTCACCTGTTCGGGCCAGTCAGTATCAGCAACGAATACAGCCAGCAAACCCGCCAGCTGATCGCCGAAACCATGACACTTCACCATTACGATGCCCAGAAAGCCAGCCTGGTCTCGGCCTCGAACCCGCTGCCAACGCAATCGCGCCACTGGACCAGCAATATGCTCAGTGCATTGAGTGATTTGCAGTTATTGTCAAGGGTGATCGCTCGTGTTGAACCGGGCCGAAGCGTACCGGTCCTGCTGCGTCAGTATCTGTCGCTGAATGGAAAAATTGTCAGCTTTAATCTGGATCCGGCATTTAACAATGCCCTGGACGGGTTGATTCTGGTTGATTTGCGCAATGTACCGGTAAAAACCTTAGCCCGCTACATGGGAAGCCAGGCGGCACAATGCTATCTAACTTACCATCAAGAGCGTAACGGAGCTTAACCGTTTACCGTTACTTTGTATTGGCGGCTCGCAACGAGCTGCCATTACATGGCCCTGCCGAATACGTAGCTTTCTTTCATTGACGAGCAAAATGAGAGACCAGTCACACCTAACCATCCCACCACCAAAAAGCAAAATGTGACATAGATTTATTTTTATATTTTATCCATTCACTTTTTGAACAGCATAGTGATGTTGATCACATAAAACTTTAGACTCAAAGTTACCATTTTTTGACATTTATCACTAAAATAAATATTGACAAATCAAACAACAGCAAACTGTCATTAAATTACATGCTATTTTGGTGAGTTAGGTCACCAAAATAGTTCAGAAAATCGTCAGTTCCGCACCTCAGATCACAAAAAACCCGTCATCAGTCCCAAGCTGATTTTGTGTGATAAATTGACTGGGTACTAAACCATCGGACGGTTTTTGGCGAACCGTTACCACTCAAAACAACTATTAATCGGACATCAAACGGGGAATCCTTATGATATCACCAGATGCTAAGATCAAGATACAGAATTTTGGTCGCTTCTTATCCAATATGGTCATGCCCAACATAGGCGCGTTTATCGCCTGGGGTTTCATTACTGCTCTGTTCATACCAACCGGCTGGCTGCCAAACGAAACATTGGCCGCTATGGTTGGCCCAATGATCAAATATCTGCTGCCACTGCTGATTGGCTACACCGGCGGTAAACTGGTCGCAGGTGAACGTGGTGCCGTGGTTGGTGCCGTGACGACCATGGGTGTGATTGTCGGTACCGACATTCCAATGTTTATGGGTGCGATGATCGCCGGTCCAATGGGCGGTCTGGCCATCAAAACTTTCGACAGAAAAATCGAAGGCAAAGTGAAAAGCGGCTTTGAGATGCTGGTGAACAACTTCTCCGCCGGCATCATAGGGATGATCTGCGCCATCATCGCGTTCTTCCTGATCGGCCCGTTTGTCAAAGTACTGTCGACCGGTTTGGCTGCGGGTGTGCACTTCCTGGTTGAAGCTCACCTGCTACCTCTGACCTCCATTTTTGTTGAACCGGCAAAAATCCTGTTCCTGAACAATGCGATTAACCACGGTATTTTCTCACCACTGGGTATCCAACAGTCCACTGAGATGGGCAAATCGATCTTCTTCCTGATCGAAGCGAACCCTGGTCCGGGTATGGGTATTCTGCTGGCTTACATGGTCTTTGGTCGTGGTACTGCTAAGCAGTCTGCAGCCGGTGCCTCAATCATCCACTTCTTTGGTGGTATCCACGAGATTTACTTCCCGTACATCCTGATGAATCCACGCCTGATCCTGGCGGCGATCGCCGGCGGTATGACCGGTGTCTTCACCCTGACCATGTTCGATGCCGGTCTGGTTTCTCCAGCTTCTCCAGGTTCCATCTTCGCAGTACTGCTGATGTCGCCTAAAGCGTCCATGTTCGGTGTTATCTGCGCTATCCTGGCCGCCGGTGCCGTCTCTTTCACCGTCGCCGCCCTGCTGCTGAAAACCCAGCGAGTCACTGAAGAAGATGACGATGGTGCGGCGCTGGACAAAGCGACTGAACAGATGCAGGACATGAAAGCCAGCTCAAAAAGCGCCGCCTCTTCCGCAACAACGGGTCCGCTGAATATGGCTCAAGTCACCAGTATTATCGTTGCCTGTGATGCCGGTATGGGCTCCAGCGCGATGGGTGCCAGCCTGCTGCGCAAAAAAGTTCAGGAAGCGGGATTGAATATTTCTGTCACCAACCTGGCGATCAACAGCCTGCCTGGTGATGTCGATATCGTCATTACCCATAAAGACCTGACTGCCCGCGCCAGGAACCATGCTCCGGAAGCGCACCATATTTCGCTCAATAACTTCCTGGATGGCGAAATCTACAATCAGCTGGTGACCAAACTGCTGGCGGCCAAAAACCAAAAAGCGGCCAATGATGGTCAGCTTACTAGGATGACGGTTGTCGCCGCCAATGACGACAGCTTTGACGAACAACCGGCGCCGGTGTTCCAGATCAAGGCGGACAATATCCACCTCGGCCTGCAGGCTGGCAGCAAAGAAGAAGCGATTCGCTTTGCCGGCAACAAACTGGTCGAGATGGGTTACGCCGAACCTGAGTACGTCGATGCCATGTTCGAGCGGGAGAAAATGGTCTCGACTTATCTGGGAGAATCCATCGCCGTACCTCACGGCACCGTGGAAGCCAAAGATAAAGTGATCAAAACCGGCATCGTTATCTGCCAATACCCAAGCGGTGTGCAATTTAGCGAAGATGACGACGATGTTGCTAAGCTCGTAATCGGCATCGCGGCAAAAAATGATGAACACATACAGGTCATTACTACCATCACTAACGCTCTGGACGATCCAGAAGCGATTGAAACGCTGACCAGCACCAAAGAGGTTCAGGATGTCCTGACCATACTGGCAGGTAATAAAGCAGCGTAACAAATTTGCTCCTGGGCAAATCGAGGTCTGACTGGCCCCCCCTGTATTCAGCAGACCTCACTTTTGATTGTGTTTGTTGTTCATCATTTTTTAGGTAGGTAATTATTATGAAAAATGCACTGCATTTTGGTGCCGGTAACATCGGCCGTGGATTTATCGGTAAACTGCTGGCCGATGCTGATATTCATGTCACCTTCGCTGACGTTGACGCACCGCTAGTCGATCAACTCAGCCACGACCAGCAGTACAAGGTAAAAGTGGTCGGAAACGAATGCAAAGTCGACACCGTACAGCACGTTACAGCCGTTAACTCCGCCAGTGACGCCGTTATCGACCAGATTGCCACCACCGACTTGGTTACCACTGCCGTTGGGCCCAATGTGCTGGATATTATCGCCAAGACCATCGCCGCCGGCATCAGCCGCCGCTTCGAGTCGGGCAATACTCAGCCGCTGAATATCATCGCCTGTGAAAACATGGTCCGTGGTACCAGCCACTTAAAACAGGAAGTGTATAAGTACCTTGACCCAGAACTGCATGACCAGGCCGACCAACTGGTGGGTTTCGTCGATTCAGCGGTAGACCGTATCGTACCACCGGCCGATGCCGCCAACGATGACCCGCTGGAAGTGACCGTGGAAAGCTTTAGCGAATGGATCGTCGACCAGAACCAGTTCAAAGGCGACATTCCGCAAATCGAGGGCATGGAAAAAACCGATAACCTGATGGCGTTTGTCGAGCGTAAGCTGTTTACCCTCAACACCGGCCATTGCGTCACCGCCTATCTTGGCGGTTTGAAAGGGCATAAAACCATTCGCGACGCGATTAACGATCCGGACATCCGCCACGACGTCAAAACCGCGATGGAACAGAGCGGTGAAGTATTGATCCGCCGCTACGGTTTTGACCGCCAGCTACACGGCGCCTACATTGAGAAGATCCTTGGCCGTTTTGCCAACCCGTTTCTGGTCGATGAAGTCGACCGGGTCGGCCGTCAACCGATTCGCAAATTGGGTCAAAACGATAGATTAATAAAGCCATTACTCGGTACAATAGAATATGGCACCGAAAACAGCGCCTTGTTAAAAGGCATTGCCGCCGCGCTGAAATATACTAACGCAACAGATCCGCAAGCGGTTGAGTTGCAAACCAGCTTAGCCGAGCTGGGAGTGCGTAAAACCCTGGCCAAATATACCGGCCTGGACGAAAACTGTGACGAGCTGGCTGTCGTGGAACAGATTTTCAATACGCTTTGAATCAATGGGGAGCCTGGCTCCCCATATAAATACAATTGTTATGAGTTTATGGTAGTTAAAATCAACGAAACCGAAATCATTGAGAGACTGAACAGTGCGACTTCGGTGCGCGGATTTTTCATCGCCTCGGTCGATGTACTCAATGAGTCCATCGAAGCGCTGATGCAGCGGATCTTCCGCAAGGATAACTTCGCGGTCAAATCGGTCGTGGAACCTCTGCTGCACGACACCGGCCCGCTGGGCAACTTATCGGTGCGGCTCAAGTTGCTGTTTGGTCTGGGCGTGTTGCCAGACGACATTTACCACGATATCGAAGATATTATTAAGCTGAAAAACAAACTCAACAGCGATGGCTGTGATTACGAGTTTACCGATCCGGCCATTCTGGACACCATCCAACAGCTTAACCTGGTGCAAAAAATGGGCATGGTGCAGTTACCGATCAATGAACCCGACGGCGATATCGATATCCACTTTTACCAACTGCAAATCCAGCGTCAGCAGCAGGTGATCAAATCCGGGCTGTCACTGGCGATCGTCGAAATTTGCAATGAACTGGCTAAGGATAGCCCGTTCTAATCCAGCCTGCTCTGTATTCAAACTCCTGACACGATAGGGCATTTCCCATTTTCGGATAGCGTTTACGCACGCTTTGCCCCCCCTTATCCACTCGTGACTTATCCGGCAAAATGCAAATCGGGATCTTTCTCTTAGTTTGGATATTCATCTAGCAGATGGGCACGGATGGCCCCCAAGTTTTCCTAATTAAAGCGAAGACTTTTCGCTGCTAACCAGCAGTTTATTCCAAATGCAGCATATATGTTCGCTCGATGTGCTATTGACGATAATATCCTCTAATCGGACAGTAGTGACGGATTACAATCATAATAACAACGAGGATGTTACCAATGACCCTGCCTTTCAAAACCATACCGATCGCATTACTGGCCGCATCGCTGGCTGTGGTTTCCTTTACCTCCGCCGCGGCGGAAAAAGTCTATCGCCTGAAACTGGCGGAAACCTGGGGGCCGAATACGCCTATCCTGGGGGACGCGTCGAAAAACATGGCCAAACTGGCTAAAGAGATGTCAAACGGCCGGCTGGATATCCGCATCGATTCGGCCAACAAACATAAAGCACCGCTGGGCGTGTTCGACATGGTGAAATCCGGCCAGTATGACCTGGGCCACTCCAGCTCTTACTACTGGAAAGGCAAGGTACCGAATACCCTCTATTTTTCGTCAATGCCATTTGGCATGACCACCATGGAACAGTACGCCTGGTTCTATCGTGGCGGCGGTATGGAACTGATGCAGCGCGTGTACGGCCCGCATAATCTGCTGTCGTTCCCCGGCGGTAACTCCGACATTCAGATGGGTGGCTGGTTTAAGAAAGAGATCAACTCGGTGGATGACCTTCAGGGGCTGAAAATGCGCATTCCGGGCTTTGCCGGCGAAGTACTGGCGCGTCTGGGGGCCAAACCGACCAATATCGCCCCGGGCGAAATGTACACCGCACTGGAGCGTGGCACTATCGACGCCCTGGAATGGGTCGGCCCGGCCTTTGACCTGCGGATGGGTTTCCAGAAGATTGCCCCTTACTACTACACCGCCTGGCATGAACCTGGGTCCGAGACTCAGTTCCTGGTTAACAAGAAAACCTGGAGCACACTGCCTGACGATCTGAAAGCCATTCTCGAGACCGCTTTCCGCGTCGCGGCATTTGATATGTACACCCAGGCGCTGGACGAAAATGCCACCAGCTGGTCGAAGATGAGCCAGGAGTACCCGGATATCAAAGTTCGCAGTTTCCCACCTGAAGTATTGAGCCAATTGAAGCAGGCCAACGCCGCGCTGCTGAAAGAGCAGGCCGACAGCGATCCGCTGGCGAAAGAGATCCTCGATTCACAGGCGCATTACCTGCAAACCATGCGTAACTGGACTCACATCTCCCTGCAGGCTTACCTGAACGATCAGGACAAATAAGCCTCTGAAAAGCTTAGCGAATAGCGCACCTATCTGGTGCGCTATTTTATTATTGCACCATCATGATTCGCCAGCAGGTCAACGCCCCGCTACTGACCTGACAATATGCCAGTAATGCCACTGTCGTTGGTGAATATCACCACTTGAACGCGATATTGCCACCCAGATCCTCTTAGCCACATAAGGTACAACAATTGCTAATAAATCAATAATTTATTGATATAGCGAGTACCATTAATGCAATTGAGCCCTTCAGAACAGAGCTGGCTGCCCTGGTTTGGTCCAACCGGCAAACTGGCAATGAAAAAAGCCTGCTACCTCAACCGCCGCCGCGTCCCATCCCTGGAACAGACTTTTGAAAACATTGCCCAAACCCGGGTAAAACTGCTCACCACCTGGGCGGAAAACCAGTGGGACTTCCTGCGCGACGCGGCATTCTATCTCAACACCAAATCGCCGGACGGCTACCCGGATGCACTTGACCGGTTGCTGCAGCGCAGCCCGGATTTTTCTGAACTGTTTATCGTCGATAGCCGCTGTACCATCAGCCACTCTAGCTACCGGGCCAGCGTCAACCAGGCCCACCGCCATCCTCAGGCTCTGGCAGAGGGGCGCCAGCAACCTTTCCTACACGGCCCTTACATCGACCCGGTGACCGACACCATCGGCCCGTCCAGCTCTAAGTTTCACGATGCGGTGACGCTGATGTTTTACCAGCCGATGTTACCCGGCCAGGCTGACGGTCCGGTATTGTGCGGCCGGGTGCCCAATGACGTGCTGGGTGACCTGATCCAGCGCGAAGCCGGACATATCTACAGCGAGTCCGGCGACAACTACCTGTTTATGGTCAAAGCCAACTTTGATTCCAGCATCGCCCCCGGCACCGCGCTGTCGCGCTCGCGCTTTGAAGATAGCACCTTCTCCCACGGCGAGAACCTGAAGCAGGGCATCCGCACCAACTGGGGTACGGTACAGGTGCGACACCACACCGAATTTGAAGTGATATTTAATGACCCGGCGACCAAACAGCTCCATCCAGGGGTGCGGGAAACCATTCGCCACGGTGCCAACCTGTATGTGGAATACCCCGGATACTCCGACTACCGTCATATTCCGGTGATCGGTAAAGGAGTCACGTTCAGCCTGCCCGGTTCCAAGGATAGCTGGGGCATGATGTGCGAATCGGATTTGGAAGAGGTGTACCGTCACCGCTCGTTGAGCCAGCGGCTGACCCGGCGCTTTACCTGGGCTTCGCTGGCGCTGATCGCCTTCCCACTGCTGCTGCAGCACCTGTTTGCTCTGTCGCCGTTATACAGCGCCGGTCTGTCACTGCTGTTTCTCTGGCTGGTCGCGGCACAGTTTCGCCAATTCAGCATCAAACCGCTGGCCGATAATCTGGAGCAGATGACCCAGGTGATGCGGATTCTGGCCGAAGGCGATGGCAACCTGACCCAGCGGCTCGATCCGAGCAAGTTTAAAAGCGATGAAACCGGCGACCTGGGCCGCTGGACCAACAGCTTTATCGACAACCTGCAATCGCTGATGGCCGACCTAGCTTTCGCCAGTCGCGAGGTCAATCAGGTCTCCGAGTCAATGTTCCGCAGTTGCCAGCGGCTATCCGGCTCCAGTGAGCAGACCACCCAATCGATCACCGAGTTACTGGCACTGGCCAAAAACCAGGGCCAGGAGATTGCCTCGGCCAACGACAACGCCAATCAGATGCACCAGCTGATGTCAGACTCGGTGCAGAGCGCACGGCAGGAGTACCAAAAAGCGGCAGAAGCGGCTGAACAGATCAAACAGATCGTGCAGGCGTCCGCTAACAGCGTCGACCAGGTCAACGCGGAAATGACCAAGATCGGTGATATTGTCTCTTTGATCACCGACATTACCGCGCAGACCAACCTGTTGGCACTCAACGCGACGATCGAGGCCGCGCGGGCCGGTGAGCACGGCCGCGGATTTTCTGTGGTTGCTGATGAAGTGCGGGTACTGGCGGATCGCACCTCGCACGCCGCGCAGAATATCGGCGAGCTGATGACCGAACTGCATCAGCAGTCGGATACTGCGGTCACCTTTATGCAGCAGGGCATCGCCAATGTGGAAAGCAGCAGCCAGGTGATCGACGTCAGTCAGCAGAACCAGCAGCTACAAACGGCCGTCAACCAGCTGTTCAGCGTGATCCAGCAACTGGCGCAAAACAGTGAAGACAATACCCAGACGGCCGACCGGGCTTCCGAGACCACCACATTATTGCAGCAGGAATCGCACCAACTGGCACGCCGTACCGCGCTGATGAAAAACTCGCTCACCCGGCTGGATCAACTGGTGGGTCGCTTTGAGCTTTAATAAAAAAATGCCTCACTCTGAGGTGAGGCCAAACTGAAAGAAAGTACCTAGGGGGTATCGATCACTAGGGTAAAGGAAAATACTGGCCACCTTAGTGTGGCGTTAGCTTGCGCGGCGGTTTAGCCCACCGCCAGCGGCGGCTGCCGGGACTGGCTCTGATACCAGCTGACACACTCCTGTGCCAGTGCCAGGGTGGCGTCCAGAGTCGCGTGGCGCAGCTCGGATTCAATACTGTCGAGAGCAAACGGAATTTCGGTGCAGCCGAGAATGGTCGACTCAAACCCCGCCTCCAGCATCGCCGCAACCTGCTGCTCCAGCATGCGGGCACCGCTTTCAACCTGGCCCGATTTAACCGCATAAATCGCCGCCATTACCTGCTGCTGCTGAGCCGGGTCCGGGTAACCCACTTCGATACCGTATTCACTCTCCAGCAACTGGTAAATACCGGCATTGACCGTCCCTTGCGTGGCCAGTAGTGCCACCCGGGAGATGTCACGCTGCCTGAGCTGGCGGGCACAGCTATGGGCAATGTGCAGGATAGGTACCGGGCTGATACGCGTTAAATCCTGGTGCCAGTAGTGGGCGGTATTGCACGGTATGGCGATCATGCTGCAACCACTGGCGACCAGCCGGTTCAACCCCTGGCTCAGTGCCGCCAGCGGCGATTCAGTGCCCGACACGATGCACGAAGTACGGTCCGGGATCTGCGGCACCGAATGGACGATCATCGGAATATGACTCTGGTCGTCACTGGCGTGGGTATTGCTGATCACCTTTGCCATAAAATCCACGGTGGCCATCGGCCCCATTCCACCTAAAATTCCTAACACGTTAACCTCGGCTGTTGCGAAGACTGGATGCTATTTAAATTAATCTTTTCAACGCCGCTGGCTAATGCTTATTTTTTGGCCCCATGCACGAAACGCATAATGGCCGATGACCCGCTAACCCGATAAGCACCAACTTGCGCAAAGGGAATTATTTTCTGACACCCAGCCTCAGAGTGGTTTATGATTCGGCACTGTTCTGGAAGGCAGGCAGCCAGGCTGTGCGCTGCGCGGGCACCAATTGACTTACCCGGCGGCCACTCTTACATTAACAAATGATTAACACAGTGGATGGTGGCGAATGAATATCGAAAGTAAGTGGTTGGAAGACTTTTTGTCCCTGGCAGAAACCCGCAGTTTTTCGCGCTCTGCCAAACACAGGTTTGTCACCCAGCCCGCTTTCAGCCGCCGCATACGCGCTCTGGAACAGGCGCTGGACTGCCAGCTGTTTGACCGCCACTCCACTCCGATCCAGCTTACCCAGGCTGGGGCCATCTTTCAGATTTCGGCCAAGAATATCGTCCGCCAGCTGAACGAATGCGCCGACCATATTCAGCACGTTGAACAGCAGGCGAAAGTGATCGATTTTTCCGTTTCGCATGCGCTGTCGCTGTGCTTTTTTCCCGAGTTTATCCAGAGCCAGCAACCCTATCTGCGCGGCGTCCAGTCGCGCCAGTTGGTGGCCGATGTCGACGACAGCATCCATTCGCTGAAAAACGGCAGCAGCGATTTTCTGATCGCTTTTGACGACGGCAGTATGAACAGCCCGAAATTTCAAAAGCTGGAACTGACCACGACCGCGTTGCTGCCGGTGTGTGCACCGGACGCAAACGGCCAGCCGAGCTATGATCTCGACAGCCGCAGTAAAGCCAATATTCCTTACCTCGCCTACCCGGACCAGATCTATCTGGGACGCTGCGTGCACCACCTGCTCAATCAGACCAGCCACCCGCTGGCGCTGCACAAGCAGTTTGAATCGTCACTGGCCGATTCGCTGCGCATGATGGCGATGCAGGGCCTCGGCGTGGCCTGGGTTCCGGCGCTGTCGGTGAAAACCGAACTGGCCAGTGGCAGCCTGATCGAATGCGGCGGAGAGCGCTGGCAACTGCCGCTGACCATCAGCCTGTTCCGCTGTGACCGGCCCTTGTCACCTGCCGCCGAACAGTTATGGCAGGAGCTGTGTCGCCAGTTTCCGCAGACCGAAGAGCAGGAACTGCCGCTATGAGGCTGGCCGTACTGACCAGGCTTAGCCTGACGCTGACACTAAGCCTGCTGGCCCTGCCCGGCTTGGCTCAGCAGGTGATCCGTGTCGGCGGCGACTGGAACTACCCACCGTATGAGTTTATCAACGAAAACGGCCTACCGGACGGTTACAACACTGAACTTACCTACGCCATCGCCGACCTGATGGGGCTGGACGTTGAAATCACCCTCGGCAACTGGGATCAGATGCGCAATCAGCTCCAGAGCGGCGACATCGACGTGATGCAGGGGATGGTGTTTTCAGCCCAGCGGGCGAAAAATTACGAGTTTTCACCACCGCACGCCATCATCACCCAGTCGATTTTCGCCCGTAAAGGCAGCGATGAAATCACCAGTCTGGAGCAGTTACGCGGTAAAAAGATCGTTGTCCAACGCGGCGGTTTTATGCATGACTTTCTGTTGCAGCAGGGTTTTGATCAGGAAATCGTGCTGGCCGAAACCCATGTCGAAGCGCTGAAGTTTCTGTCCAAAGGCGACTACCCGTATGCCATCGTCGCCAACTTGCCCGGGCTGTATATTGAAAAAGAGAACCAGTTTGGCAATATCGAAGTGGTCGGCAGCATGCCGAGTATTCAGCGCTACGGATACAGTGTACTGAAAGGTAACGATGAGCTGCTGGCTAAGTTCAGCGAAGGGCTGGCGATCCTGAAAAAAAACGGCCGCCAGCAGGCCATTTACGACAAATGGCTTGGCGCGCTGGAACAGCAACAGATGCCCTGGATCCGCTGGGGTAAAAGTGCCGCCATTGCCGCGCTGATCCTGTCGCTGGCGCTGGCGGCAATTGGCTTGTGGAACCGCTCGCTGGCCCGCCAGGTCCAGGCACGCAGCCGTGAACTGGAAAAACAGCACCAGCAGTTGATCCAGGCCGATAAAATGACCTCGCTCGGCATCCTGGTCTCCGGAGTGGCGCACGAAATCAACAACCCCACCAGCCTGCTGCTGCTGAATCTGCCGATGCTGAAAGACGTCTATCAGGACCTGGAGCCGCTGCTGGATCAGCACCAACAGCAGCACGGTGATTTTACCCTGGCCGGGCTGCCTTACAGCCGGATGAAACAGGAGCTGCCGCTGATGCTGGAAGATATGCAGGCCGGCACGGAACGGATCAAGCGCATCGTCACCGACCTGCGCGACTTTGCCCGCCAGGAGCCGGACGACTACCGCGAGCAGGTCGACATCAACCAGGTCACCGAAGCGGCGGTGCGAATGCTGGACAACACCATTCGCCAGTCGACTCAGCAGTTTCGTCTGCAACTGCAACCGGACCTGCCCACTTTTCTCGGCAGCAGCCAGCGTATCGAACAGGTGATCATCAACCTGATCGTTAATGCCTGCCAGGCGCTGACTTCGCCGGACCAGGCGATCGCCGTGCGCAGCGAACTGTGCCGCGACGGCTGGATTCAGCTGTCGGTCCGCGACCAGGGGTGCGGTATTGAGGCGGATAACCTGGCCCGGCTGAGTGACCCGTTTTACACCACCAAACGCGAAGTGGGTGGCACCGGGCTCGGCCTGTCGGTGTCGTCCAGCATAGTCAAAGAGCACCGTGGCGAGCTGATTTTCGACTCCCGCCAAGGCAGCGGAACCACGGTCCGCCTCAGGTTACCTGCCAGCGCTCACCACCCACACCAGCACAAGAAGTAACGAATCATGCCAAGCTATCCAAATTTTGCCGTGTTACTGGTGGACGACGAACCCTCGTTCACCCGCAGCCTGTCCCTGTCGCTGGAGCGCCAGGGCGGCATCAACCACCTGCTTAAGTGCAACGATAGCCGTCAGGTGATGGCGCTACTGGATCAACAGCCGATAGGACTGGTGCTGCTGGACCTGACCATGCCGCATATCTCGGGCGAAGAGCTACTGCTGCAGATCGCCGAGCAGCACCCGGACGTGGTGGTGATCATCGCCAGCGGCCTGAACCAGCTCGATACGGCGGTCAAATGCATGCGGCTTGGCGCGTTTGACTACATCGTCAAAACCGCTGATATCAGTGCCTACCTGGCCAGTATCAATAAAGCCATCAACCAGATCGAAACCCGCCAGCAGACCGACAAGCTGAAAGATAAACTGCTGCACAACGCGCTGGACAGACCGGAAGCGTTTGCCGCCATCGTCACTCAGGACGCCGCCATGCTGGCGATATTCCAGTACCTGGAAACCATCGCCGATTCGCGTCAGCCGGTGATGCTGCAGGGTGAAAGCGGTGTGGGCAAAGAGCTGTTCGCCCACGCGGTACATAAGGTGTGCAACCGTAAAGGGCCAATGGTCAGCGTTAATATCGCCGGACTGGATGACCACATGTTCTCCGACACCCTGTTCGGCCATACCCGCGGCGCCTTTACCGGGGCAGAAAAAGCCCGCGCCGGGATGATCGAGCAGGCGGCTGGCGGCACGCTGTTTCTGGATGAGATCGGCGATCTGGACCCAAGCTCGCAGGTGAAACTGCTGCGGCTGCTGCAGGAAGGCGAGTACTACCCGCTCGGCAGCGACCGGCCCAAGCGCATCGATGCCAAAATCGTCGTCGCTACCCATCAGGATCTCAACCAACTGCAACAACAGGGCAAGTTCCGCCGTGACCTGTACTACCGGCTGATGACCCACAGGGTAGAAATCCCGCCGCTGCGTCAGCGCAGCGGGGATATTCCGATGCTGGTCAACTATTTTGCCGACACCATCAGCCAGGAGATGGCACGCGACAAGCCGACCATCAGCAGCGATGCGCTCCAGCTACTGGCAGGCTACAGTTTTCCGGGCAACGTGCGCGAGCTGAGAGCGCTGCTGTACGATGCGATTTCTCGCAGTGGCAGCGAGGGCTTAACCGCCGCGACATTTCAGGAGTACCAGCTGCAGAGTTCGCCCAACCAGCTGGCCTCGGTCAGTCACGATGACCTGCTGACCCGCTGTCACGCTCTGCCGACTCTGCAGCAGATCGGCGACCTGCTGGTCAATGAAGCGATGCGACGCAGTAATGGCAATCAGTCGATGGCGGCCAAGATGTTGGGTATCTCCCAGCCGGCGCTGAGCAAACGACTGAAAAAGCAGTCCGAAGCGCCATTATAACTTTGGTTATAACCGATAACTTAAGTTATAACCCACTAACAATCCCCTTACACACTGGCGCTTCGGCGCCAGTTTGCTTTCTGGCTATAACCCTGGTTATAGCTCCTATCCATCACATTGATGCCAATTGAGCAATCAATCAAAATAAAACCATCAAAAACAACAAGTTAACATCAAGTTAACCGTCTGGCATCACTTTTGCTACTCAGGCTAATCATCTACTCAACATAACGATAAAGGACAGCCTGTGACTGCGCCACTTACCTCCCCCGAATTCCGCACTGAGCGCGACCTGCTCGGCCCGCTTGAGATACCCAGCCACGCCTACTACGGTGTTCAAACTCAGCGGGCGTTGAACAACTTTGATCTCTCCGGTGTGCCGATCAACCACTTCCCGGAGCTGGTCAACGCGCTGGCGACGGTCAAACTCGCCTGCGCCAAGGCAAACTGTTCACTCGGTCAGTTAAGCGATGACAAACTGACCGCGATCAGCCACGCCTGCCGCACCATTATCGGCGGTCAGCATCACGATCAGTTCCTGGTCGATATGATCCAGGGCGGCGCCGGCACCTCAACCAATATGAACGCCAACGAAGTGATCGCCAATGTCGGCCTGGAATACCTCGGCCGGGACAAAGGGGATTACCAGGCGCTGCACCCGAATAACGACGTTAACTGCTCCCAGTCTACCAACGATGCCTACCCGACCGCGGTTCGGCTGGCGGTATTGATCAAGCACCACGAGCTGGTCAGCACCCTGACCAACCTGAAACAGGCGTTTGCCGACAAAGCCGAGCAGTTCCAGCACGTGATCAAAATGGGCCGCACCCAGCTGCAGGACGCGGTACCGATGACGCTGGGTCAGGAGTTTCACTCTTTCGCCACCACTCTAGGAGAAGACATCGACCGCATCGCCGGACTGTCTGAGCTGCTGAAAGAGGTTAACCTGGGCGGCACCGCCATCGGCACCGGCATTAACACCCTGCCCGGCTACTCGGAGCTGGCGGTCGGCCACCTGGCCGAGCTGTCCGGTTTCAGCTTTGTCGCCGCCAGCGATCTGGTGGAAGCCAGCTCGGACATGGGCGCCTTTGTGCTGTTCTCCAGCATGTTAAAACGCCTGGCGGTGAAGCTGTCCAAGATCGCCAACGATTTACGCCTGCTCAGCATGGGACCACGCTGCGGGCTGAACGAGATCAACCTGCCGGCGCAACAGCCGGGTAGTTCGATCATGCCGGGCAAGATCAACCCGGTGATCCCGGAAGCGGTCAATCAGGTCGCCTACCAGGTAATCGGCCACGACATGGCGGTCACCATGGCGGCGGAAGCCGGCCAGCTGCAACTGAATGCGATGGAGCCACTGATCGCCTACAACGTGCTGGATTCGCTGCGGCTGCTGACCAAGGCGATGGAAATGCTGCGCAGCAAGTGTGTGGTCGGCATTACCGCCAACGAACAGCGCTGCCGTGAACTGGTCGATAACAGCATCGGTATCATCACCGCCGTAAACCCTTATATCGGCTATGAAAATGCCACCCGTATCGCCAAGCAGGCGCTGGAGCAGAACGTCAGCGTGATCGAACTGGTGCTGCAACAGGGCCTGATGAGCCAACAACAGGTGGCGGAAGTCCTTCAGCCACAAAACATGATTTCACCTCAGCCTTTGAAAGGCTAACTCGACAACCGATCTACAAAGGAATAGAACTATGCAAAATGTAACGGAACCAACCAAGCGGGGCGCCTGGGCGCAGCTCGCGTTATGGAAGAAGATCCTGCTGGGTATGATTGCCGGTGTTGCCGTGGGAAGCGTGCTTGGCCCGGAGGCCGAATACCTGAAACCTATCGGCACCCTGTTTATTAACCTGATCAAAATGCTGATCGTGCCGCTGGTATTCTGCTCGTTGATCGTCGGCGTGACCTCAATGAAAGACACCAGAAAAATGGGCCGCATCGGCGCCAAATCGGTGGTGCTGTACCTGATGACTACCGCGCTGGCAATCACCATCGGCATCGGCCTGTCGATCGCCATCGTCCCCGGTGCCGGCGTCGAAATGACCGCCAACGCCGCGGCAGCGGGCAAAGAGGCACCAAGCCTGATCACCACCCTGCTGAACATTATTCCGAAAAACCCGGCCAACGCGCTCTCTTCCGGTAACATTCTGCAAATCATCTTCTTTGCACTGGGACTGGGTGTCGCCCTGTCGATGATCGGCGAAAAAGCCGATCCGGCGGTTCGCTTTTTCGAAAGCCTGGCGGAAGCCATGTACAAGCTGACCGAACTGGTGATGAAGTTTGCCCCTTACGGTATCTTCGGCCTGATGGCCTGGGTATCGGGCAAATACGGTCTGGAAATTCTGCTGCCGCTTGGCAAGGTGATCCTGGCGGTTTACCTCGGCTGTATCCTGCACGTACTGGTGGTTTACAGCGGCTTTATCTCAGTTCTCGGCCGTCTCAATCCGAAACCGTACCTGAAAGGCCTGCTCAACCCGGCGGCAGTAGCATTCACCACCACCAGCAGTTCAGGTACTCTGCCGGCTACTATCCAGGCGGCGCGCAGTGAAATTGGCGCCTCTAAAGGTGTGGCCAGCTTTGTCGCCCCACTTGGCGCCACCATCAACATGGACGGTACCGCTCTGTATCAGGGTGTCTGTGCGCTGTTTATTGCCCAAGTGTTTGGTGTTGACCTGTCCACCTCTGACTATCTGCTGATCATCACCACCTCTACCCTGGCTTCCATCGGTACGGCCGGTGTACCGGGTGCCGGTCTGATCATGCTGTCGCTGGTGCTGACTACGGTAGGACTGCCGATGGAAGGCCTGGCGATCGTCGCCGGTATCGACCGTATCCTCGACATGGCCCGTACCTCAGTCAACGTTTGTGGCGACCTGATGGTAACCACTCTGGTGGCGAAGAGTGAAGGCGAACTGGACGAAAGCATCTACTACGCGGACAACTCTCAGTCCAGCCAGGCCGAACTGGCCAAACAGTCTTAACCCGTCTCCCCCGGGTCAAAGCCGCTGCTCCCTCGCAGCGGCTTTTTTTGTTTCTGACTTTCTATATCTACGGCGATCTCCCCCCTCCCCACCGGTACAGGCTGATGTCACCACAGCTTAAGTGGCCAATGAGGCAGTAACTGCAACATTTCAGCCACTTAAAACCGGTTGCCCCATTACCCCTGGTTAAATTGGAAAGGTTTACAAAAAAACACAACCACCCTGAATGTCAATAAATGCGGCCACTGTAGTTTCGATCAATTCAGATTAGCAATAGCTAGCATCACAATTAAAACAGTGATGGATAGCACAAGGTGGCAAATTTTCCGGCTAAATCGGTTAATTTTGTATCAGTAACGCTTTTATTCGGCCAAATTCGTGATAGATTTTATTTTGTAAACGTTTCCAATAATGATAATCCTACAGGACAGAGAAGACGATATGAATAAGCAAATGGTAAAAGGAATGGTGGCCAGCGCGGTCGGTATTGCTTGTTTCAGCCAGGCGGCATTGGCAAAGGACATCACGGTTTGGGCCTGGGATCCTAACTTCAACGTCGCCATCATGGAGCAGGCGGCAGAAAAGTACGAAGCCAGCCATCCAGGTGTCGACGTTAAGGTGATCGACTTCGCCAAAGCCGACATCGAACAGAAACTGCATACCATGCTCGCTTCCGGCGTGACGAGCGCCCTGCCGGATGTGGTACTGATTGAAGACTACAACGCGCAGAAATACCTGCAGTCCTATCCGGGCTCATTTGCCCCGATGACCGACGTGGTCGACTACAACCAGTTTGCCCCCTACAAAGTCAACCTGATGACCCTCAATGGTGAGGTGTACGGTCTGCCGTTTGATACCGGCGTTACCGGCCTTTATTACCGTACCGATATCCTGGAAAAAGCCGGCTTTAGCGCCAGCGATCTGGAAAACATTACCTGGCAGCGCTTTTTAGAAATTGGCCAGCAGGTGAAACAGAAAACCGGCGTGGCGATGCTGGGTAACGATCCATCCGATCTTGGCCTGATCCGGGTGATGATCCAGGGTGCCGGCAGCTGGTACTTCAACCAGGATGGCAGCCTGAACATCAAAGACAACCAGGCGCTGAAAGAGAGTATCGCCGTCTTCCGTGATATGTACCGTACCCAGATTGCCCGCCCGACCGTTGGCTGGTCTGAATGGGTTGGCGCCGTCAACAGCGGCGCGGTCGCGTCGATAACCACCGGGGTGTGGATTACCGCCTCGGTGAAAGCCGGTCAGGATCAACAGGGCAAGTGGGCCGTGGCCCCGACACCGCGTCTGTCTGTCGAGGGGGCTAAGAACAGCTCTAACCTCGGCGGCTCGAGCTGGTACGTGCTGAATGCCTCAAACAGCAAAGCCGAAGCGATCGACTTCCTCAACGCCACCTTTGGCAGCGATAAAGAGTTCTACAACCAGATCCTGGCAAAACAGGGCGCGGTGGGCTCCTACCTGCCTGCCGGCAACACCCCGGCTTACCAGTTCGCCGATAGCTACTTCAACCAGCAGAAGATCTACGCCGACTTCAACAAATGGGCGGCGGATATCCCGGCGGTCAACTACGGCATGTACACCTATGAGGTGGACGCCGCGATTGCCGCTCAGCTACCCAGCCTGATGCAGGGCGCACCGATCGACAAGGTGCTGGAAAGCGTCGAGCAACAGCTGAAGTATCAGATCCAATAATTGTCCTTCCTCCCCACTTGGCCGCTCGGTGAAGTGGGGCTTTTTTCTGGTGTCATTATGAGTGAATTGGTCAAGACGGTTTCGTCTGCTACCCAACGCAACAAAAACAGTTTTCAGCGTTTTTACGATATCAATGGCTGGGGATTTGTCCTGCCGGCGGTCACGCTGGTGGCGCTGTTTATGATCTACCCCATCGTAAATTCGCTGTGGATTTCGCTCCATTCCGGCCGCGGCGTGCTGATGGAGTTTGTCGGCTTTGGCAACATCACCCGGCTGTTTAACGATCCGGTGTTTATCAAAGCGCTGGCAAATACCTTTATCTTCCTGCTGATTCAGGTACCGATCATGATATTGCTGTCACTGGCATTGTCATCCTGCCTGAATTCGCCCAATCTCAAATTTCGCAGCCTGTTCCGGCTGGCGATTTTTCTGCCCTGCGTCACCTCGCTGGTGGCCTACTCTATCCTGTTCAAGAGCATGTTTTCCTACGAAGGGATAGTGAACTCGTTCCTGCTCTGGTGCGGCATTATCGCCGATCCGATTCCGTGGATGGCCGACCCGTTCTGGGCCAAGGTCACCATCATTATCGCCATCACCTGGCGCTGGACCGGCTACAACATGATCTTTTTCCTGTCGGCGATGCAGAACATCGACAAATCGATCTATGAAGCGGCGCGGATTGAAGGGGTCAGCCCGATTAAGCAGTTTTTCTTTATCACTGTACCGCTGCTGAAACCGGTGATCCTGTTTACCACGGTGATGTCGACCATAGGTACGCTGCAGCTGTTTGACGAGGTGGTCAACATCACCAACGGTGGCCCGGCCAACGAAACCCTGACCCTGTCGATGTACATCTACAACCTGTCGTTCAAGTTCGTGCCGAATTTCGGCTATGCGGCCACGGTTTCTTACGTGATCGTGTTCTTCGCCGCCGTGCTGGCCATCCTGCAGTTCCGAGTCGCGAGGGATAAATCATGAGTAGCAAAAACCGCCTCCTGCGCGCGCTGATGTACCTGTTTCTGAGCGGGTTCTCGCTGGTGTCGCTGTTCCCGTTTTACTGGATGCTGGTGTCGAGCACCAACACCACCACCGAGATCAACACCGGTAAATTCAGCTTTGGTGACCAGCTGCTGGTTAACCTGGCCAAGCTGAATGAGCAGATCGACCTGTGGCTGATTTTCTACAACACGTCGAAAATCGCCATCATCAGTACCCTGTTTACCCTGCTGATCTCCTCCATGGCCGGCTATGGCTTTGAAATCTATAAGAGCAAAGTGCGCGACCGGGTTTACAGCGCCATGCTGCTGACCATGATGATCCCGTTTGCCGCGCTGATGATCCCGCTGTTTACCCTGATGGCCAAAGCCGGGCTGCTGGATACCCATCTGGCGGTAATGCTGCCGACCATTGCCTCGGTATTCATCGTGTTCTACTTCCGTCAGTGCACCAAAGCGTTTCCGTCAGAACTGATCGATGCCGCCCGGGTCGATGGCGTCAAGGACTGGAAAATCTACCTGTATGTCTACATGCCGGTGATGAAAACCACCTACGCCGCCGCGTTTATTATCGTCTTTATGACCTCCTGGAACGCCTTCCTTTGGCCGCTGATCGTGTTGCAATCGGCTGAGTTGAAAACCATTAACCTGGTGCTCTCTTCGCTCTCTTCCGCCTATTTCCCGGACTTCGGCATCATCATGGTCGGCACGGTGGTCGCTACCATACCGACCCTAGCAGTGTTCTTTTTAATGCAGAAGCAATTCGTTGCCGGGATGACGGGCTCAGTAAAATAACGAGATATTCAAGATGAGAAGTTTTAAGCAAATTTTGTCTGCCCGTGAGTGGGAAAATCAGCATATCACCCACCACAATGTGCTGGAAGCGCACGCGCCACTGCACGCTTACCATAGCCAGACGGCGGCGAAAAACGGTGACCGCTCGGCCAACCTGCGCTCGCTTAACGGCCGGTGGAAATTCAAGTTGTTTGACCGGCCGGAGTCGGTCGATGAGCAGTGCGTCAGCCAGCAGTTTGACGACAGCCACTGGGATGAAATTCAGGTGCCGGGCAACTGGCAGACCCAGGGCTACGACAAACCGATATACACCAACGTTAAATACCCGTTTGCCGATACGCCGCCTTATGTGCCGGAGGACAACCCGACCGGCCTGTACCGGCTCAGTTTCCAGCTCGACCAACTGGAACCTGGCAAGCACCACACCCTGACTTTTGACGGCGTCAATTCCGCGTTCCACCTCTGGTGTAACGGCCACTGGGTCGGCTATTCCCAGGACAGCCGCCTGGCGGCCGAATTTGACCTGAGCCGCTACCTGCAGCAGGGCAGTAACCAACTCAGCGTGATGGTGCTGCGCTGGTCGGACGGTTCCTACCTGGAAGACCAGGACATGTGGTGGCTGAGCGGCATTTTCCGCAGCGTGACCCTGCGCAGCAAACCGGCGATTGCCATCGAAGATGTGGCGATCACCACCGAACTGGACGCCTGTTACCGCGACGCCCGCTTGCAGGTGGCCACCACGCTGAGCGAAAAAGGCCTGCCGCACCAGGTTGAAATCGAACTGTTTGATGCCGACGGCGAGAGCGTATTCGGCCCGTTAGCTGAGCAGAGCGGTCAGCGCATCATTGATGAGAAAGGCCCGTGGCAGGAAGTGGCAGAGCACAGCGTGAGCATCCGCGAGCCACTGAAATGGAGCGCGGAAGCGCCGCATCTGTACCGGCTGGTGGTCAGCCTGAAAGATGAAAGTGGTGGTTTGGTCGACTGCGAAGCCTATAACGTTGGCTTCCGCCAGGTTGAAATCAAAGATGGCCTGCTGCGGGTGAACGGTCAGCCGCTGCTGATCCGCGGCGTCAACCGCCACGAACACCACCCGGAAACCGGCCATAGCCTGAGCCGGGAAGACATGCTGGCGGACATCAAGCTGCTCAAACAGTATAACTTTAACGCCGTGCGCACCGCCCACTACCCCAATGATCCGCTCTGGTATGAACTGTGCGACCAGTACGGCCTCTACCTGGTCGATGAAGCCAATATCGAAACCCACGGCCAGTTCCCGATGTGTCGCCTGTCGGATGATGTCAGCTGGCTGGGTGCCTACCAGCGCCGTATCTCGCGGCTGGTGGAACGGGATAAAAACCACCCGTCGGTGATCATCTGGTCACTGGGCAATGAATCCGGTATCGGCAACAACCACCACGCCATGTACCAGTGGATCAAGCAGCGTGACCCGTCCCGGCCGGTCCAGTATGAAGGGGGCGGCTCGGATACCGCTGCGACTGATATTATCGTACCAATGTACTCGCGGGTGGATAAAGACCTCTACCACCATTTGGACAAGAGCGTCACGCCGAAATACGCGATCAAAAAATGGCTCGGCCTGCCGGGCGAACAGCGGCCACTGATCCTGTGCGAATACGCCCATGCAATGGGCAACAGCCTCGGCAGCTTTGACAAATACTGGCAGGCGTTTCGCGACTACCCGCGCCTGCAGGGCGGCTTTATCTGGGACTGGGTTGACCAGGGCCTGAGCAAGACCGATGCCAACGGCCAGCACTACTGGGCTTACGGCGGCGATTTTGGCGATCAGATCAACGACCGCCAGTTCTGCATCAACGGGCTGATTTTCCCGGATCGCAGCGTCCACCCAACCCTGCATGAAGCGAAGAAAGCCCAGCAGTTCCACCAGTTCAAACTGGTCAGCAGCCAGCCGCTGCGGGTTGAGATCAGCAGCGAATACCTGTTTACCGCCAGCGAAGGGGAACAGCTGCACTGGAACATCTGTGAAGACGGCCAGCCGTTAATCAGCGGCGAAACGGAGCTGTTGATCGCGCCGCAGGGCCAGCTGCAGGTTGAGCTGCTGGCAGAACTACCCGTTGCCAAGCCGGGTTGTGAATACCACCTCAATCTGAGCGTGATTCAGACTCAGGCAACCAGCTGGGCCGACGCCGGACACCTGATTTCCCGCGAGCAGTTTAGCCTGCCCTGCGCCGCCGCACTGCCGGCCGCCAAGCGCAACCTGTCCGGGGTACCGCAGGTGAGCTGCGAGGCAGGCCAGCTGGTGCTGCAGGCTGACCGGCAGACACTGCAATTCGACCTGGCTAGCGGCTACCTCCATTCCTGGCTGGTTGACGGCCAGCAAACCCTGCTCCAGCCCGCCAAAGATCACTTCTACCGCGCGCCGCTGGACAACGACATCGGCACCAGCGAAGTCGACCGGGTTGATCCCAACAGTTGGGTAGCCCGCTGGCAGGCCGCCGGCCTCGCCAATCTGGAAGCCGAGTGCATCGGCTGCCACCATTTCGCCCACCGTGACCATTACCAGGTGGAAAGCCGCTACCGTCACAGCTTTGCCGGCCAGTGCATGCTGGAAACCCGCTGGCACTACCGTATCTACCAGGATGGCGAAGTGGAGCTGGAAGTGAATGTCGAGGCATCGCCATCGCTGCCGTCGCTGCCGAGAGTCGGCCTTGAGCTGGCACTGACCGGCGATATCGACTGCGTCAGCTGGTATGGCCGCGGCCCGTTTGAGAACTACCCGGATCGCCAGTTGGCGGCCCATGTCGGCCGCTATCAGGCCACGGTGGAACAGATGCACACGCCGTACATCTTCCCGTCCGACAGCGGTTTGCGCTGCGATGTCAGACAGAGCCGTATCGGCACGCTAGAGGTCAGCGGCCAGCATCACCTGTCGGTCAGCCGCTACCACACCGATGTGATCGCGGCGGCGCGCCACAGCAACGAACTGCACGATAGCGGCCTGCTGTATGTGCGCCTGGACGGCTTCCACATGGGGGTCGGCGGCGACGATTCCTGGTCACCGAGCGTGCATCCGGAATTTACTCTGCAACAACCGCACTACCGCTACCAGCTCTCGCTGCGCATGACGGCAGCCACACAGGACAATTTTTAAGGTAAGTAAGATGGCAGATATCAAACTTTCTAACGTAATCAAACGCTATGGCGACACTGGTGTGATTCATGGTGTCGACCTGGATATCAAAAAGGGTGAATTCGTGGTGTTTGTCGGCCCGTCGGGCTGCGGCAAGTCGACCCTGCTGCGCCTGATCGCCGGCCTGGAAGAGATCACCGACGGGGTGCTGGAAATTGACCACCAGGTGGTGAACCATGTCGACCCGGCCGAGCGCGGTATCGCGATGGTGTTTCAGTCCTATGCCCTCTATCCGCACCTGACGGTGGAAGAAAACATGGGCTTTGGCATGAAGATGAACGGCTTCCCGAAACAAGAGGTTCGCCAGCGGGTGCAGCGCGCCGCCAAAGCGCTGCAACTGGATCATCTGATGGACCGTAAACCGAAAGATATGTCGGGCGGTCAGCGTCAGAGGGTGGCCATCGGCCGGGCGATTGTCCGTGACCCGAAAGTGTTCCTGTTTGACGAGCCGTTGTCGAACCTGGATGCCGAGCTGAGGGTCGACATGCGGTTGCAGATCGCCACCCTGCACCGTGAGCTGGACGCCACCATGATTTACGTCACCCACGACCAGGTGGAAGCCATGACTCTGGCGGATAAAATCGTGGTGCTGCGTGATGGCCGGGTGGAACAAGTCGGCACGCCACTGGAGCTGTACAACCGTCCCGATAACGAATTTGTTGCCGGTTTTATCGGTTCGCCAAAAATGAACATGTTGCCGGCCACCGTCACACAAGTGGGCGAGCAGAGCCTGACCCTGACCCTGCCCGACCAACAGTCGTTGACGGTCGCAGTGAACAGCGGACTGGTATCGGTCGGCGATAAAGTTACCTTTGGTCTGCGTCCGGAACACATTGCCCTGGATGACAGCGGCGATACCCGGCTGCAGTTTCACACCCAGGCGGTCGAACGGCTGGGCAACAGTACCTACCTGTTCGGTGAGGTGGGCGGTTACGACAACTACCGGGTCCACCTGTCCGGTGACAAAGCGGTACAGCGCGGCGACGCACTGGAACTGAGCTTTAACCTCGACAACTGCCATATTTTCTTCGAATCGCGTTGCATCTCAAACCGCTGATCAGGAGCGACTATGTCACAACAGTACCTTCAGCTCCACAGCGCCCGCACCAGCCTGATCATTAAACTGACCGATACAGCGGAGATCCTCTACTGGGGGAAAGCGCTGCCGCCCGCTTCGGCCGACCAGTTGGCGCAGCTGGCACAAGTGTTTGACCGGGCCGTACCCCAGGCCCGTATCGATCACGATGAGCCGGTCACCCTACTGCCGGAACTGGGCCGGGGCAGCTATGGCTCTCCCGGTATCGAAGGGCACAGAAACGGCCGGGCCTGGTGCCCGCTGTTTCGCTATCACCGCCACCAGCAGCACCAGGATCAGCTCAGTATTGAATGCCGGGATGAGGGCGCCGGATTAAGCGCGACCATCACGTTGGCACTGGATGGCGACTCCGGTGTGCTGACCAAACGGATTCGGCTGACCAATCTGGGCCAAGACGCGTTCTGGCTGAACAAGCTGGCACTGACCATACCGCTGCCCTATCACGCCAAGGAGCTGGAGTCCTACAGTGGTCGCTGGAGCCGCGAGTTCCAGCCTCAGCGGCAGAGCGTGGAACACGGTATCTTCAGCCAGGAAAACCGCCGCGGCCGCACCTCCCACGAGTATTTTCCCGGTTGTCTGGTTGGCAGCCAAAGTTTCAGCAACCAGCAGGGCGAGGTGTGGGGCTTTCACCTCGGCTGGAGCGGCAACCACCACTGGCGCCTGGAGGCCAAAAGCGACGGCCGCCGCTTCGCCCAGTTTGGCGAACTGCTGATGCCGGGCGAAATTCAGCTGGCCGCGGGTGAAAGCTATCAGAGCCCACTGCTGTACTGCAGTTACAGCAGCGATGGGGTCAACGCGATTCGCCAGGCTAACCACCGCTATGTACGCCGGCACCTGCTGCGATTTGCCCCCGACCAGGCCCGGCCGGTCCACCTTAACACCTGGGAAGGGATCTATTTCGACCATGACCCGGCTTATATCTGTGAGATGGCGACCCACGCCGCTGAAATCGGCGTCGAACGCTTTATCATCGACGACGGCTGGTTCAAAGGCCGCCACCACGACAAAGCCGCGCTGGGGGACTGGCAGCTGGATCGAGACAAATACCCCGATGGCCTGACACCGGTGATCGACCACGTTAATCAATTGGGCATGCAGTTCGGCCTGTGGGTGGAGCCGGAAATGGTTAACCCGGACTCGGATCTGTTCCGCCAGCATCCGGAATGGCTGCTGGCGACCGAAGGCTACCAGCCGGTGACCGGCAGGTACCAGTACGTCCTCAACCTGCAGCACCCGGACTGTTTCGATTACCTCTACCAGCGGCTGGACGCCCTGCTCAGCGAGCACCGCATCGATTATCTCAAGTGGGATATGAACCGCGAACTGCTGCAGGCCTCGCACCAGGGGACAGCGGCGATTCACGGCCAGACCCAAGCGGTCTACCGGCTGCTGGATAAACTCAACCAGGCCCATCCAGAGGTGGAGATCGAGTCCTGCTCGTCGGGCGGTGGCCGGATCGACTACGAAATTCTGCGCCGCACTGCGCGGTTCTGGAGTTCAGACTGTAACGATGCGCTGGAGCGGCAGACCATTCAACAGTACCTCGGCATCTTTATTCCGGCCGAGATCATGGGTGCCCATATCGGACCGGCGCACAGCCATACCACCCGCCGTCAGCACAGCATCAATTTGCGCGGCCTGACGGCACTGCAGGGTCATATGGGGGTTGAGCTGGATCCGGTCAAATCCAGCCCGGAAGAGAAACAGGCATTCCGCCGTTACATCGATCTGCATAAACGCTATCGCCCATTGCTGCACAGCGGCCAGGCGTTTTACCTCGACAGCAGCGATCCAACCCGCAACGCCTATGGGGTATACAGCCGGCAGCAGCTGTTGGTTACGGTGTGCCAGACCGCAATGCCGGAATACATGCTGCCACAGCCGCTGCAGTTGCCGATGCTGGAAGCGGACGCCAGTTACCAACTGAAGCTGGTCGACTTTCCCGACACCAGCGCCGGGCTGATGAAGCGTTTTCCCGCCTGGATGCAGCAGCTTAATCAGGGAGAGCCGGTGGTAGTGATCGGCCGCTGGCTGCGCGAAGTTGGCCTGCAACTGCCGGTGCTCGACCCGGAAGCCGCACTGCTGATCGAACTGGTGAAACTGGATTAACTTTCGCGTGTCACTACACCTCTGCCACGAAAAAAGGAGCCGTGAACGGCTCCTTTTTATTGCTCTGCTCCGGTGATGTTAATCAGTTCGTCAGGGCAAAACGGGTCCACACTTTGGAGCGCCAGCGCCGGACCATAACTATGCCGCGGAACCACTCATCCAGACCGATGGCAATCCAGGCCCCGAGCACGCCATAGCCGAGCTGGATACCAAACAGATAGCTGAACACCACCGCGATCCCCCACATACTGAGAATCCCCATCTGCACCGGGAACTTGACATCACCGGCCCCTTTCAGCGCGGCGATAAAGATCAGGTTAAACACCCGGCCGGATTCAACCAGGATCGAGCCGGCGATCAGGCCCGCCACCAGCGCGACGATTTCCGCATCCTGGGTAAACAGGTCAATCAGCGGATAACGGAACAGGTAGATCGAGACGATAATGCTGGTCGACACCAGCAAACCGGCCAGAAAGTACTTCTGCACCCGGTCGAGGATATCGTCCACCCAGCCTTTCCCCACGTAGTAACTGGTCTGGATCTGGCCAGCCTGGCCCAGTGCCAGCGAAAAGGCGAACGAGACCCGGGTAATGTTCTGCGCATAAGTGTAGGCCGCCAGCGAGGCGGTGCCCATCTGGACCACAAAATACATTATGGTCATCTGCGCCACGTTGTAAGAGAGGATCTCACCGGCGTTCATCACGCCGATACGGACAATTTTCCGGTAGATCTCTGCGGGTACTTCTCGCCACTTGGCGAGCGATAGCCGGACGCCGTTACGGCTGATCACCCAGCACATCACCAGGGTCGAGACGATCTGGCTTACCACGGTTGCCGTCGCCACCCCTGCCACGCCGAACACCGGCAGACCAAACGGCTGATAAAGGGCAATGTAGTTACCGGCGATATTAATTACGCCGGCAAACAGGTTAATCCACATCGGCGAGCGGGAAAAACCGTGGCTGCGCAATATGGTGGTCAGCACAATGCCCAGGGTAACGTTGAAAGTAAAGCTGCCGCTGATGATCAGGTAGTCATAACCAAATTGCGCCACCTGAGCTTCCAGACCAAATATGGAGATGGCCAGATCCGCGCCCAACCACACCGCCAGGCTAAGACCGCCACCCACCAGCAGCGCCAGCATGATGCTGGCTACCCCAACCTGGTCCGCCTCGGTCTCTTTATCGGCACCGTTATACTGGGCGATCAGGATCCCGGTACCGCTACTGACCATCATGGAGATCACCACCAGGAAAAAGGTGATCTGGGTGACCACGCCGACCGCCGAAACCGCCAGATCGGAAAAGCCACTGAGCATAAACACATCGGTGGTATTCAGCGCAATGCGCAGCAGCACTTCGATAAAGATCGGCCAGGTCAGGGTAACGATATTCATCCGCTGTTGCAGCGAAGAGGCTTGTGTTGACATTAAAGGTGTAATCCTGTGAAACGATTGTGATACCACAACCACCGCGCAGCCGCTTTCGGGCTTATCGGGTAGCCAGTAAATGAACCTGATCAAGAAATTTATGCTGATGCCGGCATGGGCAGGCAACGAAATTGCCGGCTGGACATCAGTATATATTGTGGCAAACAAACGCAGAACTACTTTTGTTTGCCACTGCTAATTTGGTAAGCTAAATTACTGTAAACGTTATCACAAAAATATCGTCATTTTATTCACGCATCTAAATTTATCGGTAAAAAAACGCGATCCAGATCTCGCTGTTACATTGCGAAACATTGGAGAAAAGCTTTATTACAAGCGATGTTAAGCATTTCAAACAATTAAAACAAACAGAAATGTTTTGAAATAGATTTACTGAAAATATTAAACAGCTCACATTATTTAACGTTTCAATAACTATACTGCCCGTTAAACGTTTTCACTGAAACGTGGGTGTATGCCGATCAGTGATCGTTTTTACTCCCTACATAATATCGATAAGAAAGACAAACAGGATTTGTTCAAATGAAAAAACTAACACTCTTAGCTGTACTCTGCGCGGGAATGGGTTTTGGCACACAAGCTGTGGCGAATACCACTGTAGGCGTTACTGTCTACAAATATGACGATAACTTTATGTCGGTAGTGCGTCAGGCGATCGAAAAGCAGGCCGACATGGATGGCGACACTCGTGTGCTGATGAATGACTCACAAAACAGTCAGTCAATGCAGAACGACCAGGTGGACGTGATGCTGGCGCGCGGCGTTCAAGCTCTGGCCATCAACCTGGTTGACCCTGCGGCGGCACCATCCATCATTAACAAAGCGAAAATGGACGACGTACCGGTGGTATTCTACAACAAAGAACCGAGTGCGAAGGCCATGGCCAGCTATGAAAAAGCGTACTACGTTGGTACCGATTCAAAAGAATCCGGCATCATCCAGGGCGACCTGATCGCTCAACACTGGAATAACAACCCATCCTGGGACAAAAACGGTGACGGCGTACTGCAGTTCGTGATGCTGAAAGGCGAGCCAGGCCACCCGGATGCGGAAGCCCGTACGACTTACTCAATCAAAACCATCAACGACAACGGCATCAAAACTGAAGAGCTGCACATGGATACCGGTATGTGGGATACCGCCATGGCAAAAGATAAAATGGACGCCTGGCTGTCTGGCCCGAACGGTAAAAAAATTGAAGTGGTGATCGCCAACAACGACGGCATGGCGATGGGTGCGATTGAAGCACTGCGCGGCGCGGGCGTGAAGCTGCCGGTATTCGGTGTTGATGCACTGAGCGAAGCGCTGGCACTGATCAAATCTGGCGACATGGCCGGTACCGTGCTGAACGATGCAGATTCACAAGCCAAAGCGACCTTCGAACTGGCTCGCAACCTGGCGAACGGCAAAAAAGCGGAAGAAGGCACTCAGTGGCAAGTGAACAACAAAGTTGTTCGCGTACCATACGTGGGTGTTGATAAATCGACTCTCGAGTAATCGAAGCAGCCTGAGGGAGAACCTGCTTCTCCCTTTTTCCCTTACCTCAAGCTAGCCAATGTTTACCATCAGCACTCTGATGGTAAGGGATTGTTTTGTCTGAATTTCATTCCAAACCTGAATAAAATTAAGTGATGCCATGGTAAATCAACAGCATGAGTTTCTGTTAGAAATGACAGGGGTGAGTAAATCGTTCCCAGGGGTCAAGGCATTAGACAAGGTAAACTTAAAAGTTCGGCCACACTCTATTCATGCATTAATGGGCGAGAATGGAGCGGGTAAGTCGACACTGCTGAAGTGCCTGTTCGGAATTTACGAAAAAGACGAGGGTGACATCCTGTTCCTAGGGAAACATGTCAACTTCCACTCGTCAAAACAAGCGTTAGAATCCGGCGTGTCTATGGTCCACCAGGAACTGAACCAGGTTCTGCAATGTACCGTAATGGATAACATCTGGCTCGGACGCTACCCGAAAAAAGGCCTGTTTGTCGACCACGACAAGATGTACCGCGATACCAAAGCCATCTTCGAAGAGCTGGATATCGATATCGACCCTAAAGTCAAAGTCAGTACTCTGTCGGTCTCGCAGATGCAGATGGTGGAAATCGCCAAAGCCTTCTCTTACGACGCCAAGATCGTCATCATGGACGAACCGACTTCTTCGCTAACCGAAAAAGAAGTTAACCACCTGTTCACCATCATCAAAAAGCTGAAGGAAAAAGGCTGTGGTGTGGTGTACATCTCGCACAAAATGGAAGAGATCTTCGCCATCTGTGATGAGATCACCATACTGCGGGACGGTCAATGGGTAGACACTCGACCTTTGGCAGGTCTGGACATGGACGCCATTATCTCAATGATGGTAGGTCGCGAGCTGACTCAGCGCTTCCCGGCCAAAACCAACACGCCGCTTAACACCATCCTGGAAGTAAAAAACCTCACCGCGCTTAATCAGCCGTCGATCAACGATATCTCGTTCGAGCTGAAAGCGGGCGAAATTCTGGGCGTGGCCGGTCTGGTCGGTTCACGCCGTACCGACATCGTCGAAACCATATTTGGTGTGCGGGAACGCAGCGAGGGGCATATCTTCCTGCACGGTAAAGAGATGAAAAACCGCGATGCCCATGAAGCGATCAACAACGGCTTTGCCCTGGTAACCGAAGAGCGCCGCTCGACCGGTATCTACAGCAATCTGGACATCACCTTTAACTCGCTGGTGGCCAACGTCGACGAGTACAAAACCAAGACGGGCTTGCTGAGCAACAAGAAGATGAAAAGCGATACCCAGTGGGTGATCGACTCCATGAGCGTGAAAACGCCGTCACATGAAACCGCCATCGGTTCGCTGTCCGGCGGTAACCAACAGAAAGTGATCATCGGCCGCTGGCTGCTGACCCAGCCGGAAATTCTGATGCTCGATGAACCGACCCGTGGTATCGACGTGGGCGCCAAGTTTGAGATCTACCAGTTGATCCTGGAACTGGCGAACAAGAACAAGGGCATCATCATCATCTCGTCTGAAATGCCGGAACTGCTTGGTATCACCGACCGGATTCTGGTTATGAGTAACGGTCGTGCCGCTGGTGTAGTGGAAACCGCCAACACGACACAAAACGAAATATTAGAGCTGGCCTCTCGTTACCTCTAGGAAATAATTATGGATTCTGTAAAAACATTTGCGCTTAAGCACCTGAAAGAAGGTGCAATTTATGCGGTTCTATTCATTCTGCTTGCGGTGATTGTGATCCAAGAACCGTCATTTTTGAGCCTGCGAAACTTCAGTAACATCCTGACCCAGTCTTCCGTGCGGGTTATCATTGCCCTCGGCGTAGCTGGCCTTATCGTCACCCAGGGCACCGACTTGTCCGCCGGTCGTCAGGTCGGCCTGGCAGCGGTCATTTCCGCCACCCTGTTGCAGTCGATAGACAACGTCAACAAGGTATTCCCAAGCTTGGGCGAAGTGCCAATCGTGGCGGTAATCATCGCGGTGTGTCTGATCGGTGCCATCATCGGCCTGGTGAACGGTATTATCGTCGCTTACCTGAAAGTCACGCCGTTTATTGCCACTCTGGGTACTATGATCATCGTTTACGGCATGAACTCGCTCTACTACGACTCGGTTGGTGCCTCACCTATCGCCGGTTTTGATGAACGCTTCTCGGTGTTCACCCAGGGCTTTATCCGCTTTGGTGACTTCAGGTTCTCCTACATTACCTTCTACGCCATTATCGCCATCATCTTCATGTGGATACTGTGGAACAAAACCGTATTTGGCAAAAACATCTTTGCCGTTGGCGGTAACCCGGAAGCGGCCAAAGTGTCTGGTGTCAACGTACCGATGACACTGTTGAAAGTGTATGCCCTGTCCGGCGTGTTCTATGCCTTCGGCGGTATGCTGGAAGCGGGCCGGATCGGTAGTGCTACCAACAACCTGGGCTTCCTGTACGAGCTGGATGCCATCGCCGCCTGTGTGGTCGGTGGGGTATCGTTCGCGGGCGGGGTCGGCAGTATTGCCGGGGTCGTGACCGGGGTGCTGATCTTTACCGTCATCAACTACGGTATGACCTACATCGGCGTCAGTCCTTACTGGCAGTACATCATTAAAGGTTCGATCATTATCTTCGCCGTGGCGCTGGATTCAATGAAATACGCCAACAAGAAATAACCTCCTCGGTGGCACTCCGGTGCCACCTTAATGCTCTTTTAGCGCATTTCCGATAACCGCGATGGTCACAGCCCGATCATCCTGACGCACTAAACTTCTCCGGGCTTTTTCAACGGCCTACACGACAAAACAATCGTCATAGGCAGAATTAACACGTAAGAGAACTGGAATGAAAACTTTGATTCAAAACGTGAGTGACGCTTTTTCCCAGCTGCTGGGTTATCCACCCAGCCACATCATTCAGGCACCAGGGCGGGTCAACCTGATTGGTGAACACACCGACTACAACGACGGCTTTGTGCTGCCCTGCGCGATCAACTACCAGACCGTGGTAGCGGCGGCCAGACGCGACGACAACCGGGTACGGGTGATCGCCGTCGATTACCAGCATCAGTTGGACGAGTTTGACCTCGACCAGCCGATTGAACACCTGCAGGACAAAACCTGGGCCAACTACATTCGCGGGGTGGTGAAATGCCTGCAAGCCAGAGGGTACCAGTTTGGCGGTGTTGATATTGTCGTCAGCGGTAACGTCCCACAAGGCGCTGGCCTCAGCTCTTCCGCTGCGCTGGAAGTGGTGATTGGCCAGACGTTTAAAACCCTTTACCAGCTGGAGATCAGCCAGGCAGAGATCGCCCTCAACGGTCAGCAGGCAGAGAACGAATTTGTTGGCTGCAATTGCGGGATTATGGATCAGCTCATCTCGGCGGAAGGCGTTGCCAATCACGCGCTGTTGATCGACTGTCGCAGCCTGGAAACCGAACCGGTTACAATGCCGCAAGAGATGGCGGTGGTGATCATCAACTCCAATAAACGCCGCGGTCTGGTCGACAGCGAGTACAACACCCGCCGCAGGCAGTGTGAACAGGCGGCTCAGTTCTTTGCCGTCCCTGCCCTGCGCGATGTCACCATGGCGCAGTTCGAAGCCCGGGCAGCAGAGCTGGATCCTGTGGTCGCGCAGCGGGCCCGCCACGTGATCAGCGAAAATGACCGCACGCTGCAGGCCGCGCAAGCGCTGAAAGCCGGCGATATGGCGCTGCTGGCCAGACTGATGGCCGAATCGCACAGCTCGATGCGCGATGATTTTGCTATCACAGTACCGGAAATCGACACTCTGGTTGAGATCGTCAAGCAGGTTATTGGCGAGCAAGGCGGCGTACGCATGACCGGTGGCGGTTTTGGCGGCTGTATTGTCGCCCTGATGCCACCGGAACTGGTGGCAGACGTGGTCCATGCGGTTAGCGAGCTGTACCAGGCCAAAACCGGCCTGAAAGAAACCGTCTATGTCTGCCACGCCACCGATGGCGCGGGCACAGTCACGCTGACTACCGAACCGCGCTGATAAGGGCTCTGGATGCTCGACTCGGTTATCGACAATTACCCTGGTTGCCCACCGGCTAGCATGCTGGCCGGTACTGTCCGAGGTGGTGACGACCGAGCCGTTACCGGGTTAGCTGATAAAACTCAATTCTTGCCAGACTCACCGAATCATTCCCACTGGCCGCAGTCCGACTGCGAATTCCAGCCTGATCAGGAATATCGGTCTCTGCCTGAAGTCGTTTCTACATGTCGGGGGAGATGTTGAACGCATAGGTTGGGTGCTCAGACAGACTGCTTGCTCCGTCTGATCTGGGTATAGAGTCGTATAAGAATAACCCCAGCGCCGCGGATTTGGTGCTGGGGTTCTTTTCTATTCAACGGCGGGCTAACACCAAGCGCACTACCGAGTATCCACCTGTTAGCCGCTTTATTTGAGACAAATACGGTTTTTGCCGTTGCGTTTGGACTCATACAGCGCCAGATCCGCCCGCTGATAGATATTTTCCACTCCCTGATCCCGCTCCTGAAACTGACTGATACCAACGCTGATTGTCAGGTTGAGATTGGGGAACTGCTCTGCGCCACACTGGCTGGCGACCATCTCCACCAGCCGGGTTGCCAGCGCGTAAGATGACTCGTTTGCGGTCACTTGATGAATAATGGCAAATTCATCCCCGCCCAGCCGGCCGATCACATCGGTCTGACGGATTTCAGCCTGACAGGCTGCAGTGAGTTTACGCAACACATCATCACCGGTTTTGTGACCGTATGCGTCATTAATCTGTTTGAAATCATCAAGATCAATTAACAGGAAACTGTATTGCTCCTGATAACGGTGATATTTGTAGAAGGCGTTATTGAGCTCCTCAAACAGCTTCCTGCGATTATAACTGTTGGTCAGAAAATCTATTTCAGACTGGTAAGTCAACTGCTGCTCTAAATGGTGCCGCTTGGTAATATTCCTCGCCACCCATACCACGGCCCGCTCACCGTAACGCAATGACTTCAGCGGCATAACCCGCCCTTCAAACCACAGTTCACCGGCCGGACCGCTTTGACTGTCTACCGTATCCACATCATCTGCTGACAAACCGTATTCAAATACCATTAACTTGTTGGCTTCCAGCGTTTCCTTTATGCGCTGCAGAAACCAGTTAGACTTTTCAACGGGGAGCACATCGGACAGCATCAACCCTGCCAGAGAGGAGCCATCATGGTAATACTCGTCGCTATCACCGCCCATAATTGCGGCATAGCGGCCAGATTCAGTGAGAACAAATACTTTATCTGGCAGTGAAGCAATCACCGCCGCATACTCTTCGTATTCATCTGATTGCTGTTTCATCGTTATTCAACCTTCCCTGGAGAAAATAACTTGCTTGCCAATCACTTACATTAGTGAAATATAATATTAGCAGACTATCAGTAAAATGAATTGATCCAACTTATATATTGATCAGCCAAATCTCTCACATCAACTGAAATCAGAGCTAAATCTCTGCCGGTTGCCAGGTATTATGACTCCGTGTGAGGTTTTATCTTTATATGACTATTCAACCGCCCTTTATTACTCATCAATCTGGCTGACTTTAGCCCCTCATTGATGCTGACGTGAACCAGTGTTAACGGCCCCTAAGAAGTGAACGATTAGCGGGACAATAACCTGCTAGCGAGATAACAGTTTGTACCAATGGAGCATAGCGTTCTGCGCTGAGGTCGCGTTACAGTACTAACCTAGGCAGAGTCCCGCTGTATCAAAGACTTTTATAAAAACACACAATGAAGGCAGAACATCCAATATGAAAACTTATCTAATTACCGCAACCGCATTGCTGGCGCTGCTTGGCAGCCAGGCAAATGCCGCTGATTTTTCCGGGCCGTATGTCGGCGCCGGCTACGGCCTGACCCAGGCCTTTGAAGATGATGGTATCGCCGGCAATACCGACACTTCCGGCACCAGCTACGGGGTATACGGCGGCTATTATTTTAACCGCATCGTAGGCATCGAAGCGGGCTATAACGATTACGGCACCGTGACCAGCCATGGCGCCGAGCTGTTCGCGCCCACATCCTGGTCGCTGGCAGCCAATTTAGGTTACAGCTTTGACAACGGCCTGCGCCCGTTCGCCCTGGTGGGGCTAAGTTATGTCGATTTGAACAGCAGTAATGCGGCGGTGATTGACGACTCCGGTGCCGGTGTCCACCTTGGGTTCGGTGTGGAGTACCAGCCGGTAGAACATTTCACCTTGCGCCTGATCAGTCAAGCCGATGCGATCTCGGTAGATAAAGTTAACCTCACGGGCTCAAACGAATACACGGTTGGCTTTAGTTCACTGCAACTGGGCGTCGCTTACGCCTTCTGATGCTCATTAAACGGTGGCTAAAAAGCATTATGCTAGCCACCGTAAAGCCCGCTTGTCTGCTTAGAGGCTCTGGCAAAGCCCATTGCCCCGAAAGTCTCAAACACCTCTCCTGATAGCAGATCTCTTAACGATTACCTGTCTCGTTTTCATTTCCGCCCCGACTGACTGATAGCTACTTAAAAGATCAGAGATATAATGAGGATAACTAGCATTACAGAGGTAAACATGAAAAAAACAACTCAACCTGAAGCCGTGTCATCGGTACTCAAAGTATTCCGCATTCTTCAAGCTCTTGGAGAACAGAAAGCCATCGGTGTTTCGGAGCTTTCTCAACGCCTAATGATGTCTAAAGCGACCACCTACCGCTTTTTGCAGACCATAAAATCATTAGGCTATGTGTCACAGGAAGGTGAAGCAGATAAGTATTCACTGACCCTGAAGCTGTTTGAGTTGGGATCCAAATCGCTGGAATATGTTGACCTGATTGAACTGGCCGACAAAGAGATGCGTTACATTTCCGAACAGACTAAAGAAGCCTTGCACTTGGGTGCCCTGGATGAAAATGCCATCATTTATATCCACAAAATCGACTCGAAATATAACTTACGTATGCAATCGCGTATCGGTCGTCGCAATCCACTGTATAGTACTGCGATAGGCAAAGTGTTGATGTCTGAACGTGATGAACAGTTTGTTCGCGACACCCTGGCCGAAGTTGAGTTTGTTCAGCACACCGAGAAAACGCTTAAAAATACCGACCAGTTTCTGGATGAACTGGTCAAAGTTCGTGATTATCACTACGCCGAAGATAATGAAGAGCAGGAGCCCGGCCTACGTTGTATCGCAGCACCAATATATGACCGCTTGGGTCATATCATTGCTGGCCTGTCGATTTCATTCCCGACTATTCGTTTCGATGAACAGAGCATGCAATATTACGTAGGCCTGCTGCACCAAGCGGGCAAAAACATCTCGGAACAATTGGGTTATCAAAACTACCCGGCATAACAGCAGCAGAGAAAAAAAACGGCCAGGTCTGAACAGTATTACCCTCAACACTAAAAATCACGCGTTAGACTTAATCATAAACTTAGCGCGTACTTTCAGCCTCTCTGCGGGTGGTGCGTGAACCGGAACGAAAGAGCGAACTTATCAAACCGGTCTCGGCGCGAATCAGCGGCAAGCTGGTTGTGGTAAAGAGTAAAAAACTCAGTCAGCTTGCTACTGCCAGCCTGAAGCTGTTGAGCGACTGAACTCCCACATGACATGACGACAGATGGGAACATCTACTTCTGCTAGAAATAACTGACCTCCGGCCAGGCAGAACCTGGCCGGAGGTCAAAGCAGCTAAGTTAAAACATTGTCAATTCAGGGAGTAGCTACTAACGCACTAATGGCATTGGCAAATACTCACTCTGGAGAAAATTATTCCACCGTTACCGCTTTGGCCAGGTTACGCGGCTGGTCAACGTCGGTACCTTTGATCAGTGCCACGTGGTAAGACAGCAGCTGCATCGGGATGGTGTAGTAGATCGGTGCGGTGATCTCACTGACGTGCGGCATAGTGACGATTTTCATGGTTTCATCCGCTTCAAAACCGGCATCGGCATCGGCGAACACGTACAGCAGACCGCCACGGGCGCGCACTTCTTCGATGTTAGATTTCAGTTTTTCCAGCAGATCGTTGCTTGGCGCTACCACGACAACCGGCATGTCAGCATCGATCAACGCCAACGGACCGTGTTTCAGTTCGCCCGCCGCATAGGCTTCAGCGTGAATGTAAGAGATCTCTTTTAGTTTCAGCGATGCTTCCATGGCAATTGGGTAGAACTCACCGCGGCCCAGGAACAGGGTGTGGTGTTTGTCGGCAAAATCTTCCGCCAGCGCTTCGATTTGGCCTTCTACCGCCAGCGCTGCTTCGATCTGTTTTGGCAGCGCGTGCAGTGCGGTGACGATCTCTTGTTCCAGCTCAGCGCCGATGCGATCCTGCTGTTTACCCAGTGCGGTGACCAGCATCAGCAGCGCAGCTAGTTGGGTAGTAAAGGCTTTGGTTGAAGCCACACCGATCTCAACTCCGGCGCGGGTCATAAAGGCAAAGTCCGACTCACGGACCAGCGACGAGCCCGCCACGTTACAGATGGTCATCGCCGCCATGTAACCCTTCTCTTTCGCCAGGCGCAATGCGGCCAGCGTATCGGCAGTTTCGCCAGATTGAGACAGGGTGATCAGCAGGCTGTTCGGACGGGTAACGAACTTGCGGTAACGGAATTCAGAAGCGATCTCCACGTCACAGCTAACCCCGGCCAGAGACTCAAACCAGTAACGCGCGGCCATACCGGCATTATAAGAGGTACCACAGGCAACGATTTGCACGTGTTCCACTTTCGCCAGGATCTCAGCCGCATTGACACCAATGCTTTCAGTCACCACAGCGTTTTGGGTCAGGCGCCCTTCCATGGTGTTGATCAGCGCGGTTGGCTGCTCGAAGATCTCTTTTTGCATAAAGTGACGGTACTGGCCTTTGTCACCGGCATCGTGCTCAGCATTCGACTCGGCGATTTCACGCTCAACCGCGACACCCTGGCTGTCGAACACTTTGACATCGCGACGGGTAATTTCCGCCACATCGCCCTCTTCCAGGTACATAAAGCGGCGGGTCACGTTCAGCAGCGCCAGTTGGTCAGAAGCCAGGAAGTTTTCACCGACACCAAAACCGATCACGATCGGGCTGCCTGAACGGGCCACAACCAGACGGCTGTTATCGTTGCGATCCATCACTACCGTACCGTAAGCGCCTTCCAGCTGCTTGACACTGTTTTGTACCGCTTCCAGCAAGCTGCTGGCGCTGCGCAGCTCCCACTCGACCAGGTGGGCGATCACTTCGGTGTCGGTTTGCGATTCAAACTGGTAACCACGTTCAATCAGCAGTTCACGCAGCTCTTCGTGGTTTTCGATGATGCCGTTGTGCACCACGTTGATGTCACCAGAAATGTGTGGGTGGGCGTTAGCTTCAGAAGGCTCGCCGTGGGTCGCCCAGCGGGTATGGGCAATACCGGTACCGCCATTTACTTCCGCCTGTTCAACCGCATCGGCCAGTTCCTGCACTTTACCCAGGCGGCGTACACGGGTCAGCTGCGCTTCTCCGTCCACTACGGCAATACCGGCTGAGTCATAACCACGGTACTCAAGGCGACGCAGGCCCTCCACCAGAATTTCCGCTACGTCTCGTTGCGCTACCGCACCTACGATTCCACACATAATTGTTCTCCAATATTGTAATTTTGTTTTCCGACCCGGCAGCAAGCAAAAGGCCAAAGGTTCGGGTTCAAATTTAAGCGCAAATCACTTTCACGTTGTGAGATTCGATTTGCGCCCGGTATTCTTCAGCCAGGTCACTATTGGTGACCAGGATATCGATGAGGCTCCAGTCCAGTTCAAGATTGGGGATCTTGCGACCGATCTTTTCTGACTCGACCATCACAATCACTTCGCGCGACACTTCGGCCATCACTTTGCTTAAGCCCACCAGCTCATTGAACGTGGTAGTGCCACGCGCCAGGTCAACGCCGTCGGCGCCGATAAACAGCTGGTCAAAGTCATAAGAGCGCAGCACGGTTTCTGCAACCTGCCCCTGGAAGGATTCTGAATGGGCATCCCAGGTTCCGCCGGTCATCAGCAGGGTCGGTTCGTTTTCCAGCTCATTCAGTGCATGAGCCACATTGAGCGAGTTGGTCATCACCACCAGACCACGCTTGTCATTCAGGCGCTGGATCAGCGCCCCGGTGGTACTGCCACTGTCGATCACGATACGGTTATGGTCCCGGATCAGCTGGGCGGCGGCCTGAGCCAGCTCCTCCTTACGAAACGAAACTTCCTGGTGCAATTCATCACTGACCACTTCCTTAGGCAGTGCAATCGCACCACCATAACGACGCAGCAGCTGGCCATTTTTCTCCAGAGAAGCCAGATCCTTTCTGATAGTTACTTCTGATGTATCAAATTGAGCAGAGAGTGCTTCGACACTAACTTCACCTTTTTGGTTTACCAACTGGGAAATTTGATGTCTGCGGAGCTGGGTGTTTCGTTTCGACATTTAATTTTAATTCTTAAGTTTCGATTCGGAACTTATTATAGCCAATTCGAAACTTTCACGTCCATTTTTTTCGATCCAAAAAATTAATAAATAACACCAAAACCTTGCTCTAAGACAATTCTTAAACAGTGATATCAACGTAATTCAATGGTAGAATCCGTCCCGAAAAGAAAAAAAATTACAGAAATTTTCGTATAGAACGGACAAAATTTGGTCTATTAACCGGATTAAGTCACAAAAACACGGAAATTTACCCCCAGTAGTTAGTCATAAAATGACTAAACTTGGTGAAAGACTTTCAACTCTGAAGCTCTTATTTTGGGCGATAATTAGCTCGCCGATTCGGGTATGGGAAGAGCCACATGCCCACCGCTTCAGAGAGATGTAGTGATTTCAAAAATTGTAAATATATTTACCGGAGAG
>NZ_JBNKVP010000017.1:0-59844 GCF_050299255.1 Vibrio sp.
AGAGCGCATCCTTGGTAAGGATGAGGTCGGCAGTTCGAGTCTGCCTATCAGCACCAGTTACATTAAATTTTGTTTAGCGACCATAGCGTTTTGGACCCACCTGATTCCATGCCGAACTCAGAAGTGAAACGAAACAGCGCCGATGGTAGTGTGGGGCTTCCCCATGTGAGAGTAGGACATCGCCAGGCTTACATTTCGTTTTTAGATTTTAGTAAAATCTAAAGGCAAAAACTTAGACTCAAGAGTCTAACCAGTGCGGAGCGGTAGTTCAGTTGGTTAGAATACCGGCCTGTCACGCCGGGGGTCGCGGGTTCGAGTCCCGTCCGCTCCGCCACTTATTTCGAAACCCAGTCTTACGACTGGGTTTTGTCGTTTCTGGCTATCGGTATTTTTTTCAAGGGAATCAAGTCCCGCTCATGCGCGAGCGTGATTGAGTGTAATCCCGAACTAGATCTCCCACCACTCCGTCACTTATCAACAAACCTCGTTAGCAATGACGGGGGCTTTTTGGTATCTGGAATTCACTTTATTTTAAGCTAGCTATTGTTAAGGTGGCGATGGACATAGTTACGCATATAGGGAACGACCTCCGACTCAAACCAGGGATTCTTTTTCAGCCACAGCGTATTACGCGGTGAAGGGTGGGGCAAAGGCAAAAAATGAGGTGCCCAGCGTTGCCACTGCTTAACCGTTTCGGTCAGTGTGGCGGGTTTGTCCTGCAGGTAATAATTTTGTGCGTACTGGCCGATCAGCAGCGTCATTCCGATATTGGGGAGTTGCTCAAGCACACGCTGGTGCCAGAGCGGAGCGCACTCTTTCCTTGGCGGGAGGTCACCACTGCGTCCTTTGCCTGGATAGCACAGTCCCATCGGCATAATGGCGATGTGCTGCGCGTCATAAAAGGTACTTTTATCGAGATCTAACCAGTATCTCAGTCTGTCGCCGCTTGGGTCATTCCAGGGGATCGAGGTCTGGTGCACCCGGGTACCAGGAGCCTGGCCAATGATCATCAGTCGGGCATTACGACTGGCCTGGATAACCGGATTGGCACCCAGAGGCAGGTCCGGTTCACAGACTTTACATCGCCTGATCTGTTTCAGCAGTTCATCCAGCATCAATACCCCTTATCGAAATCGACCCTATGGTTAAGGCTAAAGCCATCACGCCAGCGCAGGTAATTGTCTGCAAATATCTCGACCACCTGCTCTGGAAAGCTCAGGGCAGCAATATGCGGAGTGACGGTGATGTCGAGATGAGACCAATACGGGTGGTCTGAATCAAGTGGCTCCGTCTCAAACACGTCCAGATAGGCATGAGCGATGGAGCCATTCGCCAGAGCCTGCAGTAAACCCTGTTCACAAAGGGTCGCGCCGCGGCCTACGTTAAACAGCAGCGCCTGATTGGCGGCGGTCAGCGTATCGCCATTGAGCAGGCGATACGTTTCTGGAGTATTAGGCAGGGTGTTGACGATAATGTCCGCCTCGCTCAGCGCTTTATGCAACTCCTGGACATGGTAGATGCGGCTGAACGGGGCGTCTTTGACCGGAATACCGCTGCGGTTGACGCCGATAGTCTCAATGCCGAGTGCGTGGGCGCTGTGGGCCAATTTGACACCAATCGAGCCGGTACCCAGGATCACCATCCGCTTTTGGTTCAGTGACTGGTATAGATGGGGTTGCCAGCTACGTTGTTGCTGTTGTGACTGGTAACGTTGGAAATGTCGATAGTAGCCGATGGTGTAGCCGAGCACATATTCCGCGATCTGCTGGCCGAAAATGCCTTTGACGTTGGTGAGTATATAATTGTTCAGCTGCGGCTTGCTGACCAATGCATCCACGCCGGCATAAATAGACTGCAACCATGCAAGGTTTGGAAACTGTTCCAGTGCCTTTGCCGCCATTGGTGGTGCAGCGAGCAAGATAGTTGCGTTGTCGCGGTGGTCGGTGATGGTCAGGTCGGGCAGGTCGAGGTTAGTCACCAGTTGCCGGTACTTTGCATCATGTTCGGTCAGAATATAGAGCTTATGGGTAAAATTGTTCATCGGCTTTGCTTTTTTCCCTCTGGTATATCAAGTACACTTCCGCTGTCTGTTTCTGCAACGAATGAGTAACTATGCTTCAGAATCCTCTTCAGCTTCGTCTTGAAAAGTTCGAACCTTGGCAACAAATCACGTTCATGGCTTGCCTGTGTGAGCGTATGTATCCTAACTATGCCATGTTTTGTGACAATACAGAATTCGCTGAACCACGTATTTACCGCGATATCCTCGACAGTGTCTGGGAGTTGCTGACGGTAAAAAACGCCAAGGTCAACTTTGAACGTCAACTGGAAAAGCTGGAAGAGATCATTCCGAGTTCAGAAGACTACGACTTTTACGCCGTTTACCCGGCGATTGACGCCTGCATTGCACTATCAACGTTGTTACATGGCCTGTTAGACCGGGACGATCTGAAAGATAATATGCACAAAGTCAGCCAGCAATCGGTGATGACGGTGGCACAACTGGAAGAAGCGCAGAGTGGTGAGGCCATCACCAATGACAATCAGAAACAGAATCCCGCGGTATGTGAAGAGTGGGATGTGCAGTGGGCCATCTTCAGGCCACTCAAAGATGCCGGTGAGCGTGATATTGAACTGATCAAAGATTTGCGTCAGGAATTGCGTGACGAGGCCGTCAGTAACATCGGTATTGCACTCTGAGCACTAAAAGGGGCGTTGGCCCCTCATTCTTCTTCGTCTCGGCTTTCTTTCACACCGTGGCGCTTTTTCCAGCGTTCCCAACGTTCTGAGGCCAGTTGCTGCATGTCGGTGGTCTTATCCGCTTCATCGACGATCTCCTCACCAAGCAGAAACTCGAAAATATCTTCTAAGGTTAATATTCCCTGTACTGTGCCGTATTCGTCGACCACCACGACCAGTTGCAGTCGATGCGCCATCATCTGATCGAACGCGGTCGGTAGTGACTGGGTGTTCAGTACTACGTGGATTGGTCTCATCACTTCGCCAAGTTGTCTGTCCCCCTGACCGGACTGCTGTAATTTGAACAGCTCCAGCCGATGGACAAAGCCGATGATGTTGTCGGTTGTTTCACTGTAAATCAAAGGCCTGGAAAACGGGGTATCGCGGTACTGGAGCAAAAACTCATTGACTGACAACTGGGCAGCCACCCGGAACAGGACGGTGCGCGGCGTCATCACCTCGGTCACCAGAGTGCTACGGCTGGCCAACAAGTTTTGCAGTATATTGGATTCTCCCTGAGCAAATTCACCGCTTTCGTTGGCCAGCAGCGCCATCGCGGACAGCTCCTCGCGCATATTGGGTAAATCGGCCCCGTGAGACAGATGACGGGTAATGCGTTCAGACAACCAGACGAACGGAGCGAGTAACCACAGCATAATAATCAAGCTTCGGGTGGTTATGGGGGCCAGTCGTCGCCAGTAAGTCGCCCCCAGTGTTTTCGGTACAATCTCTGATAGGATCAGGATGGCCAGCGTAAGCAAGGCGGAAAACAGTCCCAGCCAGTGGCTGCCGAACAGTATAGTCGCCTGTGCACCAGCACCGGCAGCCCCTACGGTATGGGCGATGGTATTCAAAGTCAGAATACTGGCAAGTGGCCGGTCAATGTCCCGCTTGAGTCTTTCCAGTTGATCGGCTAACGGATGAGACTGCTGGCGCCAGCTGGCAATATAACCCGGGGTGACGCTCAGCAAGACTGCTTCCAGAACAGAGCAGATAAATGAGACACCCAGTGCCAATGTAATATACAGAAGCAGTTGCAGCATAATATCGCTTTTAGACTCAAAACTTTAAGGTAGCACAGCAACAGAGCCGGGCTAGCTAACAGGTCACAGATCCGAATTCTGATTCTATTTCACCCTATTATCGTTTCGGACTGTTGTATTAGGTTCGTTCAGCAATTGATTAAAGCTTGATGTCAATACTGGCAAGGGTTTAGACAAATTGTGAGTTAATACTCAGAATATGGCTAAAACTGCGGCATAAGAACCCAAGATCGGCCACAACCCTTTGCCAGATGGGGCGTTTATGCTTTAGAGTGAAGTGAATTCGATAACACAAGAAGGGAAACCTAATGAACAAGACCCAATTAATCGACTTTATCGCAGAGAAAGCAGATCTATCTAAAGCTCAGGCTAAGTCGGCGCTTGAAGCGACTCTGGATGGCGTAACAGACGCACTGAAAGAGGGTGACCAAGTTCAACTAATTGGTTTTGGTACATTCAAAGTAAACCATCGTGCAGCACGTACTGGCCGCAATCCTAAAACCGGCGCAGAAATTCAAATCGCTGCAGCAAATGTACCAGCATTTGTCGCTGGTAAAGCACTGAAAGACTCAGTGAAATAATCTATACTACGCCAAGATGCCTCCATCTTGGCGTAGTATTATGTTTATGAAAAAAATTCTTCTCCCTTGTCTAGTCACGTCTTTGCTTGCTGGCTGCGTATCTTCGCTTCCTACGCCCAACCTTGATCAAATGTCTGAATATTCTTCCGGTCAGGTGATGGGGGATGCAACCAGTTATTATTGGCTCACCGAAAAGTCAGCGTTTCCATACTCTGGTGCAGATTATGTCTATTCCGGTGATTATGGCTGGTATCAGACGGATTACCGTTGGCGCGACGGTCAGGTCAGAGAACTGATTCGAGAAGGCGAGCAGATCAAACGCAACAAACTGGTTCCTTACCAGGTTCATGTCCGTTTCAATAAAGATGGTGAAGCGATTTACCAGCGTTATCGCCTGGCGGGTAAAGTGTTGCCACTCAACAAAGAGCAGTTAATCCGCTATCAACAGGAAGCGGAAGTGGTGATCAATCAGGCCAAACCTAACGGCAAGAAAGGGGTCGATTTGATTCAGGGCTACTGGGATGGCCAGACCTTTGAAAGTTGTAACGGTCAGGAATTCAATAAAATTGAGTTCAACCAGACGTTACCCGACCTGGTGGTCAACCGGCTGTCCAATATCGACAGTTATTTAGCCTTTATCGGCCGAACCCGGGTTAATTCGGTGATCGTCGAAGAGCTGCTGATGCTGGCCGATGACAGCCAGGATTGCATCGAGCGTCCGAGACTGATTGACGAGTAGCTTGGTTAAGAATTAAAAAAAGCGCCGTTAACGGCGCTTTTTTGCTATCTGTCTGTCGGCTGCAGTTATTTGCTCTGCTGCTCACGGGCAATGGCGCGGTAGCCAATGTCTGAGCGATAGAAAGCGCCGTCCCAGGAGATCTGTTTAGTCAGGGCATAGGCACGCTGCTGAGCTTCTGACACCGAATTGCCGAGTGCAGTTGCACACAGTACCCGACCACCGTTAGTCACGACCTGGCCGTCTTTCTGACTGGTACCAGCATGGAAGACTTTTTCACCTTCGGTTTCCTGACCTGGCAGGCCGGAAATTACGTCACCCTTGTTGTAGTCACCAGGGTAACCGCCTGCAGCCAGAACGATACCGATAGACGCACGAGGGTCCCATTTGGATTCAACCTGATCCAGTTTCTTATCAATCGCCGCTAGACAGAGCTCAACCAGATCTGATTGCATCCGCATCATGATAGGCTGGGTTTCCGGATCGCCGAAACGACAGTTGTATTCGATCACTTTCGGTGTGCCGTCCTGGTCGATCATCAGGCCAGCGTACAGGAAACCGGTGTAAGGGTGACCTTCAGCTGCCATGCCGCGAACGGTCGGATAAATCACTTCGTCCATGATGCGGTTGTGGATCTCAGGGGTAACAACAGGTGCTGGCGAGTAGGCGCCCATACCACCGGTATTCGGGCCGGTATCTTTATCGCCGACACGTTTGTGGTCCTGGCTGGTTGCCATCGGCAGCACGTTTTCACCGTCAACCATGACGATAAAGCTGGCTTCTTCGCCATCGAGGAATTCTTCAATCACCACCCGGCTACCGGCATCACCAAAGGCATTGCCTGCCAGCATGTCTTTGATCGCTTCTTCGGCTTCTTCCAGGGTCAGGGCGACAATTACGCCTTTACCGGCGGCTAGACCATCGGCTTTAACCACAATCGGTGCGCCCTGCTCACGAACATAAGCCAGGGCAGGCTCGATTTCAGTGAAATTCGCATAAGCACCGGTTGGGATCTTGTGACGGGCGAGGAAATCTTTAGTGAAGGCTTTGGAGCCTTCCAACTGCGCCGCCGCCTGGGTTGGACCAAAAATCGGCAGACCTTCCGCGCGGAACGCATCGACCACACCAATAACCAGCGGTGCTTCCGGGCCGACGATAGTCAGGCTAATGGCATTGTTTTTGGCAAATTCTACCAGTGCTGCGGTATCTTCAACGCCGATCTGGACGTTCTGCAGTTTGGGCTCATTAGCGGTACCAGCATTACCAGGGGCCACAAATACGGTTTCAACTTCAGGGTTCTGGGCGGCTTTCCACGCAAGTGCATGTTCGCGACCACCGGAACCGATAACCAGAATTTTCATAATCGTATCCTTAAACTCTTAATAAGCTATCGCCCCTCGGTTATGAGGAGCGATCAATTCGATAGTGAAACCAGGAGACTAGGCTGCCCGGTAATTAGTGGCGGAAGTGACGCATGCCAGTGAAGATCATCGCCATACCGTGTTCATCGGCCGCGGCGATCACTTCTTCATCACGCATTGAACCGCCAGGTTGAATTACGCACTTGATGCCAGCTTCGGCGGCGGCGTCGATTCCGTCGCGGAACGGGAAGAAAGCGTCTGATGCCATCACGCTGCCTGCAACCTCCAGACCTTCGTCAGCGGCCTTGATACCGGCGATTTTGGCTGAGTAGACGCGGCTCATCTGACCGGCACCGACACCGATGGTCATATCGCCCTTGGCGTATACAATCGCGTTGGATTTAACGAACTTGGCAACCTTCCAGCAGAACAGCGCATCTTTCAGCTCTTCTTCAGTCGGCTGGCGCTTTGATACCACTTTAAGGTCTGCCAGAGTTACCATTCCCTGGTCACAGTCCTGAACCAACAGGCCACCGTTTACACGTTTCAGGTCAAAACCTGTGGTTTTAGTATCCCACTCACCGCACTCCAGCAAGCGAACGTTTTTCTTCGCCGCGACGATCTCTGCCGCTGCGGCAGACACTTTGGGTGCGATGATTACTTCAACGAATTGGCGCTCAACAATTGCGCTGGCGGTAGCCGCATCCAGCTCCTGGTTAAAGGCGATGATACCGCCGAAGGCAGAAGTCGGATCAGTCTGGTAGGCGCGGTTGTAGGCTTCGAGAATATCTTTACCCAGCGCAACGCCACATGGATTAGCGTGCTTCACGATCACACACGCTGGCTCAGCAAACTCTTTAACACACTCTAATGCGGCGTCAGTGTCGGCGATGTTGTTGTAAGACAGCGCTTTACCCTGAAGCTGACGGGCAGTCGCAACAGACGCTTCCTGAGGATTGCTTTCTACGTAGAAAGCCGCCGCCTGGTGGCTGTTCTCGCCGTAGCGCATATCCTGCTTCTTCTCGAACTGCATGTTGAAGGTGCGAGGGAATTTAGACTCATCGTCACCCTCTTGGTTCTCGCCGTAAGATGGCACCATAGTACCGAAGTAGTTGGCGATCATGCCGTCATACGCGGCGGTGTGTTCAAAGGCGGCAATCGCCAGATCGAAGCGGGTAGACAGGGTCAGAGACTTATCATTGGCGTCCATTTCAGTGATGACGCGCTGGTAGTCGCTGGCGTTAACAACGATAGTGACATCTTTGTGGTTTTTGGCCGCTGAGCGCACCATAGTCGGACCACCGATATCAATATTCTCAACCGCATCTTCCAGCGAGCAGTCTGCTTTGGCCACGGTTTGGGCAAATGGGTACAGGTTAACGACCACCATATCGATAGGCTGGATGCCGTGCTGGGCCATTACGTCATCGTCCTGACCACGACGACCTAATACGCCGCCATGCACTTTAGGATGCAGGGTTTTAACACGGCCATCCATCATTTCTGGAAAGCCAGTGTAATCAGAGACTTCAGTAACCGAAATGCCTTGTTCAGCCAGCAGTTTGGCAGTACCACCGGTTGAAAGGATATCCACACCACGTTCAGCGAGTGCTTGGGCAAACTCTACAATGCCAGTTTTGTCTGATACGCTGATAAGAGCGCGGCGAATAGGACGAGCGTTGTTCATGCTTCCATCTTCCTTTAATTCATGGAGTTAAACAAAATAAAAGATATTTGCCAAAAGTGAACATGGGAGCACCAGCAGGGCTCACTTGGCCAATTTTGGTAAACACCTTTAACGTGTGTGGATAGCTTATCGTGTCGCTCGATTTGAATGGCGCGTATTCTAACCAATTTATTACAAAAAAGCTCGCGCAATCGTTTGGCATCACAAAAATAATTACATCTTTGCCGTCGTTTCGCTTAAAAAGTAATGAGATAGTTAACAGGACAAACCATGTTTCAGATCGGTGAATTAGCCAAACGTTGTGGGGTGACGGCAGACACCCTGCGCTTTTACGAAAAAAACCAGTTGATTCAGCCTGCCAGTCGCAGTGAATCGGGCTACCGGCTATATGATGACGCTAACCAGCGCCAGGTGGCTTTTATCATGAAAGCCAAATCGCTTGGCTTAAGTCTGGATGAGATCAAAGAACTGCTGGAAATCAAACTGGAAGCAACCGAGCACAGTTGCGCAGAGGTGAAAGCCATTACCACGGCGAAACTCAGCTTAATCGACGATAAAATCACTGAACTGCAGCGGATTCGCCACGCTTTAAAAAAAATAAACGACGCCTGTTGTGGCCATATAGATGATAACGCCAGTCACTGTTCGATTCTGGAAGCGTTAGCCGAGACGCCGGATACGCAATAACTTCCCTTTTTCCTCAAGTTGCCCCGCATTCTCGCAGAACGGTTGGAGCGGATTTTATGGGATATGTGCGATATCTATCCTGAATTTCAGTAGCCGAAAATAACAAGGCCAACGCTGAAACGTTGGCCTTGTTGATACTGGATTAAATTAAGCCTGAGCTTGTTCGATCTCGGCTGGTGCCGGCTCATCACCCAGGATCCTGCTGGTAATGGTACCTGCTGTCATGGCACCGGAGACATTAAGCGCCGTCCTGGCCATATCGATCAGTGGTTCGATGGAGATAAGCAGCGCGGCAATCGTGACAGGCAAGCCCATCGCTGGCAGTACGATAAGCGCAGCAAACGTGGCACCGCCACCTACACCAGCAATACCAAATGAACTAATCGTGATGATAGCAATGAGCGACAGGATAAAATTGAAGTCCATCGGGTCAATACCCACTGATGGCGCTACCATCACAGCCAGCATTGCCGGATAAATACCGGCACAACCGTTTTGGCCAATCGTCGCACCAAATGAAGCTGACAGGTTGGCGATCGCTGGTGGCACATTAAGTTTGGTGATTTGCGCTTCAACATTGAGCGGAATGGTTGCGGCAGAGCTACGTGAAGTGAACGCAAACGTCAGTACCGGCCAAATTTTCTTAAAGTACTCGGTTGGGTTGACACCAACCAAAGAGACCAGAATGCCGTGAACGACAAACATCAGTAAGATGGCCACATAAGACGCGACAATAAATCCAAGCAGATTAAGGATATCGGACGCGCTTGAGGTCGCGACCACTTTTGCCATCAGAGCGGCAATACCATAAGGCGTCAGCGCCATGATCATTTTGACCAGCCGCATTACGATTGACTGAGCTGCTTCGACAAAAGTGCGAATCGGGGATTCAAGCTGCGCTTTCTCCGCCATCACTTTACGGGCTGCGATGCCAGTTAATACGCCAAAAATCACTACCGCAATAATCGACGTAGAACGCGATCCAGTCAGGTCAGCAAATGGATTGGTTGGAATAAAGCTGACTAACATCTGAGGAATGGTTAGGTCGCTTACACTCGATGCACGGCTTTCTAGTACTGCGATACGAGCCGTTTCACGCGCACCCTCTGTTAGCCCCTCTGCGGTTAAGCCAAATGACTGAGCGATCATGATACCGATGGCGGCTGAAATTGCGGTCGTTACGAGCAGAACAGAAATTGTCAGGCCGGAGATTTTACCCAGCGAACCGCCTTTTTCCAGTTTAACCACTGCAGCAATCATGGAGACGAGTACCAGTGGCATGATGATCATCTTGAGCAGGCCGACATAGCCACGGCCGACGACGTTAACCCATTCAAGAATGTCTTTGATCACCGGGTTGCCTTCACCGAAGCTAAGTTGCAGTGCGAGGCCGAAAATACTGCCCGATACTAAGCCCAGTAAAACTAAGCGAGAAAGAGTGCGTTGCTGCTTCTGTTGTCCGTAGAGGAAGAAAAGAATGCCAACAAATATCGTTAAGGAAGCGATAACCGCTACTGGCATGACAATTTGTCCTTATGTAAGTTTTAGAAAAGAGAAATTTTCAACCAGTAAGGGTTGAATTCGGCCCGCTAAGATAATGGCCAATGGTGTTTTTCTACAATACTAAAGGGGTATAAGTTAGAACCGATTGTTTTGTGCAACTGGAGAGCCCATCGGAAAGACTGGTTCAGCCGCCAGGTCCGATGACAGTGAGGTGAGGCAAGGGGCTGCCAAATGGGTTAGTAAGCGGAATCGGTATTGAATCGCTATCAACGGATGTAGTGGTTGTGTCGTTTTCGTCTGGGAAGTGAAACTTTGGACTCGGGGGCTGCAATCGCGTTTCGGACATGGCGAGGGAAAGCGGCCGATTTGCAGTGGTTGAAAATAAAAAGGCTTATTCCAGAAGAATAAGCCCTTAAATATCAAAAAATTAGCGAACTACAATTAGTTCATGCCGTATTTTTTCAGTTTCTTACGAAGAGTACCGCGGTTGATACCCATCATAGTCGCCGCGCGAGTCTGGTTACCGCGGGTGTATTGCATGATGGTGTCTAATAGTGGTTGTTCAACTTCAGCTAGTACTAACTCATAAAGTTCTGTCACTTCCTGGCCGTTTAACTGAGCCAAATAGTTTTTAAGAGACGCTTTAACAGAGTCACGCAGAGGTTTTTGCGTGATTTGATCTTGTGACGTTACGGTAGTTACTGTTAATGCTTCTGAAGTCAGATTTTGTTCGAACATATTCGGTCTAGCTCTTCTCTTAATTATGATGCAACGTTATCAAAATAACCTTCTAACGCTTCCAGCTGCAGCGGGGCTGCGTCTATCGCGTTGAAGGTACGGCGAAACTCACCTGCCTGTTCATGCTCTTTCAGGTACCAACCGACGTGTTTACGTGCGATACGAGGACCTAAGTACTCACCATAAAATGCATGGAGAGCCGCCACATGGCCAAGCAGTATACCTTTCACTTCCGTCGCCGGTCGTTCAGGCATCGTGGTGCCGTTTTCCAAATAGTGTCGGATTTCCTGGAAAATCCACGGACGTCCCTGGGCCGGGCGTCCAATCATCAAAGCGTCTGCACCGGTGTACTCCAGTACGTGCTTAGCCTTTTCCGGGCTATCGATATCACCGTTAGCGATAACCGGAATTGAAATGGCTTGCTTGACTGCCTTGATGCTGTCGTATTCCGCCTCTCCTTTGTACATACAGGTTTTGGTTCTGCCATGCAGCGCCAATGCCTGTATGCCGCAGTCTTCGGCTAGTTGAGCGATGTGGACACAGTTCTTGTTATCTGGGTCCCAACCGGTTCGGGTTTTTAACGTTACGGGAACGTCCACTGCTTTGACCACTGTAGTCAGGATTTGTTTGATCAAATCCGGATACTTGAGCAGAGCAGAGCCCGCCAGCTTCTTATTCACTTTTTTAGCCGGACAGCCCATGTTGATATCGATGATTTGGGCACCGTTTTCAACGCTGAACTGAGCGGCTTCGGCCATCAACTGCGGGTCGGAACCGGCAATCTGTACAGAACGAATGCCCGATTCACCCTCGTGTACCATGCGCTGTTGCGACTTGGACGTTTTCCACAGCTTAGGATTGGACGACATCATTTCACTGACCGCCATTCCCGCACCGTATCGAAGACACAACTCTCGAAAAGGTCTGTCGGTCACTCCCGCCATAGGAGCGACGATGAGATTATTCTTAAGTTGATAGTTCCCGATTTTCAAAACGTCATCACAGTTCTGTACCAGCAAGGGCGCGCATTTTACGCATTTTTTTCGATGCTGAAAAGACTAATATTTGAGCATTTACAAAATGTTTTTGTAAACTGTATGAATTTCAGTCAATTAGTCTCGCAGATTCGATTCAGCCTTGCTTTCGGCCGGAAATGCGGCACCACTCGCTCTGTTCGACAATCGGGTCGATGGTCAGTTCATCGCGATAGTAATTCGCCACGTCTTCCGCCTGGGTATCCAGTACCCCGGACATGGCCAACTGGCCATCTGCTTTCACTAAGCCTTTGATGACCGGTGCCAGTTCACGCAGTGGGCCGGCAAGGATATTGGCCACTACCACGTCTGCTTGCAATCCTGCCGGTTGATCCTGGGGCAGGAATACTTCCAGCTGTCCTGCGACGCCATTACGCTGAGCGTTGTCCTGAGAGGCCAGCAGAGCCTGTGGATCGATATCAATGCCGATCACTTTAGCCGCGCCCAGTTTGATGGCCGCAATGGCCAGAATGCCGGAACCGCAACCGAAATCGATTACGGTTTTGCCGCTCAGATCCAGGCTCTCGAGCCATTCCAGACACAAAGCCGTCGTCGGGTGGGTGCCGGTACCGAACGCCAGACCGGGATCCAGCATCACATTGATCGCGTCCGGTTCAGGCACTTCGCGCCAGCTTGGACAGATCCACAGACGCTGACCGAATTTCATCGGGTGGAAGTTTTCCATCCATTCCCGCTCCCAGTCTTTGTCTTCCAGTTGTTCCACCTTGTAGGCGAAGTCTTCGGTCAACATGTTGCTGGCTTTGATCTGGTCAACAATCCACTGGCTGTCGGCTTCGGCGTCATAAAGGGCGAGAATATCGGTATCGCCCCATAAGCGGGTTTCGCCGGGAAGCGGTTCAAACACCGGGGTGTCGTGCGCATCCAGAAAAGTCACCGACAGTGCGCCGGTCTGTTCCATCAGCATATCGCCAATGGCTTCCGCATTGTCATTGGTGGCATTGAGTTTGATTTGAATCCAAGGCATGGCAAAGTGCTCAGTCTGTGATTTGATTGGCGCAGAGTGTAGCAGATTTAATGGCGCTTTACTCCCCAATTAGTCTGCAGGAATATGGCCAGATCGTTTAAGCCGCACCATGTCTGAGCGGGCTTAAACGATATTATTAAGTTAGTCATCCAGACTGATCACTCCGACTGAGGTGGCCGAGGCAGGGTCGTCTACCGCGACCAAGGTGGTCAGCGAGCCGCCCGCCAGGTTTAGCATCACTGGCCCAATGGCCACGGTACTCATGTCATTGGCCGGGGTCACCATGATGTACAGGCTACCAGGCATCACAGAAAGCAGGCTGCTATCACCTTTATAAGGGATGTCTTGCAGGACGATGTCGTCGCTGCTGGGGGAGGCGTCGACACTGAGATAGATATCCACATTTCCTGCCAGTGTTGAGGCGTGAATGGCTCTCAGCCTTGCTTCAGTGGCGATGCGACGGGTGTCATCAGTAACCACAAACAGCTGGTCATTGCCGATGCCATCTCCCAGGTTACCGATCGCCAAAGCGGTGTAATTTTGGTTAGCACCCAGATTAGCGCTTAACGCCAACGCATCAACCACAGTGATCGGGCTGGAGCCGCTCACCGCAACGGCAAAGTCAGTCTGCTTGGCAGGCAACGCAAGATAGTCAGTTTGGTGTTTGAACCTCAGGTTATACAGCGGACTGCCAGCTGATGGGGCGTTGCCATCGACCCAGACATCGACCCCAGGGGCGTCAGAAATCGCGTGTACCACCCGAAGCTCAGCGCCACTGTTCACATCCTGAACTACCAGCGATTCTGTGCCGGTATCGACCAGCAGTGACACTGGTGAGCCACCCGCCATGGTATTGTTGGTGGCCAGCGCAACCCAGTCGGCTCCTGCAGGTACGTCAACGGTTCCCGAATCGAAATAGACATTAGTCGGGTCATTGGCATCGGTGATGCGAATTTGATAAGCACCAGCACGGACTTCTACCGCATCAGTCGCCGCCAGGTAAGCCGCGTCGTCTGCAAATGGCGCCGCGGAGGTCAGATCGGCGCCAGGCGGTGTAATGAACACATCCACGGTCGGCGCATCGGGGGCGGCGTGGATCACTTGAACGCGAGCCTGTTCTGGGTTCAGAGCGTCTCGCACAACAATTTGCGGGCCAAAGGTGAAGTCACCACTACCGCCAGAGCTGACTTTCCCCGCAGCAAACAGGTTATATTCCTGTCCGGTGGAGAGTTCGACTGTAGTCGATGGGATCACGGTAGTGGTACTGCCATCGGCTAAAATTGCATCGACCTGAACGGAATGGCTACCAGCAGGAAGTGTGATTTGACCAGAGCTCTGCTGATATTCGACGCCGGATAGGGCTGGCTTACCATCCAGCCAGACGTTAACGGCAGGAGCATCCGGTGATGCGTGATAGACACGCAAAAAGGAGTTGTTTTCAGTAACTACCGTATCATCGTCGTCACTACAACCAGCGATAGCACCAAATAACAGAGTTGAGAGTAGGGCAGATTTGACCAGTTTCATTGTTGTCATTCCTTGTGTTCGGATATCAAACCGAATTACGCGCTGAGCCAAGGAAAGATCATAACTAGTTTGGAGAATGCCGTTTATCGACTGGAGCAGATGGATTAGATCTATTGAAATCTAAGAGGATTTTTTGCACATTGTGGTAGAAAAAAAATGCTCACCGAAGTGAGCATTTAGAGGCTTTGCCTGCAGGCTTAATGCATGCCGAGTTTTTTCTCCAGATAGTGGATATTGGTTCCACCATGCTGGAAGTTTTCGTCGGCCATGATCTCTTGCTGCAGCGGCACATTGGTCTTGATGCCTTCGATGATCATTTCACCCAGTGCGTTACGCATACGCGCAATTGCAACATCACGGTTTTCACCGAAAGTAATCAGCTTGCCGTTCATTGAATCGTAATGCGGTGGTACGGTGTAGCCCATATAAATATGCGACTCCCAGCGTACGCCCATGCCGCCTGGCGGGTGGAAACGCTCGATCTTGCCCGGACAAGGCAGGAAGCGGACCGGATCTTCGGCATTGATACGACACTCGATGGCATGGCCACGGATCTTGATGTCATCCTGAGTGAATGACAACGGCTGGCCGGCGGCCACGCGCAGCTGCTCTTTGATCAGGTCGACACCGGTGACCATTTCGGTCACTGGGTGTTCAACCTGAATACGGGTGTTCATTTCAATGAAGTAGAACTCGCCGTTTTCGTACAGGAACTCAAAGGTACCGGCACCACGGTAACCGATTTCAACACAGGCACGGGTACAGCGTTCACCGATGTACTTACGCATCTCTTCGGTAATACCCGGAGCTGGCGCTTCTTCCACCACTTTCTGGTGACGACGCTGCATTGAACAGTCACGTTCACCCAGGTGGATAGCACCGCCCTGACCGTCAGCAATTACCTGTACTTCCACGTGACGTGGGTTTTCCAGGAATTTCTCCATGTAAACCATGTCGTTGTCGAACGCCGCTTTGGCTTCGGCACGGGTCATGGCGATGGCCTGAACCAGTTCTGCTTCGCTGCGGACCACACGCATACCACGACCGCCGCCGCCACCAGAGGCTTTGATGATCACCGGGTAGCCGATGCGTTTAGCGTGAGCTCGGTTTTTCTCTTCGTCGTTGTCCAGCGGACCATCTGAGCCTGGTACACACGGTACGCCGGCTTTTTTCATCGCGTTGATGGCAGACACTTTGTCGCCCATCATACGGATGGTTTCGGCTTTCGGACCGACAAAGATAAAGCCGCTGCGTTCAACCTGCTCGGCAAAATCTGCGTTTTCTGACAGGAAGCCATAGCCAGGGTGGATGGCCACCGCACCGGTGACTTCTGCGGCAGAGATAATACGTGGAATGTTCAGGTAGCTGTCGATACCACGAGCCGGACCGATACAGATGGATTCATCGGCCAACAGAACGTGTTTCAGATCGCGGTCAGCGGTGGAGTGTACCGCGACCGTTTTGATACCTAACTCTTTACAAGCGCGAAGAATTCGAAGTGCAATTTCACCTCGGTTCGCGATGACTACTTTATCTAGCATAAGGCGAGCCCCGCTTATTCGATAACAATCAGAGGCTGATCGAATTCTACTGGTTGACCGTCATCAACTAGGATGGCGCTGACAACGCCAGATTTATCGGCTTCAATTTGGTTCATCATTTTCATCGCTTCAACGATGCACAGAGTGTCGCCAGCAGAAACAGTTTGGCCTACTTCAACAAATGGTTTTGCGTCTGGGCTAGGTGCACGGTAGAACGTACCAACCATTGGAGAAAGAACCTGATGGCCAGAAGGCTCGGCTGCAACTGGAGCCGCAGGAGCTGCTTCTGCCGCCGCAGGAGCGGCTGCCGGTGCTGCTACAGGCGCTGGTGCTGCCGCGTAGTGAACTGGAACTGGAGCTGCAGTGCCGTGACGGCTGATGCGAACTGATTCTTCACCTTCGGAGATTTCCAGTTCTGCAATGCCAGACTCTTCAACTAGCTCAATCAGTTTTTTGATTTTACGGATATCCATGTTTCTTTCTCTTTTATCTTGTTAATTAAGACAGCTCTAGCAGAGCTGCAGAGTGTTTCGTTACTGTTATAGTAATTACGTTACTTCGACTGCAATTGCGTGATCGCGGCAGTTAAAGCGAATTGGTAACCCTGCGCACCCAGTCCGCAAATGACCCCTTGTGCCTTATCAGACAGATAGGAGTGGTGACGGAATGGCTCGCGGGCGTGCACATTCGATAAATGTACTTCGATGAAGGGAATGGCCACCCCCAGTAATGCATCTCGCAATGCCACGCTGGTGTGGGTAAAGGCCGCCGGATTAATGATGATGAAGTCCACCTTGCCGTGGGCCTGGTGAATTGCTTCGATCAGTTCATATTCGCGGTTCGACTGCAAATGCTCCAGCTCGACACCGGCTTGTTGCGCCTGGTCGGTGAGTGATTCGACGATCTGTGCCAGGGTTTGCCCCCCGTAGTGCGCCGGCTCACGTAAGCCTAACAGATTCAAATTTGGGCCGTTTAGGACGAGAATGCGTAACTTTGCAGACATTGTGTAGCCATCTTCCATTATTATGAGAAATTATACGGTATTCTCACATCATCGGTAATTCGGTGTTCAGTTTCAATCAAAAACAGCCCGAATTTTAGAAATAGACCAAGATTATAGCTAATTCAGTGCAAATCGCAGCAATTTACTGGTCTAATCTCCTAGTCGGAGTTGTAAAAATTGGTATCAAGATAGCAAAAATCTTGTCTGTCAGCGGGTTGGTGATTGAAGAATGCGGAGCTGTGGGCAAAAAAAAGCCGCCATTAACAATGGCGGCTGGAGTTTTTTACGGCGCGTTTACATTTACTGCCGTTACTGCGGTTTAAATCAGTTCCGCTTTTTCGGCAATCAGCTTGTCGACCACGCTAGGGTCAGCCAGGGTAGAAGTATCACCCAGGTTGCCGGTGTCGCCGGTGGCGATCTTACGCAGAATGCGGCGCATGATCTTACCAGAACGGGTCTTAGGCAGCGCATCAGTCCAGTGCAGCACATCCGGCGTCGCGATTGGGCCGATCTCTTTGCGCACCCAGTCTTTGACTTCTTTATGCAGCTCAGCAGACGGAAACTCGCCATCGATCAGGGTGATGTAAGCATAAATCGCCTGGCCTTTGATGTCGTGTGGGATACCGACGATCGCCGCTTCGGCAATTTTCTCATGGGCGACCAGCGCCGATTCGATTTCCGCAGTCCCCATACGGTGACCAGATACGTTCAGCACGTCATCGACCCGACCGGTGATCCAGTAGTAGCCGTCTTCATCGCGACGGGCACCGTCGCCGGTAAAGTACATGCCCTGGAAGGTAGAGAAGTAAGTCTGTTCAAAGCGCTCATGGTCGCCGTAGACGGTACGCATTTGACCCGGCCAGGAGTCCAGGATCACCAGGTTACCTTCGCTGGCACCGTCAATGATGTTGCCGACATTGTCGACCAGCGCGGGTTGAACACCGAAGAATGGTCGAGTGGCCGAACCGGGTTTCAGATCAGTGGCACCCGGCAGTGGCGTGATCAGGATGCCGCCGGTTTCGGTTTGCCACCAGGTATCAACGATAGGTGATTTTTCATTGCCGATGGTTTTGTAGTACCACTCCCAGGCTTCCGGATTGATCGGCTCACCGACCGAACCCATGATGCGCAGGCTGCTGCGAGAAGTGCCTTTCACCGCTTCATCACCTTTGGCCATCAGGGCGCGGATCGCCGTTGGTGCGGTGTACAGGATAGACACCTGATGCTTATCAACCACTTCGCTCATGCGGCTGGTGCTAGGGTAATTCGGTACCCCTTCAAACAGGATGGTTTTGGCGCCATTCGACAGCGGCCCGTAAATCAGGTAAGTGTGGCCGGTGATCCAGCCAACGTCCGCGGTACACCAGAAGGTGTCTTCTGGCTGGTAGTCGAACACATACTTGAAGGTCATTGTCGCGTACACCAGGTATCCGCCGGTGGTGTGCAGTACGCCTTTTGGCTTGCCGGTAGAACCTGAAGTGTAGAGAATAAACAACGGATCTTCCGCGTTCATCTCTTCTGGCGGGCAGTCATCGCTGACACTGGCGGTGGCTTCATGCCACCAGACGTCACGCGCAGAATCCCACGCGACATCGCCGCCGGTGCGTTTCAGCACCAGTACGCTATCGATAGAGACTTCTGGGTTAGACAGCGCTTCGTCGACGTTTTTCTTCAGCGGTACCGCGCGCCCGCCACGAACCCCCTCGTCGGCGGTGATAACCACTTTGGCGTTTGAATCTATGATACGACCGGCCAGCGCTTCAGGAGAGAAGCCGCCGAATACCACGGTATGGATGGCACCGATACGGGTACAGGCCAGCATCGCCACAGCCGCTTCAGGCACCATTGGCATGTACAGGCAGACCACGTCGCCTTTACGTACCCCTTGTTGCTTGAGGGCGTTAGCAAAGCGACACACTTCTTTGTGCAGCTGATTGAATGTCAGGGCTTTATCTTCCGCCGGGTCGTCGCCTTCCCAGATGATCGCCACTTCGTCACCGCGATCAGCCAGATGGCGGTCGATACAGTTGGCCGAGACGTTCAGGGTGCCGTCTTCAAACCAACGGATATCCACGTGACCGGTGTCAAAGGATGTGCTCTTAACTTTGGTGAAGGGCTTGATCCAGTCAACCACTTTACCGTGTTCGCTCCAGAAACCTTCTGGGTCTGAGACGGACTGCTGATACATGGCGAGATAGGTGTCATTATCCGCGTGTGTTGTGGCTTTAATATTGTCTTTAACCGGATAAATGTGGGCTTCACTCATTGCTTGTCTCCTTGTGAATTCAGCAAAATTCCCTATTTTGTCGCTGGAGAAGCTCCAGCCAGACCATTGGAAAAGTATGCCTATAACTGTCAGCCAGCCAGCGTATTTCCACAATTAGACTTTAGGATGAGAGTGTGTCCGGTCGTTTAAAACGCGCTAGCAGAAGCGGAATATGAGAACTGGATCGAGAAATCCACCGCTTTAGCGGCTGTAGGGGGCGCTGAAGCTGGGCAGGTCACCTTTGGTCAGCCGGACAAACACCAGCGCGGCGGCAATGGCGTCCTGCAGGGCGTCATGTTTATCTTGTAGCGGCAGGTCCAGATGCTTGCAGATCGCGTCCAGACTGAGGTCAAAATAGGCGTTGGGCAGGTGTTTTTCCAGTTTATCGTGGTAAATCTGACTGACTTCAATCAACGGATTGGGCAGCGGGAAGCCAAGCTGGCGCCGGCAGGCTAAGTCGAGGATTTTTTTGTCATAGCGAATGTGGTAGCCGACCAGCGGCCGGTTGCCGATAAAGTCCAGCAGTTGCACCAACGCGTCACGCTCACTCAGTCCGTCCGCCAGATCCTGATGGCGGATGCGATGAATTTTTACCGAGCCAGAGTCCAGCGATTGCGGCGCACGTAACCGCACTTCAAACGGCTGGCTGGTCAGAATCCGGTTACCGATGATCTTAGTCGCGGCGATAGTCACCAGTTCAGCCCGGTTCGGATCCAGGCTGGTGGTTTCACAATCCAGTGACACCAGTTCACTGCGATCGATTTTGCCAAACAGCGACTGATAGGGTGAGCCTTTCAGCCTGAAGTGCCAGTATTTGCGTAGCAGCCAATTCATCTTTTCTCGCTCTTGCTGTCCTGGTTAATCTCGAATCTGATAGTGGAAGCCAAGGAACTGCTTGAACTTCTTCACCACATGCAGGCCATGACGGAGTAAATCACGTTCGGTGCGGTCGATGGCCTTTAGATCGAGATTGTTATGGGAGTGGTGCTCGGTCAACTGCTGGGCCAGGCGCAGTTTGAAGAACAGTTTCAGCGCCTCGGCCAGGTTGTCCGCGGTGTCCGGCTCGAGAATTTTACGTTGCCTGAGGGTTTCAATCCGCTCAAAGGTATTGGTTTCCGGCACCGCGTACTCCAGCGCCAGTGCCCGGATGCCGTGCACGATGGGGAAAATGCCCCCCCGCTTGATATCCAGGCCGTCTTTATCGCTTTTGACGTTACCAAACAGGGTCAGGGGCAAAGAAAATTGCAGTGCCGGACGGGTGAACTCCTGCAGTACCAGCATGCGGTGTTCCATCTGTTGCTGCAGATGTTGTTTGACCGGTTCGAGTAGCTGGCGGTTACCCGCCACGGCATGGGCATCGGCCATAATCGCCAGATCCATCGCATCGGAGGGCTGAGCCGACTGAATCCAGTGGGAGATGGTCTGCTGCCATTCGCTCTGGCTCTTGACCCACTTAGGATTGTTGACCATAACATTGCCAGGGCAGAGCGGATAGCCGAGCTGTTGCAGGGTATGGGTCAAGGTCTGCATCACCGTTTCACACTGGTGCCAGGCGAAGCCGTCTTTAATGATCAGTGCATTGTCCTGGTCGGTCTTCAGGATCTGCTCGCCGCGCCCTTCCGACCCCAGTACGATCATGCAGCACTGGTCGTGCAGCGCCGGCGGTACCACCAGTTCAAACGCTTTTTCCATGATCTGTTCGTTGACCGCCGAAATCAGCTGCATGATAAAGCGGGTGCGAATACCGTTGGTCAGCAGGCTCTGCACCAGCTCTCGCTGTTGCCCTGCCGCCAGCACCAGCTCTTCGATCGAACTGGCCCGGGCGATACGCAGAGTCAGTACGTGGGAATGGGTGGAAAACGCGCTGAGGATCTGGGTCATGTCCAGCATGCCAACCGCCTGATGACCATCGACCACCATCACCCGTTTCATCCGCTTGCGGGTCATGGTGATCATAGCGTTGAACAGGAAATCGCCGACATCGACGTGATAGACCGGGAAGGTGGCAATTTTGCCCACCGGCGTATCCGGGGGCAGCTGGTCGAGCATTACCGCGTGGAGCATATTTGTCCGGGTGACGATGCCGTAAGGGTGAGCGGCCGGATTCTCTTGCCGGCGGGGATCGTCTTCGGTTAACAGCACCAGCGCTGAATCTACGCCACTCTCTTTCAACTGGCGGGTCACCTGGTTGAGTGGCTGCTCAGGGGAGAGGATCATCGGTGGGTGAAAGATAGAGTCATCCACTGTGGTCAAAATAAATTCGGCTAAGTTCTGCTGCTGTTTGGCGGTTTCGATCAGCTCCTGACGTTTGGCCAGATTGTTGTCGAAGTAGGCGGCAAACTGACCGTTTTCATTGTACAGCTCGAGAAACAGCTCTTTCGGCAACAGATAACTGAGGGTGTCTTCCAGTGCCACGTATTGATGGCGCGGCTGCCCTTCAAACAACGAACGCACGTCGAACAGGTCATCGTTGGCGTAATGGGCGAAAATCTCCTGGCCGTCTTTGGAGCGCTCTTCTACCGTACCTTTGATCAGTATATGCAGATGGCTACTGGGGGCGTCGGGGGTGAGCAAAACCTGTTTGTCACGGTAATAGGCGACGTCCAGTGCGGCACGTAACCGACTTTGTTGACTGTCAGACAAACGGTCAAACGGCGGTGACTGCATATTAAATTTATCAGGCATAGCGGAACGCTCATGGATAATCTAGGCTGATTTAAGTCTGACAAATTTCCAGCTAAGCTCCAGACGACTTTGGTCTAATGCGGCCTTAGCACCTGAAATAGGGGAAGTTTAATTACTGTGATCTTCCCTTTTTATCCGCCGCAATGCAGTGGATAATAGCGGCGAATTTTATCTAGATTAGCCAAGGTATCCGCTCACCATGTTCACCCCTTCGCCTTTTGCGTGGATTTCGCAGTATTTTATCGGTTTCTTTTTCGCCTACGGGGTCTATCTGCCGTTCTGGTCACTGTGGTTTGAAAATCAGGGCGTATCGGCGACCGATATCGGCCTGCTGGTCGGCATCGGTTTTGCCACCCGCTGTGTGGCCAATCTGCTGATCACACCGCGCATCCACCGGGCGGAGCAGTTACTGCCAGCGCTGCGCTGGTTAAGCCTGGCGGCGCTGATTTTTGTTGCCTTTCACTTCTTTACCGGTGGTGAGTTCTGGATGCTGGCGCTGGCCACGGTGCTGTTTAACCTCTGTTGCGGACCGATTGTGCCTTTGTCCGATGCGATGGCGAACTATTATGCCCGGCTGAAAATGCTCGATTACGGCCGCACCCGGTTATGGGGTTCCATCGCCTTTATCGCCGGTTCCACCGTGGTGGGGTATCTGGTGGCCAACTTTGGCAGTGACATGATTGTCTTCACCGCGCTGTTTGGTGTGGCATTGTCACTGCTGGTCAGCGTACGCACGCCCAATCCGCAGCCGGTCAGTGAACCGGGCAGTGACGGCCCAAGGCCTAAGCTAACCGAGCTGCTGTCTGAGCGCAGAGTGATCAAGTTTCTGTTGCTGGTCGCTTTAATCCAGGGCAGCCACGCCGCCTACTACAGTTTCAGTACCATCTACTGGAAGCAGGCGGGTCATGCGGAAGATCTGATCGGTTACCTGTGGAGCCTGGGCGTGATTGCGGAAATTATGGTGTTTGCCTTTAGCAAGCGGCTGTTCGCCGGCTGGTCGCTGCGCGCGCTGTTTGTGGCCGCTTCATTCGGTGTCATGGTGCGCTGGGGACTGACGGCCTCGACGACTGCCATCGCTGCGCTGGTGGTGATTCAGCTATTGCATGGCGTGACTTTTGCCATGGCGCACATTGCCGCGATCCAGTACATACAGCGCGCCGAGCCGCGTAAGATGGTGCCGCTGCAGGCGCTGTACAATGCCATTCCGCTGGGGGCATTTATCGCCCTGATGACCACCCTCAGTGGCTGGGGGTACGAACATTATGGCGCCAAGGTGTTCTGGGCAATGGCGCTGATGGGTGTGCTGGCCCTGCTGATTAATCCGGAAAGCGATCGCTCCCGCCGCCGGGAGCAGGCGGAAGAAAGCCGAGTATAAAGCACAGAATCAGAACGGTTTATTTGCGCTGTTGTGCTAACCCTAGTTAAATAAAACCTCTTCCTCGGAAGAGGTTTTTTGTCGGTAAACGAAAGGGATTAGCATGCAAGGATGGATTGTCATACCCGTGTCGCTGCTCTACCTGGTGGCGCTGTTTATGATCGCCTGGTATGGCGACCGGCGCAGTAACTGGCTGGCGAAATGGCGCCCGTGGATCTATAGCCTGTCGATCGCAGTTTACTGTACCTCATGGACCTTTTACGGCACCGTCGGCCAGGCCAGTAACAACCCCTGGTCGTTTCTGCCGATATATATCGCGCCTATCCTGGTGTTTGTGTTTGGCTGGCGGGTGCTGGCCAGACTGATCCTGGTTGCAAAGCGTGAACACATTACTTCTATTGCTGACTTTATCGCTGCCCGCTACGGTAAATCCCAGGGGCTGGCGGTGGTGGTCACGGTTATCGCCGTAGTCGGTATTTTGCCCTACATCGCCCTGCAGCTGCGCGGTATTACCATGGGGCTGGAGATCATCTCGCCGGAACTGGGTGCCGGGGAGTGGTTGCCGTTCGATATTTCCGAACTGGTGGTGATCGCCCTGGCCGTGTTTACCATGCTGTTTGGTACCCGCCATATCGATAACACCGAGCACCACCGCGGCATGATGATGGCGATCGCGTTTGAATCCATCATTAAGCTGGCGGCGTTTTTGCTGGTCGGCCTGTTTATCGTTCTGGTCGCGGTCAGCCGGCCGGAGGTAGAGCTCTGGTCGATGGCCGAGCAAAGTTATCAGCCACCGCAGATCCCCACCCTGATAATCCATACCCTGTTGACCATGACTGCAATCGTCTGTCTGCCGCGTCAGTTTCACGCCATGGTGGTGGAAAATGAACAGCCGCAGGACCTGCATACCGCCCGCTGGGTTTTCCCGCTCTATCTGGCACTGATGGGGCTGTTTGTGTTGCCGGTCGCCTGGGTGGGTCAGAGCGTGCTCGGGGGCAGCTCGGCCGATACCTTTATGATCAGCCTGCCGATGGCGTTCGATGCCAACCTGATGGCGCTGCTGGCATTTCTGGGCGGCACATCGGCGGCCAGCGGTATGGTGATCGTCTCGACCATCGCGCTGGCGATCATGGTCTCCAATGATTTGGTGATGCCGCTGCTGCTGCGCCGGATGCGCCTGTCGCAGCGCAACTACCGCCATTTTTCCGGCTTGCTGCTCAATATCCGCCGCGCGCTGATCGTATTGCTGCTGCTCGGTGCCTGGGGGTTCTACCAGGTGTTGGGAAGTATTCACTCACTGTCTGCGATAGGCTTTCTCTCCTTTGCTGCCATTACCCAGTTTGCCCCGGCCCTACTGGGGGGCATGTACTGGCGCCAGGGTAACCGTAAAGGCGCCTATGTGGGGCTGGCGTTTGGCTTTGCCATCTGGCTGATCACGCTGATGAGTCAGACCAATATGCTGGCCGGTGATGCCACCAGTAACCTGCTGCTATGGGTGATTAAGCCGCCGCAACTGCTGGAGCCGCTCGGCCTTAACAGCTCCGACTGGGGGATGGCGCTGAGCCTGCTGGTCAACAGCGGCTGCTATATCCTGGTGTCGTTGCTGACCCGTGCCAGCCTGAGTGAGCGCTTACAGTCGGCGTCGTTTATCGGTACTCCGTTGCCGGAAAGCGAGAACATGAGCCTGTACCAAAGCCGGGTCACGGTGGCCGAACTGGAAATGCTGGCGTCACGGTTTGTCGGCCGCCAACGGGTACGCAACGCCTTTAATCAGTACTGGAGCCAGCAACGGGAAACCCGTCTGCCCAACCAGCAGGCACCGTCCAGCCTGATCCGTCACACTGAGCGGGTACTGGCCGGGGTGTTTGGTGCTTCTTCGGCTAAGTTAGTCCTTACTTCGGCGCTACAGGGTAAAAACATGCAGCTGGAAGAGGTGGCGACCATAGTCGATGAAGCCTCTGAACTGTACGACTTTAGCCGTGGCCTGCTGCAGGGCGCGATCGAACACATCGGCCAGGGTATCGCGGTGGTCGATAAACAGCTGCGGCTGGTGGCCTGGAATCAGCGCTATCTGGAACTGTTCGATTTTACGCCCGGCTTGATCCAGGTCGGCCGGCCGATTGCGGACGTGATCCGCCACAATGCCAGGCAGGGATTGTGCGGCCCGGGGGATCCCGAAGACCATGTGCGCAGACGGGTGTATCACCTTGAGCAGGGCACCCGGCATACCTCGTCGCGGGTGCGCCCGGACGGCCGGGTAATCGAAGTGCAGGGCAACCCGATGCCCGGCGGCGGCTTTGTGATGAGTTTTACCGACATTACCGTATTCCGGCAAGCCGAGCAGGCGCTAAAAGATGCCAACGAGCTGCTTGAGGAACGGGTGCAGGCTCATACCCACGAGCTGGAGCTACTTAACAAGCAGCTGGTGACCGCCACCCAGCGCTCTGAGCTAGAGTCGAAATCCAAATCGCGCTTCCTGGCGGCGGTCAGTCATGACTTAATGCAGCCACTGAATGCCGCGAGGCTGTTTGCTTCTTCTTTATCGGAAGTGGCCAAGGAGCCGGAATCGAAGCGGTTGTCGACCCATATCGAGAGTGCGCTGGGCGCCGCGGAGGACCTGATCGGCGACCTGCTGGATATCTCCCGGCTGGAGTCGGGTAAATTGGAGGTGCACGCCCACAGCTTTGCGCTGGTGGACGTGCTGGCCAACCTGAATGCGGAGTTCAGTGCGCTGGCCAAGCAACAGGGAATCGAATTCCATATGATGCCGTCTAGCCTCTACGTGCAGTCAGACCCCAAATTGCTGCGCCGGGTCGTACAGAACTTTCTGACCAATGCGTTTCGCTATAACCCGAAAGGTAAAGTGGTGCTCGGGGTACGCCATGAAGGCAAGCAGGCGGTGCGAATTGAAGTGTGGGACAACGGCTGCGGCATCGACGAAGACAAGCAGCAGGAGATCTTTGAGGAATTTAACCGTGGCAGCCAGGTGCGTTCAGATCAGGGGCTCGGCTTAGGCCTGGCGATCTCGAAAGGGATTGCCCACGTACTGGGCCATCAGATCGCCATGCGCTCCTGGCCCGGCCAGGGCAGTGTGTTTTCTATCCGCCTGGAGAGAGCCGATGCCAGTCCGGCGGTTCAGTTGCCCAAGGCGCAGGCCGCAGCGGTGTCGGATCTCAGTCATCTGAAAGTGCTGTGTGTCGATAACGAGCCGGACATTCTGCTGGGTATGACTAACCTGCTGCAACGCTGGGGCTGTGATGTGCGCACCGCTGAAGGGTTAGTAGAAAGCCTGCAATCTATCGACCAGCAGTGGCAACCGGATGTGATCCTGTCCGACTACCGGCTCAATAACGGCCGTACCGGGCTGGAGGTGCTGCAGCAGTGCCGGTTGCGCCTCGGCGATGCCTTCCACGGCGTGATCATCAGTGCCGACCGTACCGATGAGATGTTTGAAGGGATTCAGGCGCATGGCTTCAGCTTTATCGCCAAACCGGTCAAGCCATTGAAGCTAAGAGCCATTTTGAATCGGGTGAGTTGAACGGGCCTGCACGCTGAAGACAAAAAGCCGCTGGAGATCAGCGGCTTTTTTACGGTTGCAGCGGCAGCGCTGTTGCGCCAGGACCAGTTAGTCCGCTTTGTTGAGCAGGGTTTCGTACACCACAAACGCGGTCTGGGTATCGCCATAGTAAAGGGTATCATTGGCCTGGATCACCACCCGCAACCAGCTTTCTTCTGACGCCGGTGCCGGCAGTTTCACCTGCCAGTGTTGCAAGCTCTCGTCGGTCGCCTGCATCTCTTTCGGTGTGGCGGTCTGCTCCATCTCATCGACCATCGACAGTTTGACGCCCTGCAGTGGGAACTTGGCCGACAGGCTTAATTCAAGCTGTTTCTCAGTCAGGTTTTCTGAGCGGAACTGCACCTTAAATTCGCCGTTTTCCATGTCACACAGGCCACTGGTATAACGGCAATTGGATTTACTGACCAGTTTGTAGGTTTCCCCCTCTTTGGCGGCATGGGGCTTTTCACTCAGCGCCAGGTCGGTACCGAAGTAGGCGATGATAGACAGAACCGGGGCGATCAGCAGGCCCACGAGAAGGTGCTTGTTTTTAAACATAATGGCTTCCTTGCAACTACAACTTTACGGCTAAGATAACCGAATCGCGAGAATAAAAAAGCCCCCGCGGGGGCTTTTATAATGGCGTGCTCGATTAGTGTGACTGAGCTTCACCTGCGCCCACAGGAACGCGTACGTGCTCAACCAGGTCTTTCACTTCTTGTGGTGTATCAGCAGTCACTTTCGATACTGCGAACGCTACCAGGAAGTTAAACACCGCACCAATGGCACCAAAGGCGTTTGGTTCAATACCCAGGAACCAGTTGCTGCCCCAGCTTTCCAGGTATTTCCAGTCTGCAATGAACAGGATACCCTTGTGCTGGAATACGTAGAACAGCGTGATACCGATACCAGCGATCATACCGGCGATGGCGCCTTCTTTGTTGATGTTTTTACTGAAGATACCCATCATCAGTGCCGGGAAGATGGACGAGGCAGCCAGGCCGAATGCCAGTGCCACGGTACCTGCTGCGAAGCCCGGTGGGTGCAGACCGAGGTAACCGGCCACACCGATAGCCACCGCCATGGATATCCGGCTCGCCATCAGCTCTTTCTTCTCGGAAATATTCGGGTTGATTACCCCTTTGATCAAGTCATGGGATATCGCCGACGATATCGCCAGCAGCAGGCCTGCTGCGGTTGACAGTGCGGCGGCCAGACCACCAGCAGCAACCAGGGCGATAACCCAGTTAGGCAGCTTGGCGATTTCAGGGTTGGCCAGAACCATGATGTCATTATCTACTTTCAGCTCATTGGTCGCTGCATTTGACGTGTACTGGATGTTGCCATCACCGTTTTTGTCGTCAAAGGACAACAGACCGGTTTTTTCCCAGTTCTTGAACCAGTCAGGACGCTCATCGTACGCCAGGTGCTGACCCGGAGCAGGGTTGACTGTGTCCATCAGATTCAGACGGGCCATTGCCGCTACCGCTGGTGCGGTTGTGTACAGCAGTGCGATAAATACCAGTGCCCAACCGGCAGAAGTACGTGCATCACGCACTTTTGGTACGGTGAAGAAACGGATGATTACGTGTGGCAGACCTGCAGTACCGATCATCAGTGACATGGTGTAGACGAACATGTTCAGCGTATCGCCGCGCACGTGGGTGGTGTACTCGGTAAAGCCGAGTTCGGTGACCACCTGGTCGAGCCGGTCAAGCAGATAGACATCGCTGCCCGCCATGGTGCTACCTAAGCCGAGCTGTGGCAGAGGGTTACCCGTCAGTTGCAGAGAGATAAAGATTGCAGGGATAGTGTAAGCAAGAATGAGTACGCAATATTGAGCAATCTGCGTGTAGGTGATGCCTTTCATGCCGCCCAGTACGGCGTAGACAAATACGATACACATACCGATTAGCAGGCCAGTTGAGTAATCAACTTCCAGGAAGCGACCAAATGCGACGCCAACCCCTTTCATCTGACCGATTACGTAAGTAACCGAAGCGATGATCAGACAGGCTACCGCAACCACACGGGCAGTATTGGAGTAGAAGCGCTCACCGACAAACTCTGGCACGGTAAATTTACCAAACTTACGCAGGTAAGGTGCCAGTAGCAGTGCCAGTAACACGTAGCCACCAGTCCAGCCCATCAGGAATACCGAACCACCGTAACCCATGAAGGCGATCAGACCTGCCATAGAGATGAACGATGCGGCTGACATCCAGTCTGCTGCGGTTGCCATCCCGTTGGCGATTGGATTAACCCCGCCGCCGGCGACATAGAATTCTTTTGTCGATCCGGCGCGCGCCCAAATCGCAATACCGATGTAGAGCACGAAAGTTGCTCCGACAACGAGATAGGTAATCGTTTTTAAATCCATTGGAGGTACTCCTTACTCGTCCACATTAAATTCACGATCGATCTGTCTCATTTTCCATGCATAGTAGAAAATGATGACCAGGAAGGTGTAGATGGATCCCTGTTGAGCGAACCAGAATCCGAGTTTGTAACCACCCAGTTGGAATTGATTGAGCGCATCAACGAATAAAATACCGCAGCCAAAAGATACGAAGAACCAAATCACCAAAAGAGAGATCATCAGTTTTACGTTCTTGTCCCAGTAGGCCTTGGCTCGTTCCTGACTTTCAAACGCCATTGCCGTCTCCTTACGAGCTAGTGTTGTTGTTAACGAAATGTTTCAGCATCAACAATAGCAGCAGTCGTTCAAGAACTCTTTTCAACTTTAGTCGGGCGCAAATTAGCGCAAAAGCGAGGAAAAATGTGCGTTGTCGGGCAGTAGCCGGTAAAAGTGTGATGTTAATTAACTGTTAACTTAGCCAAAGGTCTAACACGGGCCAGGCGGTCTACGACTAAAGCCGGGTGGTATAAAAAAACGGCACAGCGGAGTGCTGTGCCGGAGATCTGGATGAGAATCATCACGCGCTAGCCGTCGCTCAGTGTTCGGTTTCCAGCTGCTGTAGCAGGATCACCGCCTGGGTGCGGTTTTTCACCCCGAGTTTACGGAAAATCGCCGTCATATGGGCTTTGATGGTCGCTTCAGATACGTTGAGCTCATAGGCAATCTGCTTATTCAGCAGGCCGTCAGACAGCATGCCTAACACTTTGTATTGCTGGGGGGTGAGGGTGGCGATTTTCTCGGCCAGTTCGGTACAGGCACTGTTGTTGGTAATCGACCCTTCCGGAAAGAAAGGTTCGCCGCTCAGCACCTGATTCAGCGCACTGACCAGCGCCCGCATGTCACTGGATTTGGGAATAAAGCCAAACGCGCCATGGCTTTTCACCTGCGTTACCACCGCCGGCTCTTCACTGGCTGAAACGACTACTATCGGTAAATCCGGGTATTCTGCTCGCAGCTGGATTAATCCGGACATGCCGTTGGCACCGGGCATTTTCAGATCCAGCAGCAGTAAGTCGGGTTCATCCTCTTTCGCCAGCAGCGCCATCAGGGCTTCCAGCGAATCTGCTTCGAGCAGGTTGGCACCGCTGACGGCCAGATGTACAGACTGAAACAGCGCATTGCGGAATAGGGGGTGATCATCGGCAATGATGATGGTGTATGTCGAGTCCATGACGTTAACTACTTGTGTCTGTTTCGTTACAAGAATTATTGTCACAATTCGTCATTTGGACAATATTTATCCGCTAAAAGTCTGATGCATATCGACTTTTATTAGAATGCTTGCATATAAAGCCGGAAGAGTTGCGACAACGGCGTGATCCGCTGCCGCACAGCACGTTTACAACTGGTATTTTTCCAGATGAGCGGCAAAATCTTCCGCGTTCATAAAACCGGTCAGACGGGCATCTTTAAGGGGCGTTCCGTCTGCTTGCCAGAAATCTATGGTGGGCAGGCCGAGCACATTCATCGTTTCCAGCAGCTGAATATCCTGCGGCATATTTTTAGTTACATCGGCCTGAAGCAATACAAATTCGCTCAGTTTTTTCGCCACATCAGGATCGTGGAACGTGTACTTATCAAACTCTTTACAGGCGACACACCAGTCGGCGTAGAAGTCGAGCATCACCGGTTTGCCAGCCTGCTTGGCCAGCTCCAACTGCTGGTTGAGTTCGTTGACACTGGCAATGCGGATAAAGTTAACTTCAGTTTCACGGCTTTGCAGCGGCTGACTGTCTGTCAGATGCTGGTAGAGTGGCAGCGCCGACCCCAGCAATCCCAACATGGCGATAATGCCAATGGCACTCTGTTTCCAGCCACCGAATGGCAGGCTGTTCTTTTTATGATACAGCCAGCTGAAGGCACAGATACCCAGCAGTGACCACAGCCAGACCGCGACGGACTCGTCCAGAATCCGCTCCAACAGGAAGATCGGTGCCGCCAGCAGAACGAAGCCAAACAGGATTTTGACGTTATCCATCCAGGCACCGGCTCTTGGCAGTAATTTGTTGCCGAATACCGCGGCCAGGATCAGTGGTATGCCCATCCCCAACGCCAGCGCGTACAGGGCCACGCCACCGGTGAGCAGATCACCGCTCTGGGCAACATACAAAAGCGCCCCGGACAGCGGTGCGGTGGTACAAGGGGAGCAGACCAGGCCGGAAATGGCCCCCATGGCAAACACACCGGCGTAATTCCCGCCCTGCTGTTTATTGCTGAGGTTATTCAGCCAGGTTTGCAGGCCGCTGGGCAGTTGCAGGGTGTAGACGCCGAACATCGACAGCGCCAGAGCGATAAACAGTGCACTCAGGCCAACCAGCACATAAGGGTGCTGAAGCGCAGCCTGAAATTGTAAGCCGGCTGAAGCGACTACCAGTCCGAGCAAGGTGTAGGTCAGCGCCATGCCCTGTACGTAGATAATCGACAATAGCAGCGCGCGGCTGTGACTCAGTTTGCCACCGCCAAGCACGATACTGGTCAGAATGGGGTACATAGGCAGTACACAGGGTGTAAACGCCAGGCCGATACCAAACAGCAAAAACAGCAGTGGCGTCCACCAGTTATCGGCCAGCTCTGCCGCCAGCGAGGCATCTTTAGAACCGTTCCCGGAGGCGGGATCTGACTGCGTTGCCACGGTTTTATTGGCGGTGACATTCGCTTTGCCACCGGTTGGGGGGGTGGCACTGTTATCAAATGCGCTGAGCTCAATTACCCGGGTTTCCGGTGGGTAGCAGAAACCGGCTTTGGCACAGCCCTGATACTGTACCAGCAACCGTGCTCCGGGTTGAAAATCACTCAACCTGACTTCGACGTAAAGCGGCTTAGTGTAGATGTTGACATCACCAAAAAACTCATCCCGGTACGGTTCGCCATCCTGCATATCAATTGAGGCGACGTTGACGTTATCACCGCTGATAGTAATACGCTGCTGATAGAGGTAGTAGTCTGGTTTGACTTGCCAGTCCAGATAGACGTGGTCTCCCTGCTGGTAACCGTTGAACGGGAATGCCTGGTCGACGGGCACAAATTTGCTGCCGCCGTTGTTGAGTGCGGGGGCATTATTGTTACCAAACAGCTCGGCTGTTGCCGGGGCGCTGATGACAGACAAGCAGAGAAGAAATAGCGATATCAGGTAATGCATACTATCTAGCCGGTTATTCTGATTGTGGTGTATCTTAACTCAATCAGACAGGTTTTCAGCGCAATAAGTTTCACCGCTTTGACGAAAGTGGCGTAAAGTCTGCGCTTTTTTGCTCCGGCGGGCTGATTATCGGCTTAATGGACGCCCAGGCGAGCTTTGACGATCCGCTGGCACTGGTCAATCCGAGTGACGTCTTTGGGGATCACTAACACAGTATCATTGCCGCCAACGGTGCCAAGGATTTCGGTATGTGGATCGATATCGACCAACCTGGCCACCAATTGGGCGCTGCCCGGATGGGTTTTTACCACCACCATAGCCTGATTATGGGTAATGAATTCGATCTGTGACGAAATCGACGCTTCAATGCGCACCGGAGCGGTTTCAACGGTAATGCAATACACTTTTTTGCCGCAGGCGTTCTGTACCTTGACTACGCCCAACTGAGATAACAGGCGGGACACGGTTGACTGACTGATCCCCTGATAGCCGATTTCGACCAGTTTTTCACGCAGATCATTCTGGGTAGCGAAGCTCTGTTGTTGCAGCAATCGTTTACAATCGGTTGCCAGGGTATGCTCATCGGCTTCGGCAGACAGGGGGAGATGGAGGATGTCGTTCACGATCGGCTCCTTGAGTCTTCGGTTATGAAAATCGTCATCCGTGACGCCTGGCTCCCCCGAACACGTAAAGAGCGCCAGATTCCATCTGTAACTGGGTTGGTATCATCTGTCGCATAGTGTACATGCGAATCATATGTCTGTTTATGAGCGCGATCACCGTATGTTTAATCTAAATATTATTATTTGGGTAAATAATAATTCTGATAATGAAATTGTCGGATTGCGCTGCCGTTGATGTGGTGTGTACCGGTGACGCCGGCTGATGCGTCACCGGTTATGGTTTTACTCAGTCGCCCAGCGTCGCCACCATTACCGCCTTGATGGTGTGCATGCGGTTCTCGGCTTCATCGAACACGATAGAATAATCAGACTCGACCACGTCGTCGGTCACTTCACAGCCATTCTTAAGTACGGGGTACTCTTGTGCCAGCTGTTTTCCCACCGTGGTATCTTCTCCGTGGAACGCAGGCAGGCAGTGCATGAATTTAACCTGTGGGTTGCCGGTTGCTTTGATTACTTCCATGTTGACCTGGTAAGGCAGCATCAGCTTGATCCGCTCAGCCCAGGCTTCTTTGGCTTCTCCCATCGATACCCAAACGTCAGTGTACAGGTAGTCACACTCGTGCACGCCCTCCTGGACATCTTCAGTCAATGTGATTTTTGCCCCGGTTTCGGCCGCGATATCACGGCATTGTGCCACTAGCGCATCTTCAGGCCAGAACTGTTTAGGTGCCACCAGACGAATGTCCATGCCCATTTTCGCCGCGCCGACCATCAGCGAGTTACCCATGTTATTGCGCGCGTCACCCAGGTAAGCAAACTTGATTTCGTGCAGCTGTTTACCGCGGCCATTTTCCAGCATCGTCAGGAAGTCAGCCAGGATTTGAGTTGGATGGAATTCGTCAGTCAGACCATTCCATACCGGTACGCCAGCGTATTCGCCCAGCTCTTCAACGATCGCCTGGCCAAAACCACGATATTCGATGCCGTCATACATGCGCCCCAGTACCCGGGCAGTATCTTTCATCGACTCTTTGTGGCCGATCTGTGAGCCGGTTGGGCCGAGGTAGGAGACCTGTGCACCCTGGTCAAACGCGGCCACTTCGAAGGCACAGCGGGTACGGGTTGAGGTTTTTTCAAAAATCAGCGCAATATTTTTACCTTTCAGGCGAGGCTGCTCGTAGCCGTTGTATTTGGCTTTTTTCAACTCCGCAGAGAGGTCCAGCAGGTGCTGGATTTCACGTGGAGTAAAGTCTAATAGTTTTAGGAAGTTACGGTTGCGTAGATTGAAAGCCATGGTGTTTTCCTTCTAATTGATTTGCGCTTTCTCACTTGCAGTAAAAGGTAACAAAGCGCAGTAAAACTGGATTTAACGTCTGGTTGTAATTGCTGACATTAAGCAATCACCCCATGTTTAACCTTTGGTGATGTTGGTACCCGCCGTGCCTTGCAGGATGCGCAGACCGTCTTCCAGCGAGCCGATTCCGACCACTTTGCCGCCTTGCCTGATAAATTCACATGAGGCTTCAATTTTTGGCCCCATAGAACCGGCATCAAACTGGTATTTGGCCAGTTCGCTTGGCGTCGTGCTGCGCAGGGCATGCTGGGTGGGTTTGCCCCAATCCAGATACACCGCGTCGGCGTCAGTCAGAATAAGCAGGGCATCGGCATCGAGCTGTCTGGCCAGGAAAGCCGCGGACATGTCTTTGTCGATCACCGCTTCCACCCCGACCAGCTTGCCGTTTTCGCGTTTGACCGGAATGCCGCCACCGCCAGTACAGATCACCAGGTGGCCTTCGCTGATCAGCTTGGTGATCGCTTCGTGTTCGATTATGCCGGTGGGTTGTGGGCTCGGCACCACACGGCGGAAGTGCTTACCGTCTGGTTTGACGGTCCAGTGATATTTCTCGGCCAGTTCACGTGCTTCGGCTTCCTGGTAGATCGGGCCGATCGGCTTGGTTGGGTCGGCGAAGGCCGGATCGTTCGGATCGACAGTCATCTGGGTCAGCATGCAGGTGATGTTGCGCTGCGGCAGCTGGTTTTTGAATTCCTGCATCAGCATATAGCCAATCATGCCCTGGGTTTCGCTCCCCAGTACATCCAGCGGATAAGGGTGTACCTGTTTGTATTCCAGCCCCTGCAGTGCCAGCAGTCCTACCTGCGGACCGTTGCCATGCACCAGCACCACGTTGTACTCCTCGGCAATCCGGGCGATGGTGTGAACGGCGATTTCGATATTGTGACGCTGGACATCCGCTTCCAGAGGTTCGCCACGGCGTAACAAGGCATTGCCCCCCAGGGCGACCACGACAGTTTGTTTAGTCATCTTCGGCATCTCTCATCAAAGGCGGAGTCACCGCTCCGCCGGGTAGTCAGGTTTACAGGCCGTCACGCTCAATCGGACAGCTCATGCAGCGGGCGCCGCCGCGGCCTCGGCCCAGTTCATCGCCGGGGATAGGCAGTACGGTGATACCGGCTTTGTCATATTTTTCATTGGTGTAGGTATTGCGCTCATAGCCGATCACCACGCCGGGTTTGACGGTAAGGACGTTGTTCGCGTCGTTCCACTGTTCCCGTTCGGCTTCGAAACTGTCGCCGCCGGTGGTGATCAGGTTCAGCTGGCCAACACCGAGCGCCGCTTCGATGGTGCGGATGTAGCTGGATTGCTGGCTGGCGCGCACCGCACCGGATTCATCACCGGTCAGACTCCAGCAGTTCACATCGTCCGGAATCACGTTGGGGTAGACGGAGAAGGTATCTTCGCGCATATGGGTCATTACGGTATCCAGGTGCATACAGGAGCGATCTTTTGGCAGCTCCAGCGCAATCACCTGCTTGGCCTGACCATGTTTGAACAAGCCAGAGGCCAGATGCTCAACCCCTTGTGGCGTGGTGCGTTCTGACATGCCAATCAAGACCGCGCCGTTGCCGATCACCAGTACGTCACCCCCTTCGATGGTGGAACGGTCATAGTTGCGTTCCTGGTCACCAAAGTAGTTAATGAACGGTTGGTCGGCGAAGGTGGGGTGCCAGCGGTAGATGGCACGCAGATGGTTGGTTTCCCGCTGGCGGGCGACTTTGGCCATCGGGTTGATCGATACCCCGCCATAGACCCAGCAGGAAGTGTCGCGGGTGAACAGGTGGTTAGGTAAAGGATCGATAATAAAATCGGTCGGTTTGTGCATTGCCTGCAACATAGAAGAGGATTGCAGAGGCATCTCGCCAAACGCCAGACCGCCGGTGAGTATTTTGGCCAGCTCAAGGTGCGGTAAATCGGCCAGATAGCAGCGCAAATCGTTGGCAAAGGTCGCGCCATAGCGGTATTCCGACAGCTGGGTTTCAAGTAACCACTGTTTTGCTTCTGCAACATCCAGGGTTTCTGCCAGCAACTGGGTCAGCAGCAGCACTTCAACTCCCTGACTGCGCAGTGTATCGGCAAAGGCATCGTGCTCTTCTCCGGCGCGTTCTACTGCCAGCACATCATCAAACAGTAAGTCGTGACAGTTGGATGGGGTCAGGTGAGTGAGTGCACGGCGCGGACGGTGAATAAGAACACGACGTAACTGACCGATTTCAGAACCAACATATAAGTTACTCATAACGGCATCTCTCTATATTTGAATATTCTTCTAGGGGAAGGAAATTAATATATTCCTTAGCTTGATTAACGATGTTTTATAATTGCCAATCTGTTGTTGGTATTTATATTAAACAGCGTGGTCGGCTTTTCTTAGAAGCTAATCACAAATTGTTTTTTCATGATGGTTTCGACAAGTTCACTGCTATTAACAAAATATATTCATATTGATATTAACCAAATGCTCTGTACTTATTCATTTGGTGTGGAATTTTATTCTTAATAGTTTTATCTGGTATAGAGTTAAGTGAGTTGGGGGGAATATTAGTCATTTCTCTGACAAGCTTTGGAACACAGCAAAAGAGCATTTATGCATTTTAGGTAAGTGGATAACGCTTTATCAGCCCGGTTTTGGCCTTTGTTAACAAAATAACTTTTCATAAAGGATATCTGGGTCACATCTTTCACCGAGCTGGTTTTAATTAGCAATAAGCAGTTCAGATTAGTTAAATTTTATTTTCGATGAAAAATAGTAATTCATCCATTAACTGTAAAAAATAAAAGTGCAGGCGATAAGCGTAAATATCCATAGTGGCTAAATACATTTGGATAGCAAAAGTTTGGGGCAACAAAAAAGCCGCTGATTCAGCGGCTTTTGCAGGCGGGATTGACATTCAAAAGCTACAGAATCGCCCCTATGCTGAGCACGACCATGCAGAACAGCGCCAGTATTGCCAGCAGCGGCGCGACCCATTTCACCCAGCGCACGTAAGGGACCCGGGCAATCGCCAGACCACCCATTACCACAGCGGACGTTGGTGTGACCAGGTTGACTAACCCTGAGGCAGACTGGTAGGCAGTGACCACCAAATCGCGACCCACGCCGGCAAAGTCGGCCAATGGCGCCATGATCGGCATGGTCAATACCGCCAGACCGGAAGTGGAAGGCACCAGGAAGGAGAGCAGGGTTTCCAGGCCAAACATCACGTTGATAAACACTACCGACGACAGCCCGGTGACCATCTGTTCAGCTGAATGCAGGATGGTGTCGGTGATCATGCCGCGGTCCATCACGACCACTATCCCGCGGGCAATGCCGATGATCAGCGCCACGCCGAGCAGATCCCGAGCACCATCAATGAAGCTGGTGGTGAACTCTTCTTCGCTCATCTTCGCGACAAGGCCAACCAGAATAGCCGCGGCGATAAACAGCGCCGAAATTTCCGCCATCCACCAGCCGGCAACGGCTACACCGTAAATCATCACCGCGAAAGAGCCGCCGAATATGGTCAGGATCAGTTTGCGGGTGCTGGTGAAGTCCAGCTGCTCGCCGGCTTTACCATGCAGGAAGTGGGCACGGTTTTCTTCATATTTGTCGTACAGGATAGATTTGCTCTGGTCGGCCCGGACCATGCGCGCATAGCGCATCACATAGGCGACGCAGATCAACCAGCCAATCACCAGCATGGCAACCCGCAGCCAGATGCCATCCGTGAAGGGAATCGAAGAGGCGTTGGCGGCAATCACGGTCGCGAACGGGTTGATGGTTGAGCCTAAACAGCCGATGCCCGCTCCCAGTAAAACGGTTGCCGCGGCGACCAGCGGATCGAAGCGAGCCGCCATCATCACTGGTACCAACAGGGTATAGAAGGGGAGTGATTCCTCTGCCATTCCGTATACGGTACCACCGGCGGCGAACAGCGCCATCAGGATAGGGATCATCAGCTCTTCCCGGCCTTCCAGCCGGGCGGTAACCCGTTCAATGCCGGCATCGATGGCGCCGGTCTTGGTCACCAGGCCTAAAAAGCCGCCGATGATCAGCACAAACAGTGAGACATCAATAGCAGCGGCTTCGTAGCTGTTATGGTCGTAGAAGCCATCGATGGGGGCCAGCAACACATCCAGAGCACCTTGCGGGTTGCCCTCTACCGGTTGATAGGTACCGGTGACCGGCACTTCCCGGCCCAGTTCTTCATTCATTTGTCGGTCATACTGGCCGGCGGGAATAATCCAGGTCAGCATGGCCACAATCGCGATCAGAGCAAATAAAATGGTATAGGCAGAAGGAAATTTAAATTGGGCGAACAGGCCTTTCTTTTTTTCAGTGGTGGGAACAGTGTGGGTAGTCATAGCTCTCTCCTTACACCTGACAACCGTTGGTAACAGGTGTTCATCAGCGCCACAGTTATGATAGTTCAGTAGAACCGAATAACGGGCTGACATTTGCGGATGATAATAAAGGCATGCAAGAATGGATAATCTCCAACTAATTAGAAGTTTATATTCTTGTCATGCGGGTTGTAGATATTTTAAGTGGCGTGACAGGTGACAACTTTGGTTTTGTTCACAAAAGTTATTTAAATTTATTAGCGCCCAAAGGTGTGAAAATGTAATTTGGGGTAATTGTGTATTACTACTGGATTAATATTCTTTTTATTTAATATATATGACTCTTACTTTTAATGTTATTAATGATAAGTCATTAGTGGTTGAAATTTTATTCATTGTGGATGGTTTATTCATTTAATCAAAAACTATCGCAATCTTTGATTTAAATCAAGTCTATATTGTAGTCGATAAAAAAGGGGAGCCGGAGCTCCCCAAGTCTGCTAAATAATACCTAAATCAATAATCCACCAAACGTAAACCCTAACGCAACAGCAGAGCTAATCGTCACCACGCCCGGAATAAAGAAAGGGTGGTTAAAGACGTATTTACCGATACGGGTTGAACCGGTATCGTCCATCTCTACCGCCGCCAACAAGGTTGGGTAGGTGGGGAGCACAAATAGGGCGCTGACCGCGGCAAAGGAGGCCACCGCGGTAAGGGGAGCAACACCAATTGCCAGCGCAGCAGGCATTAAGGCGACTGTTGTGGCACCTTGCGAGTAAAGCAGCATAGAGGCAAAGAACAGCACCATGGCCAGCATCCACGGGTAGTCGGCCAGCAGTTCGGCGGCAATTTCTTTAATGCCATCCACGTGTGCGTTGACAAAGGTCGAACCCAGCCAGGCGACGCCAAGTACGCAGACACAGGCGGTCATACCGGAACGGAACGTCGACGCGGCTGGAATTTTGGCGGCATCGATCTTAGTGACTAACACGATCGCAGCCGCGGCGGCCAGCATGAAAGTCATGATCGCCTCGTTGCGGCCCAGGGCCGGATTCTCGATAAGGCCGACCGAGCTAGAGATGGCGGCGGCATAGCTGACGACCAGGCCAATGGCGGCAAGGAATATATAGGTGGCAGTCTTGGCTGTCGGCAGGATTTGACGGCTCTGCTCACCACTCAGTTTGATCAGGCCCTGTTCCATGCGTTCATGGTAAACCGGATCATCTTTCAGCGGGCTGCCCATCAAGTTGGCGACAAAGGCACCGATCATGCAGGCGATAAAGGTGGTCGGAATGCAAACCGCCAGTAAGGTCAGGTAATCGACTCCGACCGGCGCGAGCATCGCGGCAAAGGCGACCACGGCGGCAGAAATCGGTGAGGCGGTAATGGCGATTTGTGATGCCACCACAGCAATCGAAAGAGGACGTGAAGGGCGCACGCCCTGACCTTTGGCGACCTCCGCGATTACCGGTAAAGTGGAAAATGCGGTGTGACCGGTACCGGCCATCAGTGTCATCAGGAAGGTGACGATCGGGGCGTAAAAAGTGATTCTTTCCGGATGCTTGCGCAAAAAGTTTTCTGCCACCTGTACCAGCCAGTCCATACCGCCGGCCACCTGCATAGCGGCAATCGCGGTGATCACTGACATAATGATCAGAATGACATCGACAGGGATAAATGCCTGGCTGGTCGGAACCCCGAGCAGCAGTGACAGGACGATGACCCCCGCCCCACCGGCAAAGCCAATGCCGATCCCGCCTATCCGGGCGCCGACAAAGATGAAAAGTAATACCACGAGCAGTTCGACAATGACCATTTGGATGCCTCGTTTGTTAACTGTGACTTAATCAGCACTGAGCGGGTGACTCAGCGCTGGCAGATAACCTTCCGTGGTGAAAGGGGCCCCAAAGAGCCCCGTTTGTATTATTCGTAGCGTTTTGCTTTGTAAGTAGGATGCATGAAGTTGTCTACTGACAGAATGTCGTCGATCTCTTCAGCAGTCAGCAGGCCTCGCTCCAGCACCACATCACGCACGCTCTTGCCGGTTTCCGCACAGATCTTACCGACGATATCGCCTTCGTGGTGGCCAATGTATGGGTTGAGGTAGGTGACGATACCAATAGAGTTATACACGTAGCTTTCGCACACTTCTTGGTTAACGGTAATGCCATCGATGCATTTATCGCGCAGGTTGACGCAGGCGTTAGTCAGAATCGACAGCGATTCAAACATGCTCTGGGCAATCACCGGTTCCATCACGTTCAGTTGCAGCTGACCGCCTTCTGCCGCGAAGGAAATGGTATTGTCGTTACCTAACACTTTGAAGCAGACCTGGTTGACGACTTCCGGTACCACAGGGTTCACCTTGGCCGGCATGATGGACGATCCGGCCTGCAGCTCAGGCAGGTTCAGCTCATTCAAACCGGCGCGTGGACCTGACGACAGCAGGCGCAGGTCGTTACAGATCTTGGACAGTTTCACCGCCAGACGTTTCAGCGCCCCGTGGGTCATCACATAGGCGCCGCAGTCCGATGTGGCTTCAATCAGATCTTCCGCGGCCACCACGTCAAGGCCGGTCACTTCGGCCAGATGTTTCACTGCCAGCTGCTGGTAACCTTGCGCGGCGTTCAGACCGGTACCGATCGCCGTGGCACCCAGGTTGACTTCCAGCAACAGTTTGGACGTGTACTGCAACGCGCGAATCTCTTCGTTCAGCGTGACAGCCCAAGCGTGAAATTCCTGGCCTACCGTCATAGGTACCGCATCCTGCAGTTGGGTGCGGCCCATTTTCAGTATGCTCTGGAATTCCTGACTCTTAAGTTCGAACGCGCCTTTCAGGTACTCGATAGCGTCGATCAGTTTCTGCACTGAGTTAAACACGGCGATGCGGAAACCGGTCGGGTACGCGCAGTTAGTCGACTGGCTCTTATTGACGTGGTCATTGGGGTTAACGAACTGATACTGACCTTTCTCCTTGCCCATCAGTTCCAGCGCCAGGTTGGCGATCACTTCGTTGGTATTCATGTTGACAGAGGTACCGGCTCCGCCCTGGAACACATCGGATGGGAACTGGTCCATGCATTTACCGGTTTCGAGCATCAGATCGCACGCTTCAATGATCTTGAGGGCGACATCCTTTGGGATCACGCCAAGCTCTTTGTTGGCCAGTGCGGCGGCCTTCTTGGTCATCACCATGCCACGGACAAATTCCGGTACGTCAGAAATGGTGTTGTGGGAAATATTGAAATTTTCAATCGCACGCAGGGTGTGGATGCCGTAATAAGCGTCGGCGGGGACATGACGCTCGCCGAGCAGATCGTGTTCAATACGGGTAGCAGGGGAAGAGGTTGTGACCGTTTCAGAAAAGTTGGCCATAGCTGGATCCTTAGATAATTATACTGATAAATAAGTGTTTTATTAGCCAAATCTGTAGCTTAAGAATCCATTCGCCAGAATACATGGCTGTTTAATCCGTCCTGACTCTGTAGCACATAATACTTTAGTTTTAGGACAAATATAGTAACTAGATCACTATTTTTGCATCAATGTGCAACTCAGTGAGCCTGCTTGCTCATTTAGACGACAGAAAGGGTTTGATCGCCGTGGACAATGACACAATTTTTGCCCTTGGCTTTGGCCCGGTAGAGGGCTTCGTCAGCATTGCGGAAGGTCTGATCGTCGTTTTTATCCAACTGGGCGATGCCAATACTGACAGTCACCTGGTGGGTATGCCAGTTGGCGATGGCTTCACACAGGCGGCTCATTAGTCGGGCTGCCTGGTGACACTGGGTGTGAAGGATAATCACGGCAAATTCATCGCCGCCAATCCGGGCGATAAAGTCGGTGCTGCGCAGCAGCTCCTGTAGTGATTCAGCCACATGAGCGATCACCAAATCGCCCACCTGATGGCCGTACTGATCGTTGACCCGCTTAAAGTCATCAATATCCACCAGTGCCAGGCAACTCTGTGGCTGGTTCGGATAGCGCTGTAATAGCTTGCAGTGGTGGAGCAGCGTGTCATCAAACTTAGCTTTGTTCCACAGACCGGTGGCATCGTCATGTTCACTTTTGGCTTTTAGTGTCTGGATCATTCGGTGTTGCTCGGTGATATCCGTCAGGGTGTAGATGAAATAACGCGTCGCCCGCCAGCTACCCGTGACCACTCTTGCTTCCACTTTGCACACGCTGTCCTGACCATTTTTATGGCTCAGTGTCAGCTCGCCGCGCCACTTTCCATAGGTATTTAATGACTGCTGGATGACCGCGGCCTGATTGCGCGGGTGGCTCAATGCCACCAGGTCTTTTCGTCGCAGTATGCCCGCCTCCGTGCCAAGCAACTGACACAGTTTGCTGTTCGCCCGTAAGATTCGATGCTTGGCGTCGGTAATTGCGACGGCGACATCACTGTCAAACAGGTGCTGACCAAAGATCCGGTCGACATTTTTACGCTGTGCCGATTCCAGCAACAAGGCACCACCGCCGGACAGGATGCCAAAGATCAGCCACAGGGTCAGGGCTTCCAGGATAATGGTATGTTGCCGTTCGGACAGTTCGGCGGCGATCATGTCTGGCGGGTACTGAGTGACGATATACATGCCGCCACGTGTAGCAAACAGTTGGTTATCAAAGGTCTTGTAGACGAACAACCCATGTGCATCGTAGTGATAACCGCTGTTGTTATTGTCGTTTTGCATCTGCTGCCACAGATCCGGATGTTCCAGCGACAGGTTGAATTTATGTCGTTCGTAAATCAGATCGCCAAACAGCTTGTTTCGATCAGGGCTGATCAGGTAGTAGCCATCGTTGCTGATGAACTCGACGTCTAGGCGCAGATCGTTTTGCGAGATCTGCTCTGCCAGTGCAAAGATTTCCAGATTGGCAATAAAATAGCCGTAGCGTTGACCCGGATCGCCGACCGGATAGAGGATACGAAAGCCCGGCCGATAGGGCTGCACTGGCTGGCCATGTTCCTGTTCCAGATCGATTCCGAAATAGCCCAGCTCGCCCTCTGAAAGCTGGCGTGCATAGCTGAAGTAATCCCGCCCGGACTTGTCTTGCAGTTTGTCTGCAGGAACGATGTATGGTTCGCTCATTGGCTGGGTGAAGTCTACCCGGACCACTTCCTGGCCGGCCGTATCCAGATAGCGGAGCTGATAGAACATTTTTGAGCTTGAGGAAAGCAGATACCATTCGTTTTCAATGTAACGTCTCAGCACCGGGCTGCGATTGTGGGCAAAATCGCGCAACAGCGAAGAGCGGGTAACCTGGCGGATATTATCGTGCAGCTGTTTGTGCACGCGTGTCGCCCTCGCATCTACATACGAAAGAAACTGAAGTCCCTCGCTTTCGAGGCGAGTTAACAGAAACTGCTGGGCTTCACCTTTTAATTGATAGTAATAGAGAATAGGGATAACCGATACGATCAACCAGATGATCGCCATTTTCCACATTCGCGAGGCAAATTGTTTCATTCATCCATACCCAGTTTGGCTGATAAAAGTGTAGAAGCCGGTGAAATCGTTTGCCACTAATTGGATAGTAATTGAATGCATATCAAATATTGCCACTGCAACGGCGGAAAAGAGCGGAGCTTGCACTCCACTGGCCTTACGTCTAATGTGTAAGCAAACTTAAGGAGGGACTGTGTTTCCGATACTATTACTGCTGTTTATATTTGTACCGATTATCGAAATCGGCCTGTTCATTCAGGTTGGTGGTTTTCTCGGTCTCTGGCCAACTCTCGCTCTGGTGATCATCACCGCGCTGGTAGGCGCTTCGCTGGTGCGCAGTCAGGGCATCCAGACGTTACTGACGGTGCAATCTCGGCTGCAGCAAGGGGAAATTCCCGCTCAGCAGATCCTGGAAGGCGTGATGCTGGCGGTCGCTGGGGTGTTGTTGCTGACCCCGGGCTTTATGACCGATGCGCTGGGAATGGTAGTACTGCTGCCCGGGCCACGTGCGGCGCTGGCCAGGCAGTTGATGAGTAAGGTTGAAGTAAAAGCCAGCGGCAGTTACTCCAGCCAGCATTTTCATCGAGGCCCATTCGATCAGGGGCCATTTCAGCCCGGCGACAAAGGCAACACCTTTGAGGGCGAATATGAACGCAAAGATAACGATGACAACGACAAAGACGACCAGCCGAAACTGAAGTAAGGTCGCTTTTGTCCGCGGTTAGACTGCGCCGTTAAAGCCAAGTTGCCGCCACGCTTCAAACGCTATGATCGCCACCGCATTGGATAAATTCAGGCTACGTGCCTGTGGCATCATCGGGATGCGCAAACGCTGTTCTGCGGCCAGGCTGTCAATGATTTCAGGTGGCAGTCCGCGGGTTTCAGGACCAAATAACAGCACATCGCCGGATTGAAACTGCGCATCGACGTGATGCTGCTGCGCTTTGGTGGTACAGGCAAAAATGCGTGGCAGTGCGCCGCGCTCCTGTTTGAAGTAATCCAGAAAAGCATTGTAGTCCCGGTGGCGGGTCACCCGCGCCAGATCATGATAATCCAGCCCGGCGCGGCGTACTTTTTTCTCTTCCAGATCAAACCCCAGCGGTTCTATCAGGTGCAGGTTTGCGCCACAATTGGCACACAGTCGGATGATATTACCGGTATTGGGTGCAATCTCCGGTTCATACAGGGCGATGTCAAACATGAATGGTTAGCCGCGTCAGTAACAATAATGGCGCTCAGTATAATGGCCGGACAGGGTGACGCCAAGCGCTATCCCGACCGCGTAGAACGGCTGGCCAGGATCGTGCGAGGTTAGCGACTGACGTGCAAGGGCAGGGTGATGATCACTTTCAGCCCGCCGAGATGACTTTTCGACGCCTGGATGGTACCGCTGTGCTGACGTACCGCGCTTTCGGTTATTGCCAGCCCCAGTCCGGTTCCGCCAGAATCCCGGTCCCGGGCGGTGGAGACACGGTAAAACGGCCGGAAGATCTGCTCCAGTTCATTATCGTCCACACCTGGGCCGTCGTCTTCAACCGTAATGGTCAGGCTATTTGCGTCAACCTGCATGCTCACGGCGACCTGTCTGCTGCCATAGTGGATGGCATTGCGGACCACATTTTCCAGCGCGCTCATCAACAGTTTGGGGTTGCCGGAGATCGAACGGTCCGGTATCGCGTCGTAATTGAGCTGTTTACCCATCTGTTCGGCTTCGAACTGAGCGTCGCTGAGCAACTCTTCCCACAGGCTGGACAAGGGCTGAACTTCCCTGCTGAGGTGGCTGTTCAGTTGCATTCTCGATAGCGCCAGCAGATCGGCGATCATGGTTTCCAACCGCTGCGCTTCGGTATCGATGCGGCTCAGTTCCGGACTTTCGCCCTGTTTGCGGCTGGCCAGGGCGCTGGCCATGCGCAAGCGGGTCAGCGGTGAGCGCAGCTCGTGGGAGATATCGGACAGCAGCCGCTGCTGGCCGGAGAGCATTTGATTGACCGCTTCCACCATCTGGTTAAAGCTGGCACCGGCCTGACGAAACTCGCTGGTGCCTTTTTCCAGTTCCGGATCAACCTCAAATTCGCCCTGAGCCACGCGTTTGGCGGCCCGTTCCAGCTTCCGGGCCGGTTGGCTGAGGGCCCAGGCCAGCCACAACAGCAACGGGGTACTGACCAACATCACCGCCAGCAGCAGCTGCAGCGGTTTATCAAACAGGCGCAGCAAAAACGGTGGCGGTTGGGTCCATTTGACACCGACATAAAGCAGCAGATCCTGGCCGACCAGAGAGATAGGCAGTGGACCGGCCAGCATGTAGCGGCCGTAAAGTTTCTGTTTCGGCTCCTCTGGCGAATCAATACTGGTAATAAAGTTTTGTAGGGCCTTGATTTTAAAATCCATATGGTGGGCTGTACTGAGCAGGCGATCATTTTGATCGGTCAGGAACAGCTGGATTCTCGGCCCGCGTGGCGAACGGGAGGCGTTATCGATCAGAAACAGGACCTGGCCAAGATCGGTCATGTTGGCAAATTTTGTCTCAACCTGATCGCGGATCTGGGTCAGGCGCTGATAGTGATCGGCGGGGATCTCTCTGGCCACCCGAGGATCCAAATGGGGCAGAGCGAGCACCGCAATCAGCACCAGTAGCATGGTAAACCAGAATATCGCGAAGATCCGGCCATACAGACTGGTGATCTTGGGCAGACGCATCAATTTTCCTCCACCAGTAAGTAGCCGCGACCACGCAGGGTTTTGATTCTGGGCTTGTCATCGGCTCGTGCCGGCAATTTTTTGCGTAAGTTCGAGACATGCATATCAATGGCGCGGTCAAACGCCGCCAGCCGTTTGCCCAGTACATCCAGGCTGAGCACTTCTTTGGTCTGAATTTCACCGGGGTGCTGAATAAAGTGACTTAGTAAGGCAAATTCCGTGGTGGTGAGATCCAGCAGTTGCTCCTGACAATAAGCTTCCTGTTTGCCCGGGTAGATTTTCAGATCCTGGTACTGCAGGCAGTCGCCATTTTTGCTGACCGCTTGCGGCTGGGAGCGGCGTAGTACGGCCCGAATCCGCGCCAGCAGTTCCCGATCGCTAAATGGCTTAGGCAGGTAGTCATCGGCACCGAGTTCCAACCCGATCACCCTGTCTATCTCTTCCCCTTTGGCGGTGAGCATTAACACCGGCGTCTGCCAATTGGCCCGGAGCTGGCGCAGGGTATCAATGCCGTTCAGTTTCGGCATCATCACGTCGAGCAGGATCAGGTCGATCTCGGCACTCACGGCAGCCAGGCCCGCTTCGCCGTCGTTGGCCTCAGAGACGGTAAACCCTTCCAGACTGAGCACTTCTTTTAGTAATGCGGTCAGTTCGGTGTCATCATCAATCAGCAGAATATGCGCCATCTACGTCCCCCGGTTACGGCTGCTCTCTGACTCTATATTACTGTGAAATTGCGCCCGGCTAACAGCCAAACGGGCGTCTTTACGATTCTTTACCCTGTCTAGACGTCGCTTTACCGGGTAGCCCCTATGCTGACAATAACCGCTGTGCAGACAGCGTCTCTCATTCACTTAGTAAAAGGGTAAGACGATGAAAACGAAAAATAAATGGTTGTTGGCGGCAATGATCGCACCGGTAGCACTAATGACCGCGGGAGTAGCCAATGCTTATGGCGGTAAAGGGCATCACCAGGGTTTTCACGACGGCCCGTGTGGTGGCGGATATGAACGTGGCGTCTGGAAAGATCTGGAGCTGACCGATCAGCAGCAGGAGCAGTTGAAAACCCTGCGTAGTGAACGTCGCGAGCAGATGCAGCAGCAGTTTGCCGCGAATCGCGCCGAGCGTCAGGCTCAGATGCAGGCCCACCATGCCCAGATGCAGCAACTGATGCTGGCCGACACTTTCGACCAGGCCGCTGCGACCGAACTGGCCAGAGAGCTGGTTGAGCAGCAGACCGAACGCCGCGTTGCCATGATGGCGCAGCGACACAAAATGCTGAGTGTGCTGACCGCAGAACAGAAAGCCAAATTTGCGGAACTGAGCCAGCAACGGATGCAACAATGCAGCGAGATACAACCTCGTTGGAACAAGAGTAAATAGTCACACTGCCATTTGACTATCTTTACCATAGCGGCCTGCGGGCCGCTATTTTTTTGGCCATACTCTTTTGCACGCGGTATCGTTATACTTAAGCGAACAACAACCTGATTTAATCCGTTATGAAACAAGAATATGCCCGATTAGTGACCTTGGCAGCCTGGACGGCGACCATCGTTGCCAGCCTTCTGTTAGTAGTAAAAGTGGCGGCCTGGTGGATCACTGGTTCCGTCAGCCTGCTGGCGTCTGTGATCGACTCTATGCTGGATATCGCGGCCTCGTTAGTGAATCTGGTGGTGGTCCGCTACGCGGTGCAGCCGGCCGACCGTGAACACACATTTGGTCACGGCAAAGCTGAATCGCTGGCGGCACTGGCTCAGGCGATGTTCATTTCCGGCTCAGCGGTATTTCTGATTTTGAACGGGGTGGATCGCTTTTTCCGCCCGCATGAACTGCAGTCTCCGGAGTTCGGCGTGTATGTCAGCCTGTTTGCGATTGTGGTCACCTTCGCCCTGGTACGTTTTCAGCACTATGTGGTGGCCAAAACCGGCAGCCAGGCGATCGCCGCCGATTCACTCCATTATCAATCCGACCTGTATATGAATATCGCCATTATGGTTGCGCTTGGTCTGAGCTGGCTGGGCATTGGTCAGGCCGATGCCGTATTTGCCATCGGTATTGGCGGCTACATTCTTTACAGTGCGTTCAGAATGGTCAATGAAGCAACCCAGACCCTGCTGGACAGGAAGCTGCCTGACACAGAGCTGGTGCAGATCCGTGAGTGTTGCATGTCGGTCAGTGGCGTACGGGGGGTACACCAGTTACGTACCCGAATGTCCGGCCCGACCCGGTTTATTCAGCTGCACCTTGAGCTGGATGATCACATCCCGCTGATTGAAGCGCATCGGATATCCGATCAGGTGGAAGATCTGTTAATGGATATGTTTACCGACGCTGATGTACTGATCCACCAGGATCCCTATTCTGTGGTATTTGGACCCGAGAAAGCGCAAAAACGCCAGGGCTGGTAGCAGAAATGAGTCACGACAAGCGAGCCGTTGTTGACTATCTTTTTCACTGAATTGACAAATAATCGTGATCCTGATGTGCGTCAACAAAGTGAATGAGCAAAACTGTAATACTCTTTCATAAGTAGAAAAGTTACAAAATTGGCTGCAATATAGCTAGTATTCCTAGTGGGTAAAGGTAACATATTGCCCAATTTATTATTATTTGGTCGGCTGCACCTGTTAGCAACTGACATAAAATTTGAAATTGGATTTCCAAATCGAGGGTGAGCATGATTAAGAAAATCGGTGTTTTGACTAGTGGTGGTGACGCCCCAGGCATGAACGCAGCGGTTCGTGGCGTCGTCCGGACTGCACTTTCAGAGGGCCTGGAAGTGTATGGCGTTTACGATGGTTACCTTGGCCTGTACGAAGATCGGATCAAAAAGCTGGATCGATCCAGTGTCTCTGATGTGATCAACAAAGGCGGTACTTTTCTGGGGTCTGCCCGTTTCCCTGAGTTCAAAGACGTAGCGGTCCGTGAGAAAGCGATCGAAAACCTGAAAAAACACGGGATTGATGCGCTGGTCGTGATCGGTGGTGACGGCTCTTACATGGGTGCGAAAAAACTGACTGAAATGGGTTACCCATGTATCGGTCTGCCAGGCACTATCGACAACGACATTGCGGGTACCGACTACACGATCGGTTATTTGACCGCTCTGAACACGGTTATCGATGCGATCGACCGTCTGCGCGATACTTCTTCGTCTCACCAACGGATTTCTATTGTTGAAATCATGGGACGTCACTGTGGTGATCTGACCCTGATGTCTGCGATTGCCGGTGGTTGTGAATACATCATCACTCCGGAAACCGGTCTGGACAAACAGCAGCTGATCAACAATATCCAGGACGGCATCAAGAAGGGTAAAAAGCACGCGATTATTGCCCTGACGGAGTTGATGATGGATGCTAACGAGCTGGCGAAAGAGATTGAAACTGCCACTGGCCGTGAAACCCGCGCTACCGTACTGGGTCACATTCAGCGTGGTGGTCGTCCGACGGCGTTTGACCGGGTTCTGGCCTCTCGCATGGGTAACTATGCTGTGCACCTGCTGCAGCAGGGCATGGGTGGTCGCTGTGTTGGTATCGTGAAAGAAGAGCTGGTTCATCACGATATTATCGATGCGATTGAGAACATGAAACGTCCGATCCGCAACGATCTGTACAAAGTAGCAGAAGAGCTGTTCTAATCGTTCTGCCTACCGGCAATAATGATGAAAAAACCACCTGAAATGGTGGTTTTTTTGTCTCTGCAGCACAGCTCATTAACAGCCGTTGGTGGTGGTCTCAAACTGGGGGGAACTGGCGCTGGTGGCCTGGGTATAGAGCAGATAACACTGCTGGGCGGGATCTTTGCGGCTGGCGGTCATAAAACGTATCCAGCCCTGACCCTGATTGTGGAAATACCACTCCGATGGCGTGTCGGCATTAAAAATGGCATCGGCAAAGCTGGCGTTGATCAGTTTGCTCCAGCTGTTGGCGGAGTCCGCCGCCGGATAACCATAGGCCAGTTTGACCTGTTGACCACTGATTGACAGCACCGCCTGACTGAGCTGATCCAACCCTTCAATAATCGCTTTAGGATGCACGGTATCTGAGATGCTGTGCATGCTGCCTTTCAGGCCGTTCAACGCTGAGATGCGGGCATCGGTCTGAATGTTCAGCAACCTGGGCGCGGCGGTGCTGGCCAGGATGCCAAGAATCACGACCACCAGGACCATCTCTATCAGGGTAAAACCACGTTGTGAAACCATGCTGTCTGTTACTCTAGTTGTAAATCCAATGGGGTTTTGCTGGCTCTTCCTGCCACTTCGCGGGTCAGTCTGGGCACCAGGTAGCCGGATAACCGGGTAATCACTTCTGCCATGATCGCTTTTGCCCGTTGATCTGAGACATAAAAATGCGCCGCTCCTTGGACCTTATCTAATACATGCAGGTAGTAAGGTAGGATGCCGGCATCAAACAGGGCGTTGCTCAGCGCGATTTGGCTGTCGGCAGAATCATTAACACCACTAAGTAATACGGCCTGATTTAATAGCGTAACATTATGCAACTTAAGTAGCTGAAACTGAGATCTCACTTCCGAATTGATTTCGTTGGCGTGATTGATGTGGCTGACCAGCACACAGTCCAGCCGGGTAGCGGACAGGATCTGACATAACTGCTCGGTAATACGCGCCGGGATCACTACCGGCAAGCGGCTGTGAATGCGCAGCCGCTTGACATGTTGAATATCGGCGATGGCATTGGTCAGCCACTGCAGTTCGTGATCTTTGGCCATCAGAGGGTCGCCGCCGGACAAGATAACTTCATCGATTTCCGGGTGGCGGGCGATGTAATCCAGGCTGCCCTGCCAGGTGCGCTTGTCCCCTTTATTGTCGCCATAGGGGAAATGACGCCGAAAGCAGTAGCGGCAGTTGATGGCACAACCCCCTTTGACGATCAGCAATGCCCGGTTGTGATACTTGTGCAGCAGTCCCGGTTGGCGGTTGTTCTGCTCCTGTAGCGGGTCGGCGCTGTAGCCTTCGGTCTGGGCAAACTCGGCCGCCAATGGCAATACCTGGCGCAGCAGGGGATCGTGCGGATTGCCTTTTTCCATTCTGTCGACAAAACTTTGTGGAACACGCTGGGCGAACAGCTGCCGAGCTGCGAATCCGTGTTGCCAGGGCGACGGGTCGATATCCAGTATATTGAGCAGTGTTAGCGGGTCGGAGATCCCACTCGCGAGCTGTTGCAGCCAGTTTTGCTCAACAGATGCGACTTTTCGGGTTATTATATGCGGCATTAAATTTAACTCGAAGAATGGTAAGAGGAAAAAATGGCTACTGTTAGCACGAATGAATTCAAAGGCGGTCTTAAAATTATGCTTGATAATGAGCCTTGTGTCATTCTCGAAAACGAGTATGTAAAACCAGGCAAAGGTCAGGCTTTTAACCGCGTGAAAATCCGCAAGCTGCTTTCCGGCAAAGTTCTGGAGAAAACGTTCAAGTCAGGCGATAGCGTTGAAGTTGCTGACGTCATGGACATCGATCTGGACTACCTGTACAGCGACGGTGAATTCTACCATTTCATGAACAGCGAAACCTTTGAACAGATCGCGGCCGATGCTAAAGCGGTTGGCGACAATGCGAAATGGTTGGTTGAAAACAATACTTGTATGCTGACACTGTGGAACGGCAACCCAATCGCCGTTACCCCACCTAACTTCGTAGAACTGGAAGTGACTGAAACCGATCCTGGCCTGAAGGGTGATACACAGGGTACCGGCGGTAAACCAGCGACTCTGTCTACCGGTGCGGTGGTTCGCGTGCCACTGTTCATTCAGATCGGCGAAGTGATTAAAGTCGACACTCGTTCTGCTGAATATGTCGGCCGGGTGAAATAATCTCGATCTGGAAATTTAGCCAGAATTAGCGAAAAAGGTCACTGTGGTGGCCTTTTTTGTTTTTGCGAGTTATGGTGAGATATGACACAATTTCAGCTCACTTAAATTGCAAGATTACATCATGCTGCAACCGCTTCGCATTTGGCTTGATGCCGCCCGACCGAAAACTCTCCCTCTCGCGCTGGTTTCAATAATGACCGGCAGCGTGCTGGCATTCTCAGGCGGCCTGTTCTCCCTCCCGGTTGCCTTGTTGGCTCTTCTGACCGCGACACTGTTACAGATACTGTCTAACCTGGCCAATGATTATGGTGATGCGCTCAAGGGTACCGATAACCACAACCGGTTAGGTCCCACCCGGGCAATCCAGTCCGGCGAAGTCAGTACGGTCGAGATGAAGCGCGCCATCATCATTAATGTACTGCTCACCATTTCCGCCGGTTTATGGCTGGTACTGTATGCGCTGGACAGTGCAGAAAATATCCTGGCTTTCCTCATTCTTGGCTTGCTCGCCATCGGCGCGGCAATCGCCTATACCGTAGGACAAAAACCGTACGGCTATGTCGGCCTTGGCGATATCTCTGTGTTTGTCTTCTTTGGTTTACTCGGCGTCGCTGGCAGCTATTTTTTGCACACCGGGCGGCTGGATATGATGTTAATTCTGCCTTCGGTGGGGTGTGGCCTGTTGGCGGTGGCGGTGCTCAATATCAACAATATGCGCGATATCGAAAATGACGCTGCGTGTGGTAAACGTACTGTTGCGGTGCGGCTGGGGCAGCACAAAGCCAAGCAGTACCACTTTATCTTGCTGTCTGGTGCCATGCTGGCTTTTATCCTCTATCTTATCCTGCAGCCGGTCCCGGTCTGGATCAGTTTGCCGTTCTTGTTCAGCGTGCTGGTGACTTTCCGTCATGGCCGGGCTGTGTGGCAGACCACTCGTCCGGCACAAATCGCGCCTATGATGCCGGCGGTGGTGAAATGTTCATTGGTGACTAACTTATTGTTTGCCGGAGTGGTTATAGCTCAAACTCTGGCGAGTTAGTTGCGTCATGTCATTGCAATGACCTGATCAGCTTATATACTCGAAGTGGATGTAATTCGGTAAGAGAGCAATGGCAATGGAATACAACACTTCGGCTTTGTGTGATATCTATCTGGATCAGGTAGATGTTGTCGAACCAATCTTCAGTAATTTTGGCGGCAGCGCTTCCTTTGCCGGCCAGATCACCACAGTAAAATGTTTTGAAGATAATGGCTTAGTTCGTGAAATCCTCGAGCAGGATGGTATAGGACGCGTGCTGCTCATCGACGGTGGCGGGTCGTTACGACGGGCGTTGATCGATGCTGAGCTGGCAACACTGGCCGAAGAAAATGAGTGGGAAGGCATCGTCGTGTATGGCAGCGTGCGCGAAGTGGATGAACTGGAAGAGATGAACATCGGCATTCAGGCCATGGCATCCATTCCGGTCGGTGCGACTCAGCAAGGGGCTGGGGAAGTGGATGTGGCAGTCAACTTTGCCGGTGTCACTTTCTTACCGGAAGACTACTTGTACGCCGACAATACCGGTATCATTTTATCCCAGGAACCGCTGGATATTGACCTCGAAACCGGTCTGGAAGAGCAACAACTGGCAGAAGCCGAATAACCGCGAAAACCGGCCTGGAGCCGGTTTTTTTATTGCCTGAGCTCAGCTCTCTTCAGCCAGGGCCAGCTGTTGCCTGCGCAGTTTCAGCGCGTACAGATAAGCCATGGTTCCGCCCAGCAGATTACCCACCGCGATGCCGATAAACAGCCCTTCGATATCCAGCCACAGGCTGCCCAGCCACGCCCCCGGCAGAATAAACACGAACAGGCGCATAAAGCTCCACTGAAACGCTTTTAGCGGCTGATGCAGGGCATTCAGGCCGGAGACCAGCATCATGATTACTCCCTGGAAGCCGTAACTGAACGGTACCACCAGCAGATAGTGCCAGAGCAGATCCCGCACACTCTGTTCCTGAGAAAACAGCGCTGCAAGCGGAATGCTGAGCGGCACCATCATGATAAAAATCACCAGTTGGAACAGGATAGCAAAGCGCATGCTGAGAAACAGCCCGGTAAAGCTGCGCTGATGATTCTGCGCTCCCAGGTTCTGAGCCATAAACGGAGTCAGTGCCGAAGTCAGCGCCATCAGTACCAGGATAAGGATCGATTCAATCCGCTGCGCGGCACCATAGGCGGCTACAGCGGCGGTGCCGTGGCTGGAAAGCAGCATCATTAAGATGGCACCAGACAGCGGATTCATCGCATTGGACAGTGCGGCCGGGGTACCAATTTTCAGAATCTGACTCCAGTCAGACAGCAGCGTGGGCAATTGCGGCCAGGCGAGCAGTTTTTCGCGTTTGATCAGCACAAACAGTGAGCCACACAGGGCACCAAACCAGCTGAAGGCACTGGCAATGGCCGCGCCCTGAATACCGAGTTCAGGAAATGGGCCATAGCCAAAGATAAGCAGGGGATCGAGCAGGCCGTTAATTGCACCGGCTAACATCATGATTTTGGCCGGGGTTTTGGTATCTCCCGACGCCCTGATGGCACTGTTACCCGCCATCGGAATCACCAGCAGCGGAATGGTCAGGTACCAGACCTGCATATACTGATCGATCAGCGGCAGTAACTCCGGCTTAGCACCCAGCAGCAGAAACAGAGGGTCGATACTGCTGAGACCGATACTGGAGGCTAGAGTAACCAGCATCACCGCCAGCAGTAACCCGTGCCCGGACAAGCGGGCGGCTTGCAATGTATTACCCTGTCCCAAGCAGCGGCCAATCGTGGTCGAGAGACCCATGCCGATGCCCATGGTAATGCAGTTGACGGCAAACGTAACCGGAAAGGTGTAACTGATGGCCGCCAGCGCCTGAGTGCCGAGCAGAGAAATAAAGAAAGTATCCACTAAATTGAACAGCAGAATTGCAATCATGCCAAAAGTCATCGGCACGGTCATATTGCGCAGCACTTGAGGGATAGGACCGGATAACAGGCCATGTTTATCGTGCATAGGGGGAATAGCTTAGTGGAAAAACGCTAGGATACAGGATTCGATGCCAGGCTGACAATCGAGCAACAAAAAAGGCCAGCATCTGCTGGCCTTCACGCTGCTTGGAAGCTAATTATTTACGCGCTTTTCGCTTTGGCTGCTGCTTGAGCGATAGCTGCGAAGCTTTTCGCATCCAGAGATGCGCCACCAACCAATGCACCGTCGATGTCTGGCTGAGCAAAGTAAGCTTCTGCGTTCTCAGGTTTCACGCTGCCGCCGTACTGGATGATCACCTGTTCAGCTACTGCTGCGTCTTTCGCTGCAATCAGAGCACGGATAGATGCGTGGATGCGCTGTGCATCTTCTGCCGTAGCCGCTTTACCGGTACCGATAGCCCAGATTGGTTCGTAAGCGATGATGGCACCGTTCAGCGCTTCAACGCCATATACGTCGATCACAGCGTTGATTTGACGAGCACAAACTGCTTCAGTTTCACCCGCTTCGTTTTGCGCTTCTGATTCACCGATACAGAACACAGGAGTCAGACCATTCTCTTTCAGGAAAGCAAATTTCTTAGCGACAAATTCGTCTGATTCGTTGTGGTATTCACGACGCTCAGAGTGACCGATGATAATGTGAGAAGCACCGAAATCTTTCAGCATTGCTGGAGACATATCGCCAGTGAAAGCACCGCTGTTGTTCAGATCGGTGTTTTGCGCACCCAGGATCATTTTGTTACCGCCTTCGGCGATCAGACGTTCAGCCAGATCCAGGTACAGGGCAGGTGGAGCAACCGCTACGTCAACGCCTGTTACGCCTTCCAGTTCCGCATTTAATCCATTCAGCAGCTCAGTGACCATGGCTTTGCTGCCGTTAAGTTTCCAGTTACCCATCACTACAGGACGACGCATAGGAATATCTCCAATTTCTATTAATGTAAAAAATAAACGTGATTTCGAAAGAATATAACAGATAAAACCAAACAGATCATGACGCGTGTCATTTCTTTATTGGATGTAGATTAAGCTGCTGGTTCTAAGACAAAAATAATTTTAAACCTCTGTGCTTCAGTGATCTGATAGACAGAAGTCACTCTCGTCGCTCGGCTTTTCCCCCGCTTCTTGTTATTAGTGAGGTTGGCTATGCAAGTGGCTGAAAGAAATTTACATCTACAATAACAAAGGAAAGTGTATGCCAAATCTGGTTATGGAGTATTCCAGTTCGGTGGATGAGCGGCTGAATGTGCAGGGTCTGCTGGAAGATCTGCACCACGTGGTACTGCAGTCAGGCTTGTTTGATATCGCGTCGGTTAAATCCCGGGCATTGCGATGCCATCAGTGGTTGATTGGCGATCAAGGCGACAGCGTTGATTTTATCCATATCAGCTTTGAATTGCTGGCTGGCCGAACGGACGAGCAGAAAAGACAGTTGTCGCGCCAGCTGCTCGAAGTGCTGTCTGAACAGGCGGGCCAGGTGCGCAGTTTAACCGTCAATATCCGCGATATGGATAAAGAGTGTTTTCAAATCGCATTGAATTGAGTCGCTCATTACAGGGGAATCGATTATGCCGATGCAACAGTTGCTGTTCTCATTTCAAGGCCGGATAGGGCGCCAAACCTACTGGATGTGGAACCTGGCCTATTACGCCATTATTATCGCCGTTGCGTCGCTGTCCAATGTACTGTTCCCCCATTCGGCCCATTTGCTGCTGCCGCTGTTTCTGCTGCTGATGCTGTTTCCCGATTTGGCGGTGACGGCCAAACGCTGGCATGATCGCGGTAAATCCACCTGGTGGCTAGTGCTCAACATCCCGTTGATTGTCGGTCGAATGATGATGCCGAGCGGCCAGCCGGATATGATGGCCTCCCCCAGTAGCATTCAGATGGTCAGCTCCCTGGTGGCGATTGCATGTGGCAGCTGGATCCTGATCGAATGTGGTTTTCTGCGTGGTCAGGCGGGCGAGAACGCTTACGGCCCCGAGCCGCAATAGTCAGGCTGGCTCAGCCGGCGTACCGGTGGTGGATTATTTTCTCAGTAAGATCTGCTGAACGGTATGGTCCGCACCTTTGGTGAGGATGAGCTGGGCACGGTCTTTGGTCGGCAATATGTTTTGCGCCAGGTTGACGCCGTTAATGTTGCGCCAGATACTGCGGGCCTGTTCGATCGCTTGTGCCTCGTTCAACTGGGTATAGTGGCTGAAGTAGGAGCCCGGCTTGGTAAACGCCCCTTTGCGGAATTTCAGAAACCGCTCGATATACCACTGCTCAATGATATCGCTGTCGGCATCGACATAGATAGAAAAATCCAGGAAATCAGAGATAAACACCCGGTGCGGGTCGTGGGGGTAGTCCATGCCACTCTGCAGCACGTTCAAACCTTCAATAATCAGCACATCGGGCCGATCCACCACTTTAATCTGATCGGTGATGTCGTAAGTAATGTGTGAGTAGACCGGTGCCTCGACCTGGGGTTTGCCCGCTTTAACGTCGGAGATAAACTGCACCAGGCGTTTGATGTCGTAAGATTCGGGAAAGCCTTTGCGATCCATGATGCCACGCTGATCCAGCACCTGCTTGGGGTAGAGGAAACCGTCGGTGGTAACCAGCGCCACTTTCGGATGGTTTTCCCAGCGGGATAACAGCGCCTGCAGCAGACGCGCCGTGGTGCTCTTGCCGACCGCGACACTGCCGGCTATCCCGATCACAAACGGCGGTGCGGATTCGGTATTGCCCAAAAACTCGGTCAATACAGAGTTACGACTCTGCCGCGCTGCGACATAGAGATTCAGCAACCGAGACAGCGGCAGATAGATTTCCACGGCTTCCTGCATTGTCAGGCTTTCATTCACACCCTGTAATTCAATCAGGTCCTGCTCAGACAGAGTCATAGGCACAGAATTGCGTAATTCTGCCCATTTTGAGCGTTGGAAAGATAAATAAGGGGTCATGGTCGGTCGGTTACCCAATTTCTCATCGGAGCAGCGAACATACCTTAACCGAATCGGAAAGCAAATATTTGAGCCGACAGAATTGGCGTAAAAGTGCAAAATTGCTCGAAAAAGCAGCAAATAAGCAGAATCCGATTAAATTCGCATTTTTTTTTAATTTAGCTATTGCAAGCCAGAAAATCATTCAATAGAATGCGCACCACTTATGCCGACTTAGCTCAGTAGGTAGAGCAACTGACTTGTAATCAGTAGGTCACCAGTTCGATTCCGGTAGTCGGCACCATTCTCTCCAGTTTGTTGATATACAAAGAGTAGTGAGAGTGGGAAAAATTTGGAGGGGTTCCCGAGTGGCCAAAGGGAGCAGACTGTAAATCTGCCGGCTCCGCCTTCGATGGTTCGAATCCGTCCCCCTCCACCATATTCCTAAGGAAATAGCTCTCAGAGTTACGTGTTGCGGGCATCGTATAATGGCTATTACCTCAGCCTTCCAAGCTGATGATGCGGGTTCGATTCCCGCTGCCCGCTCCACTCATTTAGAGTGCTGATATAGCTCAGGTGGTAGAGCGCATCCTTGGTAAGGATGAGGTCGGCAGTTCGAGTCTGCCTATCAGCACCAGCTCTAAGCAAACTTTTCCTTTTGATATATACTTTATTACCATTAATTTTGGTTGCGTGGTCATCAAAGCCACCTAAATCCGTACCTAGAGGGACAACTCATGTCTAAAGAAAAATTTGAACGTACGAAACCGCACGTAAACGTTGGTACTATCGGCCACGTTGACCACGGTAAAACAACTCTAACTGCAGCTATCTGTACCACACTAGCTAAAGTATACGGCGGTGAAGCGAAAGACTTTGCGTCTATCGATAACGCTCCAGAAGAGCGTGAGCGCGGTATCACAATCGCAACTTCTCACGTAGAGTACGACACTCCAACTCGTCACTACGCACACGTAGACTGCCCAGGACACGCTGACTATG
>NZ_JBNKVP010000018.1:0-58249 GCF_050299255.1 Vibrio sp.
GATACAAAAAGTATCGAAATAAAATGAGAGGTGGTTTATGAGCCAATCTATTGTGTTACCTAAACGATTAGAAGTGGGAGAAGGTGCGATCAATGCTGCCGGCGCGGTGGCATCCGAGCTGGGCTGTCAGCGTGTACTGATCGTCTCGGATCCTGTGATGTCTGAACTCGGTCAGGTTGAGCGCCTGAAAACGATTATCCTTGAGGCTGGAATTGAAGCGGATGTGTTTACCGACACCATTCCCGAGCCCACGGAAGCCTCCATTCTTCCTGCGGTTAATAAGGCGATTGAAGGTCACTACGACGGCGTGGTGGCACTCGGTGGCGGCAGTGTCATCGACAGTGCAAAAGCCATTGCCCTACTGACCAACTCGCCCGGACGAATTCGCGATTACAGCGTACCGAATATTGTCACCAGCCCGATCATTCCTCTAATCGCCATCCCGACCACCGCGGGCACCGGTTCTGAAGTAACCAAAGTGACCATCATTACCGATGAGAGCAATGATGAAAAACTGCTTTGCATGGGACCTGGCTTGATCCCGTCTGCGGCCATCATCGACTACGAACTGACCATGACCGCACCGCAGCGGATTACTGCAGACACGGGAATCGATGCGCTGACCCATGCCATCGAAGCCTATGTCAGCGGTAAAGCCGGACTGTTTACCGACCAGCAGGCTCTGATGGCCATCAGGCTGATTGCCCCTAACCTGCGTGAAGCGGTCGGCAATCCCGATAACAGACAAGCCAAAGAACAGATCATGCTGGGGGCCACATTGGCCGGCGTGGCGTTTTCAAATGCCTCGGTCGCCTTGGTTCACGGCATGAGCCGGCCGATTGGCGCCCACTTTCATGTCCCACACGGTATGAGCAACGCCATGTTGTTACCGACAGTGACGGAGTATTCCATCCCGGCAGCCAAGGCCCGTTATGCCGACTGTGCCAGAGCGATGGGGCTGGTTGACGCCAAAGCGAGTGATGACACGGCGGTTGACGTGCTGCTTACCGAGCTTAAGCAGATCAACCTTGATTTGGGCGTGCCGTCGATGAGCGATTTCGGCATCGATAAGCAGGCGTACTGGACCAGCCTGGACGTGATGGCCGAGCAGGCGCTGGCCTCAGGTTCGCCGAACAACAACCCGCGGGTACCCGATAAAGAGACCATCGTCGAGCTGTACAAAGCTGCCTGGTAGCCAACAACCGGACCGAATCAATTTCAACACAAGGATGAAACCATGATTAGCAATTTTATTAATAACCAGTTGGTCGAGAGCCAATCAGGACGACAGTTACCTGTGTATGACCCAGCCACCGGCGAGGTGCAGAATCATGTGACTCTGTCTGACCGGGCTGAGGTAGCCGCGGCAATAGAACAAGCGGAGCAGGCGTTTAAGACCTGGTCGGTGACCACGCCACTAAACCGGGCCCGGGTGATGTTTAGATTTAAAGCGTTACTGGAACAGAATCGCAATGAGTTAGCTGAAATCATCAGCCGCGAACATGGCAAGGTATTCAGCGATGCGCTCGGCGAGATCACCCGCGGTTTAGAAGTGGTCGAATTTGCCTGCGGCATCCCGCACCTGCAGAAAGGTGAACACAGCCTGAATGTGGGCACGGATGTCGATTCACACTCGCAAATGATGCCTCTGGGTGTCGTGGCGGGCATTTCACCATTTAACTTCCCGGTGATGGTACCGATGTGGATGTTCCCGATCGCCATCGCCACCGGCAATACCTTTATTCTTAAACCTTCTGAGAAAAACCCGTCGGCACCTTTGTATGTTGCCGAGCTGCTGAAACAGGCCGGGCTTCCCGATGGCGTGTTCAATATCGTTCAGGGCGATAAAGAAGCGGTGGATACCCTGCTGCAGGACGAGCGAGTTCAGGCGATCAGTTTTGTCGGTTCTACGCCTATTGCCGAATATATCTATGCCGAAGGGGCTAAGCATGGTAAGCGCGTCCAGGCGTTGGGTGGGGCCAAAAACCATATGGTGGTGATGCCGGATGCCGACATCGATGGTGCGGTGAATGCCCTGATGGGGGCGGCGTATGGTGCTGCCGGTGAGCGATGCATGGCAATCTCAGTCGCGGTGGCGGTAGGTGAGGGCACTGGTGATGCGCTGGTTCGCCGCTTACAGGATAAGCTGGCCACTCTGAAAGTAGGGCCTGGTTATGGTCAGGAGATTGAAAATGATATGGGGCCGTTGATTACCGAGCAGCATAAGCAAAAGGTCTGTTCCTACATCGAAAAAGGGGTTGAGGAAGGGGCTCAGTTGGTGGTCGATGGCCGCAGCGTCGACATTGCCTCATCCAGTGCCGGCTATTTTGTTGGCGGTAGCCTGTTTGATGGTGTGACCGACCAGATGACCATTTACCGCGAGGAAATTTTCGGCCCTGTCTTGTGCGTGATGCGGGTCGATAACTACCAGCAGGCCCTGAACCTGATCAATAACCATGAATACGGCAACGGGACCGCAATATTTACCGCCGACGGCGACACCGCCAGAGACTTCGCCGCCAAAGTGCAGATAGGCATGGTGGGAGTCAACGTACCTATTCCCGTGCCAATGGCATTCCACAGTTTCGGCGGCTGGAAGCGGTCGTTATTTGGCCCATTGCATATGCATGGCCCAGACGGTGTGCGCTTCTTCACCCGCATGAAAACCATCACCACGCGTTGGCCTGAGTCGAACCTGAAAAGCGGCTCAACCTCAACACTGAAAGCAAACACGGAAGCTGAATTCGTCATGCCGACGATGAAATAGGAGATTGACGTGAGGAGGTGCGATGTCGGGTTGCTTTAGTTGGTAGCGGTAGGGTAAGTCATCCTGTCCTCTTCATGTTTTGTAGGTGCTCACTTTTGTTGCAAAAGTGAGCTTATTTTAATGACCACAAAAGCAAGGAGAAGGCGATGAAAGCCAATAGGTTGATAGAGTCGATAAAGACTTGGCGTCGCCCTGTGATAAGCAGTGTTATAGCGGGACTATGCGGTGCATCGTTTCTGTCGGCGGCAAATGCCGCCCAGGGCCCCGGATTGGGTAACCTCAACTACGGTTCTACAGAAGCATTCACCCATGTATCAAGCCCGTTAATTGATGATACGACCAATATACTGCCGCCGGATTACCCCGGGCGCAAGCACTATGGCGTGAATGTAATGACCATGCTCAATGGCTATATGGTGGGCGTTTTTGCCCCTGACAGTGGCGGTGGCCCTGGCGGATGGATCGCAATGGATGTGTCCAACCCCAAATCGATGCAACTGGTCAAAACGGTTTACGAGCCAGATCTGGCCGAGGCCACCCGCACGGGAGACGGGCTAAGGACGGCCGAGTTCAGAGAGCCACACTCGTTTGGTTTGGGTGAAAACAACACCATTGCCATTCAATCAGGTAAAGGTATTGAGATATGGGATTGGTCGGATGTGGCGAATCCCATTCGTTTGTCTAAGCTGGAAATTCCCGGCGTTAATTTTGGTGACTACAACAATGTCTCCTGGCAACTGTTCTGGCAGGCACCTTACCTGTATGTTTCCCGGGGCAACGCTGGTCTCAGCATCGTCGATACCTCGGACATGGCTAACCCGGCATTGGTGAAAACGGTACCGACCTCTACTCTGGGTGGGTTTAACGTCGGCCCGGTATTTGCGCTCGGTAACCGGATGTTTATTTCCAGCATGGAAGGGACGGCGGGCTTCTCAATTCTTAATATCGATGACCCGACCAATCCAACCGTCGTCCGTACGGTCAGTTCATTACCGGAAAAATATTACGCTTCTTGCTGGGACGGTAAGTATGCCTACTTTGGTGCGCGCAGCACCAGTGATTCGCTGCGAATTTACGATACCACCACTAACCCGATCAGTCTGGTAAACGACAAGCTCACCGGCTATCAGAACCTGTACTGTAACCTGCAAGACAATAAACTGTTTCTGGGTAATCAGGACGATATCGCTATTTTGGATGTAAGCGATATCAATAATATCAGCGAGTTAGGCCGTAGTTCACTCAATGCTGCCAGTACTAATACCGACCATGGCCAGGTGTTTCCATTTGGTAACCTGGTTTGGGTGGGTAACGACCATGGCTCAGGTAGCGGCTTGATAGCACATCAGAGCAGCCCCGATACAACCCCTCCTTATATATCGGCTGCGAACCCGGCATTTGATGCGACGTTACAGCCATTAACTACCCGGGTGGGGGTTGCACTGTCAGACAGTGTGTTGATGGAGTCGGTCAATGCGACCACATTTCGCGTAGCCAAACTCGGTAGCAGCAGTGCACTGCAGGGCGAATACAGTACCAACCTGGGTTTTGTCCATTTCACCCCCTCGCAACCGCTAGAGGCAGACAGTATTTATGTTGTTACCCTGGAAGGGGTGACAGACTTTGCCGGCAACGCTATGGCTCGTACCGAGTATCGGTTCGCGACCGGTTCTCAGGTCGGTCATGATGTGACCGTGACGGCCACAGACGAAGTACCTTTAGGCAGTGGTGCAACGTTTACAGCATCCACCTCGCCACTACTGGGCGGAACCATTGAGTACTCCTGGAACTTTGGTGATGGAAGTGCTTCAACACCATTTTCAACCAGTGGTGGCACAACCCATTCCTACAGTGAGCCTAACCATTGGTCTGCTGTCGTGACCATTCGGGAAACCACCTCTGACGGTGTGTTCGAAAGCAGTAAATCGGTGCCGATCACCGTCTATCGTCAACCTACCTCTACGGCACCAACCACGTCTTCGACGATTATCGAATCAGGCAGTCTGATCATTGCGGTCAATGAGGACAATGACAGCGTCAGTGCCCTCAGCAATGTCAGCCCGTTTGACAAACAATGGGAAACCCCAGTAGGCGATCAGCCGAGAACCGTGGCGGCGGCACCTGATGGTAACCTCTGGATTGCCAACCAGTCTGATGCCAGCATTACCATTCTGAATGCCAGCGGTCAGTTGGTGGACAGTATTGCCTTGCCACGAGGTAGCCAGCCTTACGGTGTGGTATTTGCCCCCGATGGCAGTGCCGCCTTCGTGTCCTTGCAGGCCAGTGGTCAGTTAGCCAAAATTGATCCGGTCAGCAAAACCGTGACCGCGACCGTTGATGTCGGCCATAGCGCCCGGGGTATTGCCATTGACAGCAGTTCTTCCCAGGCTCTGGTTACCCGGTTTATCTCACCGCAATCCTATGCGGAAGTGGTGGCGGTAGATGTCGCGAGTATGACCATCGACCAGCGCTATCAAATCGCCAAAGATACCACTACGCTGGACGGCCCGGATCGCAGTCGTGGAATTGCAAACTATCTCTCGTCAGTGACCATTTCGCCGGACGGGTACAGTGCCTGGTTACCTTCCAACAAGGCCAACGTTGACCGGGGGCCATATCTTGAAGGCGATAACACCAGAAAGCTGACATTTGAAACCACGGTGCGGGCGGTGGTGAATCGATTGGACCTGAATACGCAAACTGTGTCTGCGGGGGCTCTGGACCTCGATAACCGTGCTCAACCTAAAGCTGCAGTATTCAGTGAGCTGGGTGACTATGTGTTTGTTGCGATTGAAGGTCAAAACAGCATAGAAATCCGCAGTGCGTACAACTTAAACCGTGCCGGGGAGATATTTGATACCGGGTTGGCACCTCGTGGTCTGGTGTTATCCGGCAATACCTTGTTTGTTCATAACTTTATGTCGAGAACCGTTTCTGTCCATGATGTCAGCGAGTTCCTTGCCACCAAAGGGGACATTTCAACTCTGGCGCAGATCTCACTGGTCGACAGTGAAACTCTGCACCCAAGGGTACTCAAAGGTAAGCAAATCTTCTACAACGCGGCGGATGCGCGCATGACCCAGGATGGCTATATCTCCTGTGCCAGTTGTCATGCTGATGGTGACAGTGACCAACGGGTCTGGGATTTCACCGACCGGGGAGAAGGGCTGCGCAATACCATTTCGTTGCAGGGTAAGACAGGTACCGGTAACGGCCGTGTACACTGGACTGCCAACTTTGACGAAATTCAAGACTTCGAAAACGATATCCGTTATGCGTTCGGCGGCAGAGGGTTTATGGTCGATGCGCTGTTTACCTTGTCTGAAGATCCACTCGGTAGCCCGAAAACAGGTCGAAGTGAAGATCTGGACAACCTGGCGTTTTACGTAAGCAGCCTCAATCAGTTCCCGGAGAGTCCTAACCGGGACGCAAGCGGACAATTGACGGCAGAAGCGCAAACCGGTGAAGCGCTATTTAGCTCTAAGGGGTGTGATAGTTGCCACTCCGGTGCTTATTACACCGACATGCAAAGGCACGATGTAGGTACCATCACCGCGTCATCAGGTCTTGGTATCGGTGCGCCGCTAGCGGGAGTCGGGTTCGACACTCCTAGCCTGATTGGTGTCTGGAATAGTGCGCCATATTTCCACAATGGTCAGGCGGCAACCCTGGATGACGCGTTGCAGGTCGGTTCTGAACACTCAGTTACTGACAGCCAGGAAAGGGCAGCGCTGGTCGCATACCTGCAGCAGATAGAGTATGAAGGCCCGGAGATTGTCGTCACAGATCCACCGCAAGCTACCAGCTATGTTTACGTCAGTGATTTAACCGAAACGTCCTCTACCAACGGCTGGGGGCCGATAGAGAAAGACAGCAGCGTTGGCGAAAATTCAGCGGGTGATGGCCGGACCATATCGATTGGCGGTAGTCAGTTCGATAAGGGGCTGGGGGTGCATGCCTATTCTGAGGTGACCTATAACTTGGCTGATGCTGACTACAATCAGTTTACCGCGTTTGTCGGGGTCGATGATGAAACCAGTAACTCAGGATCGGTGGTATTTGAAGTCTGGCTGGATGACCTGATGGCGTATCAAAGCAGCGTACTTCGAGGCAGTGATGTGGCAGAGTATGTCGAGGTTAATATCAGCAGCAGTGCTCAGGAACTGAAGCTGATTGTCACCGATGCCGGCGACGGTGTCGGCAGTGACCATGGCTCATGGGGGGATGCGAAGTTAAGGATCCCGAGTGAAGGCGGTTCGTCTGCGGTTCCAGGACTGTTCTACGGGACTCTGTCGGGCAACATCAACGAAACCGATGCCAATCCAAAAACCACGATTACCACCAGTTTGAGTGAGACAGAAGATGCCATAGCGGGCAACACGACTGAGGTGTATTCCGGTTACATTTATGATGCCGACGGTCAGATCTCGTTTAGTGAAAACAACGATGACAAGACTCGCCTTTGGATCGATGGCCAGTTAGTGCTCAGCAGCGATCTCTGGAATGACCGGGTTTCGACCGCCAATCTGGATTTAACCCCAGGCTGGCATCAGTTTGAACTCAGAATGAGTAACGGCAATGGAGGCAGTGGGGCCCATACGGGTTATGCCTTTGCCTATGACCCTGATGGTGGGACTAACTGGATTCACCCGTCGGATAATGGTTCCGGTAATCTGTTTATGACCGAAGATCCGGGCAGTGCGCCCGACCCTTCCAGCAGTGTCTATCTCAGTGACTTACAGGAAGACTCTTCAACCAATGGTTGGGGTCCGATTGAAAAAGACACCAGCAACGGGGAACAGAGTGCAGGGGATGGTGTGGCGATCTCTATCGGCGGTCAGACGTTCGCTAAAGGCCTGGGGGTTCATGCTGCCTCCGCCGTGGTCTATTCGTTCTCTGCCGGCCAGTACCGTCAGTTTACTGCATCGGTTGGTGTGGATGATGAAGTGGGCAATGCTGGCTCGGTGGTATTTCAGGTTGAGTTGGATGGCCAGTTGTATTTCCAGAGTTCAACTTTAACAGGCAGTGACTCTGCGGAAGTCGTGTCGGTCGATATACCATCAGATAAAACGACCCTGACGCTGAAAGTGAACAATGCCGGTGATGGTAATGGCAACGATCACGCCAGTTGGGGAAATGCGCAGTTACATGGTAATTGATGCTAATAAGGGCTTGCAGGTGCAAGCCCTTACTTTATCTGCGCCAGCTAAAGTTGCGTTTGAACAGCAAAAACAATACGCTAACTCAGGTATGCCGTTATTTGATTCAGGGAAATAGACAACTCTATGGCAATTTCCAGTTCCACTAAAGGATCCACACTCGATCGGGTTTTACAGCTGCTGGCCATCGTCGCGCAAAAACGGGGTCAGTTAGACAGAGAGTTGATCGCGCAGCAGATGAATATGCCGATAGCCTCTGCCAACAAGCTGATCAATCAGCTCATCAAGTTGGGTCAGTTGCAGGAGAACATTGTCGGCCGGGTTATTGCCGGGCCTGAGCTGCAGTCTCTGTCGCACGATATTCTTAAGAACCAGCGCTTTTCAGAACAACGGTTGGCGGTTCTGCAGCGTTTGTCGGACTCTATCGGCGAAACCTGCGGGATATCGGTGCCAAACGGAATCGAGATGATCTATTTCGAACGGGTCAATTGCAATTGGCCGCTGCAAATCAACCTGGCGGAAGGAAGCCCAGTGCCTATTGCTGCATCGGCTTCGGGCAAGCTGTATTTGTCTTCGCTGGAAGAAGATATTCGCCGCAACGTGATTTCGCATATGGGGCTAAGTGAACTGACACCGAAAACCATCACCAATGAGCAGCAATTTCTGGACGAACTGGCACGGATTTACCAACAAGGGTTTGGTGAAGACAATGAAGAGTTCGTTGATGGTATGGTTGCCGTGTCCGTGCCAATCGGTACTAATGAGTTTAATTTTGGTTATCTGTTCTGCCATGCGCCCAGCTTTCGCACCTCAATGGAAAAGCTGCGCACCTTCGTTCCTGAGATGCGTTCAGCAGCTAATGACATCCTTCAGTTCACCTTGGGAGAACTTGGTGTAACGCCTTAACCAAACTGTTTTTTCATGTCTTGATAGACGGCTTCCAGGTTCTGCTGGGCTGAACGCAGGATAGGTAAGTAGTTTTCCAGATCAGAGACATTTTTACGGCTTTTCGGGCAATGACAGAATAGCGCCGCCATAAAATGACCGTACTGGTCAAACAGTGGCAGTGCGATAGCCACCATGCCGTCGATGAACTCTTCGTCGTCAACACTGTAACCGCGTCGTTGGATCTGGCTCAGCTCTTTTTTAAGCTGCTGCCGGTCTGTAATGGTATTTTTAGCGCATTGAGTGAGTTCTATTTTGCCCAACACCCGGCGCAGTTGTGGCGGGGTCAGAGTGCTTAAAAACAGCTTACCGCTTGCTGATGCCCATAAAGGCGTTGGAAAACCCACCGGGATAACAATCTGCAACGGCCAGTTGGTTTGAATGCGGTCGTAGTAGATCATGTGCGGGTTGGGGTCGTCTTTGGCCAGCGCCAGGCCACAGGTTTCTTCCAGTTTACGGGATAAACCGTGCAGTATCGCCTGCCTTTGCAACTTATGTTGATTGGTCCATTTGACATCCAGCGCGATGGACAACAGCTGAGAACCCGGAAAAAAGTGCCCGCGTTCATCGGTTTGTACATAGTGGGCGTCTTCTAACTGTTGCAATAACCGGTGGCAGGTCGGTTTAGGAATACCAGACTCAAAGATGATATCGGAAGCGGGGATGGGAGACTTCGCTTCGCCAATCTGTTTGATGATGCTGATCAGCCGATCAACCGAGTTTGCTTTTTCTGACACCTTTGATTCCTTGTAAAAGCGGCCCGGGGCACAGACGACGGTTACCGCCCGGGGAGCAAGGCCTATAATCCCAAACTCTTAATTGGGTTTCAACTGGTTAGAGGCTCAACGCTTGGTTGCCAATTATTGAGTAACGCAGAATTTACCCTGTTCTCTGGTTGACCTAGTGTCGGGGCATCCAGTATTAACAGCTCACCAGATTGTGGGTAGCACTTCGCTTCCTCATCGCTCAGTTCAAAGTCTGCGGTAGTGACAAACAGGGTTTTGAACTCCGGACCACCAAAGGTACAGCGAGTTGCATGTTTCACCGGCAAGTCTATCTGTCCGAGCATGTTGGCATCCCCAAGCAGATTGGTTGACGGCGCGTAGTAACTAATGATTCCCCCCTCCCAGTGGCAGACATACAGGTTGCCTGATGCATCGACACACAAGCCGTCGGGGAAGCCCAATGACTCGTCGAACTCAACAAAGACAGATTTGTCCAGAATCTGGCTCATGGTGTCATCTAACTGATATTCGTACACTTTCCTTTGAAACATATTCGAGCAGTAGGCCCGCTTAAGGGTTGGGTTGAACGCTATACCATTGGCAACACTAAAGCCACTATCCATAGTAAGGATGCCATTGTCGGTTAGCTGAAAAAATTGACCATCGGGTGCTTCCAGTTGCGCAAAATTCATTGAGCCGAACCACAATTGGCCGGTTGGCGACGCGACGGCATCATTGAGATGCAGCTGCTCTGTCTTGGCGCAGGGATCGGCTATCGCAGTGAATTGGTCAAACCGTGAAGAACAGTAGTATAAACCCTGCTTACTGGCGCAGAGCCAATGGCCATTGTCACACAAGGCGATGGCAGTGATGTCAAAAGGCACGCGAAAACGCTGTACAGTTTTATTTTCCAGAAAGTATTCAAACACTTCCTGTCCGGCGGCTTCAATCCATACTACGCTTTGAGTGTCATTCTTCCATATCGGTGATTCGCCAATTTTGGTGTTAATTCCAGTTAATGAAAACATAACAACTCCGACAATAAGTCAAATAATGATACCAATAGTATCAATATAAGGTATTTTGATTGTTGTGTTTGAAGGCAATGACAAAATTGTGAGCTTAAGCTGAGAGAGCTAGCCGAATTAAGCCAGTTCGGGAAATGCCAACATCAGTGACACGAAATAGAACAGGGATTGTTTTTTACCATATGGCGTTTATTGGACATAGGCTACTAGCGCTTTAGAGTAAGTTAGAATAGTCTTAATTATCAGGTCGTTAAAAAGAGCAACCAAGTTATGTCAGCTGCCGAAAAAGCTTCTAGAAAACTGAGTGTCGTTATTATTTCCGCTGTGCTTGCCATTTGGCTTTACAGCCTGTGGGCGGATCGCGTCGCGCCAATTACCGGTAACGCCCGGGTACATTCGTATTTAGTCAGAGTCGCGCCGGAAGTGTCGGGCAACATTATTGATGTGGGTGTTACCGATAACCAGGTGGTGGATGCCGGCGAAATGCTGTTTCAGATTGATCCCAGAAACTACCAGATCGCGCTAGATACGGCTCAGGCTAACCTTGCCATTGCCGGCCAGAATATTGGCGCCAGCACCGCCGCGGTTGAGGTTGCCCAGGCTCGCGTGGTCGATGCGTTGGCCGCGCGCAATAACGCCAGAGAGCAGGCGCGAAGAACGGCGGAGTTGGCGGCACGCGGGGTGCTTAGCCAGGCAGATTTAGATAACGCCAATGAAGCGAAAAATCGCACCCAGGCAAATTTTGAAGCAGCAGAAGCGTCACTGTTGCAGGCAAAACAGAACCTGGGCCCGACTGGCAGTAATAACCCCCATATTCTGGCGGCGATGGCAAACTTAGAGAAAGCTCAGCTTGATCTGCAGAAAACCAAAGTGCTGGCACCATCACGAGGAATTGTAACCAACTTACAGTTAACCATTGGTCAAACGGCGGCAGCGGGGTCACCACTGTTGACGTTTATCGACCCTCGCAGCGTCTGGATTTCCGCTCTGGCGAGGGAGAACTCCATTGAGCATATCCGCCCGGGGCAAACGGTGAAAATTGTCCTGGATGCCCTGCCAGGAAGAGTGCTGACCGGTAAAGTCGACAGCATTGGCTGGGGTACCGGCGGCAGTAACGACATTGACCCAACCACCGGTTTTCTGAATGCAAATTCCGCCAATATCAGCCCACAGCGCTACCCGGTTAATGTTGTGTTCGATGATACCTCCACGTTGTCCAACATCCGCTACGGCTCTCAGGCAACCGTGGCATTTTATACCGAGCAGAGTACGGTTGGTGAATGGCTGGCCGGTGTTTGGATGAGAATCTTGAGTATCTGGACTTATGTTTCGTAGTGCCGCGAACCCGATTATCCGTTTGGTCTTTGGCCCGACGTTATTGCTGTTTTATTTAATGTCGCAAGGGGCATTTATGCCTGTGCTGGCGCCGATGTTTGTGGTGATCCTATTGACCAGCATGCCTTCGAAGCCGCCACTCGATCTGATGCTGAAGCTGTTAGCGGTTATTGTGCTGGTCAGTCTTGTCATTACCTCTCTGGGTGAAGCACTGCTCGATACGCCCACCGGGTTCGGGCTGTTTTGCTGGTTGATGCTATTTTGGAGTTTCTACCGCAGTCATCAGGATCCCAGAGACATGCTGGCGACGTTTGTGATGATATTTGTGATCATTACCAGTGTGGTGAACATTCAGTATGGGGTGTCCATTTCTAGCTTGCCGTTGGTGATGCTGGAAACCTTTGTCACCGCGCTGGTGGTGACTTATGCCAGCTATCTGCTGTTTCCAGGCGACGAGCAGGACATATTGCCCGATGAACAGGCCATGGAGGGGGCACAACTCCATTTAGGCCTGATAGCGTTTAAGACCACAGCCTTACTGCTGGTGTTGTTCGCGTTAATCGGCACGGAAAGTTCCCAGTCACTGCTTATCGCGATTACCATTGCCAGTATGATTAAGATCCCTGTCTCCCGCGATCAACGCATATTCAGTAACAACCGCTTGGTGGCTACAACGCTCGGTATTCTGATGACCATTCCCATCATGCTGTTACACAGCGCAGGGCTACCCACCTGGGTATCTTAGGAGTTACCTGCTTTATGGGCCTGCGTCTGGCCGGTTTTGCCATTCGGCGCCAATGTCGCATCAGTATCTACCAGTTACTCTTTACCAATTTTATCGTGCTGGTGAATCAGATTATGACTTACCAGGGCAGTGAGCCATTATCGGCAGAAGTGACGCGTTTAGTGTCGATTAGCCTTGCGATTTTGGTCGGAACGGTAATCCTCAACCTGACCAGTACCCCGGCAACACTCGCCAAGACAGACTAGGATGACAGGCACACGGTCTGTTCGGCTTCCGCCACCATCTGTTCTTGTTGCTGCAACAGGTACATGGCGCGGTAGCGACCGTGGTCTATCGCCATCAGCTGGCGGTGGCTACCCTGTTCAACCAGGTGGCCTTTTTCCAGTACCAGAATGTTATCGGCGTGGTGGATGGTCGACAAACGGTGCGCCACCACAATCAACGTCACTTTTCCGCGCAGATCGTTAAGGGCGCGCTGCACCACTTGTTCCGTTTCGCTATCAATATTGGCTGTCGCTTCGTCCAGTAGCAGAATCTTAGGTGAACCGGCCAGTGCGCGGGCAATGATCAATTGCTGCCGCTGACCAGTTGAAAGCCGGAAACCCCCTTCACCAAGCTGGGTTTGATAGCCGTTGTTCATCGCGCTGATCACATCATGCAGATGCGCCTGCCGCGCTGCCTGTTCAACCGCTTGCTGGCTGAGCCCTCGTCCCATATCGATGTTATCGAACACTGTGGTTGCCAGCACAAATGGCTCCTGGGGAATAAAGCCAATTCCCTGGCGCAGAGTGTGCTGGTGGTACTGATCGATCTTGTGCCCGTCAATCCGGATGCTGCCGGACTCAGGCTGATAAAAGTTCAACAGCAGATTAAGCAGGGTCGACTTGCCGCTGCCGGTATGACCGACGATGGCATAGAACTGACCGGCATCCACCCGGGCATCGATTTCGTGCAGTACGGGTTTGTCTTTCTGGTAGCTGAACACCAGTTTTTCAATGCTCAGGTTGCCTTGCTCGATCTCGCTCCAACAGGCTTTGTCATGGTGAGTTGACGGCTCCTGCATCAGTTCATAGACCCGATCGCCGGCGACGATTGCCTGCTGATACATGCTGAAACGCTGGGTGATTTCGACTAACGGCTCACTGAATCGGCCCAGGTAGTTGAGGTAGGCATACAGCACGCCAACTTCGGCCACACCTTGCACCACCTGCAAACCAAAAAACCACACTACGCCACCCAACACCAGTATGCTGAGCAGGTTGATAGCCGGACGCAGCAACAGCGAACCAATGGTGACCGACTTCAGCCGCGTGGCGTAGTAGTCGTTATTAATCTGTTGATACTGATCGTACTTGGCCTGTTGTTGGTTGGTGGCCTGGATCACCGTCATACCGCTGATCGATTCGTTCATGGTGGCGTTGATGTCAGAGCGCAGCTGACGGCTTTCGGTCACCGCTTTAACGCTGAACTTCTGGTAGAGATAAATCAGCGTCACCACCGCCGGGATCAGCATCAGCGCGACCAGCATTAGTTGCAGGTCCAGAATCGCCATCGCGGTTAATATCCCAATCAGCAGGATCAGGTTGGCCAGAATGTTAGACAGAAACTGCACATAAATGTCTTTGATAGACTCGGTATCGTTGGTGATGCGGCTGACTAACTGACCGGTACGGGCATAATCAAAGAAGGGCACCGGCAAAGTTAACACGTGCTTAAACAGCCTTTTGCGAATGTCGAGTACCGCATTGAGCGCAATGTCGAGAAAACGCAGCGTCTGTTTATACCTCAGATAAGTACCGGCCAGCACGGAGATAATAAACAGGCTGATCACGCCAACCACAGGCCAGGTCGGGTAGTGGTTCTGCATCACGAATTCATCGATAAAGACTTTACTCAGCATCGGGCCCAGCACATCAAACCCGGTGGCAAGCACCACCAACAGCAAGGTTTTCAGGAACAAGGTTTTTTCGGCAAACACGTAGCTCATCAGCATTTTGACCGAGCCGGAACTGCGTTTCTCTGTTTTGTTTGTTCTGCGGTTCATTGCAGTTCACTCTCCATCGCTTGTTCCATCTGTTGATAGGCCGCCATTCTGGCGTACCAGCCATCCTGGCGGATAAGCTCCCGGTGGCGACCTTTTTCAATCACGTCGCCGTGGGCCAGTACCACTATCTGGTCGGCGCGTTCGATGGCCGACAACCGGTGACTGACCACAATCAGGGTTTGCTCCCGGCGCTGTTGTAAGTGTTCAATAATGAGTTTTTCGGTTTTGATGTCCACCGCGGACAAGGCATCATCCAATACCAGAATGGGAGCCTGGCTGATCAGTGCCCGGGCAATGGAGATACGCTGGCGCTGGCCACCGGATAGGGTGACACCACGTTCGCCGACCAGAGTCTGATAGCCGTCGGGGAACTGCATAATATCTTCATGTACCGCCGCCAGCTTGGCCGCCTGGTGAACCTCATCGTCCGAGGCTCCGCTGCGGCCAATGCGAATGTTCTCCATGATGCTCATGCTGAACAGGAACGCGTCCTGCGGCACATACGCATACAAATTGCGCAGCCTGCTGAGCGGAATCGATTCAATCGCCGTATTGCCAACCTGGATACTGCCGTGTTCCGCTTCCCAGTAGCGCATCAGCAGGTGCAATAAAGTTGATTTGCCCGCGCCGGTCGCCCCGGCAATACCCAGAACCTGATTTTGTGCCAGATGAACGGAGATATTGCTCAGTGCGGCTTGTTCGGTATCGGGATAATGGAAACTGAGCTGATCAACGGTGATGTCGTAGCCTTGGGGCTCGGATTTACCCTGGTCGCTGATGGAATCGGGCAGGTTGAGTAACTCTTCCAGCCGGCCGATAGCCGCGTTACCACGTTGCAGGATGTTCATCAGCCAGCCAAAGGCGTACATCGGCCAGATCAGTTCAGACAGATAAAGGGTAAAACTGGTGAGCTGACCGACGGTCAGATTACCAGAGCTGATCTGCCAGCCGCCGACCAACATGGCGATAAGCAGTGCCGAGCCCAGACTCAATTGAATAATCGGGTCAAACAACGCCTCTGAACGCTGCACTTTGTAGGTGGTTTGCGCGGCCTGTTCGGCGATGCGGTCAAATTTGCCGGTTTCTATGGCTTCACGGCCCATGGACTTGATCATCCGGATGCCGGCAATGGATTGTTGCGCCTGTTCGTTTAAGGTTGAAAAGGTGTCCAGCGTGTCTTTGAACTGGTGGTGAATCTGGTTAGACAGCCGATAAAACCCGTAGCCCATAAATGGAAACGGCAGAATGGCCAGTATCGCCAGTTGCCAGTCGATGAATACAAACATCATCACCAGCACCAGAATAAAGGTCATCAGGCCATCAAAGCCGGACAGAATCCCTTCACCGGCGGCCATTTCCACCGCATCAATATCGTTAGTGGCCCGCGCCATCAGATCGCCGGTTGAACGCTCGTTATAGAAAGCCTGGCCCTGGCGAAGCAGGCGGTGGTAGAAGCGCTCACGCAGGATATTGCCCAGTTGATAAGAGGTACCAAACAGCATCCGCCGCCAGCCGTAGCGCAGCAGATAAACCAGAATACTGACGCCCAAAAGCGCAAACAGATAGTATTCTGCCTGAGAAAAATCTCTGGTTTCCAGCAGCTTATCTATTGCGCTGCCGATAAACCAGGGCACTGCCATGTTGAGCATTGCGACCGTAAACAGCATCGATAGTGCTATCGCGTAGGTAAACTTGTGCCGGCGGAAAAACCACTTTAAATATTGAAATAGCTGCATGAATGTTGGTCCAGACGAGACAACGAAACGGGATTAATCGGTGTTTTCACAGTGCCAGACCTGAGAGGGTGCTGAATGTTACTCAGGAATACGATCCGGGTTCGTTAGTTTGGTTTTGAGCAATATTAGCGCAACCTACTGATCGGATAAATACATTCACCGGGTTGATTTGTCCCTGCGGTACGAATAGGCAAGAAATAAACAAAAATGACCACATAGCAGGGTACGGTTGCCATGTTGAAAGGGGAAAAAAGCTGAATGCCGTATGTTGATCGGGGGAGCTACAGCATTCAGCAAAAATCGGCCTGGCGGCGGATGCACCGCCGGCACTTAACGCATCTTCAGCCAGTGAAGGTAGGAGTGTACCTCTTTACCCCCGGAGATAATTGGGCTTGCGGTACTAAGCCACAAGCTTTTACCCTCCAGTTTGACCTTACGTGGCTGGGTTTGCCCTGTCCAGTTGGGAAACAGTGAAATAAACATGGTATGAGTCAGTGAGTGCGTCTCCTCATCGACATCAAACGGACCGGTGTAGGCGATGTACGAGCTGGCTTCGTTGGCGAGTTCTTTTTCGCTACCCTTGAACCAGTCACCTGATGCGAAATGCGGTCGGTTCAGTGTGGAAATCTGCGCTGACATGTAGCCATCCGGAGTGTACATAATGATGCCTTTTGGCGACTTGCCAAACGGGTAGATGGGCTCAGAACCATCGAGCGGTTTTTCGACATACGAAACCAGCGACCAGGCACCGATCAATTGCTCAAGTAATGATGTGGGCTTTGTCATGGGGTGTTCTCCACGTGGGTATAAGGCGCGATGCAACATGCCTGCTGTGAATCCATATTCTTTCGCGGCGTGGCTTACTCTACCTACCACAACAGTTATTGAACAAATCGTTTATTATTATGACAGTGATAATTCTCATGGATACCTCATGAACTTAAGCCGAATCGATCTCAACCTGCTGGTGTCACTGGATGTGCTGCTAACTGAATGCAATGTGACCCGAGCTGCGCAAAGGCTTCACCTCAGCCAGCCGGCGATGTCGGCTCAGCTAGCCAGATTACGAGAGCTGTTTAATGACCCGTTGTTAGTGCCGCTCAAACACCGGCGCGGTATGACGCCAACCAGCAGGGCGCTAATGTTGCAATCTTCGCTGCGTTCGGCCTTGAAAACACTTGGCGCAGTTGTGGAGAGCGAATTAACGTTCGACCCGGCTAACGATACCCGGCGATTTCATGTCGCGTTTGGCGACAGTGCCGCGGCGCTGTTTTGCGTGCCGTTAATTGCCGCGCTGGCTGAATCCGCAGGCCCGGGAGTGCAACTTGCCTGCAGCATCAGTGCCCCCGGCCAGATAGCTGAGCAGATGGAGCAGGGCACTTTTGATCTGCTGGTGGAATCGTTTCGCGAAATACCGGCCGGGCTTATATCCACCGTATTACGCGAAGCCCCTTTTGTCATGGTGCAGCGCAAAGGTCATCCTCGAGGTAACAAACCACTCGACATTGATAGTTATTGCCAGCTACATCACGTCGTCGTACCACCTGAACATGGTCGTTTCCAGGGCTATATGGACGACTATTTGCGGGCGATGAATCGCGAGCGCAATATAGCGATCGCCGTTCCGCAGGCCGCGATGGTTCGCGATATACTGCTGACTACGGATTATGTTTGTACTGTGCCGGATATGCTGCTTAATCAAGCTGAAGATGCGTTAGAGAGATTTTCGCTGCCGTTTGATAATGACCCGTATCGTCTGTCGTTAGCCTGGCACCCTCGTCTCAACCTTGACCCTTCGGTACGTTGGCTGCGTGACCAGATCACCGCCCTGGTGTAATAGTGTTGCCTGTTCAGACGGATTCGTTTTCGGCCGTCATGCTATTCTGATGGTCACTGCTGTTACGGTGTATTCGGTAGATGGTGACCAGATTGGTAACAATAAAACTGGCTTCTACCAGCGACCCGCCAATAGAGCCCAGCCAGATGTTGTGGCTAACCCAGCAGACAGAGTTAAACAGTATCAGCGCGCGCAGGGTAATGCCCTGTTTGCAAAACAGCGCCCAGGTTGCGACGGACGAACCTACCACGGTGAACAGTTCCAGAATGTGACTGACATTGGGCAGGGTCATTAGCCACATCAACGCCAGGAAAAACCACATCACCGCTTTGGAGCGCAGTTTAATCGAGGCAAAGCTGCGTATGCCATTAATGGCCACGCCAATGGCCGCGACGGTCGCGCCCATCAGGACAAAGTGGACACTCATTACCAGACAAAAGGCCACCATCTGATAACGAAAATTAAGATCGTCTTTTTGCCAGAAAGCTATCACGCCAATCAGAAATGCCGCGCCGCCAACCAGTTGTGCCAGCCAATCTTCCAATGTGTTACTCCAAATAAAAAACAGCCCTGTGAGCCGGGCTGTTATTGGGTTGAGCGGGCTTAACTGACCAGGGCTACCGCTTCACGGGTCAGGCGGGCGATTTGGTCCCAGTCACCATTTTCGACCAGTTTTTTGTCTACCATCCAAGTGCCGCCGCAGGCCAACACGCGAGGGATCGCCAGGTAGTCGCGAACGTTAGCGGGGTTAATTCCGCCTGTCGGCATCAGTGAGACATCGGTGTAAGGGGCCAGCAGAGACTTAACCATGTTAATGCCGCCGGATGCTTCGGCAGGAAAGAATTTCAGCGTGGTCAGGCCCATTTCCAGTGCAGCCTCGATATTGGACGGGCTGTTAACGCCGGGCACGATATCGATGCCGATATCCTGGCAAGCTTTGACCGTGTTCGGATTAAAGCCCGGAGATACAACAAAGGTTGCCCCAGCCTGTTTGGCTGCGATCACCTGCTCGCGGGTTAGCACCGTACCGGCACCAATCAGCATCTCTGGCTGAGACTCGCGCAGCAAGCGAATGGCTTCAGCGGCAGCATCCGAGCGGAAGGTAATTTCAGCCCCTGGCAGGCCATTCTCAGCCAACACTTTACCCAGAGGGACGATATCTTCGGCCTTGTCGATGGCGATAACAGGTATAATTTTAAGTTCGCTAAGCTGTTGTTTTATATTAGACATTGAGATTCCTTAATAAGCTTCAAGTGCTGCTTGAGTATGGGTTTTGGCAATGATGGCGCCACGGTGCTGAATCACGGTACCCGCCATGGCATTGCCGCGCTGGCATGCGTGAGTAAGCGTTGCCCCGGCCAGGTATGCGGACAAAAATCCACCATTAAATGAGTCACCGGCAGAGGTGGTATCCACGACATTGGCCACCGGTTGCGTGGTGACAATATGAGCCGGTTGACCCGCTTGTTGGGCTAAACAGCCATCTTTGCCGGTTTTAACTACCGAGTTCTTAACACCCAGTGAACGCAGACGCTTTAGAGTTTGCTGTGGTGTTGCATCGCCCCATAGCTGCTGTTCATCATCGAAGGTGACCAGGGCCAGATCGGTGATCTGGTACATGGCTTCATAGATAAACCTCACCGTTGCCTGGTTATCATCTGGCCACAGCGCCGGGCGGAAATTGCTGTCAAAAGCGATTTCAACGCCACTTTTTCTGAGCTCGGCCAATAGGTTAAGCAGTTCGACCCGGTCATTTTCGGGCAATATAGCCAGGGTGATACCACTTAAAAACACCATGTCAACCTGGCTTAATGCCTTCTTAACCCGGCTAAAATCAGGGTGCTGCAGCAGGTATCTTGCAGCAGACTGGTTGCGCCAGTATAGAAACGTGCGCTCGCCCTGATCATCCAACTGGATCAGATACAGGCCGGGCGTGCGCCTGGTATCGCGCAGTACCATGCTGGTGGCGAGCCCTTCTTGCTGCCAATGCTTTAGCATACCGTCGCTGATAGGATCTGTGCCCAAAGCGGTAACGTAGGAGACCTTGATCGCTTTAGGATCGGGATTAACCTGACAACCGCGGCGTAAGTACACCGCGGCATTCAGCGTATCTCCGCCAAATGTCTGATGCATAGCGCCGAACGGCTTACCGTTCAGCTCTATCATGCATTCGCCAAGAATTGCGATGTGTTTCATCCGTTATGACCTCGCCTCAAAATAGCGTTTGGCGTTTCCGAAACAGATGTTTTCAACCATGTTACCCAGGAAAGGCAGATCATTCGGTGCTTCGCCATTTTCTACCCACTGGCCGATCAAATTACATAAGATCCGGCGGAAATATTCATGACGGGTGTAAGACAGGAAGCTGCGCGAATCGGTCAGCATGCCAACAAACTGGCTCAACAGGCCCAACTGTGAAAGCTGCTCCATTTGGCGTTGCATACCGTCTTTCTGATCGTTAAACCACCACCCGGAGCCAAACTGGACTTTGCCGGCAATACCGCCGCCCTGGAAGTTGCCGATCATAGTGGCCAGCATTTCGTTGTCTCTAGGGTTGAGGCAGTACAGTATGGTTCGCGGCAGCTCATTGGTCTGGTCCATTTCATCCAGCAGATGCGCCAGTTCAAACGCGAATGGGCGATCGCCAATTGAGTCAAAACCTGCGTCCGGACCAAGCAGTTTAAACATGCGGGTATTGTTATTACGCTGGGCACCGATGTGCAGCTGCATCACCCAACCCAATTGCGCATAGCGTTTACCCAGCCAGACTTGAACGGCAGTGGAGAATTGCGCGCATTCCAGTTCGGACAGGGTTTCGCCACCGAGCTTGCGACTCAGGAGCTGGTCAAGGGCTTGCTCAGACGGAATGGCAGCATAGCGAACCACTTCAATACCGTGATCCGCGGCGCGGCAGCCGTGCTGGTCAAAATGGGCCAGACGCTTATCCAGCGCACTAAGCAGATCGGCAAAGCGCACAATTTCGATGTCGGCCACTTGTCCCAACTGTTGTAAATAATCAGCAAAGCCGTCCAGTTCGATTTTGAACGCTTTATCCGGGCGCCAGCTCGGCAGCACTTTGATATCAAAGCTCGCATCGTTGGCGATGGCCTGGTGATGCTCCAGCGAGTCAACCGGGTCATCGGTTGTCCCTGCCATCACCACATTCATTTGCTGCATGATCCCGCGGGCGGAAAACTCAGCCGTGCTCAACAGCTCGTTACCCTGTTGCCAGATGCGCTCCGCGTTATCGGGGCTAAGCAGCGTATTGGTAATGCCAAACGGTCGGCGCAATTCCAGATGGGTCCAGTGATGCAAAGGGTTGCCCACAGTCAGAGGGACGGTTTTCGCCCAGGCGAGAAACTTGCGGTAATCACTGGCACCACCAGTGATTAACTGTTCATCAATTCCCGCAGAACGCATACCACGCCACTTGTAATGATCCCCGGCAAGCCAGATTTGGGTCATGTTTTCAAACTGGCGGTTTTCCGCCACTTCAGCCGGATTAAGGTGACAGTGATAATCATAAATCGGCTGGTGGACCGCGTAGTCGTGGTAAAGGCGGCGAGCGGTTTCATTCGTCAGCAAAAAATCTTCACATAGAAATGGTTTCATCTTACTTTCCCCCATTACAGCGCGGCGACGGTGGCACGAGCACCTTTATCCAGTAGTGACTGGTAGGCTGAACTCACCGCATCGATAACGCGGCTATCTTTACCCAACTCACGTGGGAAGATGGCTTCAACCGACAACAGGGCAGGGACGACAGAGACATTCAAGCCATGCTGATCACAGATGTCGCGCAGGGATTCGGCCATAGGATCACGCACGTCGATTGGGTTACCTTGCTCATCAACACCAGCGATATAGCGCATCCAACCGGCGATAGCCGTGGCTACCCAGCGAAAATCTGAGTCGTTGGCCAGGTGGTATTTGAGGCTACCGCCCATTCGCTGAGGAATTTTCTGGCTGCCATCCATCGCGATCTGCCAGGTACGGTGTTTCAGGCTAGGGTTGATAAAGCGGTCGATCAACAGGGTCGCGTAGCTTTCCAGGTTGGTCCCTGCCGGCATATTGAGAGAAGGAGCTTGCGCTTTCATCATCATATCAAAAGCGGCTTTGCGATAGCCTTCATCGGTCATGGTATCGGAAATATGCTCGTAGCCGCCAAGGTAGCCCAGGTAGGCCAAGAATGAGTGGCTGCCGTTCAGCATACGCAGTTTCATTTCCTCGTATGGTACGACGTCGGCGACAAACTCAGCCCCAGCGACATCCCAGTCCGGGCGTCCGGCGACGAAGTTATCTTCAATCACCCACTGGCGAAACGGCTCACAGGCGATACCACACGGGTCGAAGACGCCAAGCAGGGATTCGATCTCGGCCAGCGTATCATCGGTTGCCGCCGGCACAATACGGTCGACCATAGTACAAGGGAAGGTAACATTGGCTTCGATCCACTGAGCGAAATCAGCGTCCAGTAACTGAGCAAACTCAAGAATCGCCGCTTTGGCAACATGGCCGTTTTCCTGCACGTTATCGCAAGACATCACGGTGAAGGCCGCTAATCCGCGTTGATGACGAAGTTTCAGCGCCTGAACGATATAGCCCAGAGCGGATTGAGGCTGCTCTGGATTGGCCAGATCGGCCTGTACCAACGGATTATTTTTGTCCAGTTTGCCGGTAGCCGGATCGGCGCAGTAACCTTTTTCGGTGATGGTCATAGAGACGATGGCCACCTGAGGTTCGGCCATTTTTTCCAGTACTGTGTTTTTGCCATCGAGTGTTGGGTGTAGAGACTCTGTCACCGCGCCAATCACTTTCACCTGGGTGGAGCGCGCCCCTTTTTCTGCCACCGAATAGAGATGGTTCTGTTCGCGTAGTGATTCGATCAGTGATTCGCCACCAAACAGGTTGACCTCACAAATGCCCCAGTCGCTGCCAGTTTTTGCCAGCATTTCGTCAGTAAACAACGCCTGATGTGCGCGGTGAAAGGCACCAAAGCCAAGATGGACGATCCGGCTTTTAAGTGCTTCACGCTGGTAGTCTGGCCACTGAGTTTGGTCATTTAGCGTTGAATTGGAGATGTTTTTCATTCTTTAAATCCTTTTTCCCGCCACGCTGTACGTGGCGGGTTTATAAGTAGTGGTTAGCAGATGATCAGTAGCCAAGAATCAGGTTTGGCAGGAACAAACTCAGTTCTGGAATAAAGGTGACGGCCAGCAGAGCGGCAATCAATGCGCCGTAAAATGGCAGTAGCGGTTTAATCACTTTATCGATGGAGATATTGGCGACTGAACAACCGATGAATAGTGCACTGCCCACTGGAGGGGTACAGATACCGATCGCCAGGTTAAACGTCATCATGATGCCGAAATGCACCGGGTCGACACCCAAATCCAGCGCGATAGGCAGGAAAATCGGTGTGAAAATCAACACGGCTGGAGTCATATCCATAAAAATACCGACAATCAACAGGATGATGTTAATGATCAGCAGAATCATGAGTGGATCTTCAGAGACCGCCAGTAGCGCATCGGCAATCATGTACGGGATATCCGCATTGGCCATCGCCCAGGACATGCCCATGGAAGCGCCGACCAGCAGCAACACGATAGACGTGGTGACGGCAGATTCCAGTACAATCTTTGGAATGGTTTTCCATGGTACTTCACGATAAATAATGACTGCCAGGATAAAGGTGTAGACCACCGCGATGGCCGAGGCTTCGGTTGCCGTGAAGATTCCACCGATAATGCCGCCCATGATCACGACGATCAGCATCAGAGAAGGCGCCGCTTTGAGGAACGTGTCCCAGACCATGGCAAAAGTGGGTTTTTCCGCGACAGGGTAACCACGTCGTTTGGCAATGAAACCCGCTACCAGCATCAGGCTGAGGCCCATCAGAATACCGGGGATGTAACCCGCTAGGAATAGCGCAGCGACTGAAGTACCACCCGACACCAGAGAGAACACAATCAAAGTGTTACTCGGCGGGATCAGTAGCCCTGTTGGACAGGAGGTGATGTTTACTGCCGCAGAATAGTGTTCGTCGTAGCCATCTTTTTTCTGCAAAGGTGACATCGTTCCGCCAACTGCCGCCGCAGAGGCTACCGCTGAGCCGGAAATGGAGCCAAACATCATGTTGGCCATTACGTTTACGTGCGCCAGTGAACCTGGCAGGCGTCCGCCCAGTACCTTGGCAAAGTTAATCAGGCGAACCGCGATACCACCCTGGTTCATTATGTTACCCGCCAGGATAAAGAACGGGATGGCCAGTAAGGCAAAGTTGTCCAATCCAGCGGCCATGCGCTGCGCCACCACGGCGATGGCAGGTTCAAGTGGTAAGCTCAATAATATAGTGGCCAGAGAAGACAGCCCGATTGCAAATGAAACCGGTACACCAATCGTTAGTAAGACAGCAAAGCTGCCAAATAATGTAAGAATTACTTGCCAATCCATTGTGGATTCCTTTTATTAATCGATTTGTGAATCGGTGATCAAAGCGCCACCACACATAAGTTTTTTAACCCGCTCATAGAAGTACACGGCCGAGTAGAAAATCATCAGTGCGCCGCTTATCGGTAAGCAGAAGTAGATGTAACCCATCTCTAGACCGAGAGCCGGTGTGACCTGGCCTGTGGCGAGGGTTTTGCTTGCCAGTTGTATTCCGCCGTGAACCAACACGATATAGGCAAACAAGGCAATCGCGAATTGGATAACCAGCTCGTTGATGAGCTTACGTTTGCCCTTTAGCTTCATTGTCAGCAGGTCAATCGCCAGGTGGCGTTTTTGCCCGGTGGTGTATGCGGCACCAATTAACGCAACCCACATAAACAGGTAGCGGGCAAGTTCATCGGTTACTGTGCTTGGTTTACCAATCACATAGCGCGAAATAACCTGCCACACCACACAAAACACCAGAAAGCTGGAAAGTGACACCGTGAATAGGGCCAAGCCTCTATTTATATACCGGACTATTCGATTCATTATCGTTCCCTTTAAGTAAAGATAACTCACTCTATTATCGTAATTGGTATGCCAAAGTGAGTGTGTTGCCCTGTGTTGCATACACAGATTCTTTTAAACTGGGTTGGATTATATGTAGCTTATATTGATCTTCATGTGACAATGCTCACATTAAGATTGGTTAACCAAATTGGTCAACCAAAGTGTGACAGGTGTCATCAATTTGTCATTATTGGTTTGACCGTGACCAGGATGAGTGGAAAGATGCCTCCAGAACAAGCGAGAACCCTACAAATTGGAATACCAATTCACGGAGAACAATAGAATGTTTAGAAACAAAACCCTACTTTGCACTCTGGTCGGTGCTGCTCTTAGTCTTGGCGCAACCGCCTCTGCTTATGCGGCGACTACACTGAAACTCAGCCATAACCATCCTCGTGACCACGCGGTACATAAGGCGATGGATTTCATGGCAAAAGAAGTAAAAGAACTGACGAACGGTGAAGTCCGCATCCGTATCTATCCAGATGCACAGCTAGGCACCCAGCGCGAATCGATGGAACTGATGCAAAATGGTGCATTGGACATGGTGAAAAGTAATGCCGCTGAACTGGAAGCATTTTCGCCAGCGTATTCGGCCTTTAACCTGCCGTACCTGTTCCGCGATAAACAGCACTATTACAACGTAACTGATGGTGAGATTGGCAGTGAGATTCTGAACTCATCTCGAGATAGTGGCTTTATCGGTGTGACCTATTATGATGCCGGCGCCCGTAGTTTTTACACTTCCAAGCCAATTAATACACCAGCCGACCTCAAAGGGATGAAAGTCCGGGTGCAACCAAGCCCGACCGCCATTGCTATGGTGAAGTCTCTGGGCGGAAACCCAACCCCTCTTGCTTATGGTGAACTGTACACCGCTTTGCAACAGGGTGTAGTGGATGCAGCGGAGAACAACATTCCTTCATTCAGCTTAAGCCGTCATAGTGAAGTGGCTAAGTTCTTTAGCATGGATGAACACACCATGGTGCCTGATGTTCTGGTGATTTCGACTAAAACGTATGATGGCTTGACCAAAGAACAGCAGCAGGCCCTGGCGAAAGCAGCAAAAGATTCATCAGAGTATATGAAGCAGCTGTGGGCTGAATCAGAAGCTAAAGAACGTTCGAAAGCCGAAAAGATGAATGTGACCTTTGTGTCGCCGGATAAAACCGCATTTGTACAAGCTGTCCAACCTATGTATGCAGAGCTGGAAAAGTCTAATCCAGACCTGAGCACTTTGGTGGACCGTATCAAACAGGTGCAGTAATTAAATTTCTTATATAAAAGTTAAGGTGTTGCCACAATTGTGGAACTATAGGTTGACCAATTTTTAAAGGTCATTATTATTGGCTTGATTAGTTGATGGAAATGATTGCACGATTCCCCATGATGCCTTTTGAACCCAAGCGTGCCTATCAAGAGATAGGCCTAGTACTCAGACAGCAGCTTATTGACGGCCACTATGTGGTTGGTGACAGGTTGCCACCAGAGCGTGATATTGCCGAACGCCTGAATGTCAGTCGTACGGTTGTGCGTGAAGCCATTATCATGCTTGAGCTAGAAAACTTGGTGGAAGTGAAAAAAGGCTCGGGTGTCTACGTCGTTAACATTCCGTCAGCTAACAACAGTCGTGAAAATGTGATTAGTGACGATGCTGGTCCGTTCGAGATGCTGCAAGCCCGGCAACTGCTGGAAAGCAATATTGCCGAGTTTGCCGCTACCCAGGTAACCCCGGGAGACATCCTGAGAATGCGTGCAGCGCTTGAGCTGGAACGTCAGGAACTCGCCGGTGGAACCAGCGAGCATGCGGGTGATGAGAAGTTTCACATGTGTATTGCAGAAGCAACTCAGAACTCAGTGCTGGTGGATATGCTTAAGCAAGCCTGGGAACGGCGTCAGAATAGCCCAATGTGGAAAAAACTACATTCCCATATTGGTGGAGTCGACTATCGCGAAGAATGGCTGGACGATCATGCCAAAATCCTTGCTGCTCTGCAGCGCAAAGACCCTATAGCGGCCAAGAATGCTATGTGGCAACACCTGGAAAACGTCAAACAGCGCCTGCTGGAGTTGTCTGACGTAGATGACCCGAACTTTGATGGATACCTGTTCAGTTCCAACCCGGTAGTGATGCTGGGTACTAAATAAGAACAACAGTTAACCCATTAATAACTCGGTTAAAATAACGTAACTACAACCGTAGTTACACCCAGATAAAAGTCGTTATTGCACTTTAGCTTGAATAATTTGAGCGGGATAAGTGCGTCTTAAAAAAGGTGAGTGTCATGGAACAAACTTGGCGTTGGTATGGACCCGGTGACCCGGTCTCATTGGATGATATTAAACAGGCAGGAGCAACCGGAATTGTCACTGCGTTGCACCATATTCCAAATGGCGAAGTATGGACTAAGCAAGAAATCCTCAATCGCAAAGAGATCCTGGAAGCCAAGGGATTTAACTGGTCTGTCGTCGAGAGTGTGCCAGTTCACGAAGAAATTAAAACTCGAACCGGTGCGTACCAGACCTGGATTGAGAATTATAAACAGTCGCTGATCAACCTGGCGGAATGTGGCATAGATACCGTGTGTTATAACTTTATGCCGGTACTGGACTGGACCCGCACCGACCTGGAATACCAGCTGGCTGATGGTTCAAAAGCCTTGCGATTTGACCAGATTGAATTTGCAGCGTTCGAGCTGTTTATTCTTAAGCGCCCAGGCGCCGAAACAGAATATTCAGAGCAGGAAATTGCCGAGGCTCGCAGCCGATACGAATCGATGAGCCAGGCTCAGGTCGAAAAACTGACCGCCAACATCATCGCCGGTTTGCCGGGTGCTGAAGAGGGCTATACCTTAGACGAATTCCAGGCGAGGCTCGATACCTACCAAGGCATTGATAAAGAAAAGCTCCGTGAACATATGGTGCTGTTCCTGAATGAATTGATGCCGATTTGCGAGCAGTATGGCCTGAAGCTGGCAGTACACCCGGACGATCCACCACGCCCGATTCTTGGATTGCCACGTATCGTCTCGACTATAGAGGATATAGAAGCACTGGTTACTGCCGTTCCGAGCAAAATGAATGGCATCACCATGTGTACCGGTTCGTATGGTGTACGTGGCGACAATGACCTGGTACATATGATTGAAAGCTACGGTGAGCGCATTTACTTTACCCATTTAAGGTCGACTCAGCGGGAAGATAACCCATTGAGCTTCCATGAAGCGGCTCACCTGGATGGCGACGTTGATATGTACAATGTCATTAATGCTCTGCTGAAAGAGGAAAACAAGCGCGAACAAAACGGCGATACCCGTCGTATCCCAATGCGCCCAGACCACGGTCACCAAATGATTGACGATCTGAAAAAGCAAACTAACCCAGGCTACTCATGTATTGGTCGCCTGAAAGGTTTGGCTGAGATCCGTGGGGTTGAACTGGCGCTGAAGCGGGCGTTTTATACCAAATAATCGACAAACAGTTAACTAAGGCCGGTTCGTGCTTCCCCTCATGAACCAGGCCTATTGTTCCTTGCCTTTCTCTTATCAAGAGTTGATTACTGTTCATCAGTAATCGACTCTGCGTTTCCTCTGCTTACCCCCGCAATATCCCACGACACACTAATTGGTTTTCCAATTTTTTTGATGTGAAAATTCATAAATAAATGTATTTAAACTAAATTAATTCTCAACCATTTGAGGTGAACGCGGTTTTGTTTGTTGTTTTATTAATATTGGTCGATCAATATCATAATTTGGTTGTTTTTTGGTTAACCAATATGAATTGATGAGTACAATGATGTTGAGTTCAATAACAAGGACGAAACAAAACAATGAAAACCTTTTACCTTACCTCTACTGCATTAGCTGTGCTTCTCGCTGGCTGTAATGATGACACCGTGGTCTTTCCTGATAATCAGGCGAGGCTGGATTCTCGAACCGTTGAGATAATCAGCAAAGACGGCTACCAATTTAAAGACTTGAATAAAAATGGTCGGTTAGACGTCTACGAAGACTGGCGCCTGCCAGTCGCCGAGCGTGTGGAAGACCTGGTGAGTCAAATGACGCTGGAAGAAAAAGTCGGCATGATGCTTATCGATACGATGAATGCAGGGGCGTACGGCAAGCTAAACGCTACCCATGTCAATTACATCGACGACCAGAAAATGACCCGCTTTATTTTCCGCAATCCGATCTTAACCCAGCAAGAACTGGATGCGATGGACCCTGCTGACCGGGACCCTGGCGGTGCCACGGTGGGAGGCCGCGCCAGTGCCCCAATTTCCCCGTATGAAGCTGCCCAGTATATGAACTCAGTACAGGAAATGAGTGAGGGGACTCGTTTGGGTATTCCGGCGTTATTCAAATCCAACGCCCGTAACCACATCGATCCCAACGCCAAGCCTGGAATCAACGTTTCTGCCGGGGCACTGTCTGAATGGCCAAAAGAAGCGGGATTAGCCTCTGCTGCGCTCGGTGAGGGCAACATGGAACTCATTGAAGAATTTGCCCAAATCATGAATTCCGAATGGAAAGCGATGGGTTTGCGAGGAATGTACGGTTACATGGCCGACCTGTCGACAGAGCCGCGCTGGTATCGTGTGCATGAAACCTTCACTGAGGATTCCGATCTGGCGTCTGATATTATTGCGACACTGGTCAAAAAGCTACAGGGGCCTGAAGTAAGTGCCGAAAGTATTGTCCTGACTATGAAACATTTCCCGGGCGGCGGTCCGCAGTTCCTTGGACTGGACCCACACTATTTGGCCGGGCAGCATCAAAGTTACCCAAGCGGTATGTTTGACTACCACGTAAAACCATTTAAAGCCGCGATCGACGCCGGGGTGGCAGCACTGATGCCATATTACGGCATCGTCGGCGGCGGTGAATGGAAACTATCCGACCTGGCGTCAGGGGTGACAACCGCGCCCGATGGCACCAATTTGCATGTGGGGACCGACAAAGACACGGGAATAGACCTGGCGCTCGGTGATGTCGTGGCTGATCGGGTGCAGGATACGGTTCGAGTGCCATTTAACCGCTACAGTACTACCGTTGGTACCCCAGCTGGCAATGTAGGAATCGCTTTTTCCAAAGGCATTCTGGATGACTTACTCCGGAAGGAGCTGCAGTTTAAAGGCGTGATCAACTCCGATACCGGCATTATTAACGAACCGAACGTTGGCTTACCGGATCACCAGACAGTGCAGAATAACCGTGCCTGGGGCCTGCAGGACAAGTCAAAGAACGAGCTGTTCCAGACTGCCATTGATGCGGGTACCGATGTATTTTCTGGATTCCACAACAACTCCGATGTACTGGATGTGGTCAAACAGGGGCTGGTTTCCGAGCAACGTATCGATGAGTCGGTAAGACGCCTCCTGACCGTGCAGTTTGAACTGGGTCTGTTTGAAAACCCTTATGTCGATCCGGTTCGCGCTGAATATGTCGTCGGTAACGCTCAATACCAAACTAAAGCCCAGCTCGCACAACGTAAATCGATTGTTCTGTTGGACAACAAATCTTCGTTGCTTCCACTGCCAAGTGGTGATGCGGCGGCCAGCAAAAAACTCTATACCATGGGGGTTAAAGAGGGCGTTGCGGAGAAATTTGGTTATCAGAACGTGACCGTGGGGGATTCGTCCCAGGTGACATCTCGTCCTAGTGCGGCCGGCCATGATTACGCGCTGATTCGGGTGCGGGTCACCAACAAAAATACCGGTTTACTGGTGTTCGGTGGCGCGAAATTCAATCAGGTCGATATTCTGGACTTCTCAAGTATGGCCAATGCTGACAGCTGGGAAATCAGCCCGTCACTGGATGAAATTAAAGCCGTCATGAGTGAAGTGGGCGCGGAAAACACTGTTTTGTCGGTATACTTCCGTCAGCCATTCGTGTTGGATGACGCCAGCGGTATGAAAGATGCTGGTGGGCTGCTGGCCACCTTCGGTGCCCGGGACGAAGCCTTGATGGATGTGGTTACCGGTCAATTTGCTCCAAACGGCAAACTGCCATTTGCTCTTGCCAACAGTGCCGATGCCATCATCAGACAAGCGTCCGACGCACCAGGATATGCTGATGAAGATACCCTGTATCCGTTTGGTTATGGTTTGAGCTACTAAGACAACGTTGACTCAAAGGAGTGATAACAGCCAGAGCACCAGTTTCTCTCTCTGGCTGTTAGACGAAGTAAAAAACGCCAGCTTTTAGACACCGGCGTTATTTTTTCAAAGCGGCGCGTGGCTTACTGACGCCCGCTGCACCAGGACCGGCATAAACAGGTTGTGATCTTTGCCCTCACTGTCCGGTTCATTGGCCAGTTGTAAAGAGAGTTTAACCGCTTCATTAGCCATCACCTGAATAGGGTAACGGATGGTGGTGAGGCGAGGGTAGATGTGCCGGGCGATATCACCATCGTCAAAGCCGATGATCGACATCTGCTCCGGAATACGAATGCCGTTTTCCTGTAACAGCACCAGGCAACCTGCCGCCATGTAATCGTTGTAAGTCGCAATGGCACTGATGGGGGTATTCTTGGCCAGCAGATTGACCATCGCCTGCTCGCCGCCGGTTTCATCCGGTTCACCGTATTCTATGTATTCATCTCGCGGCTCAATGCCGTAATCCCGCAGTGCATCCAGGTAGCCTTCTTTGCGGTCATGGGCATCGTCAATGTCGTGGCTGGAGCAGATATAGCCGATGTGTTTATGGCCGTTGCGAATCAGGTGTTCGGTGGCCATGTAGGAGCCTTTGCGGTTGTCCAGTGCCATACAGCGAGCGGCGATAGCCGGCACCATACGGTTGATCAATACCAGACCGGGAACTTTCTGCGCCAGCTCTGCCAGTTCTTCGTCGCTCATCCCTTTACTGTGAATCACCAGGGATTCACAGCGGCTGTTCAATAGCAGGTTGATCGCATTACGTTCTTTGTCGGCATCATGATAGCCACTGCCAATAAGCAGCTGTTTTTCCTGAGCGCTGGCAACAGTATCAATCGCTTTAACCATAGTGCCAAAAAACGGCGCAGAGACATCGCCGACCACTACACCAATCGCATTGGAAGATTTGCTCACCAGCGCGCGGGCATTGGCGTTGGGCCTATAGCCTAGCTTTTCCATCGCAGCTTTTACTGCCGTGACCGCTTTTTTACTGGTATGGGGGGCATTGTTGATAACGCGCGAAGCGGTGGCGATAGAGACGCCGGCCTCTTTAGCGACATCTTTGATGTTAACCATAGAATCCTCAGGCAAATTGGTTCGGCACATTTAACACTGGAATAGTGCCGAACTCAATTGCGCTATGCCGATAGCAAGCCCGAAATCAAGCTTTTAGCTTTGATCAGCTGCGGATGGGACTACTTTGTCCTGCTGTCGCTGTGACCTTGGCTGATCGGCATCCAACTTGCGATGAATCACCACACAGGCGGTCTGCTTCTGTTTACCGAAGCCGATGATTTGCGTCAGGCTCTCTTTGCTAACCGGGATAAATGCCGAGGCTGCAGCGGCTTGTTTGGACTCGGCATACGGGTCGTGAAAGAAGAAAAACTTATCACTGACGCCGGTCAGAATAATCCAGTGCGGCTCTTTATAGCCGTTGAAGCGGTAGGTGCTGATCAACAGTAACACGCAGGCGCCCGCCGTCACCCACTGTTCCAGCTGGCTGGTTGAGGGCGGTTCTTCAATCACATCGATACCCAACTGTTTGATTTGCTGACAGAAATCCTGATGCACCAGTTCGATCACGTCTTTCTTCTTCTCATCCCGGACACTGTCGATAAACGGCGTAGAGTGAGATTGGGTCCATAACTCAACCTGAAAACCACGCCGGTGCGCCGCCAGCGCTAATCCCTGGCCACTGCAGCCACCGTGACCTGCGGCCATATAGATGGTGGTGGCTTCGCGCCACAGCTGCAGCTCCTGGGTGCGGGACATCTCCTGCTCCGAAGAGAGGGTGGCAAAACTCATTAACAGGCAGGCCGCACCACAGGTAAAAGGGGTGGTCTGGATGTACAGCGGCACCGGTAACAGCAATTTGTCTTTTTTGGGTATCAGCCGCTTTTGCATTCGTAGGCCATTGGCCAGGTCGTCATAATAGTGGATCAGTACTTTTAACGGCCGGTAGCCCAGTTTTTCATATAATTTTCGCGCCGAGATATTGTCTTCGCGCACTTCCAGTCGTAATGTGGTGGAACCGTGGTCGAGTGCTGACTGTTCACACTGCTCAAGCAGTGACTGAGCGATGTGTCGCCCTCTGAATTCTGGTTTTACGGCAATTGAATACAATCGAGACAGTTGTGTTCCCTTGTGAAAAAGCAGTAGTGCATAACCAACCAATTGGTTCTCACAGATGGCGACAAGTACCTGGCTATGAGCGGACTGTAAAAAGCGCTTCATCTGCCTGGGCGAAATCCGATCACTCTCAAACAGCGTCAGCTCCAGCGCGTTGAGATCGTTGAGATCAGTAGTTGTCGCTTGGCGAATTTCCATGGTGGACCCTTACAAGATTGGCGATTGCATCTAGATTAAATAGCAGGAATTCAACTTTTGCTAGAGCTGGATAACAATAAATGGCAAATCTACTTATCGTCACCGACCAAGCCAGTGATTGGCGTCAATATTTTCCTTCAGATCAGGTAATTACCGTTGATAACTACCTAAAATCAGACTGGACTGAATCGAATAAAAATCTCCAGGTGGTTAACTTGTGCCGTGACTACGGTTACATGAGTAACGGCTATTACTGCTCTTTGATGGCAGAAGCACGCGGGCATAGGGTGATTCCGCGGGTGATGGCCATCAACGACCTCACTCAGCCGTTCTTCATCTCGTTAAAGCAGTCGGCATTCGGCAAACATTTTTCCAGGCAAAGCGAGATCCGTTGCAAAATCTACTTTGGCCGGACGCCAGAGCCCGGGCTGGAAAAAGTCGCCCGGCGACTGTTCGAACAGTTTATGGTCCCCATCGTGGATGTGGTGCTGAAAAAACTCGACGACCAGTGGCAACTGACGTCGATCCGTTTCTGTCCGTTTCAGGATCTCAGCGACCCGGAGCAGGACTTCTTCGCCGAAGCGCTGGAGATGTTCTCCCACAAAGTGTGGCGTGCGCCGAAACCGAAGAAAAAGCACCGCTACGATCTGGCGATGCTGGTTGACCCGGATGAAAAAATGCCGCCGTCCGATCCGCCGGCACTGCGCCGTTTTCATCGCGCGGCCAGTCGGCTGGGGATGAATCTGGAAACCATCGGCCCGGACGACATGTCCCGGTTAGGTGAGTTTGACGGGCTGTTTATTCGCGCTACCACCAACATCAGCAACTTTACCTACCGGTTTGCCAAAGCAGCGGAGCAACTGGGGCTGGTGGTGATGGATGATTCTGAATCGATCATGAAGTGCACCAATAAGGTCTTTCTGACCGAGTTGCTGACCCGTAACCAGGTCCCGGTGCCGAAAAGTGTCATCTTGCATGCGTTTGATCCGGGCTGGAAACAGGCGCTCATGGACGCGCTCAGTTTTCCGTTAGTGCTGAAAATTCCCGATGGCGCGTTTTCGCGTGGCGTGGTGAAAGTAAAGGATGAAGCTTCGCTGGAAGCCGAAGCTAAGCAACTGTTTGCCAAAAGTTCTTTGATTCTGGCTCAGGCGTTTATGCCGACCGATTATGACTGGCGCATCGGCGTGATCAATCGCCAGCCTATTTACGCCTGCAAATACATGATGAGCCGCGGCCACTGGCAGATTTACCAGCACCACACCAGCGGCCGGGTGTCCTCTGGCGGGTTTGAAACGCTGGATTTAAAGCAGGCGCCAAAGAATGTAGTCGATATTGCGGTCAAAGCGGCCAATTTGATCGGTTCAGGAATTTACGGGGTGGATTTAAAAGAGATCGACGGCAAAGTGTACGTGATTGAAGTGAATGACAACCCCAGCATTGACCACCACATTGAAGATGCCTTTCTGGCTGATCTGCTCTACGACCGGGTGATGACCGAATTCCTGCGCCGGATTCAGATGCGAGGCTTTTAAGCCTAATTAATCGGCGATTGGTACCGGCGAGCCAGATCCATAGCGGTAACACAAAACCACCACCTCAAGCAGTTGGTGGTTGTTATCAGTAGAATGCCATTGATCAAACGTGCTGTAAGAAAGGCGAACTATAACAACAGTGCGCCGGCGCTGATAAATAGCACGACCAGCCAAACCAGCGGCAACTTGAGCTGTTTAAGCGCATACAGGCCAACCAGAATAAGGGCGAAATCCAAACCACTGGTTACAGCAGAGCTGAAAACGGGCTGATACAGCGCCGCCAGCAGCAAACCCACTACCGCCGCATTAACGCCCAACAGAGCGCCGCCAACCCTAGGCATTGCAGCCAGCGTTTGCCAATGCTTCAGCACTCCCAGCAGCAACAGAAAGCCGGGCAGAAAAACCGCCAGCGTGGCAAGCAGCGCACCCAGCAGCGGCGACTGTGGCAGCATGGCGTAACCCAGGTAGGTGGCAAAGGTAAACATGGGGCCGGGTACTGCCTGGGCGGTGGCGTAGCCGGTCAGGAACGCATCTTGTGGCAGCTGTTGGCCGACAATGTTTTGCAGCAGCGGTAACACTACATGGCCGCCACCAAACACCAGGCTGCCGGCCTGGAAAAAGTCGTTAAACAGGCTCAATGCCGGAATGTAACCGGCGAATAGCGGTAAAGCTAGCAGTAACAACACAAACACGATTAAGGGCGCCCAGGAGGGGCGGAAAGTCTGGTCGGGCAGCGGATTTCCTGCGGCCAGCCAACGACTGCCAATGCCGGCGGCCAAAAGCAAAACCGCAAACTGGCTGATTAGCCCGGGGCTTATCAACAGCACCACCGCGGTAAAGATACACAGGCTGACGGTTAAGCGGCTTTGGCAGAAATTTTTGTACATGCCCCACACGGCATCTGCCACTACGACCACCGCCAGTAGCTTCAGACCATGGACTATCGATTGGAACAGCGCCATATCGGTCAGGCTGGCCGCCAATGACGCCAACAGCAACATGATCAGCACTGAAGGCAGGGTAAAGCCGAGAAACGCAGCGCAGGCACCGGTTAATCCGGCGCGGTGGTAGCCGATAGCGAAGCCGACCTGGCTGGATCCCGGGCCGGGCAAAAACTGGCTCAAGGCGACAATCTGCGCATATTCTTGTTCATTCAGCCAGCGCAGTTTTTCGACAAAGGTGTGGCGAAAGTAACCGATATGCGCCGCCGGGCCGCCAAAGCTTATCCATCCCAGGGCAAAAAAAGTTTTAAATACAGACAGCATGTTCCATCACTCGTTGGTTTTAGCAGGAGCACTGTAAGTAAAGCCGAAGATTGTTGCAATTTGATAGTATTTACAAAATGTTAAGCAGCACCCAGTCCCCGTTTACCGATAGTCAAACTGGCCTTTCACCCGCGCGGTAATAAAGTCGACCGCCGCTTTCACTTTAGGGGTGGCATAACTGGATTTTTGATACAGCATATATACCGCCAACTGCTGATTTTGGGTAATGTTGAGTGGTTCTGGAAAAGTCAGTTCCAGCAGTTCACCCGTGTCCAGACTCGGCTGCAGTACCCAGCGGGGCATCATCAGAATACCAGCCCCTTCAATCGCCCTGCGAAGCAGCCATTTGCCGTTATTGGTGGTCAATACGCTGGGGGCCGACACCTCCTGCCACTGGCCGCGAATTTCACTCAGCCAGGGGGTGGGGCCAATCGGCGTTTTAAAGTACAGCCCGAGGTGCTGCTTTAGTTCCGTTGTACTGGCTGGGGTGCCGTTCTCTGCCAAATACCCGGGTGACGCTACCGGAACAAACTGGTTATCCATCAGTTGAATTGCCACTACCCGTTCATCCGGCGCAAAGCCGCCACGAATGGCGATATCGACATCATCCCGGCCGAGTTTGGACAGCTCGTCGCTGAGCACCACATCCAACTCAACGTCAGGGTAGAGGCCGGAGAATTCATCCATCAGCGGAATCAAAATATTCTCGCCAAAGCCGACCATGGAACTGATCTTTAGCCGTCCGGTCGGGCTGGTCTGGTAATCTCGTACGGCCTGGTCGCACTGTTCCAACTGCTCAAGCAATCCTGAAACCTGCTGCAGGTACTGTTGTCCCACTTCTGTCAGTGCCACGGTGCGGGTGGTGCGAGTCAGCAACTGGGCACCCAGGCTGGCTTCCAAATCGGCAATCCGCCGCGATACCGACGATGCCGGCACATTGAAGCGCTTGGCCGCGGCGGTAAAGTTGCCTGCTTCTGCTGTGGCGGTGAAGTACTTAAGTGCTCTGAGTTGATCCATCGTTGACTCATTGTTGCTTTTAAGACAATAGAGTTTAGCATTTTAGCCGCTATATCTTGCAAAAAATATGGTTAATATGGTGCTTACAAAACAGAAAACATCCATATCAGGAGATAGTCATGTCACGCTACACAGAAATTTTGCTTAGCCAACGTCCCGATGGTAACCCAATCGGTCCTCAGCTTTTTCAGGTGGTAGAAAAGGAAATCCCTACCGCTGGCCCGGGTCAGATTCTGGTGAAACAGACCCATATGTCGCTGGATCCGGCCATGATAGGTTGGATGAGCCCGGACACCGAAAGTTATATTCCACCGGTGGAACTTGGCACCGTGATGCGCTCCAGTGGGGTGGGTGAAGTGGTTGAATCAAACCATCCGGATTTCGCTGTCGGCGATAAAGTGATGGGCATGATGGGCTGGACCGAGTACCTGCTTAGCAACGGCAAAGGTATCAACAAAATTCAGCCTGGTGTGGATGCCGAAATGGCGCTGTCCGTGTTCGCTCTGCCAGGTTTAACCGCCACACAAGGGCTGTTTAATGTCGGTAAACCGAAACCGGGTGAAACACTGGTAGTGACCGGTGCGGCAGGTTCGGTTGGTTCTCTGGTGGGTCAGCTTGCCAAAGCCGACGGGCTGCGCGTAATCGGCGTGGTCGGCAGCGATGAGAAAGCGGATTGGATCGTCAATGAACTGGGCTTTGATGGCGCGATAAACTACAAGTCAGACAACCTGGAGCAACAACTGGCTGAGCTAACTCCTGATGGTGTGGATGTGTTCTTTGAAAATACCGGCGGCCCGATCCAGCACCATATCTTCAACCGGATGAACGCCCACGGTCGTGTGGTGGTGTGTGGGATGATTGCTGATTACGTCGCGGAAACTCCGGCACCTGGCCCGAACTGGATGCAGGTAATTAAAAAACGTCTAACCATCCAAGGCTTTACTATGCCGGATCATTTTGGTGACGTGCCTGCACTGTTGGCAAAACTGACCCCATACGTAATGGCAGGCAAAATCAAATATCGCGCCCATACTATTGAAGGGTTGGAAAGCGCGATGACAGGGCTTAACCTGTTCTTGAGCGGCGAAAACAAAGGTAAGTTGATCGTCAAACTTTGAGTTTGCCAGTTGAAGAGCTACTCGCCTTACCAGTGAGATTAGTTTGACGGGTTAAGTCAAAGCGCCACCGAAAAATAACGGTGGCGCTTTTTTGTCGCCCGCCAAATTGCCCCATTGGCAAAAAATGTGTTCATCCGGATAAATCGGGCTATTCGTCTCGTTTTTAGTTTCCGATAGATTTCGCCTTGCAAATAGATGCTGTTATCCAATCAATAACAATTATCCAACAATAACTTCCGTTGTTTCAGTATGCCATTCGTAGGATAATGTGACCTCTTTCCCACTCTGCTCAGAGAATATTATGCTTGCGCTTTTAGAAGCCAAAAAGGCTGGCTTATTGCGGCCGCAACATTGGCTAAATAACGTCGTCGCCGGGGTAATTGTCGGGGTCATCGCATTGCCATTGGCGATGGCATTTGCCATTGCCTCCGGCGCAAAACCCGAACAAGGCCTGTATACCGCGATAATTGCTGGCTTGTTTGTGTCTATTTTTGGTGGCAGCCGCCTGCAAATTGCCGGGCCGACCGGGGCTTTTATCGTGGTGCTGTCCGGAATTACCGCCAATTACGGTATCGAAGGTTTGCAACTGGCCAGTTTAATGGCCGGGGTAATGCTATTGCTGCTCGGCCTGGCGAAAATGGGCTCAATTATCAAGTACATTCCGGATCCGGTGATTGTGGGTTTTACCGCCGGGATCGGGGTGATTATCTGGGTAGGTCAGTGGAAAGACTTCTTCGGTTTACCGGCGATCAGCGGTGAACATTTCCACATCAAGCTCTATCACATACTGCAAGTGTTCCCCCAGTTTCATCTCACCACAACGCTACTGGCGGTATTTTCGTTGCTGCTGGTCATCTACGCGCCAAAAATTGCGCCGCTAAAACGGGTTCCAGGCCCGTTGATTGCTTTGATTGTGGCAACGCTACTGCAAGTAGTATTTGAGTTTGATGGAGTGAGAACCATTGGCACTGCGTTTGGCGGAATCCCACAAGGCCTGCCGGAATTCGCCCTGCCAGAAGTCACCTGGGCTAAATTGATCGAACTGATTGGCCCGGCGTTTACCATTGCCATGTTGGGAGCAATTGAATCGCTATTATCCGCCGTGGTCGCAGACGGCATGGCAGGCACCCGGCATGACTCCAACCAAGAGTTGGTTGGCCAGGGGCTGGCCAATATCGCCGCGCCTCTGTTTGGCGGATTTGCTGCAACCGGGGCGATTGCACGAACGGCAACCAATATTCGTAACGGCGGTACCAGCCCGATTGCCGGTATCGTTCACTCGCTGACCGTGGTCCTGATCCTGCTGCTGCTGGCACCTTACGCCGTGCACATTCCGCTGGCGGCACTGGCGGCAATCCTGTTTGTGGTGGCATGGAATATGAGCGAAGCCAGGCACTTTGTGCGCATGATTCGCCGTGCACCGCGAGCCGATGTGGTGATTTTGCTCATCACCTTTGGCCTGACGGTATTTGCTGACCTGGTTGTGGCGGTGAATATCGGTGTTATCCTGGCAACACTGCACTTTTTACGTCGTATGGCGTCGAGCGTCGAAGTTCGTAAGGCGACTGATCAGGAGCTCGAGCACGAGTTTGCCCAGGCAGGGCTGGTGGATTTACCGCCCGGCGTTTTGGTGTTTTCCGTTGAAGGTCCGTTCTTCTTCGGCGCCGTTGAAAACTTTGAGCGCGCGTTAGCCGGTACCCACACCGATCCCAAGTACCTAATCATCCGCTTAAGATGGGTACCATTTATCGATATTACCGGTCTGCAGACGCTGGAAGAGGTGATTGGCGATCTACATCAACGCGGGGTCACTGTGATGCTGTCCGGAGCTAAATCACGGGTTAGCGCCAAACTCGCCAAAGCAGGCATCATAGAGCTGATTGGGGCAGAGCATAACTTTACCAATTTTGAACAAGCGCTGCGCTCACTACAGCAGTCGGGCGATGTTAGCGACGAAAGCCTGCCGGTGCAGCAAATTGCGGCCGATGATTCAATCAAATCCCTGTTGCAATCCACGCCGGAAGATAAGCCACAATAACCGACTCTACATAGTGTGCGCCGTAATTCCTGAGCAGATAATGACTCGGGATTACGGCGTTTTTTTTTGTGGTTACGAACCGCTTTTGTTACTGGGAGGCTGTTTCTTAAATAGGTTGTCCATCAGCTCCATCGGCATGGGAAATAAGATGGTGGAGTTTTTCTCACCGGCGATTTCCGTCAGGGTTTGCAGATAGCGTAATAAGATCGCGTTTGGCTCTGCCGCCAGACGGGTTGCTGCCTCAACCAATTTTTCTGATGCTTCCATTTCCCCGGAGGCGTGGATGACTTTGGCCCGCCGGACCCGTTCGGCTTCCGCCTGTTTAGCAATGGCGCGGATCATGGTTTCGTTCAGGTCGACGTGCTTAATTTCAACGTTAGATACTTTTATGCCCCAGCCATCGGTACGGGAATCCAGGATCGACTGAATATCCGCATTCAACATGTCCCGGTTGGCCAGCATTTCATCCAGATCGTGCTGACCCAACACCGATCGCAACGTGGTTTGCGCCAGTTGTGAGGTGGCGGCCATGTAATCTTCCACATTGATGATCGCTTTTTGGGAATCGACCACCCGAAAATAAAGCACCGCATTGACCCGAACGGAGACGTTATCCCGGCTGATCACATCCTGAGTGGGTACGTCCATCACCACGGTACGAAGGTCTACCCTGACGATTTGTTGGATCAACGGAATTACAATGATCAATCCCGGACCTTTAACTTTATCAAACCGTCCCAGGAAGAAAATAACGCCACGCTCATATTCGCGCAGCACGTGAAACATCTGAAATGCAATCACCAGGACCAGTACTACAATCAGTACCGGCGTTAGCATTTCACCACTTAACATTAGCTCTTTCATTTTTTCTTACTCCCAGATACTTTCTGCACCCGTAAGGTCAGGCCATCGACGGCAGTGATTCGCACCCTATCCCCGCGCTGCAGGGGTTGGTCAGAAATGGCAGCCCATCGTTCACCTTCAATGTCGACAAATCCCTGCTTGGTAAAATCTTCTGCGACGATAATCTCATAGCCGATCATCGATTCCATTCCGCTTACCACCGGACGTTTGCGCAGGTTCCAGAAACTGCCCAGGACAAAAACGATGAACGCGGTTGAGGCAAAGGCGATGCTGTAGATGAGTGTCATGGAGATCTGTAATTCCGGAATGTCGCTATCAATAACAAAAATGGATCCCAGTACGAACGCGACTACCCCGCCAAACCCGAACAGACCGAAACTGGGTACCATCGATTCGGCAATCAATAATGCGATCCCGACCAGCATCAATCCCAGCCCGACGTAATTGACCGGTAACAGCTGGAATGAATAGAGCGCAATCAGTAGCGAAATCGCGCCGATGATTCCGGCGATACCAAAACTGGGGCTGTAAAACTCCAGCAGCAGGCCATACACACCGATCATCATCAGGATATAGGCGATGTTGGGGTCGGTGATGGTGGCCAAAAATTCATTGCGCCAATCTGGTTGGCGGCTTTCCAGCTCAGCATCGGCAAAATTGAGCACCCGGTTACTATCGTGAACTTTTATCGCCAGTCCATTGAGCTTATTCAACAGGCGCTGTGGGTCGTCCGCGATCAGGTTGATCACATTGAGTTCCAGTGCTTCGGTCGATGAAAGTGTGGCTGCTTCACGCACAGCTTTTTCAGCCCACTCAACATTTCTACCCCGAAGTTGCGCTAATGAACGGATATAAGCGATGGAATCATTGAGTATCTTTTTCTCCATTGCGGTGGGTTCGGATGCTTTCTCTTTCTCGTCATCACCCCCACCACCGGGACCGCTGATGTTGACCGGAGTTGCTGCACCCAAAGTGGTGGCCGAAGACATGGCCGCGATATGGCAGGCATAAAGGATATAAGTACCGGCACTGGCGGCTCTGGCACCTTGAGGGTAGACCAGACACAGGATGGGAACGTCAGAGGCTAGGATCTGCTGGTTGATGTCGCGCAGGCTGGAAACCAGTCCACCCGGAGTATCAATGGTGATAATTAGTGCCGGAATATTGCGCAGAGCATTCGCTCGCTTGATTTCGCTAATCAAGTAGTCGCCCACAGCGGGGCCAATAGCCCCACTGATAGTTAAAACCGGTACAGTTTTGGATAACGGCCTATCAGGCTCTACCGTGTCATCAGCGTACGGTGTGGTGAGTCCGAACAGGCAACTCAAGGTTATCCCTATCAGCCAACGATACATCTGATTATTCCACAATGAGATACCTTATCAGTGTAGTTCAAAATAACGGATGTCAGATAACCGGTGAAGCAATAGCCAGGCCGTTGGTATTAGGAACTTACCGAGGGCCAAGCGATGGGCGGCCGCTGAATTGCGCTCAAAAACAGCCAAAAACAAAGGCCGCTCAAGGCGGCCTTTAACAGGTAATGCATATTGTTGTGACGCAGGAGTAGGTTAGCGTGCTTTTTGTTTATAACGGTCAAAGATAACCGCGGCCAGCAGGATGGCACCACGTACTACGTACTGGGCAAACGGGGACATATTGAGCAGGTTCATGGCGTTTTCTACTGTACCCAAAATCAGTACCCCGGCGATAACGTAAGAGACTTTACCGATACCACCTTTGAGCGATACGCCGCCCAGTACACAGGCTGAAATGACCACCAGCTCAAAACCGACTGAGGTCATTGGCTGACCACTGGTCATACGCGCCGCCAGTATTACCCCGGCCAAAGCAGAGATAAAACCAGACACGGTGAAGATGATCATCTTGGTTTTTACCACGTTCACCCCGGCCAGGCGGGCGGCTTCTTCGTTACCACCAATGGCAAGCGTATTGCGACCGTAAACGGTGCGGTTCAAAAGGAAAGCAAATACTGCAAAGGTGATAATCGTCAGCCAGATTGGGGTTGGGATCCCTACAAAGCTGGAGTTACCCAGGGCGAAGAAGCCCTCTTCGGTGATGCCGACCGCTTTACCGTCGGAAATGATGTAGCCAAGGCCGCGAGCGATCTGCATGGTGGCCAGGGTGGTGATCAGCGCGTTAATTTGTAGTTTGGCAATCACAAAGCCGTTCAGCAGGCCAAAGGCCATACCAGACAACAGACCGGCGCCGATACCCAGTACAACGCTACCGGTAGCGTTAATGGCCACGGCGGTAACTACGCCGGAGCAGGCAATGACCGATGCGACCGACAGGTCGAGGTCACCACAAGCAAGGCAGAACAGCATGGCGCAGGCCACCATACCACTCATCGATATAGCCAGACCCAGCCCTTTCATATTGACGAAAGTGGCGAAGTAGGGCACGAACAGCGCGCAAAGCACAAATAATCCCAGAAAGACGATCAGCATGCCAAATTTGTCCCACAACTGGGCAAAATTGAATGACGATTTCTCGGCTTGAGGGGTTTCGATTTTAGTTGAACTTGTTAGGGACATAATGCATTCCTTACTATTAAGCCGCAGATTTATCTTGACCTAGCATTGCCAAGCTCAGAGCTGTTTGTTCTTGAAATTCGTGACGTTGTAACTCTCCGGTGATCTGGCCGTCTTTCATCACCATCAGGCGATCGGAGATCCCGAGTACCTCTGGTAAGTCACTGGACACCACCAGTACCGTTACGCCGTTTTCCGCCAACTGGAAAATCAGTTCATAGATTTCCGATTTGGCGCCCACGTCAATGCCGCGGGTAGGTTCATCGAGCAGAATGACGCTCATGTCGGTTGATAGCCAGCGGCCCAAAATCACCTTCTGCTGGTTACCGCCGGAGAGCTCGCCCATCAACTGTTGCAATGATGCTGCTTTTACATTCAGAGCCGCCTGCTGCTCGCTGGCATTTTTGCTTTCCCAGCCAAAGTCGATCAGGCTGCCCCATTTGAGGTGCCACGGCCGGGCGCTGACGTTGGTGTTTTCTTCTACCGACATAATCGGCAGCACCCCGTCGGCTTTACGGTCTTCCGGACACAGGGTAATGCCGGCTTTGATGGCATCGGATGGCTTACGGATTTTGATCTCCTGGCCATGCATAAATATCTGACCAGCAGTCGGTTTTTCGGCACCAAATATCAGTCGGGTTAGCTCGGTACGCCCGGCACCCACCAGGCCAAACAGGCCCAGAATTTCGCCCTGGCGGATATCAAGTGAGACCGGCGCGGTTAGCCCGCGGCCCTGCAGATTGTCGACCCGCAGGCCGCTTTCACCATGCTCGCGAGGGCGGTAGTTAAAGATGTCGTTGATTTCCCGGCCGACCATCAGTTCTACCAGACGGTCGTGGGTCAGTGTCTTGAGCGTGTCGAATGTCTGAACGTGTTGGCCATCTTTGAAAATCGTGATGGCGTCACACAGGTTGAAGATTTCTTCCATTCGGTGTGACACATACAGAATGATTTTGCCGGCGTCACGTAGCTCGCGGATCACCTTAAACAGGTTCTCGATTTCACGCTGTGACAAGCTACTGGTCGGTTCGTCGAACGCGATAATGTGGGCGTTGCGACTCAGCGCCTTAGCTATTTCGACCATTTGCCATTGGCCGATAGAGAATTCTTTTAACGGACGTGATGGGTCAAAGTGTTCCCCCAGACGTTCCAGTTGCTGGCGGGCATTTTTGTGCAGGGTTTCGGTATCCACTTTGCCATTTTTAGTTGGCAACTGACCGAGAAAAATGTTTTCCGCCACACTCAGTTCCGGGACCAGGTTCAGCTCCTGGTAGATGATGGCAATCCCTTGTTCAAGTGACTGGGTTGCATCGGCGAAGGTCAACGACCGGCCGTTAACGATCAATTCGCCTTCTGTGGGTTGGTGCAGGCCGCTGAGGGTTTTCAACAGGGTTGACTTGCCGGCCCCATTTTCACCCATCAGTGCGTGAACACTGCCGCTGTGGGCCGTAAAGCTGATGTTATTAAGCGCCTTTACTCCAGGAAAATGCTTGGATATGTTACGAAACTCTAGATAAGAAGGTGAATCTGCCATAATTTTCTCTCCGTATTGTTGCAAGTGGCGCCAGGGGGCCAGCGCCACTTTCATACGCCTACAGGCCTTTTTTCTCCAGTTCTTGTCTGAAGTTATCGCGAGTGATAAGGACAACATCGGTCACTTCCACAAATTTCTTAGGCTGAACGTCTTCGGTTACCCATTGGTAGAGTGATTCAATACTCTTGAAGCCGTGTACGTCCGGGCTTGGCAGCAGTGAACCGTAGAAGCCGGTTGCTTTCGATTTAGCCAGTTCGTTAACCGCGTCCACGCCATTGATTCCGATGCCGATCACATCGTTGGCAGCAAAGCCCTGACCTTCTGTCGCGCGGATACCACCGAGTACGGTGTTATCGTTCATGCCGACAACCAGCCACTGTTTGACGCCTGGGTACTGAACCAGCAGTGAGTTAGCAGCATCCAGTGCACCTGGGATATCGTTGGTTTTGGTTGGTACGCGGTAGATTTGTCCTGCTGGGAAACCTTTTTCCTGCAGTGCTTTCAGTGAACCTTCTACGCGGCGACGCGCAGTGTCCAGTTCGTCGGCAGTAATGGCCATTACGCCAGTAGTTGATGCGTCCCAACCACGTTTGGTCATTTCCGCGTATAGTTCAGTGCCCTGACGGTAGCCGATTTCGCTGGCGGCCATCATTACCAGAGGTACATCTGTCATTGGCTCACCTTTGGCGTTCAGGAACTGATCGTCCACGGTGATCACTTTCAGATCATAGCTTTTTGCTTTGGCCATGATCGCAGGCCCCAATTTCGGGTCTGGGGTACAGATAACGAAGCCTTTCGCGCCACTGGCGGCAAGCGTGTCAATCGCGTTGAGGGTTTTTTCGCCGTCAGGCACCGCCATTTTAATCACTTCAAAACCGTATTGTTCACCGGCTTTTTCCGCAAATGACCATTCAGTTTGGAACCATGGTTCTTCTGGCTGTTTAACCAGATAACCTAACTTCAAGGAGTCGTCACTGGATCCAAAAAATGCGTTCGCAGTACCACTCATCAGAGTGACGCCCGACAGCACAGCAGTAGCTAATAATTTTTTTAGTTTCATGTTTTATCCATCCAATGGTAGGTAGGGTTGATTTTCACTATTCATATTTGTGAATGTTTTAAGACAAAGAAGTGACCAAAATCACAGCAAGAAAACGTAGCGATTATGTCCATGCATTTAGCAGCAACCGCTATGAACTGAGTCGCAAATTAATAGCCATTATTAGAGTTAATAGACTAAACGTGCCGTTTTAACGGTATTTTGATGGTTTTTATCAGTGACTTTCCCATGTTTGGTATCCGTCTGCTTTTTTATTGTGCAGGCCACAAAAAAAGTCACCTGACGTTTTTGTCCATAATTGTAGCGTTCATGTTCATGGTTGCTACGGTGCCCCTCCGCTATAACAAATAACAGTTTGTTGACCAAATTGTGGAGTAGTCATGGATCACGCACACACTCAATCAAAACATGTTATCGGCTTAGACTTCGGGTCTGATTCGGTACGTGCACTTATTGTCAATGCCGAAACCGGTGAGGAAGTCAGTTCCGGTGTCGCTTACTACCCAAGATGGATGGCTGGCCAGTACAGCCAGCCGGATATCGCGCAATTTCGTCACCACCCGCGCGATTACATTGAATCGATGACCAACGCCATTCAGGAAGCTATTGCTACCGCTCCGGTTGGTATTGCCCCTCTGATCGCCGGTATCGGTGTTGATACCACAGGGTCAACACCAGCACCGGTTAACGAGCAGGGCACCGTTCTGGCGCTATTACCGGAGTTTGAACAGAATCCGAACGCTATGTTCATCCTGTGGAAAGACCATACCTCGGTCGAAAAAGCGGATTTGATCAATGAACTGGCTCACTCCGGTGACTACATCGACTATACCCGCTATGTTGGCGGCGTTTATTCCTCTGAATGGTTCTGGGCCAAAGCCGCTTGGGTCAGTGAACAGGATGCTGAAGTCGCCAAGCACGCCCACAGCTGGGTTGAACTGTGCGACTGGATTCCCGCGCTGCTTTCCGGTAACGAGCACCCGGACACATTCCGCCGCGGCATCTGTGCCGCTGGCCACAAAGCCATGTGGCATGAGAGTTGGGACGGCTTGCCAGATGACGCTTTCCTTAGCGCCATTTCGCCAACCTTGACGGGTATGCGTGAGCGGATTAACGGTCCGGTGTTTACCTCAGATCAACTGGCGGGCAATTTGTCCAGAGAGTGGGCCGCGAAACTGGGACTGAATGAAGGTATTGCCATTGCCATTGGTGAGTTCGACTGCCACATGGGTGCAGTCGGCGCCGGCGCCGGCCAGAACGACCTGGTTAAAGTCATTGGTACTTCCACTTGCGACATCTTGATGGTCGATGCAGATGAGATTGGCGATCGCACTATTCACGGCATCTGCGGTCAGGTGAAAGGCAGCGCCCACCCGCAACTGATGGCTTTGGAAGCCGGTCAGTCCGCCTTTGGCGATGTTTATGCCTGGTACAAGCGTTTGCTGCTGTGGCCACTGCAGGAGTTTGCCAAACGTAATCCCGATGGTGCCCTGCTGATTGATGAAATCAGTGAAGAAATCCTGCCGATGCTGGCAGAAGCCGCAGCCGGTTACGAATTCAGCGCTCAGTCGCCAGCCGCGATGGACTGGCACAATGGCCGGCGCACCCCATACGCCAACCAACGCCTGAAAGGCGCGGTGGCCAACCTGAACCTTGGCAGTACTGCCCCGGCACTGTACGCCGCGCTGGTGGAATCGACCGCCCATGGTGCCAACGCAATCGTCAATGCGTTTGTCGATCAGGGTGTCAGTGTGGACCGGGTAATCGCGATAGGTGGCATCTCACTGAAATCGCCCTACGTGATGCAGATGTGTGCCGATGTGATTGGCCGCGACATTCTGGTGGTGGAATCTGAGCAGTGCTGTGCGCTGGGCGCGGCGATTTTCGCTGCTGTCGCGGCAGGCATTCACCCGGACACCAGCAGCGCGCAGCAAGTGATGGCCAGTCCGCTGGCGCATGTTTATCAACCAGACCCAGCCAAACAGTCGCTGCGAGATCAGCGTTACCAGGTGTATCGCGAACTGGGGGGCCATATTGAGCAGTTGGCGGAATATCATCAGGCGCAGGAGCAGCAATCATGAGTGAACAGACACTGCTTAATCCAGTATCGCTGCAGGCGGATCGCCTTGCGCAACTTCGCCAGCAGGTGTGGCAGGCCAATATGGATCTGCAGCGCCATGATCTGGTGACTTTTACCTGGGGTAACGTATCCGGCATCGACCGTGAATCCGGCCTAGTGGTGATAAAACCAAGCGGCGTGGAATACCAGGATCTCAGCGCGGAAAACATGGTGGTGGTGGACTTGGATGGCAATGTGATTGAAGGCGATTTGAAACCGTCCTCCGATACTGCCACCCACCTGGCGTTATACCGCGCTTATCCGGAAGTGGGCGGCGTAGTGCATACCCACTCACCGCACGCGACTTCCTGGGCACAGGCTGGTAAGGCGATTCCCGCTTTGGGCACCACCCATGCCGACTATTTTTATGGCGACATTCCCTGCACCCGCGCCCTGACCGATCAGGAGATTGCCAGTGATTACGAACTGAATACCGGTTTGGTGATCATTGAAACGGTGGCTGAGCAAGAGCCGCTGGCCAAACCCGGCATTGTCGTGAAAGAACACGGCCCATTCAGTTGGGGCAGCGATGCCGATAATGCGGTGCACAATGCAGTGGTGATTGAACAAGTGGCCAAAATGGCGCTGCAAACCCTGCAAATTAATCCTGCCGTTAATCAGATTAACCCTGCGTTATTAGACAAGCATTATCTGCGTAAACACGGCGCTAACGCCTACTACGGACAAAATAGTGCAGACAAAAAATAAGGATTCAAAATGAAAGTATTTACTGATAAACAAGTTTGGTTCGTCACCGGTTCTCAGCATCTCTATGGCCCGAAAGTATTGCAGATCGTAGCGGCCAACAGCAATGAAATCGTCAACGGCTTAAACCAGCTTGAAGGTATTTCGGTGCCTCTGGTTGATAAAGGCACGGTGAAAACACCGGACGAAATCCTGGCGGTATGTCAGGCGGCGAATAACGACCCAAGCTGTGTTGGGCTTATGTTGTGGATGCACACTTTCTCACCAGCCAAAATGTGGATTGCCGGTCTCAGCCAGCTCAATAAGCCGTTTGTTCACCTGCACACGCAATTCAATGCCGCGCTGCCTTGGGACGACATTGACATGAACTTTATGAACACCAACCAGAGTGCCCACGGTTGTCGCGAATTCGGCTTTATTGGCAGCCGGTTGGGTATCGATCGTAAAGTCGTCGTGGGTCACTGGCAGAATCCTGAAGTGCACTCGCAGTTGGATGACTGGTGCCGCGCCGCGATAGCTGTGGATGCAGGTAAGTCATTGAAAGTGGCCCGTTTTGGCGACAACATGCGCCAAGTAGCGGTGACCGAAGGCAACAAGGTGTCTGCTCAAATCCAGTTTGGCTATGAAGTGCATGGTTACGGCCTGGGTGAACTGGCCGAAGCGGTCAATCAGGTCAGCGATGCCGATGTCAATCGCCTGCTGGATGAGTACGCGTCCAGCTACGTGCTTGCCCCTGAACTGTATGACAACCGCGAGCTGAAAACACTGATGGTACAGGAAGCGCGCCTTGAGCTGGGTATGGAGCAGTTTCTCACTTCAGTGGGGGCCAACGCCTTCACCAATACCTTTGAAAACCTGACTGGCCTGACCAACCTGCCGGGATTGGCCACCCAGCGCCTGATGGCGAAGGGCTTTGGTTACGGCGGGGAAGGTGACTGGAAAACCGCGGCCATGACCCACATTATGAAAGTGATGGGACAGGGCCGAAGTGGCGGTACTTCCTTTATGGAAGATTACACCTACAACTTTGGTGGCCAGAGTCAGGTTCTGGGCGCTCACATGCTGGAAGTGTGCCCGAGCATCGCCGCCGACAAGCCACGACTGGAAATTCACCCGCACACCATTGGTTGTAAAGCCAATATCCCGCGCTTGATCTTTAGCGGCCAACAGGGCCAGGCGCTAAACGTGTCAGTGATCGACCTGGGCAATCGCTACCGCATGCTGGTTAATGCGGTGGATACCGTGACGCCACCACAATCACTGCCAAATCTGCCGGTCGCCCACGCGCTGTGGCAGCCTCAGCCAAGCCTGGAAACGGCCGCAGCGGCCTGGATCCACGCTGGCGGTGCGCACCATACTACCTATAGCCAGGCAGTCACGCTGGATATGCTGGCTGACTATGCCGATATCACCGGTATCGAAATGGTCGTCATCGATAGCCAGACCCAGTTACGTCAGTTCAAAGCGGATTTGCGCACCAACAGCGTCTACTACCGTCTGCAGGCTGGTATCTAGCTCCCGTGCTCCCCTTTTGCCGTCCTTTGAAAGGGGAGCTTTTTTTAAAGGGTTATATTTTGACACAACAAACCGCCGTCGCAGCTAGCGATGTTTATCTCTATCATCTGGGGTGGACACTGCGTATTGCTCCCAGTGACGCTCAGCAGTTTCAACTCTGGCGCGACCAGACTCTGATGTTTTCAGGCCGGTTAGAGATCCTCAAAAACCGGCAGGAATTGTCTTGTGAGATGGTTAACTGGCAGTTTCGCACTAAGACCGACCGTCTTGAGCAGTGGGGCCAACTGCATGACGGTGAAACGCTGTCGCTCAACATGAATTACCGCTTCACCGATGAAGCGCTGGTTATTGAGTACCTGGCGCGAAATGCGGTGCCGATCCGCCTGGACGTGCGCCATCATATCAACGCCAGTGAACAAGCCGAACACAGTTTTAGCGCAACAGTCACTGACCAGACCGCACGGGACAATCCGCCCCACAGCACGGAAATCTGGGGCAACATGCCGCAACCGAAACGGGTTCCACCGTCTTTATCACATAATCAGCCGTTCAATGAGGCATTCAGTGCCAAACAGTGGATAGTATTGTCTAAACAGTAAATAGTATGAGTGAGTTAAGGCGCGCACATAGTGATGCTTAGGCTAATCTTACTCACATTTGGCAAGGCCACGTAAACTGAAATTTTTATGCAGAACAGCGATCCACTAAAACCCGGATATAACTTTGATGCCCACCTGGTGGCCGGTCTAACGCCGATCATCGAAGGGGATGAACTGGATTTTGCCATCGACCGTCCCAACGGTATGAAGGGTTATATTCTGAACATTACCAGCCAGGGTGAGGGCACAGTCTTCGCCGATGACAAAGCGTTTGATGTTAAAGCGGGCGATTTGCTGCTCTTTCCACCCGGTGTCACTCACTATTACCACCGTAAAACAGATTGCGCTTCCTGGTTTCACCGCTGGATCTATTTCCGTCCCCGGGCGTTCTGGACCGATTGGTTAACCTGGCAGGAGCAGCGTGATGGGGTATTTGTCACCCGCGCTCTGGATGAGCAGACGATGCAGTACATCGAAAGCCTGTTTGTAGATATTGAACTGGCCGCCAAATCGGATGCGCCGTATCGCGATGACCTGGCGATCAACTTATTGGAACAACTGCTGATCCGCTGTAAAACCGTGCAGCCGAATGTAGTCAGTAAGCCGATTGATCCCAGAGTGATTGAAGCAATGAACTACATGACTCAGAACCTCAATCAGGAATTTACCCTAGAAGACATTGCCGCGCATACCTGTCTGTCGGCATCGCGACTGGGTCATCTGTTTCGGGATGAAATGCAGATGACCGTCACCCAGTGGCGGGATGATCAGCGTATCAGCCGAGCTAAACAGTTGTTAGTGACCTCGAACTACTCGGTGAATCGAATCGGCCGGATAGTGGGTTACACCGATCCGCTCTATTTTTCCCGGGTATTTAAACGGAAAGCGGGCGTAAGCCCCAAAATGTACCGCGAACAGATCACCTAAGGGTGCATTGCGTTTCATTGCATGGCAGACTGGTTATAAGGATCTACTGTCAGACAAGGAGCAAGTCTTGGTTCAATTAAGTCCGTTACTTCAGGATCATGCGGAGCAAATCAGCAAATTAGGTGTGGCTGACAGTCAGCTACCTTACGTAGGCACTACCGAAGAGATACTGGCGACCGTTAGCCTGGATGTTCAGCCGCATGTCATTTGCCTGGACGGCGAAGTGGTTGGCATGTTTTTGGTGGATACCTGCTACTCGGCAGATTATGAGTTTTGCCGCCATCCGGCACTCGGCTTTCGGGCGTTTTTTGTCGATCATCAGTTTCAGGGACAAGGCGTGGCGAAAGCGGCACTTAAGCTATTGCCTGAATACCTTGCCGAGCGTTACCGCGATTTTCATCAGGTCTACCTGACCGTCAATTGTAAAAACCCCGCGGCATATAACTGTTACCTTAAGGCCGGTTTTGAAGACACCGGTGACCATTACCACGGTGGTGCAGCCGGCCCGCAACATATTATGTATCGCCAGTTCTAGTTGAAATGGGTTCTATTCGTCGCCGCGGGTTTCTGCTGGGTTAGCAGCGAAGCGGCTGGTTGCTCACATCCAGTGTGTTAGACTTGCGACAAACCAATCAATAACTCATCTAAGATGCGACACCTGAAAACGGATATTCATCCTGATATCGAACACCTTGACGACAAGATAATTCTTAAGCGAAACGCCACCCGGGCAATCGTGGTTGATGGTGAAGAGATACTGGTACTCTATACCGAGCGTTACCACGATTACAGTTTACCCGGCGGCGGCCTGGAAGAGGGCGAAGATATCATCGCCGGTATGGTGCGGGAGCTAGAAGAAGAAACCGGGGCAAGGAATGTTCACCAAATCAAACCGTTTGGCATGTATGAGGAGTTTCGTCCCTGGTACAGAGAAGACGCCGATATTTTGCATATGCTGTCCTATTGCTACCGGTGCAAAGTTGACCGCCAGCTGGGCGCTCCTCGTCTGGAAGACTATGAGCAAAATAACGGCATGCGTCCGGTGTGGATCAATATCCATCAGGCCATTATTCACAATGAGCAGACGATAGCCAACAGCGACAAAAAAGGCATGAGTATCGAACGGGAAACCTATCTGCTGCACCTGATTGCTAAAGAGTTACTCTGATCACTGTGCTGTGGCAGACACATCCGAGGCGTCCAGTGCAGCACGGTAAGTCAGCACACTATTAAAATCACGCCACAGACTCACAAACCGCTTGTTACGGCGTGGTTTGTGGTGAGATTTCTTCTATACTTACCCAACTGATTGAATTATTAGTAGTAATTATTTATATATTAAATACAGGGACGACAATCAAAACCTGTTCTGGGGGAACATGTTAATGGGAAAAATAACGCAGTTGACGCTCGCGGCGATGTTACTGGCCTGGGGAACGACCAGCGCTGCTAAAGTGATTGAAACAACCAGCCTGGTGGGCTTTGGCACGGCTAAGTATGCTGCCGATTTTCAGCACTTTGATTATGTAAATCCGAATGCGCCCAAGTACGGCAAAGTGACTTATGGACAGGTAGGAACCTACGACAACTTCAACCGTTTCGCATCAAGAGGAGTGGCGGCCGCGGCGACCGGCGAGTTGTACGATACGCTGATGTATTCCCCCAGCGATGAAATCGACTCCTATTACCCCCTGATCGCCAGCAAAGTGCGTTACTCCGATGATTACACCTGGCTGGAGCTAGACATCAATCCTAAGGCACGTTTTCATGATGGAACGCCGATCACCGCCAAAGATGTCGCCTTTACCTTCAAAAAGTTCTCGACTGAGGGGGTGCCGCAATACCGGGTTTATTACAAAGACATCAAATCGGTCACTGCCAAAGATAATCTGACCGTGCGGATCGAAATGGCGACCCCAAACCGGGAGAAAATGTTCAGCTTTGCTCAGTCGACCCGGGTGTTACCGGAACATTTCTGGAAAGACCACAATCTGGCCGAGCCATTGCCAGAGCCGCCAGTCGGCAGTGCCGCGTACAAAATCACCGAGTATAAATCGGGTCAGAGCGTGACTTATGGCCTGGTGGACGATTACTGGGCGGCGGATTTGCCGGTGAATGTGGGACGCAATAATTTTGCCCAGGTTCAGTACGACTACTACCGTGATGACACGGTGATGCTGGAGGCTTTTAAAGCGGGTGAATTCGACTTGCGTCAGGAAAGTTCCGCCAAGTTCTGGGCTAACTCTTACACCGGGGTAAATTTCGATAAAGGCTACATCATTAAAGAAGAAATCCCGCATCAGAAACCAGAGGCGACTCAGGCATTCGTGTTCAACACCCAGTCGGAGATGTTTAAAGATCCGAAAGTTCGTGAAGCGATAAATTACGCGATGGACTTTGAGTGGATGAACAAAAACATGTTCTATGATCAGTACACCCGTACCCGCAGCTACTTCCAGAACACTGACTATGAAGCCAAAGGGCTGCCGTCTAAAGAAGAGCTGGCGGTAATGGAAAAATTCAAAGGCAAGATCCCTGAGCGGGCGTTCACGGAAGAATATCAACCGCCGGTCACCGACGGCAGCGGCCGGATCCGCAAGCAGGCCAGAATTGCGTTCAAACTGCTCAAAGAGGCGGGCTGGGAGCTGAAAGACAAAGTGATGACCCACACCACTACCGGTCATCCGTTTGAATTTGAACTGCTGATCTACAGCCCGACCACAGAGCGTATCGCGATTCCGTTGCAGAAAAACCTGCAACTGCTTGGCATCAATATGAAAATCCGCACCGTGGATACCACTCAGTACATCAAACGGCTGCGTGACCGGGATTTCGATATGGTCTCATCGGCCTATTCGGAAAATCCGTATCCGAGTCCGAACTTAATGATTGTCTGGAACTCCAACTATATCGATTCGACATACAACACCGCCGGTGTCATGGATCCTGTCATCGACCAGTTGACGATGGATATTGCCCAAAACCAGCAGCATCCGGAGAAGCTGTTGACGTTAGGCCGGGTACTGGATCGGGTACTGCAATGGAATTTCTTTATCATTCCGCAGTGGCACATCAGCCAGTACCGAGTGGCCAGTTGGGACAAGTTTGAGCGGCCAAAGACCATACCGAAATATGATCTGGGCGTAGACACCTGGTGGGTGTCAAAAGAGAAAGCAGCAAAATTACCGGAAAAACGCCGGTAAGAGGGAAATATGGCAGCGTACATTGTCCGACGGCTGTTGTTGGTGATCCCCACCTTGTGGGCGATCATCACCATCAACTTCTTTATTATCCAGATAGCGCCGGGTGGCCCGGTGGAACAGGCTATCGCCCAGCTCGAAGGGCACACTTCCGGGATCATGGAACGGTTTGCCGGTGGCGGCAGTGAAGTGAACACCGGTAGTCCCGGCGGCGAGGAAGCGAACGGCACCGGCTACAAAGGCTCACGCGGTCTGGACCCGGAAGTGGTGGAGGAGATCAAAAAACAATTTGGTTTCGATAAGCCGATGCACGTGCGCTACTTTGAAATGCTGAAGAATTACATCACCTTCAACTTCGGTGAAAGCCTGTTCAAAGGTGGCAATGTCATCGATCTGATAGTCGAACGACTGCCGGTGTCGATATCGCTCGGGCTGTGGAGTACCCTGATCATCTACCTGATTTCGATACCACTCGGTATTTTAAAAGCGATTCACCACGGTTCCCGCTTCGATGTCTGGTCCAGCGCGATGGTGATTGTTGGCTATGCGATCCCCGGATTTTTGTTTGCTATTATCCTGATCATATTGTTCGCCAGTGGCAATTACTTCAGTTGGTTTCCCCTGCGTGGGTTGGTGTCGAGCAACTTCGACCAGTTAACCTGGTATCAGCAGGTTATCGATTACTTTTGGCATTTAACCCTGCCGATTATGGCGATGGTGATCGGTGGTTTTGCCACGTTAAGCATGCTGACCAAAAACTCGTTCCTGGATGAAATTAACAAGCAGTACGTGGTGACCGCCCGTGCCAAAGGGCTGGATGAGCGCAGCATTCTGTATAAGCATGTATTTCGTAACGCGATGCTGATCATCATTGCCGGATTCCCCAGTGCTTTTATCAGCATCTTTTTTACCGGCTCAATGCTGATTGAAGTGATGTTTTCGTTAGAAGGGATCGGTTTACTCGGTTTTGAATCGACCATCCAGCGGGACTATCCAGTGGTATTTAGTTCGCTTTACATCATGACACTGCTGGGACTGATTCTGGGCATCATTTCCGATCTGACTTACACCTGGGTTGACCCAAGAATTGATTTTGAGGCGCGCTAGTATGTTTTTTCGCTCCAAACGCAGAGCCAACCCACTCAACCAGGCCCGCTGGCAACGGTTTAAATCGAATAAGCGCGGGCTGTGGTCACTGTGGCTGTTTTCGGTACTGTTTTTTCTCAGCCTGTTCGCAGAATTTATCGCCAATGACAAACCACTGCTGGTCGAATATCAGCAGCAGTGGTATCTGCCCATCTTTAATCAGTACGCTGAAACCGAATTTGGTGGCGAGTTCGCCACCGAAGCGGATTACACCGACCCGTACGTGATCGAGTTGATTGAAGAGCAAGGTTATATCATCTGGCCAGTCATTCGATTCAGCTACGACACCATCAATTACAACATTACCGGCACCGTGCCTTCTGCGCCGGATGATATCAACTGGCTGGGGACGGATGACAAAGGCCGGGATGTTCTGGCGCGGATTATCTATGGTTTCAGGATATCGGTGCTGTTCGGCTTTGTGCTAACGATAGTCTCCAGCGTGATCGGCGTGCTGGTCGGGGCCAGCCAGGGCTACTATGGCGGGTTGCTGGACTTGCTTGGCCAGCGTTTTATCGAAGTCTGGTCCGGTATGCCGACGCTGTTTTTGCTGATCATTTTGTCCAGTTTTGTCGAACCCAATTTCTGGTGGCTGCTCGGTATTATGGTGCTGTTCAGCTGGATGAGCCTGGTGGGCGTGGTGCGGGCTGAATTTCTGCGCTGCCGTAACTTCGATTATGTCCGGGCCGCCCAGGCGATGGGGGTGGATGACAAGCGCATTATGCTACGGCACATGCTACCGAACGCCATGGTGGCATCGCTGACTATGATGCCGTTTATTTTGTCCGGCTCGGTGACCACGCTCACCTCACTGGACTTTCTGGGCTTTGGCCTGCCGGCCGGTTCTCCGTCACTGGGGGAATTGCTGGCGCAGGGCAAAGCCAATCTGCAGGCACCCTGGCTGGGGATTTCTGCCTTTGCGATTTTGTCTGTCATGCTGACTTTACTGGTGTTTATCGGTGAAGCGGTCCGTGATGCATTCGACCCACATCAGCAAAGGAGATAACTGTGACGACACCGGTATTAACAATTCAGGATCTTTCGGTGGGTTTCGGTCGCAAAGACCAGATTGACGCTGTGACGGATAAGGTTTCGCTGCAGATAAGCAAGGGCGAAACGCTGGCGCTGGTAGGAGAAAGTGGCTCAGGTAAGTCTGTCACTGCCAATGCGATTTTGAAACTGCTGCCCAAAGGGTCTGCTCACTATCTGAATGGTCAGATTCATTTTGATGGTGTCGAAATGCTCAG
>NZ_JBNKVP010000019.1:0-52530 GCF_050299255.1 Vibrio sp.
GATCCAGTTGGCGCACTAAGGCAATATCGGCCAACAATCGCGGCCCGGTTACAATACCACGACGCTCTACCAGTAGCGGGCCAATTTTCGCTCCGCTCGATAACTCTACGAAATCGCCACTTCGCCAACGCATATGTTTGGCTAACGCGGCGCTGACCAGAACCGGATACGGGGGTTGGGTTAAATCCAGCGAAGCCATACTGCTCATTAACGACGATGAGCTGAGCGTCATTAATGCCACCGGATCAAAACCGACTAGAGTCAGCTCATTGCCGTTAGCGGGAGTAATGGTGGTGTTGGAAAATGGGACGCACTGACTGAATCCTTCTCGCCTGAGTTGAATGTACAGGCCTTGAGGAATTTTGTTCGAGCTGTATTTAGGAAGAATACGATAGGGAAGCGGATTAAAAAACAGCTTCTCACCATGCTCATAAGCAGACAGGGCATGGTTATTAATTGCGGTCACGCCAACCAGGGTCGTCACCCCAAGGGTGAGCCCCAACCAAACCAACAGGATCTGGAACGGGTAGCGTTTGTAGTGGCCAAGCAGCGCTTTAACTACGGGCCACGACATGCAGCAGTCCCCCTTGAAGACGAATCTTACCCTGCATATGTTCAGCAACTTTTTCACTGTGAGTCACCAGCAGCAAGGTACAGTTAAGCGGCTTGGCCAAAGAGGTCAGCAGGCGCATTACCGCTTCGGCATTGCGCTCATCCAGGCTACCGGTAGGTTCATCCGCCAGTAATATCTTAGGTTCCATATACAGCGCCCGCGCGATCGCCGCACGTTGCTGCTGGCCACCGGACACTTCTTCGGGGTAACGCCCTAGCAGTGGCATCAAATCTAAGGCAGATATAATTTGCCGCCACAATTCTGCATCTTCTGGCAGGCCTTTCAGTTGGCGACAAAAGCGAATGTTGTCCGCTACGTTCAGGGTAGGAACCAGGTTAAACTGCTGGAATATCAGACCGATATTGTTACGTCTGTATGCGGTGCGCTTTCTTTCAGGAATATCGTGCATTGGGAAGCCCGGAAACCAGATTTCTCCGGAATCAACGGTATCTAACCCGGCAATCAGGTTCAACAGGGTACTTTTACCTGAGCCGCTCTCCCCCATCAAGGCGATCTGATCTCCCTGCTTTAACGACAGTTCTGCGCCCTGTAATACCGGATGAAACTCTCCGCCATCTACATAGCCTTTGCACAAGTCGTTAATTTGTAGCATCCATCGCCTCGTAAATATTCAGATTCGGGGAGTGAATCTACACTAAAACAGCACGCGTAGGAAGTAATTTGCAATCTGGATCACAAAATACGCACCTATAAGCATAGCGCATTTTCTATCCTTCAGTTTTATATGACTTTTTCACCCTTCTATCAGATTACGAATCCATTTTTTGCTGCGCAATCGATAGATAGAGCCAATCCATTTGATCCCCTCTTCGGTCAGGAATAACAGGTAGATAATTTCCGGCGGCCATCCCAGGCCAATTGCGGCAAAAGCCGCCAAAGGAATGCCAACCAGCCATTGGGAAAAAACGTCCTGATAGAGACAAAATTTCACGTCACCACCGGCTCTCAACACGCCAACGATTAACATCATCGGTACGGCACGCAGAACGATACCCACGCTGAGTATGGCAATAAATTTTTCAGATAACGCTCTGGTTTGCGGACTCAGCGCGCTGAACGCATCCAGAATCCAACCCTGACAAAGCATCAGTAGCAACGCGATAATCAGTGACAGGATAAAGTTCAGACCGGTGATCCCGACTGCCTGGTAATACACCGCCTGGTAATTGCGGGCCCCAATCTGGTTACCGACCAATACGGCCGCCGCACTGGAAAGCCCTATCATGAACGCCAGTGCCATCGATTCGACCGGCGTCATCACGGACAGAGCCGCCAGGCCTTCCACGCCGGACTGGCCCATAATGGCGTGATAAACAAATAATCCGCCCGCCCAGGCGAGGAAGTTAAACGTGGTCGGCAGCGAGAGTTTGAGAAATCGCACCAGTTTCTGCCAGACCAGAATCGCCCGAATATCAGCCAGGTTAAAGGCCAGCAGATGTTGCATGGCATACAGATAACCATATAAACAACCGACTTCTGTAGCCCCACTGATCACAGTCGCGATTGCGGCCCCCTGAATTCCCAGTTTAGGCGCCCCCCAATGGCCAAAGATAAGCAGCCAGTTGAGAAAAATGTTGGTCAGAATGCCAATTCCGCTAAAGAAAGTACTCAAGCCAGGCCGGTGCATTGCTCTAAGCCCGACTGAAGCGCTGGCGATACAGGCAACCGCAAACATACTCACCGAGGTGATCACCAGATACTGGCTACCAAGCGCATTGACCTGGGCAGAATCGGTGGTCAGTGCCATAATTTCGCTTGGAAAGGTAACAAACAGAATAACGGTAAACAGAGCAAACAACATGGCCACCAGCCAGGTCAAAGCGGTGCTCTCCCTCACCCCTTGCTGGTTCGCGGCTCCCCAGTACTGAGCCGTCAGCAGCGCCCCTGCGGTGGTGACGCCAACCAGCATGATGGTCGTAACAAAGGTAGCCCGCGCCGCGACACCCACTGCGGCGATTTCTGCTTCACCCAGTTGCCCTAACATCAGTACATCGACCAGACCGCGGCTGGAAAACATCATGCTTTGTAAGGTGATCGGCAGAGCGATGGTGATCAATCGTTTTAAGTAAGGCCCGTCCATGTAATGGCGTATTTGCTCAAATAGGGTCAAAGCGGCTCCTTGTGGAAACAAGATGTTGATTGAATGAGGAAAATTTGCTCAAGCTAGTATACGATGATTATCTGCACAGTCGCCAGACTAAACAAAAGGGGTCGAGATGAAAAAAGTGCTGGTACTCGGAGCATCAGGCTACGTCGGTTCTCAGTTACTGCCTAAGTTGCTGGAGCTAGGTTACCTGGTCACCGCCGCTGCACGGCAGATAGACTATTTACGCGCACGTGTCACTGCCCACCCCAACCTTACAATTTGCTATCTGGACCTGGCCGAACGAGAGGCAACGGTAGAGTTAGTGCGCGATTTTGATTTGGTCTATTTCTTGGTGCACGGCATGAGCGAAGGCCATGATTTTGTCAATTACGAACTATCGCTGGCAGAAAACTTTCGCGAAGCACTGCTGCATAGTCAGGTTAAGCACGTCATTTACCTCAGCGCACTACAACCACAAACGGGCAACTCCCAACACCTTATGGCGCGCAAAAAGACAGGCGAAGTAATACGTCAGACACCGATACCCATCACTGAACTGAGAGCCGGCGTGATCATTGGCCCCGGTTCAGCCGCATTCGAAATCATGCGGGATTTTGTTTATCATTTACCGGTGCTGATTACGCCTCAATCGGTCGACACCAAAGCCAACCCGATAGCGCTGGAAAATCTTGATCACTATCTGCTGCAATTGGCCCAAGCGGAGCCGCACGAACATCGCGTGTTCGAAGTCGGAGGCCCGGATATCATGACCTACCGGCAACAGTTTAAAATCATTTGCCAAGCGGCAGGTAAGCCATATCGACTGGTGTCCACCCCGTTACTGACCGCCAAACTGGCCTCACACTGGCTTGGGATGATCACTTCGGTCCCCTCAACAATAGGTTCTGCCTTACTGGCAGGACTGGAGCACGACTTCATCGCCGATGCCAGTGAGATTCGTCAGTTGTATCCACAAAAACTCATCGGTTATCGTGAGATGGTAGCCAGTGCAATAGCTGCGGAAGGCGAGTTTGTGCGCAGTAACGTCTGGGGCTTTGAGCCGGCAGCGCTGAAGCGCTGGCAGCCGGGCTATGGCTATTACGCTAAAAAAGCCGGTGCATCGATTCGGACAGAGTTAACCGCAGAGCAGCTTTGGCAGGTGGTGCAGACCATTGGTAGTCCGAAAGAGGGCTATTTCTTTGCCAATTACCTGTGGCGGACCCGTGAATGGTTGGATGTGTTATTTGGCGCCGGAAGGCCGATTCGACAGTCGCCCTCTTCTCCCCAGTTGCAAGTCGGCGATTTTATCGATTCCTGGAAAGTGATCCGCTGTGAACAGAACCACTTCTTATCGCTGCTGTTTGGTATGAAAGGCCCTGGCCTGGGGCGTCTGGAACTGACTATCCATGACCATGGCAGTGAACGGGAACTGGACATCACCGCCTGGTGGCACCCGCAAGGGTTTCTGGGGCTACTTTACTGGTATGCCATGATGCCGGCGCATCTATTTATTTTTCGCGGCATGGTTCGCGCTATCGTGCGCAAAGCCAAGGGGAATCTCAGCCAGAAATTCACCCCGGTTAGCCGGGAAGATTAAGTACTCGCCATGATATTTGAGGTTGGACTTGTATGCGGTAACTTTATGCACCATAAATCCAGCCTGAAACGCCAACTCGATAAACTGATTGTGATTACCACGAACAAACCAGCTCATCGGCTCAACCAGAATACTGCCATCGAAGCAGCTCTCGCACTGGTTAGCACATAACGCCAGCGAGTTTTGCCCCTCAGTAAACAGCTGAACTTTTCCGGCACCGACGATCGGCTCGGAGGTACTGACTTCCCAGCCCGCCTGTTCCATCTGATCCAAGAAGGTTTCGATATCAGAGTCTGTGATTGGATCACATTGCTCAGCATCAGCAACAAAGTGGCGGTAAAAAGCACTGATACGTTCAAATATCCGTTGCAGTGCAGCATCGTTGCCTTTTGAACGGCCGCTCTTCTGCCAGCGGGTCAGGTCATCACCGACGCAACGGTGAAAATTCTGACTCTTAAGGGCCTTGGTAACCCAACGCAGCAAAAACAGATTGTTCGCTACAGGGGCATCCACCAGTTTGCCACTACGGTGCTGCTGAGCCAGTTCTTCCAGAGCGCTGTTGACCAGACGCTGAATTTCTTTTGTGTATTGAGCTTGCTGAGCTTCGAGTGTCATTATGCGTTTCTTCCAAATTTCCAATAAAAACCAGCTGAGAGTACCGAACAAGCCGACATGACCACAATCATCGGCCAGGCGACGCCGGCAGGCATCATAGCGACCACCGCGCCCACCAGCGAGCCGGTACCAAATCTTAATGTCCCTGCCAGCGACGAGGCAGTCCCCGCCATGGTCGGATAGCCGCTTAACAGCAGCCCCATAGAGTTACTGCCGATGGTCGACAAGGTGCCGATGAACATCACCACAAAAGGTACCGTTCCCCACAAGCCCATGTCCAGCAACCAGGTAACAAACAGCCCCAGTCCGGCCAGCAATTGTACCGTCAGGCCAAAACGCAACATGGCGTGGGAGCCGACTTTACGGACCAGACGGCTGTTTATACTGGTCATAATAATCATGGCGACGATATTCAGGCCAAAGAGATAGCCAAATTGTTCCGGACGGACACCATAAATATCGATGTACACAAATGAGCCGGCAGTCAGAAAGGCAAACATACCGGAAAAAGAAAAAGCACTGGATAAAATCAGGCCGATCGCAACCGGGCTGCGAAACAGGCGAACGTAATTGCGCAGTGTGGTGCCGACCCTGAGTGGTTGACGATTGTCCACACTCAGGGTTTCCGGGATTTTCCAGAAGATCAAACCAATCACTACCAGGGCAAACAGAGCCAGCACCCAAAAGATTGAACGCCAGCCAAACCAGACGGCCAGGTGGCCACCAATCATAGGTGCCAATAAAGGAGCAATGGTGATAACCAGAGTAACGAATGACATCGCACGGGCGAAGTCTTCTCTATCGAACATATCGCGAACGACCGCTTGAATCACTACGGCCGCTGCTGCGCCGGCAAATCCTTGCGCGGCCCGGACCCAGGTTAATGCTTCTATTCCTTGAGTGGTGGCACTGACTACCGCGGCCGCGGCAAACAACACGATTCCGACCAGTAGCACCGGCCGGCGGCCATAACTGTCTGCCAGAGGGCCGTGTAAAAGTTGACCGATGGCAAATCCGGCGGTATAAGCGGTCAATGTAATCTGTACATCACCTGCCTGCACACCCAATTCTTTGGCAATAGACGGCATCGCCGGCAGATACATGTCGATCGCCAGCGGCGTTAACGCGCCGATGGCACCTAACACGATAAACATTAATATTGAAATAGTCGCGACTTGTTGAGGGTCTGAACGTTGTTCGATAGTACCTTTAGTCATATCACTCCTTGTTGTCGGTTGAAGCGGCCGCGTATTGTGCCACCTCAGGTAAATGATGCGGAACTCAGACGGGCCAACGGAATGTAAATTCTGGCCAGAATTATAGTGTGGACATTGATGCGCGGCATTTTAGATTATGTAAACTGCCGCACTATTGAGTGCAGATTACCAGACTGAGTCGACTTCATCCTGAGTGAGATAACGGTATTCACCCGGCTCTAGTGCATCATCCAGTTCAATGTGACCGATTCGCTCACGGTGTAACTGCTCTACCTTGTTACCAAGTGCGGCAAACATGCGTTTAACCTGGTGGTATTTACCTTCACATATGGTCAGCAATACTTCGTTCTGCTCCGGATCCACTACCTCAAGTTTTGCCGGTAAAGTCAGCTCTCTTTCGTTGCGCAGTTCGATGCCTTCGGCAAAACGGGCCACGTAGTCGTCTCCAATCGGGTCCGCTAACCAGACCCGATAAGTTTTGTCGCACTTATGCTTGGGCGAGGTGATTCTGTGTGACCATTGACCATCATCGGTAATTAATACCAGTCCGGTGGTATCAACATCCAGTCTACCGGCAAAGTGCAAATCGTCCATCTTTACTTCATCCAGCAGAACAAATGCTGTGTGGTTGAATCCATCTTCGTGGGAGCAGACAAAGCCTTCTGGCTTGAACAACATGATGTACCTGGGGCCAGGCTTAGCCAGTGTTCGCCCCTGCCACTCCACACAACAAGAGTCGGAAACTTTGTAAGCACCGCTTTTTTGTACCAGGTCATTAACGGTTACGTCGCCACTTTTGAGGATTTTTGTGGCCTCTTTGCGTGTCGCTCCGAGCGCGTCACACAGAAATTTGTCTAGTCGCATTGATACCTCTTCGCTGTAGAGTCAGGTATTATAATCGGCCGGACAAAATAAGTTGAGCTATTTCACATAATTTATGTATTCACTGCGCCCATATCAAGTCGACTCGGTAAAAGCTGTCATTCAATATTTTCGAACCAGCAGTGAACCGGCGGTCATTGTGCTGCCGACCGGTGCCGGCAAAAGCCTGGTGATTGCGGAACTGGCTCGGTTAGCTAAAGGGCGGGTTCTGGTGCTGGCCCATGTCAAAGAACTGGTTGAACAAAACCACGCCAAATATGAAGGTTATGGTCTGTCCGGTTCGATATTTTCTGCCGGCCTGGGAAGAAAAGAAACGGAGCAACAGGTGGTGTTTGCTTCAGTGCAGTCTGTAGTACGCAACCTGGAGGCGTTTCGCAATCAGTTTTCACTGCTGGTGATCGACGAATGTCACCGGGTTCCAGAAGACAAAAACAGCAGCTACCAGAAAGTGATCTCTCACCTGAAGCAGCTTAACCCGGGTCTGAAAATTCTTGGCTTAACCGCCACCCCTTACCGTCTCGGTATCGGCTGGATATATCAGTATCACACCCGAGGTCAGGTACGCAGCGAAACCGAGCGCTTCTTCCGAGACTGTATCTTTGAGTTACCTATCCACTACCTGCTGGACGAACAGTTTCTTACCCCTGCCAGATTGCTGGATGCGCCGGTGCTCAGCTATGATTTTTCGCAATTGAAACCGGCGTCTACCGGACGCTACAAAGAATCCGAGCTGGATCAGGTGATCGATAACGCCAAGCGCGCCACCCCGCAGATCACTCAACAGATAGTGACATTGTCACAGGATAAGCGTGGTGTGATGATCTTTGCCGCAACCGTGCGCCATGCTAAAGAGATCCTTGGCCTGTTGCCAAACGGGGCAGCCGAACTGGTAATTGGCGATACTGACAACAAAGAACGGGCGCGCATTATCGAAGCATTTAAACAGCAGCAGATAAAATATCTGGTTAACGTTTCAGTGCTGACCACCGGCTTTGATGCCCCGCATGTGGATTTGATCGCCATCCTTCGCCCAACGGAATCGGTCAGTTTGTATCAGCAAATTATCGGCCGTGGCCTGCGTCTTTCACCCGGCAAGCATGAGTGCCTGGTGCTGGATTATGCCGGAAACAGTTACGACTTGTATCAGCCGGAAATCGGCCAAACCAAACCCAATGCCGACAGCGAAATCATCACCATCCCCTGCCCGGCCTGCGGCTTTAACAATAACTTCTGGGGTAAACTGGATGCCAACGGTTTCCTGATTGAGCACTACGGAAGGCGTTGCCAGGGCTATTTTACCGATGATGAAAGCGGGGAACGGGAACATTGTAACTACCGCTTCCGGGCAAAATTTTGCGCCGACTGCGGCGCTGACAACGACATTGCTGCACGCATCTGCCACGAATGTGATGCTACCTTGGTTGACCCGGATAAGAAGCTTAAGCAGGCCCTGAGTCTGAAAGATGCGCTGGTATTTCAGTGTCACGACATGAACTTATCGGTCCACAAAGCGGAATCGGGCAAATCGGTACTTAAAGTGACTTATCGGGGCGAGAATGATGCCCAGGTACACGAATTCTGGACACTCAACACTCCGGGGCAGAAACGGCGCTTTCAGCAGCAGTTTGTGCGCCCCCACCTGGCTGACCGGCACCGTGCGTTTGATTTTGCCAGTCCACACCGGGTGACTGAACACCAGCACAGATTCCGTCCGCCTGAGTTTGTTATCGCCCGCAAACAAGGCCGATTCTGGACCCTGAGAGACAAAATATTTGCCGATGAACTCACTGGCTAAAAGTCCCCCCAACAGGATGAAATGCCCCAGAATTGTGTTGCTCAAACCCAGAGACAATGATAGTATCCGCGCTCGCTTTGGCAGTATCTTCTAAAATAGTGCCGGGCTTTACCACGACATCAAGGTCGCATTGATGCCGTGATGTTATATTTCTAATTTTGAGAGTAAATACTATGAAATTTGAAGCAGTAGTACGTACTGAACTAGGTAAAGGTGCGAGCCGCCGCCTACGTCTTGCTGGTCAATTCCCTGCTATCGTTTACGGTGGCGAAGCAGCTCCAGTATCTATCGCGCTTAACCACGACGACGTGATCAACCAAATGGACAAGCCTGAATTCTACGAAGGCCTGGTTCTGCTGATCAACGGCGAAGAAGTAAAAGTTAAGCCACAAGACGTTCAACGCCACGCGTTTAAGCCAAAAGTTGAGCACATGGACTTCATCCGCATCTAATTCCCCTTACCAGGAATTTATTCGGATTTAATCCAGACCTTTTGCATATCAGATTTTCGGCCTTACCAACCGAACAATCGAAAAATTAGAAACCCCAGAGACTTACCACCTCTGGGGTTTCACCTTTTCTGGGCGACCTAGATTGCGTAAAAGCGACTTTACTCCTGTCTGGTAACACCGAATCTGTCTAACTTCAGGCAAAAAAGACCGGATAATTTTGCCGAATGTGGCGCTGCTCAGCCACCATATGCTTGAAACTGGGTCCTTGAGACAGCTTGATCACCACCTCTTGATTGCTCCAGCGCAAAATCTGACCTTCAACGTTAATCTGCGTCTCGTTGTGTAGCTTGAGTATTCCTTTCAACGTCAGGCCACGATACAGAGTCGAGGCAACATTGGCCATTTCCACTCTCAATCCCTGCTCAGAGACTTCACTGACATGATACAAAGCATCTGCAATTTTAACCACGGGACGGGCGCGGCGTGGATATTTCAATCGGTAATACTGTCGTCTCTGCTCTGCAGCGCAAGTCGCCATTGCGATAACTCCATTTACTGCTATATGTGATTCAGTATAGCGAATCGACATTCACTGGTAAAACCAGCGAACTTGGTCATACTGAGGTCTATATTTGGCTATCGGCCACGCGAAACAAAAGTTTAGACCTCATTTAATCAGATAGTTAGAGACATGAGCATGTTAAACTCAGGCAAATAGTGCCAACAGAAAAATCAGCGCAAACATTACCGCAACTATTTTGATCAATGTACCTAACTGCTTGGTGCCACCGTTTGGCGGTTGGTTACAACAACCCATAATATTGCTCCTCTATATTGGCAAGCCTCACTGTAAAGCTTGCCCTTAAGTCAAGGTCAAGCCCTGTCAGAACTTCATGGTTCCCTACATCACCAAGATGAAAAAAGTATGAATTTTTTGTGTCGCGCACATCGCCGCTAGAACGCTACACAATTATCTGGAATATCACGAATTTAAAGATATTGAAATCTTCAAAAAGGCCATTTTTCAACCAGATTAAGGTTAAATATTCTGTCAATTCTCACTATTTGGTTTGACGAACTTGCGGTTGATTTCTAACTTAACTGTTAGTCATCACAACCAGGGGATATTGACATGAAACGCGCTAGCACCACATACCGACTTCAGATGATCAAAGAAGTAGCCACTCGCCAGCAGCGACTTCATTCCAATGACCCCATGGCACACTATATTCAACATCTCCTCGATCAACAGCCAGAAGTGGATAGTCACAGGGAAATGCAACACAATTTTGCCGGCAATCATTTTGACGAACATGTCGGTGGTTGGGTAAGTGACTTCTGGAATATGAAATAGCGCCGGAGATTTTACTGGCGATTAACCAGAATGCCGACGGAAAAGTCGGGTAAGCTTCAGAACAGATCCTGCTGAGGATTATCAGACGCTGCACTGTCGGCATTTTGATTCGCTTTACCCTGAGCCAGTTTACGGCGATAGCGCATTTTGCACAGTTTAATCACGTGCAGCTGTTGCTGCGGGGTCATTTCAAGCCAGTGAAACCGCTCTTCCCGCTTTCGCATACACCCCTTGCAGTAACCTTTTTCATCCACCGAACAAACGCCGATACATGGACTAGGAATGGTGAAAAACTCCAGCTGTTCCATATTACTCCCAACGCTTAACCAATTGATGATGTGTAAACCAAAACATTAACAGTCTGACTTAAGCATAGTAAACTGCTCTCGCCCGGATGACCACGCAACTTACCAGCACCTTTTGCTGTCTATCACACTATACTGACACTAATGCATATCCAATCGCTATACTGTTAGTTGATTTCTCTAGTACTTTACGAAAAGTACTCGGGCATATTTTTATCGGAGTTCAATAATATGAAGCTTAGTTCAAAGACATTCCTGGCCGCAATCATCTTGCCTACTCTACTTAGCGCCTGTGCCTCCCAGCAACAATCTGATGCCGCTATGATCACCGCTCAAGATTTGCAGCATCACAACTGGCAACTGGTCATGATCGATGATGAGGCGTTGGCGTCCGACCCTCGCCAGCAAAAAGCGAGACTGGAAATTGGTGAAAATTTAACGGCTAATGGTAGCGCTGGCTGTAATAACTTCTTTGGTCAGGCTGAGCTGAAAGACAACCAACTGAAGATCGAACGGATGGCCATGACCATGAAGATGTGCCCGCCTGAAGCGATGAAAATTGAGCGTGCGATGGCAGAAACACTGGCGGAATGGGCGACGATTTCACTGAGCCAGGAAATGCTGGTACTGGAAAATGACGCCCACAAGCTCACTTTTAAACTGGACGATCATAAGTAATTATCTAGATTCAAAAAAGGCAGCACCTGTGGCTGCCTATGCTGGAAGCGGATTGACAACGTCGCTACGGCCTCTGATCAAAAAACTAACGGTTATCCTGATTGAACAGCAACACCTTCAGGCTAGCCTCAGAATCGACATCTTCAAATTCAGGCGGGTTATCCAGCCGACCACAGTATTTCAGCTGCGGCGCTTCATTAGCCATTCCCTCGATTAGAAAGTCGCTACTGACACTGGGTGAATTTACGCATGCCATGACCTGACCCTGGTCGGCCAACAGCCCCGGCAGGCGCCGCAAAATTTTCTGGTAATCTTTGGTTAAGGCAAAGCTGCCTTTCTGAAATGACGGTGGATCGATGATGATTAAATCGTAAGGCCCGAAACGGCTGATCTTGCCCCAGGAGCGAAAGATATCGTGGCCTAGAAAGGTCACTTTGGTTAAATCATGCTGATTAAGACGGTGGTTGTCGCGTCCTTTCGCCAGCGATGACTTCGCCATGTCTACGTTAACCACTTTATCAGCACCACCGGCTATCGCGGCTACTGAGAAGCCACAGGTATAGGCAAACAGGTTTAACACCCTTTTGCCCGCTGCATGCTGGCGAACCCAATCCCGCCCGAGACGCATATCCAGGAACAGGCCGTTATTCTGATTGCGGCCGATGTTCAGCTGGTAATTTAACCCTGACTCGACAGCAACGGGGTCCGTATTAAAATCGCCCCACAGAAAGTCGCAAGGCGCCCCGTCCAGAAAACGATATTGCAGCGCTATACTTCTTCCGCCGCACTGCTGCCACTGTTCAGTTTCACTCAAAGCCATTAATCCCTGTTTCAACTCCGACAGAAAGCTTTCTTCGACGGGCTTAAACAACTGCACATATAGCTGTCCCTGTAGCCAGTCACAGGTCAGTTGTTCCAGTCCGGGCCAACGCTGGCCCCGGCCATGAAAAATACGCCGGATTTCATCAGGCACTTCACTCAGTTGCTGGCGGATATGTTGAAAAAAAACCGGTAGTTGCGTCGATTGCATACTGCTCTCTTGTGAATATTCAGGTCTATTTAGTCTGTTTAAGCGTCGGCCACTGTAACAACCAGGGAGTAAGCCACTGATCAATAGCGGTGGAGACCGGCTGCGATTGCCATTTCACCCCAAAATCGCTGACCTGGCGAGGGTCACATACAAATTGAAACCGCTCCCCCTGCCAGTCGAACATAAGCGCAAATGCATGCAGATAGCCCCGGTCAGCTTCCGAGCTGGGATTGTAGATGGGATCCCCCACAATCGCCGAGCCAATAGACTTCAGCGCCACCCGTATTTGATGGGTTTTGCCACTGTAAGGTTTGCAAACAAACAGCCGTTCTCCTGGCTCAGCCGCAGCCGAGAAAAACTGGGTGATGGCCGGATTATCCTGACTGGGCAACAGTTTCCAGCTGGCGCGGCGGCTGCGCTGCATGTCACCAATAACCAACCCCTGCTTTTTCTTCGGCTTTTTGCTGCCAATGGCCAGATAAAACTTGCCGACCTGACGCTGTGCAAATAAGCCCGCCAGCCCCCTGGCCGCGTTGGCACTGCGAGCCAGTAGCAGTAAGCCTGAAGTCATCTTGTCCAGACGATGTACCAGATACAGATTATCTTCACCAAGCTGCTTGGCAACGTCAGACACTAACATAGTGTCACCGTCATCTTTGTGGACAGAAACCCCGGGAAATTTGTTGATCACGACAAAATCGGGGTGGGTATAAATTATCTGGTACATGGTTAGACTCCAAGCGCTTCGCGCCCAGTATACGGATTCTGCACGCTATCGCTATGGCCGCCGCATAATCTGGTGATGATTGCTGAGAAATTGTGCTGCTCCAAACGCACAAAAGCCTCCCAAATGGGAGGCTTTTACATAACGTAGCCAATTACATGATAGAGAAGATGAATACCATCATGATCGCAACCGGACATACCAGGCGCACATACCAAGGCCAGATTTTCCAGAACAGACCCTGTTCGATCTCTGGATTACCTTCTTTCAGCTCGTTGAGCAGATTGTTACGGTTCCAAATCCAGCCCACCAGAATCGCCCATACCACGCCCAATAGCGGCTGCATGTATACGGTTGAGATATTGGCAATCAAGCCAAACAGAGTACCGAAGTTCAGTGAAACCACGACGCTAAGCAGCATAATGGCACCACCGATCAACCAAGTCGCCTTACCGCGGTCCAAGTTCAGTTCGTCCTGCGCACAAGAAACCGGCACTTCCAGCAGTGAAATGGACGATGTCAGCGCTGCAATTACCATCAGAATAAAGAACCCGGTACCGACTAGTACACCAATACCACCCATGGTATCGAACATAGCCGGCAGAACAGCAAAGACCAGGTCACCAGAACTGATTAGCTCACCCGCTTCATTGAAGATCTCAACACCGTGGTCACGCGCAACGTACATGGCAGGCAGGATCAACAGACCCGCAGCAAACGCTACCCCGGTGTCAATTGCCGCAACCTGACCTGCGGTGCGCGGCAGGTTCACGTCTTTGGTCAGGTAAGAACCGTATACCATCATTGAGCCAACACCCAGAGAGAGCGAGAAGAACGCCTGGCCCATAGAATCTACCAACATAGCCGGAGAGACCTGAGAGAAATCAGGCACCAGGTACATTTTCAATCCTTCCATCGCGCCGTCCTGGGTCATGATGTAGATGATCATCACACCAAACAGAACAAACAGCATTGGCATCAGGCGGGTGGACCATTTTTCGATACCGTCTGCTACACCCTTGCGGACCACATGGATGGTCAATAGAGAAAACAGGATCGCCAGTACAACGTTGCGGTTACCGCTAAAATTCACCAGCCAATCAGATGAGGTTTGCAATCCCACCACTTCCAGGGCCGGAGCAAAAGTAAAGCCCACTAACCAGCCTGCCAGGATGGAGTAAAAGCTGAGGATCATAGATGCTGCGATCATTGCCACCAGGCCAAAAAAGCCCGCCAGTTTGCGATTGCGCGACCAAACCGTTTTCAGCGATGAAATCGGGTTGGACTGACCATGACGACCAATGGTTAACTCCGCCACCAGCATTGGGTAAGCGAGCAAAAATACCATTGCCAGGTAGATCACCAGAAACGCTGCACCGCCATTGCTGGCCGCTTTGGTCGGGAATCCCCAAACGTTACCCAGGCCGACGGCAGAACCTGCCGCCGCCATAATAAAGCCAATTCTCGAAGAAAAGTGGCCTCTGTCTTTTGTTGCCATATTATTTTTTACCGCAGTTGTGTTTACGCTTTGACGTCAAAGTTTGCTGTAAACCTACATGTAAAGTTACTTGTACATTTACGAAAAAAGAGGCTGACGTACTGTGTGTGGCAAGTAAATCAGTTTGAGCGTAAAATTGGAACCCCAAAAAGTATATTTTTCCGACAAGTTTCTAATTGACACAGTTAAATGCTGGTTTTTTAGTCACCACCTATTCGGTTATTCTATAGAATTACTTTTTAGTAACACTTTCAGGCTTTGTGTCTGATTTCATATCCTCTATCGATAAGCTTTCCATCCGGTTTGATTTCCATTTACTATGCTAAGTTCAGGGCATTAGTCGGATTTCTCATGGAAAAGTTCTATCATTTCGTTACCTTAGCAGGCATCGGTCTCTACTGGCTGCTCGTTGCCGGTGTCACTATACGCGTGGTGCTTAAACGACGTGCTGTGAGCGTATCGCTGGCCTGGCTGATGGTGATCTATATTCTGCCGATTGTCGGTGTAGCTTGCTATTTCCTGTTCGGAGAACTCAATCTGGGTACCAAGCGCGCTGAACGAGCCAAAGTAATGCTCACTCCGTTTGCCGACTGGTTTGCCCGATTAAACGACTGTCACGCCCACTCTCCTGAATCCATGGGACGCCATATCTATCGAATTGATGAACTGTGTAATAACCGCCTGGGATTACCCGCATTAAGTGGCAATGCGTTGTCCCTGCAGCACTCCCCGCAGGAAACCCTTCACTCGATCATTCAGGATATTGAGCAGGCGCAGCACAGCATCCGGATGGTGTTTTACATCTGGCACCCGGGCGGATTAGCGGATTCGGTTGCTGCCGCGCTGATACAGGCAGCCAAGCGTGGAGTGGCGGTAAAGCTGTTACTCGACTCGGCAGGCAGTCCGCGCTTTTTCCGCAGCCCTTGGTACACCATGATGCAAACGGCCGGGGTTGAAGTCATCCAGGCGCTGGAAGTGAGCCCGTGGCGGATATTCCTGCGCCGGCTGGACCTGCGCCAGCACCGAAAAATAATCGTTATTGATGACCTGGTGGCGTATACCGGCTCAATGAACATGGTCGATCCGGCCTATTTCAAACAAGACTCCGGCGTTGGCCAGTGGATTGACATCATGGTACGGGTGACCGGTCCGACCGTAAACGTCCTATCAGCTATCCATTGCTGGGACTGGGAAGTGGAAACCGGTCAGCGTAGCTTACCCAATATTCCCGAGTGCAGTATCGCAGATACGGAAGGTCAAATGCCGATTCAGGTTGTTCCGTCCGGTCCTGGTATGCCTGATTACCTGATTCATCAGGTGCTGACCTTAGCGATAAACCAGGCTAACCAGTCAGTAACCATTACTACCCCCTACTTTGTGCCCAGTGCCGATTTGCTGGAAACTCTTAAGATGACTGCGCAACGGGGCATTGATGTACAGTTGATCATCCCACATAAGAATGACTCTATGATGGTGCAATGGGCTTGCCGGGCGTTTTATACCGAGTTGCTGGATGCCGGGGTAAAAATCTATGAGTTTGACGGTGGCCTGCTGCACACTAAATCAGTGGTCATTGACCAGCAATTCTGCCTTATCGGAACCGTCAATCTGGATATGCGCAGTTTGTGGCTCAATTTCGAACTGACCCTGGCGATCGATGACGAGGACTTTACCGGTCAGGTTTACCGGTTGCAGCAGGAGTACATCGCCCAATCCATTCCCGTGGTACTGCAGCAGTGGAAAAACCGCCGGATGCACTTTCGCTTTCTGGAACGGCTGTTTTATCTGTTCAATCCGCTGCTATAAATCGTTTGCCGCCAAGGTGCCAATTATTACCTATGTTATTCCGTATTCCCCTTGCGCTCCTGCCGCTGGCGTGTTTTAAATAGGGGAAATATTCAAGACAAGGAAGGACTAATGTCGGAAGGCAAGAAAACCCGCCTGATCAACGCAGGAAGAAATAAAAAGTGGACTCACGGCACGGTGAATCCGCCGGTACAAAGAGCATCAACTGTAGTGTTCAACACCGTTGCAGAGAAACATCATGCGGCCGTAAACCGTACCAACAAGACGCTGTTCTATGGTCGTCGTGGTACCCAAACTCACTTTGCCATGCAAGAAGCTATGGTTGAAATTGAGGGTGGTGTTGGCTGCGCTTTGTACCCATGTGGCACTGCCGCCATTTCCAATGCCATTTTGTCTTTCGTCAAAACCGGTGATCACGTGTTGATGGTCGACACCTGCTACGAGCCAACACGCGACTTTTGTAACATCATTCTGAAAAAAATGGGCATTGAGGTCACTTTTTACCCGCCAACCATTGGCGAAGAGATTCGCGATCTGATCCAGCCCAACACCAGCGTACTGTTTACTGAATCTCCGGGTTCAATCACGATGGAAGTGCAGGATGTCCCTACCCTGGCGCGCATTGCTCATGAACACGATATCGTCGTGATGCTGGATAATACCTGGGGCGCTGGAGTGAACTTTTCGCCATTTGACCACGGTGTGGATATTTCCATCCAAGCCGCGACTAAGTATATCGTTGGCCATTCCGACGTCATGCTGGGCACCGCCGTGGCTAATGAGAAATGTTGGGATCAACTGCGTGAACAGAGCTACCTGATGGGACAGTGCGTTTCGGCCGACGACGTCTACCTTGGACTGCGAGGACTGCGGACTCTTGATGTACGCTTACGTCAGCACGCTGAGAGCAGCCTTAAAGTGGCGCAGTGGTTACAATCTCGTCCTGAAGTCGACCAGGTGCGTCATCCGGCTTTAGAATCCTGTCCAGGTCATGAATTTTTCGAACGCGATTTTACCGGTGGTAACGGGCTGTTTTCATTCGTACTTAAATCCAGTTACCCACGAGCAACCACGGCGCTGCTGGACGGAATGGAGCACTTTAGCATGGGCTATTCCTGGGGCGGCTTCGAAAGCTTAATCCTGGCCAACGAGCCGAAGAGTTTTGACAGCTTACGAACCGTGGCCAATCCGCACTTCAACGGTACATTGATTCGCCTCCACATCGGCCTGGAAGACGTGGAAGATTTGATCGCCGATCTGGAAGCCGGGCTTAAACGCTATAACGCGGTACTGCTGGAAAAGGAAGCGACGCTGAAATAGTCGCTTTTAGCGGTTAAAACAACACCGACCGACACAAAACTAAAGAGCCCGCTATGGGCTCTTGTTTTTATGCGGACAGTGGTCGAGATGGTCATCCACCATGCCGACCGCCTGCATAAAGGCATAACAGATGGTCTCGCCAACAAACTTAAAACCGTTCTTTTTGAGAAACTTACTCATCGCTTTGGAGCGCTCGGTCGAAGCCGGGACCTGATCCATCGACTGCCAATGATTGATTATCGGCTGGTGATCGACAAACTGCCACAATGCCTGAGACAACGAACCGTATTGCTGCTGCAGGGCCAGTGCAGCGCGGGCATTAGAAAACACGGAGGCTATCTTGCCCCTGTGCCTGACCACGTCAAACTGACTGATGATCTGCTCGACCCGCTCCTCTCCCTGGCTTGCCAGAGTTTCCAGATCGTAATCCGCAAACGCCTGCCGGTAGCCTTCCCGTTTCTTTAAAATGGTAATCCAGCTCAGCCCGGCCTGCGCCCCTTCCAAAGTCAGAAACTCAAACAGCACGTTATCGTCTCGTACCGGAATTCCCCATTCACGGTCATGATAGTCACGCTCCAACGGGTGATGCATCGCCCAGGCGCAGCGGCTCTCTGTTGTCATTCTCGCTCCATATCAAAAGTCTGTTTATCGTATCAAAGCCGGTTGAACTCACGGTTCACTTTAAACGCATCTGAGGTGACATAGGCCTCTATCGACTGGATCTGCTGTTCGATTGAAGTAAAGTCTTTTTCCAGCGTATCCAGCAGCGATTGGGGAGACTGTCCCTGTTGCCACGGCTTATTCTTCAGAGAATGCTCCTGCTGGCTTTTCAGCTTCTCGACATAGTTACCTGGCTGCTTCTCAAGCATCAGGGTCAGCGCGACATAAGCCAGAATAACCAGAAAGCTGCCACCCAGCAGTGCGGCTGAAATCACCAGGATGCGAATCAACCACACTTCGACACCGAAATAATTAGCCAACCCGGCACATACGCCTGATATCTTGCCGTTTTCAACGTCCCGATACAGTTCACGACTATTCATAACGTTTTCTCCAGCTTGGCGACTCCTGATCCAGAATACGCTCCAGCGTATCCAGACGGTTCTGCATCGACTCTGCCTTGGAGGTCAATGCCTGCAAGCGTTGATTGTCTTCCTGTGACAGGCCACCTGAGGCGATCCGCTTGCTTCGATAGTGGAGAAAAAGCCAGACCGGAGCCACAAATATCAGGAAAACCATGAGTGGCCCGGCAATCAAAAATGTAGACATAGCGGCTCCTTGTTATTGATTATTCTTATCTTGCACCTGTTGCTTCAACTTAGCCAGTTCCTGCTCAATCTCATCGTCGGCCTGCAGTTCCGCAAATTCCTGATCGAGCGATTTACCGCCGCCGGACTTGGCATACAGGTCAGCTTCAGCTTCCATTTCATCAATCTTACGTGAGTATTGATCGAATTTCGCCATCGCCTCGCTGGTACGAGAGGTGTGCAGATGTTTTTGCACATCCCGACGACTGGATGCCGTTTGGCTGCGGATCGCCAGAGCCTGCTGCTTGGCACGGGTTTCAGTGATCTTGCTTTCCAGCTTAGTAATTTCACCGGTAAGCTTCTCTATGGTCTCTTCCACCAACGTTTGCTCGGTGTGCAAACCTTTCAGTACATTTTGCAGCTTTTGCTTTTCAATCAGTGCTGCTCTGGCCAGATCTTCACGCTGCTTGGTCAGTGCCAGACCGGCTTTCTGTTGCCACTCTTCAATCTGTTGATCAATGGCAGTGACTTTGCGGTCCAGCTCTTTCTGGTCAGCGATGGCTTTGGCCGAATTGGTTCTAACTTCAACTAAGGTGTCTTCCATTTCCTGAATGATCAGGCGAATCATCTTCTCCGGATCTTCAGCTTTATCCAGTAACGCACTGATATTGGAATTTACAATATCGGCAAAGCGAGAAAAAATACCCATAGCAGGACTCCTTATCTTGGATGGTGTCGCAACGATTAGTGTGTCGTCACGACATTTCAGTCTATTCCCATTACTGTATTCCAATTATTGTGCCAGATTTTTAGCTTATGAAAATCATATAGATACAAATAAAGACCACGTTGAACGCCTATGCTATGATGAATTTGACTAACAGTTGGTAAAATTTACCAAGGGAGAGGTTTAATATGCAGCAGCGCATTCTGGGCGAATCGCCAAGCTTCTTGTCAGTGTTGGAGAAAGTTTCTCAGCTGGCACAAATCGAAAGACCTGTGCTGATTATTGGCGAACGTGGTACCGGTAAAGAGCTGATCGCTCAACGGCTGCATTACCTGTCCAAACGGTGGGAGCAGCCGCTGATCTCGCTGAATTGCGCGACGCTGAGCGAAGGCTTAATCGACTCGGAGTTGTTCGGCCACGAATCCGGAGCTTTTACCGGCTCGCGCGGCAGGCACAAGGGCCGTTTTGAGCGGGCCGAAAATGGCACTTTATTTTTGGATGAACTGGCCACCGCTCCCGCCATGGTGCAGGAAAAGCTGCTGAGAGTGATCGAATACGGTCAGTACGAACGAGTCGGCGGCCATCAGTCGCTCAGTGCCAACGTACGGCTAATTTGCGCCACCAACGCCAATCTGCCTGAACTGGCAAATCAGGGAGAATTTCGCGCCGACTTGCTCGACCGGCTGGCATTTGATGTCGTCCACCTCCCCCCGCTGAGACATCGCCAGGAAGATATTTTAGTGTTGGCAGAACATTTCGCGATGAAAATGTGCCGCGAACTCGATATTGGCTATTTTGTCGGTTTTGCCGATTCTGCGCAGCAAGCACTGCTGGAGTATCACTGGCCCGGGAATGTCCGCGAGCTGAAAAACGTGGTGGAAAGAGCGATTTATCAGCATGGTCATCACTCTGCGCCGCTGACCGAGCTGGTTTTTGACCCATTTAGCAGCGATTGGTCAACGAAACATGACGAAGCCACTAGCAGCAACCATACTGACATTAATGAGCTGACATTTCCGATTGATTACAAAACCTGGCAAGCAGAGCAGGACATTCAAATCCTGACCGCGGCGATGAAATCCAGTCAGTTTAATCAGCGCAAGGCGGCTGAAATGTTAGGTCTGAGTTATCACCAATTGCGGGGGATGATCCGTAAGTACAACTTAACCTCAGATTCTTAGTGATTCTGGCTATCTTATCGTGGCAATAGGTGGCGAAAGTAAGGCATAATGTCAGGTTATATTATGCTTTGTTTTGTAAACAAATCTGACTATGAAAGCGTTCATAAATATTACATTGAGTCTGTTAGGGATCGGCTTACTTGCCGGCTGTAGCGAGGAAATCACGCACGAAAAAATTCGCCAGCGCGGTTTCGTCTACTGTGGCCAGGGAGGCCCTGAAACCTTCAACCCCCAGCTGGTCGACAGTGGCATCACATCGGAAGCCCTCAGCCCACAGCTGTTTGATACTCTGCTGACCCTGGACAGTGAAACGTTTCGTCCAGTCCCGAACCTGGCTCGTGAATGGCAAGTGAACGAAGAAGGCACCGAATATATCTTCACGCTGCAGCCGAATGTTCAGTTTCACCACACCGCCTGGTTTACCCCAAGCAGGCCTTTGAACGCCGACGACGTCGTTTTTAGCTTCGCCCGGATTATTGATTCTTCCCATCCGTTCCACTATGTGGGTGGTGGTAGCTATCCGTGGTTCTCTGGTATTAACTTCCACAATTCAATAACGAGTATCGAAGCCCTGTCCGACTTAAAAGTTAAGTTCACGCTGCGCCGTCCCGACAACACTTTCTTATCCAATATTGCCACCAGTTTTGCCGTGATTCATTCAGCCGAGTACGGACATCAGCTGGAGCTCGCCGATGAAAAAGACCGCCTCGACAGTTATCCGGTCGGCACCGGGCCATTTTATCTCCAGGAGTACCAGATCGATGACATGGTGAGACTGCGCAAACATCGCTACTACTGGCGGCAGGTCGCCAAGATGGACCAGGTGGTGTTTGACATTTCCCATCGTGGTACCGGAACTCTGGCAAAACTGCTGCGCAATGAGTGCGATGTGCTCAATTCGCCGCTTTCCAGCCAACTGCCAATTATCGAGCAGCAGGATTTTCTTAAACTGACCGCCAGACCGGCTATGAACGTGTCGTTTATTGCGGTCAACACCTCACATCCTGCACTGAACGATGTTCGGGTACGCAAAGCCCTTAACTACTCGATAAACAGACAAAATATACTGGACTCGGTTTACTATGGTACCGGCAGCCAGGCGTACTCAGTGCTGCCACCGACGTCTTGGGCCTATCAGAAAGACACTGTCACCGTGCGATATGACCGTAACTATGCGTTGGCGCTATTGCGGGAAGCCGGTTACTCATCCGGGCTGGAATTGACCATGTCCGTCCCTCTGGAGCCGAGAGCCTATAATCCCAGCCCACGTAAAACGGCCGAGTTGATCCAGTCTAACCTGGCGGATATCGGTATTAAGCTGCATCTGGTCACCGAAGACCGATTCGACCGCAGCGATTTTGCCAACCGCAGTAATATCGATCTGTTTTTAACCGGCTGGATTGCCGATACCGCGGATCCGGATAATTTCCTCCGTCCGCTGCTCTCTTGTGAGTCAGAACGGGCCGGGATCAACGTATCCATGTGGTGTAACAGCGACTTCGATTTTCTGCTCGATCTGGCACTGGAGGTGGATAGACCGAGATACCGGCTGAATCTCTACCGTCAGGCACAGAACATGCTCAATGAGCAGTTCCCCGTAATTCCGTTATCCCACGGAATGCAGTTTCAGGCCCATGACCGCTCGCTGATAGGCTTCAAGAGCAGTCCATTTAACGTGCAACCATTTAACCAGGTCGAGAGGGTGAAATAGATGTTTTTATATGCTGTACGTCGTTTCAACCTGTTTATTATCACTCTGTTAATTCTGACGATGGTGGGATTCAGCATTCTGCGCCTGGATCCGAGTTCTCCCTGGTCAATTATGGATTACTGGTCAGGCTGGAGCACCTATCTGGGCGAAGTAAGCCAGTTCAATTTTGGCGTTAACCGATACGGAACCCCTATTATCAACGAACTCCGGATGGTGTTTCCTGCAACACTGGAGCTCTGCTTTATCGCTTTTATCTTCTCTTTGCTGATCGGCATTCCGGTCGGAACTTTGGCTGGAATGAAAAGCGGTAAGTGGATCGACATGGTGATTTCCTTTACCGCGATGTGCGGCTATTCTGCACCGCTGTTTTGGGTCGCACTGCTGATGATCATGACCTTTTCACTGCACTTTGAGTGGTTTCCGGTATCGGGCCGATATGACCTGCTGTACGAAATTGATCATGTGACCGGCTTTGCCCTGATCGATGCTTTTTTCTCAGAAGGCAAGTACCGGGTTCACGCGCTGCAAAGTGTTCTGGAGCATATGATATTGCCCAGCATCGTATTGGCTCTGGCACCTACCACCCAGGTTATCCGCCTGATGCGTGCATCGGTTGCCGAAGTGATTGGCCAGAACTATATCCGGGCGGCGCGGATCAAAGGCTTATCGACCCACGAAATCGTTACCCAGCACGTGCTGCGCAACGCGATCCCACCGATCATACCTAAAGTGGGGATCCAGCTCTCCAGTATGCTTACACTGGCGATCATTACCGAATCGATTTTCAACTGGCCGGGTATCGGCCGCTGGTTACTGGATGCGCTCGCCAACCAGGATTACGTTTCTATTCAGGCAGGGGTATTAGTTGTGGCCAGTCTGGTACTGACCGCCAATATTCTCTCGGATCTGATCGGCGCTATGGTCAATCCACTGGTAAGGAAAGAGTGGTATGCTAACAAATAACGTCTATCAGGAAGAACGAATCCCGACCCAGTTTGAGCGCTTCTGGCGCAGTTACCGCTCTAACGGGATGGCGATGTTTGGTTTGTGGAGCTTGCTGGTGATCGTGATCATCACCTTGCTGTCACCCTGGCTGACACCGTTTGATCCGCAAGCTCAGGTCGGCGATTTACTCAAACCGCCTTCGTGGAACCCTAACGGTAGTGTCGAATTTTTCCTCGGAACCGACGACCTTGGACGCGATATCTTATCCAGATTGATCGCCGGTTCGCAGCTGACTTTTGGTGCAGCTTTGCTGGTGACCGCGATCGCGACCGTGATTGGTTGTGTGATAGGCATTCTGGCGGGCATGACCAAGGGCTTACTGTCCAGTACTCTTAACCACCTGCTCGATACGGTAATGTCCATCCCCTCTTTGCTGTTGGCACTGATCTTTGTCGCAGTGCTGGGCATTGGTGAGTTCAACGTTCTGCTGGCAATCGGCCTGGCACTGGTACCGCGATTTATTCGTTCAGTCTATATCGCCATTCACAGCGAGATCGAAAAAGAGTACATCATGGCGGCCAGGCTGGATGGGGCCAACAATTTCTACCTGCTGTGGCACTCGATTATCCCGAATGTACTGGTTGTGATTGCCAACGAGTTGACCCTGGCGTTATCGGTGGCGATCCTGGATATCACCGCACTAGGCTTTCTTGGCTTGGGCGCACAGGCGCCGAGTCCTGAATGGGGCGCAATTCTGGGCGATTCTGTCGAGCTTATCTACCTGGCACCTTGGACGGTCACCTTGCCAGGACTGGCAATCATGTTTACTGTGATAGTAATAAACCTGGTGGGCGAAGGTGTACGCCAGGCATTAAATGCAGGAATCGAATAATGCCGTTGTTAGATATTCGACACTTAACTATTGAAATAGAAACCCCACAGGGCCACGTCAAAGCCGTCGACCGTATGAGCCTGACCATGAATGAAGGCGAAATACGTGGCCTAGTGGGCGAGTCCGGTTCAGGCAAAAGCCTGGTCGCCAAAGCCATCGTTGGGGTCTGCAAGGAAAATTGGAAAGTTACCGCCGACCGTATGCGACTGGGCGATATCGACCTGCTGCAACTGACCGCAAGGGAGCGGAGACGCGTCATTGCTCGTGATATTGCGATGATTTTCCAGGAACCTTCCACCTGCCTTGACCCGTCTGAAGAAGTGGGTAAGCAGCTGATTGAATCTATCCCGTCCCGTACTTTTAACGGCAAATGGTGGCAAAGGTTTAAATGGCGTAAAAACCAGGCCGTTGGCCTGCTGCATAAAGTGGGCATTAAAGATCACCGGCGGGTGATGGGCAGCTATCCATACGAACTGACCGATGGTGAATGCCAGAAAATCATGATTGCGATGGCGATCGCGACCCAGCCCAAACTGCTGATCGCCGATGAGCCAACCAATGACCTGGATGCCATTACCCAGTCACAGATCCTGCGTCTGTTGAGTCGTATGAATCAAGTTGCCAACACCAGTATTCTGCTGATTGGCCATGACTTAACCACCATTACCCAATGGGCAAACCGCATCACCGTAATGTACTGCGGCCAGTCGGTCGAATCAGCGGAAACGCAAAAAATACTCACCGCGCCCAAACACCCTTATACCGCCGCCCTGCTTAAGGCGATGCCGGATTTTAGCGAATGGATCCCGCACAAAGAGAAACTGCAGTCGCTACCAGGCAGTATTCCACCGTTGCAGCATCTGCCAATCGGCTGCCGGCTGGGCCCCCGCTGCCCTTATGCTCAGCGCCAATGCGTTGTTATGCCCTATACGCGTAGAGTCAAAACCCACAAATTTGCTTGTCATTACCCGCTGAACATGGAGAAAAAACAATGAACACCTTGTTAGAGGTAAATGGCCTGGCAAAAGATTTTGTTACTCGCTCGGGTTTTTTCCATAAGAAGGTCCAGCACGCGGTCAAACCGGTCAGTTTCACCCTGGATCCTGGCCAAACCATCGGTTTTATCGGCCAGAATGGCTCGGGGAAGTCGACCTTAGCCAGAATGTTAGCCGGTGTGGTAGAGCCCAGTTCCGGCGAAATACGTGTAAACGGTGAACTTCTGGAGCACAAAGACTATGCAACCCGGTGTAAACTGATCCGAATGATATTTCAGGATCCTAACACCTCGCTTAATCCCAGGATTCAAGTCGGCCAAATTCTGGAAGGCCCCCTGATCCGAAATACTAACATGTCTCAGGAAGCCAGAATCAGCCGGGTAAAAGATACCTTACTGCGTGTTGGCTTACTGCCAGAGCACGCCTATTTCTATCCACAGATGCTGGCCACTGGTCAAAAACAGCGTGTTTGTCTGGCTCGGGCACTGATTCTTCAGCCCTCGATTATTGTTGCCGATGAAGCGCTGAATGGTCTGGATATGGCAATGCGCTCTCAAATCATCAACCTGTTTCTAGAACTACAGGAAGAGATGGGCGTATCGTTTATCTATGTGTCTCAACACCTCGGCATCATCAAGCACATTACCGATAAATTGATGGTGATGCACGAAGGTGATGTGGTGGAGTTTGGCGATACTCTGGAAGTGTTAGCCAATCCGCAGCATCCCATTACCCAGCGTCTGGTGGAAAGTCACTTCAATAAAGCGCCCTTCTTTCGCTAGCGCTGATAGCAGCCGGTTTAAGCTAGTCGCTGAAAGACCGTATTGACAGGCGCGACCAACATCGAGGATAAAAAAAAGCTCATACCTGAGTATGAGCTTTTTCGTATCCGGGAATTAAACCAGTTCTGCTTGCAGCCAAGGCCAGCCCTGTTTCTTACGGCTTAAGGTGTTTTCCATCATCAGTAAGCCGTTTTGTTCGTGTTTGGCCAGCTTCTCTGCCCACTCACCTTTGTAAATCAGGCGAGTCTGTGCTGTGGTGATGTCAGTCAGCATTACCGCAGCAAATGCTAGCTCCTGTTCCTGACAACGACGTTCCAGATCGGCTTCCAGCGCGTCGATCATTCCGTCAACCTGCTCCAAAGTCGCCAGTTCTACCTGGCCGACTACGACGTCACGGCCGTTGAACGGGTACGCTTTCAGGTCTTTTTCAACCAGTTCAGCCGCACTCAGGCCTTCGATATCGGTCTTAGCGATCAGCAGATCTTTGATGAACTTGTCCAGGTCGGTAACACCAGCGATTTCAGCCAGCGCCTTCACGGCAACTTTATCTTTTTCAGTACAGGTTGGAGAGGCAAAGCCAACGGTATCAGACAAAATAGCCGACATCATCAGAGTGGCCATCTGAGGCTTGATTTCTGCCTGCTCCATCTGGAACAAGTTAAACAGGATGGTACAGGTACAACCTACCGGCCAGATCCAAGCTTCCAGCGGGTTAGTTGTCATTACGTCACCCAGACGGTGGTGGTCAACAATACCCAGAATTTCGGCATCGTTGATATCATCCGGTGCCTGTGCCAGATCGGTGTAATCCACCAACCAAACTTTTTCACCCGCTACGCTGGTGCGGAATTCAGGCTGGTCGATACCGGCGGTTGCCAGAATATGCTGAGTTTCACGATTGATTTCACCCTGGCGTACTGCTTTGGCTTCCAGACCACGCGCTTTTAGCAATTCAGCGGCAACCAATGCACCACATATACTGTCACTATCCGGGTTTTTATGACCGACAACTAGAATCATGCTGTTTCCTATTCGCTTTATTATGCCTATCAGAGATAGAAGATTACTCACAAAGGCCGTTACTTTACCTGATTTTTCAAATTTGTCATGACCTGACAAGAAAAAATGCTCCTGTTCGGGAGCATTTGAGGCGCTTACAGGCTCTCTGCCACTTCGTCTGAAATATCGCCGTTATGATACACTTCCTGAACATCGTCCAAATCTTCCAGAGCGTCGATTAGACGCAGCAGTTTTGGTGCGGTGTCGGCGTCCAGTTCCGCTTTGGTCGAAGGCACCAGGCTCACTTCCGCATTAGCTGCCGTGAAGCCCGCTTCGTCGAGGGCATCTTTGACCTGACCGAAGTCGCCCGGCGTGGTAAAGACATCTATCGCACCGTCATCAGCGGTTTCGATATCTTCGGCACCACTTTCCAGCGCCACTTCCATCACCGCATCTTCATCCAGGCCAGGTTCATAGGATATAACGCCTTTTTTATCGAACAGATAGTTGACGCTGCCGTCCGTTCCCAGGTTACCGCCGGCTTTGGAAAACGCGTGGCGCACACCAGAAACGGTGCGGTTACGGTTGTCCGTCATACACTCCACCATCACGGCCGTACCTCCTGGACCATAGCCTTCATAGATGACGGTTTCCATGTTGTCATCACCCTCACCACCGGCACCGCGGCTGACCGCCCGGTTAACCGTGTCCCGGGTCATATTATTGGACAACGCTTTATCAACGGCCGCACGAAGACGAGGGTTATTTTCTATTTCTGCTCCCCCCTCTTTCGCCGCCACCACGATTTCCCGGATCAATTTGGTAAAGATCTTGCCGCGCTTGGCATCCTGTGCAGCTTTGCGATGACGAATATTCGCCCATTTACTGTGACCTGCCATAAGATTCCTCCGACTGTTAAAACGCAAAAGCTGTAAGAGGTAACCCTCCTACAGCTTTAATTTTGATTTGCCACCATACTACCACATTCAGGGGGGTAATTACTTGTGGCGCTCCTTGAGCTTGTTAATCACGTCGTTCATCGACAAGCCCTGGTCTTGCAGCAGCACCAGCAGGTGATAGATCAGGTCGGCCGACTCGCACACTAGCTCCTCCTTATCACCCGACGTCGCCGCAAGCGCAACTTCAACGCCTTCTTCGCCCACTTTTTGCGAAATACGCTTGGTGCCACGGGCATATAAACTGGCGGTGTACGAAGATTCCGGGTCGGCACTCTTGCGGGCAGCCAATAATTGCTCAAGTTGATGAAGCCACACCATTTGCGACTCTTCCTGACCGTCACCGTCCCAGCACGTCACTGTACCGGTATGGCAAGTCGGGCCGATAGGCTCAGCTTTGACCAGCAGGGTGTCGTTGTCGCAGTCCAGAGCGATGTTTTTCAGTTGCAGAACATTGCCCGAGGTTTCACCTTTGGTCCACAATCTCGATTTGGAGCGGGAGAAAAACGTAACCTGACCGGAGTCAGCGGTTTTTGCCAGCGCCTCTTGATTCATGTAGCCCATCATCAGTACCTGGCTGGACTGAAAATCCTGTACTATCGCCGGCACCAGACCATCGACTTTCTGCCAGTCAATACGCTCTGAAAGTGCTGATACATCCATTACATCACTCATATTCTTACCTCAACACCTTCTTGTTTCAGATATTGTTTCAATTCACCGATATTGATGATCTGTTTGTGGAAAACCGATGCGGCTAGGGCGCCGTCAACATTGGCGGCTTTAAATGCCTCGGCGAAATGCGGCATCGCCCCGGCGCCACCGGATGCAATCAGTGGCACTTTGCATACTTCGCGAACCATATTCAGCTGGGTGATGTCGTACCCGTTACGTACCCCATCCTGGTTCATCATATTAAGGACGATCTCACCGGCGCCTCGGCGCTGAACTTCTTGTACCCAGTCGCGCGTCTGCCATTTAGTCGCCTTAGTACGCGCCTCATCACCAGTGAACTGATACACCTGGTATTTGCCGGTCTCCTGGTCAAAGTAAGAGTCAATGCCAACCACAATACACTGAACACCGAATTTGTCGGCCAGCTCGGTGATCAGTTCTGGATTAGCCAGTGCCGGTGAGTTGATTGACACTTTATCGGCACCGAACTCCAGGATCCGCGCCGCGTCTTCGGCAGATTTAATTCCCCCGGCAACGCAGAATGGGATATCAATGACTTCAGCGACACGAGCAACCCAGCTTTTATCAACTACACGGCCGTCACTGGACGCGGTAATGTCATAAAAGACCAGCTCATCAGCACCCTCTTCAGCGTAGCGTTTCGCCAGTGGTACTATGTCGCCGATGATTTCATGGTTACGGAACTGAACGCCCTTTACTACCTGACCATCGCGGACATCAAGACACGGAATTATTCGCTTTGCCAACATGCAAACGCCTCCTCTGCAGTAAATTTACCGTCCAGCAAGGCACGGCCGACAATCACACCAGCCACACCCGAGCCTTTCAACGCTTCGATATCAGCCAGGCTACCGATGCCACCGGAAGACTGGAACTGCACCTGAGGATACTGGCGACACAGGTCGACGTACAGGTCGACGTTAGACCCTGCCAGCGTGCCATCGCGCGAGATGTCGGTACACAAAACGTGTTTAAGGCCCACGGTCAGATAATCATCGATCAGTGCTTCTATCGTCACGCCTGAGTCTTCTTGCCAGCCGGAAATCGCCACCCTACGTACGCCATCAGCACCGATATTGATGTCCAGTGCCAACACGATACGTTCCGGGCCGTATTTGGCCATCCAGCCTTTAACCAGCTCCGGTTGTTTTACCGCAGTTGAACCCACCACCACACGCTGAGCACCGGCCTCCAGCAAGTCCACCACGTCTTGCTCGTTACGGACACCGCCACCGATTTGGATGTTGGCTGGCGTTGATGCCAGTAATTTGGCAATAAGATCCAACTGACGCGCCGAAGTATCTTTGGCTCCGGTTAAGTCCACTAGATGCAGCCAGTTTGCGCCTGCCTGATGATAGAGGTTGAACTGCTCGGCAGGGTCTACCTTGTACTCGGTGACCTGGCCGTAGTCGCCCTGATAGAGGCGAACGACCTGTCCTTCAATAAGATCGAGTGCTGGAATAATCACAATATTACTTCCCTATAATTCTAAGAAATTCTTCATCAGTTGCGCACCGGCTTTCGAAGAGCGCTCGGGGTGGAACTGGACACCGTAGTAGTTGCCACTTTGAATTGCCGCGCTAAATGGCTGGCCGTAGTCGCACTCAGCAATGGTGTAATCGCCTACCGGCATAGCGAAGCTGTGAACAAAATAAAAATACTCACCAGATTCAATGCCTTTGAACAGCGGGTGACCAGCTTTAGCGGTCACGGTATTCCAGCCCATGTGCGGCAATGGCAAGTCACCGGTTTGCATTTTTTTCACTTCACCATCGCACAGCCCCAGGCAATCGACCAGCTGATCGGCTTTCTGGCCTTTCTCTTCAGAAACCTTGCCCAGTAGCTGCATTCCCAGGCAAATACCCAGCAATGGCTTTTCCACCTTTTTCACCAGCTCGATAAGATCGCGCTCTGCCAGATTGTTCATCGCCTCGCTGGCGGTGCCAACACCGGGCAAAAACAGTTTGTCTGCCGCCAGTACCACTTCCGGTTGCTTGGAGATAGTGACGGGATAACCTAACCGTTCAATGGCAAATTTTACTGAGGAAACGTTGGCGCAGCCGGTATCGATAATGACGACTTTCTGCTCGCTCATTACAGCACTCCTTTACTGCTTGGTAGCTCGGTACCTTCCACTTTAATCGCTTGGCGTAATGTGCGGCCGAACGCTTTGAACAGACTTTCAATAATATGGTGGTCATTGTCGCCAGCAGAAGTCAGATGCAGCGTACACGCTAAGGTGTCAGTCAGAGAGCGGAAAAAGTGTTCAACCATCTCGGTGGACAAGTCACCCACTTGCTCACGGCCAAACGCCGCGTCAAATTTGAGGAAAGGCCGGCCGGACAGATCCAGCGCACATTGCGCTAAACATTCGTCCATCGGCAGGCTGAAACCAAACCGGCCAATGCCACGCTTATTGCCCAGCGCTTCTTTCAGCGCCTGACCCAGTGCCAGTGCAGTGTCCTCTACCGTGTGGTGATCATCGATATGCAGGTCGCCTTCCACCACGCATTTAAGCTGGAAACCACCATGAGTGGCGATTTGATCCAGCATATGGTCAAAGAACCCCAGCCCGGTAGAAATCTGGTTGCCACCGGCCTGATCCAGGTTTACCGCCACACGAATGTCGGTCTCTTTGGTGGTACGGACCACTTCCGCCACCCGAGCTTTTACTGTCAGTTCGGTCAGAATCTCGCGCCAGCCATTCGTGTCACGGTCATACAGGATACCGCGAATGGCCATGTTGTCCGCCAGTTGAAGATCCGTTGGTCGATCACCTATCACCACAGAGTGCTGAAAGTCGACTTTGCCACCTTGCAGGTACTCTTTCACCATGCCGAGTTTAGGCTTGCGACAACTGCAGTTATCCTCTTCAAAGTGAGGGCAGATCAACACATCGTCAAACTTAACCCCCTGTGAAGAGAATATATCCATCATCATATCGTGCGGGGCGTCAAAATCTTGCTGCGGGTAACTGTCTGTGCCTAACCCATCCTGGTTGGTCACCATCACCAGCCGATATCCCGCATCTTGCAGCGATAGCAAGCATGGGATCACATAGGGCTCGAGTTTGAGTTTATCCAGTCGGTCGACCTGAAAGTCGATTGGCGGCTCTTCGATCAAGGTGCCATCCCGGTCGATAAACAGAATCTTTTGTTGTTTGCTCACTGGAACTTCCTTTTATAACTAAATTCTTGGGCTTTGAGACCCGTTGAGTTCTCACCTTCTCAACCAGCCTTCATTAATAACTTAAGCGTAATAGTTGCGAATAAAACCGAGCGTTTTTTCACACTCGTCCCGGTTACCCACTGTGATGCGGACACAATCTTCTATCGGAGAGTTGCGCAAAATAATGCCACGATCCCAGGCGGCTTTGAACACGCCATCACCATCCGGGAACTTGACCAGCAAGTAGTTACCCCAACCTTCATACACCGTGACACCATTGATCATTGACAGACCCACCTGCAAGTAAGCTCGGTTGGCATTGATGTCCAGTACCTGGTATTTAGCGCGCGCCAGCCCGGCTTCCGACAGCGCCTGGCAGGCTATTTCAGCGACAGGAACCGGGATTGGATATGGCGCGATCACTTTGAGCAGTACATTGATGATGTCGGCGTTAGCCAGGGTAAAACCACAACGCAGGCCAGCCAGGGCAAACGCTTTAGACAGCGTGCGCAAAATTGCCAGGTTCGGGAAATCTGCCAACAAATCAACCGTAGATGCTTCTGGGCAGAAGTCGATATAGGCTTCATCCATCACCACAATAGCGCGGTCACGGGTCATTTCCAGCAGACGAATAATGTCATCGCGATTGATAAGATTACCAGTCGGATTGTTAGGACTGCACACAAACACCAGTTTAACCTGATCCAAATTTTGTTCGATCTGATCTAAATCGAGTTGCCAGTCTGCAGTGAGCGGAACAATTTTACGTTCCACACCGATGGTTTCCGCGCTGATGGCATACATACCATAAGTTGGCGGGCAGTACAGGATGGCATCTTCACCCGGTTCGCAAAACGCCCGGATCAGCAGTTCAATCCCTTCGTCAGCGCCGCGAGACGCCAGCACCTGCTCTTGCTGCACACCGGCATAATTGGCATAAGCGGCGACTAACTCTTTCGGCTGACACTCACTGTAGCGATTCAGTCGGGAGAAGTCAGTTTTGTATTCGTTGTCAAATGGAGACTCGTTGGCATTCAGCCATACATCACCACTGCCGCCGATACGACGGGCAGACAGGTAAGGAGTCAGTTGCTGTATCTGTTTTCGCGCCAATTTTTCCATTTATTTCGCTCTCTCTGCTAGCTTTTCTACCCGAATCGTCACGGCGCGCTTGTGGGCGTCCAGGCCCTCCGCTTCAGCCATAGTCACCACAGTTGGCGCCAGGTTCGCCAATCCTTCCGCCGACAGCTCCTGTACGGTCATTCGTTTGGAGAAATCGGCCAGACCCAGACTGGAATAGGTTCTGGTGTAACCGTAGGTTGGTAATACGTGGTTGGTACCCGACGCGTAATCGCCAGCCGATTCCGGTGACCAGTCACCGAGGAAAATTGAACCCGCATTATCGAGCAACGGCAGTAGCTCTCGCGGCGCTTTGGTCTGAACGATAAGGTGCTCAGGACCGTAGAAGTTGGAAATCGAAACCGCCTGAGTCAGCGAATCGGCAATAATGATCAGGCTAGATGCCAGCGCCTGCTCAGCGATGGCGGCACGCGATAGTTGTTTCAACTGACGCTGCACCGCGTCGGTGACCTGATCAGCCACCACTGGTGACGGTGTGACCAGCACCACCTGAGAGTCCGGTCCATGCTCAGCCTGGCTCAGTAAGTCTGCGGCGATAAAGTCGGCATCGGCGCTTTCGTCGGCCAAGACCAGCACTTCGGAAGGCCCGGCAGGCATATCGATCGCGGCACCACGAAAATCGTTACTGACCTGGCGCTTGGCTTCAGTCACGTAGGCATTACCCGGACCAAATATTTTATCTACCTTGGCAACCGTTTCGGTGCCGTAAGCCATAGCGGCGACCGCCTGGCCTCCACCAACGTTGTAGACTTCATCAATGCCACACAAACTGGCGACATAAAGAATTTCATCAGCGATAGGAGGCGGAGAACATAACACCACTTTCTGACATCCGGCTATTTTTGCCGGTACGCCCAACATCAGCACAGTTGATGGCAGAGGTGCACTACCACCCGGAATATACAGACCCACTTTTTGAATCGCCCGGGTTACCTGCTCACACATTACACCCGGCTGAGTTTCCACTTTGATTTTCTGTGGCTTCTGGGCTTCGTGAAACTTGGCAATATTGCTGTAGGCCTGCTGCAGTGCCTGCTTCATCTCTTCGCTGAGGCGTTGACTGGCCAGTTCAATTTCGGTTGGCGATACTCGAATTGAGTCTGGTGTCACTTTATCGAATTTTTCGGTCAGTTCGAGTAACGCTGCATCGCCGCGACTGCGCACCTCGGCAATCACTTCCGCGACTGCTGCACTAATATTGGCACCCGCTGTTATCGCAGGACGCTCCAGGATGGAATCTTGTTGTGATTCACTAAGAGATTTCCAGACAACCGTTCTCATCGTCGTTACTCCATCATTTTTTCGATCGGCAATACCAGAATAGAGCTGGCACCCAGAGCTTTCAGCTGTTCCATGGTTTCCCAGAACAGATTCTCAGTACTGACCAAGTGAACCGCCACGCGGTGTTTATCAGCAGAAAGTGGTAAAACAGTAGGGTCTTCAGCGCCCGGCAGCAGAGCTTTTACTTTCTCCAGTGTATCAACTGGGGCGTGCAACATGATGTATTTGGATTCTTTCGCCTGCTGGACACCCTGCATACGGGTCAACAGCTTCTCAATCAGCGCTTGCTTGTCTTCAGACATAGGGCCGATTCGCTGGATTAAGGTCGCTTTCGATTCGAAAATCACTTCGACCTCTTTCAAGCCATTGGCTTCCAGTGTTGCGCCGGTAGAAACCAAGTCTGCAATCGCATCAGCCAGACCCGCTCGCGGAGCGACTTCAACCGAACCGGTCAGCATACAGGTTGAAAAAGGTACGTCGACTTTGTCCATATAGGCTTTTAACAGGTGCGGATAAGTGGTGGCGATACGCTTACCAGCCAAATCTTGTGGGCCGTTGTACTCTGCATCTTTATCAATGGCGATAGACAGATGACATCCACCAAAATCCTGGCGGCTTAGTTGAATAAATTCGCTCGGTTCCTCCTGCGCGATTCGATCTAGGCGAACTTCTTCCAGCTCGTTTTCGCCAATGAAACCAAGATCTACGACGCCATCCATAACCAGGCCTGGAATATCATCATCACGGACCAACAGCAGATCAATTGGCATATTTAACGAGTGAACAACCAGACGCTCGCCCATGATATTGAATTTCACGCCGCACTTTTTCAGCAAGGTCTGGCATTCTTTACTCAATCGACCTTTTTTCTGGATGGCAATTCTTAAGCGCTGTGTCTGCATAAATTTTTTCCCTGTCTAATCTGATTTTAATACTGCTAAAAACGAAAAACCCTCGGAAGATTTTAGTCTCCCGAGGGTATGAAATCGAAACTAGTGATTTTAACCGCCGGGAGATTCCTGTCTCCCGGATACGCGTACATCGCCCGAAAGACTACTTTGGGTGATGATGATGGTGAATGTTTTTCACAAAATTACGCATATTTATTAAGGTTTGAACTATCTAAACTGATGAAGACACATTAACCAAGCTCCTGGTAATTTTCAACCAATAATTGGGATATTTTAAATTTATTTCTTAATTCACTATTAAACCTATGTTTTTAGTGAATTAATTCCCTAGATTCCATTAGTTTCCAGAGTTATCTATTCGTTTACTCGAGTTTTCGCCTCATTTTACCCGGTTTCAAGGCTTGAGAGGCAAATCAATAAATAGTCGAATTTAAACCCCAAACCCCAACATATACACGAAGATGCATACTGGTGCGTCAATTCACGACGGGATCTCAGCATTAAGACATCGGTTGACCAACCTGAGTAACGGTCACTGTCTACTATTACGGTGTACTCCACCAACAATGAACAAAACAGTGAGTTATAGATGCCAACAAGCCAAAGTTGAAACATTGTTTCCCGACGACTTTTATCCTCTGATTGGCGATAGTGGCTGCATCGAAGAGCTGAAGACCAGATTACAAAAATACGCGCAATGTGATGCAGAAGTGCTAATTCAGGGAGAAACTGGAGTCGGCAAAGGGTTATGTGCGCGCCAAATTCACCAGATGTCCAGTCGCCGTGCACGCCCCTTTATTGAAGTCAATTGTGGGGCTATCCCCAGTGGGTTGATCGCCTCAGAACTATTTGGCCATGAAAAAGGTGCCTTTACCGGTGCCATAACAGACCACATCGGTTTCATCCAACGTGCTGATGGTGGCACCCTGTTTTTGGACGAAATCGGTGACATGCCACCGGACTTACAGATCCACCTGCTGCATTTTCTGGAAAACAAGGTGATCCAGAAGTTGGGCGGTGAGCATAGTATTGCTATCGACTGTCGGGTGATTGCTGCCAGTCACGTTGAATTAAAGCAGGAAGTCATGCAGGGTAAATTCCGCGAAGATTTATATTACCGGCTCAATATTCTGCCGCTGACGGTGCCCCCGTTGCGTAAGCGAAATGCAGATGTAATTCTGCTGGCTAACTTCTTCCTGGATAAAATGGCCAAAGACGGACAAAAAGGCCGCCTGTCTAAATATGCCAAGCAAGCGTTGCTTAAACATGCCTGGCCTGGCAACGTTCGTGAATTGCGTAACGTGATACAAAGAGCCCTGGTTATGTGCGACAACAATTTGTTGCATCAGTCGGACTTAGGCCTGGAGACAGTTGACCGGCAACTGCTGCCCGCCAGTGATCAAATCGATCTTGATTATCTACTGCAAGCGATCGAAAACAATAACCATAATATGAGCGCAGCAGCGCGTCAGCTGGGCATATCCAGAACCACGCTGTATCGGCTGATCAAAAAATACAATCTGCAACTGTAACGGATGCCGCAGAGCGCAGTCACGTTGTGAAGAAACAAAAAAACTCCGCATGAGCGGAGTTTTTTGGTAGCCGGAGATTAGGCTGACTCTAAGCGTGACATTCTTGAACGCGAGATCACAGACAGTACCGTGCATACCACGATAAAGCTCACGATTGCCGCTAACATTGCCAGTGACAACGACGAAGTCAGTCCCAACACCAGATATCCTATGCTGGAAACCAGCGCTACCGAAAGTGCATAAGGCAACTGGGTCGCAACGTGGTCGATATGGTTACAACGCGCCCCGGTCGAAGACAGAATCGTCGTATCAGATATTGGTGAACAGTGGTCACCAAATACCGAACCAGCCAGCACTGCGCCTAACATTGGTAGCATCAGTGAGATGTCTGACGCCGCAGCCATATCACCGGCAATAGGCAACATAATGCCAAACGTTCCCCAAGAGGTACCGGTCGAGAATGCCATTAAACCAGACAGCACGAATAGAATGACAGGTAACCAGTGTGGGCCAATATTACCCTGAGCCAAAGTAGACAAATAGCTGCCGGTGTTCATATCACCGATCACGGAGCCAATGGTCCAGGCAAATACAAGGATCAGGATGGCACCAAACATCGATTTTGCGCCAATCCAGGCGGCACGCAAGATCTCAGTCAGCGCCAAGCCTTGCTTGAATACCGTGAACAGTGTGGTCGCCAGACCGAATAGGCTACCGATAATCAATGAACGGCCAACATCGGTATTTTCAAACGCGCCAAGCAGATTAAAAGCTTGTTCATCTGCGGCGAGAGCTTCCGCACCGGTGTAAATCAGCGCAGCAATAGTGGCGACCACCAACACAACAATTGGCAGCACCAGATCAGACACCTTGCCCTTTTCGCTCTCACGAATATCCAGCTCTTCATTCAGATCACGGGCGGCTTCAGCATCATCGCTGCTTTCGTTATCAAATCCCCGGCCTTGTGATGCTTCAATCTCATGACCACGCATCGGGCCGACATCGAGCTGGAACCATACCACGGCAAATACCATCAGCAGTGCAAACACCGCATAAAAGTTCATTGGTATCAGTTGTACAAAAGCACTGAATGCGGAATATTCAGTCACACCGTGGGAAACCAGTATGCCGCCGACGATAGTTATGATGTATGCCCCCCAGCTTGATGCTGGCATCAATACACACATAGGCGCTGCGGTCGAGTCCAGTATATAAGCCAGCTTGGCACGGGAAACATAGTAGCGATCAGTCACGGGGCGGGAAATTGCACCAACCGCAAGGCTGTTAAAATAGTCGTCCACAAATATAAATACGCCGAGGAAAGCGGCCAACAATTTAGAGCCACGTTTACTTTTCACTCTATGCTGCGCCCATTCTGCAAACGCGCGAGTACCGCCAGATAAAGTCAGCAAGGCGGTAATCATGCCAAGCAAAACCAGGAACGCGACGATACTCATGTTCCAACTATTAATACCACCATCTTCGACAAACACAGCAGATACCTTGTCGGTAATATAACCTGCTGTATTGGCCAGACTGTAGTCATTGAGTAAAAGACCACCCAGCAATACACCTACCCCAAGAGAGAGTAAAACTCTTCGGGTAACAATGGCCAGGCTCAGCGCTACCAATGGTGGCAGCAGTGACATCGGTGACGACGCGAAATCAATTAAATTCATGATCTTCAAAAACCAGTAAGTAATGGTCAGAGATCTACTGCAGACAAACGTCAGAAACTCCTGCTCTGGCGTTTATGTTGAACTAAGCGAAAGGGAAGCGAACACTTCACCCAACCCTACAGTAGCGCTCCATAGTTAAAGTTATAGACTATGGCAGTGCTGTTCCTATTCGAAATCAGCCCCAGCAGTCAGTTTTGATATACCAAACTACTTCGGCGAAACGACCTTTTGCGATAATTCATTGGCATCACCCCAATTATCGTTACTCATTCGTTTCGCACCTCTACCGTGCTGGCGTTATTTTAAACTGTTGATAATCCATATTAACAACAATTTAACCAACCTAGCACTCCAGGTGGCGACCATTGTACTTAGCAATAGCACTATTGCAACATATCATTCCAATTATTGTTGCTAAATGACTAAAACTAGAACTTTTTATGCAACTGCATCTATAAGTAAATCAAATAGGTGTTGGATTAGCATTAGTAATTATAGGGTTTACTTAATTAGCTGATCATGCAGCAATGAATAATCACAAATTCTATTAAGGATGTTTGCTCGCCGATTTTTTAGCGCTTTCTAATTAACTCAAAAGTGTTAATTGACACGTATAAAATAAAATTTTTCTAATTTGTCCATTTTCTTACAATATTTGCTAGAGTATTTTCAATATTCTATTGTGTATTATTATATTGACGTTTATTATTGATTTATCGACTACATTGAATCACAGGAATTAGCATGTCGGAATTAACCAAAACACTCTTAAATATTCGCAGCCTGCGCGCATTCGCTCGTGAACTTACAATGGAGCAATTAGAAGAAGCTCTGGATAAACTCACGACTGTGGTTGAAGAGCGCAAAGAAGCTGAAGAAGCAGAAATGGCAGCTCAAGCTGAACAAGAAGCAAAATTGGCAGCTATCGCTGAACAGATTTCTAAAGATGGTATCGACGTAGAGGCACTTATTACTGCACTATCTGGCGAAACCAAAACAAAATCAAAATCGAAACGTGCTCCTCGCCCGGCAAAATATAAATATGTCGATGCTAACGGTCACGAGAAGACTTGGACAGGTCAGGGCCGTACTCCATCTGCCATTCAAGAGCAGTTGGATGCGGGCAAATCACTGGATGATTTCCTGATTTAATTGATAAAATTTTAAGTTATATAAAAGGCTCCTCTTGGAGCCTTTTTTTATTATGTTCAATTAGTTGAAATATTTTTTAACGTTCCCAATACACTTCTTCTAAGCTATCCTCTCGTTCAGGCAATCCCTTAGATAACCTAGGAGAATGTTGAGCTAACACCTCATAACTGGCTCGATTAGAGTATTTGCATACTTGTGAGAATGAGGAATAGGTTAAAAAATTGTGATTATGTTTGCTGGAATTAGGTACATTTTTTTTGTGGTATTTATTTGCTGCCATGTCATGCAATAGTGCGGATAACGCAGCATCACCAGCGCCATTAGTGTTTTTTATTTTTTCCGGACCACCCATATAAGGTGAAATATGTGAATACACCTTAATAGGATTCTGGCAGGTGTTTCTCGCCACTGGACGGCTAAACTCGAAACGATTGAATTCCGCAATACAACCTGGCAATAATGGCAACGAGGTTTCACGTTTAACCGCATCATCCGTATATCCGGCCATAAATAAACCAACCGGCCCAGCAGTACACAAAACTAAATCCACCCATTGCAGGGTTTTATCGGAAGCGGCTAACGGATCTGACTCTCCGGTTAGCGCTTCCGCTTCATCTTCATTCATCGCCACAACTGAAATATGGTCGTGCAAAAATTGTTGCCAGTATTCTGGATCGTCCTGAATAACATATTTGGTACCCAGGGTGAGAACAACCGGAACTTGGTATTTTTTTGCATATTGAATCGCCTGCATGGTCGCCTCTGGCATAGGGTCACCCGGCTTGCAGCGCACTAAATAGGCGGTTAAAACCAGGGCTGAAGCATTCACAAATATCGATTCGGGAATGCTTTCGGGCTTGAGCTGATTCATCTGACCTTCGCTGATGGCGAACGTCCGCTCGCCATCTTCGGTGATCAAGGCAAAACATCGACCAATCGCGCCATCCACCCCCTGCAGGTAATTGAGATCCATCCGGCTGGAGGTGTTACATAAATAGCGGTATCCATAGCTGCCAATTTTAATATCCTGGCTCATAACACCCAGCAGCGTCGAACGATCATCGGCAAGCACCGAGTAATTGTGCAGAGTATTACCAATTGTGCCACCAGCATATTCATTGGTGATCAGGTCATTCTGTTTCAGTTCCTGATAGAGCGCTTCTGCGGTCTGGTCATCAATGACCAGCGAGTGTCCTTTACTCAGCTGATATTTCTCGATTAATTCGCTGCTGACATTGGCTTCAATATCTACCAGAGTCTGGTCAATACCAATTACATGGGTTTGGGACATGATATTGCTTTCTTGGACCGGATTGACCAGAGGATCACGGGCGTCGACAGGAAAGTAGTGTTTAGACTTGCGTTGACCAGGAAATTTCATAGTGTCGATTCTAGCTAAAGGGACGAAAAGAGCCGCGATTCTAGCCTGATGCGATTAGGCCAGCAATATCGGCAATTATAGCAAACGATTGCTGTTGAAAATTTCTCTTACAAAGTGCTGTCTTCAGAGCTGTTTTTACCTGGTTTGATTTACATCACGGATCTGTCACCGACAGACTCTTTCTGTTAGAATCTGCCTCCAGTTAATTTAGATGGTATTTTTTGATGTCCCAATTCAGTTCTGACAACAGCCAAAAGAAAGTGATAGTCGGCATGTCTGGCGGTGTAGATTCCTCTGTATCAGCATATTTGCTCAAACAACAGGGCTACCAGGTTGAAGGCCTGTTCATGAAGAACTGGGAAGAAGATGACAACGAAGAGTACTGCACGGCGGCCGAAGATCTGGCTGATGCTCAAGCCGTGTGTGACAAGCTTGGTATTCATCTTCATACCATAAACTTTGCCGCGGAATACTGGGATAACGTATTCGAATACTTCCTGGCCGAATATAAAGCCGGGCGCACTCCCAATCCAGATATCCTGTGCAATAAAGAAATTAAATTTAAAGCCTTCCTGGAGTTCGCTGACGAGGTGCTTGATGCCGATTACATCGCAATGGGCCATTATGTTCGTCGTACCTTCCCGGACCATGGCGACAAACCGCAGATGCTGCGCGGATTAGACAGCAATAAAGATCAAAGTTACTTCCTCTATACTCTCAGCCACGAGCAAGTGGCGAGAAGCCTGTTCCCGGTTGGTGAACTAGAGAAGCCTGAAGTTCGCCGCATTGCCGAAGAGCAAGGTTTGGTTACGGCTAAAAAGAAAGATTCGACCGGGATCTGCTTTATCGGTGAACGCAAGTTTACCGACTTCCTGTCCCGCTACCTGCCAGCCCAACCCGGTAATATAGAAACCCCGGAAGGCAAAGTAATTGGCGAACACCAGGGTTTGATGTACCACACGCTGGGTCAGCGGAAAGGTCTGCATATCGGCGGCCAAAAAGGAGGCGGCGGCAGCGAAGCGCCATGGTATGTTGCTGATAAAGATCTAAAACGCAATGTACTGATTGCTGTCCAGGGCGGTGACCACCCGCTGCTGAAATCACAAGGCTTGATTGCGTCACAGTTGCACTGGGTCGACCGTCAACCGATTGGCCAACCTGTGAGTTGCACAGTAAAAACTCGTTATCGTCAAACCGATATCCCCTGTACTATTATCCCTATGGATGACAACAACATTAAGGTTATCTTTGACCAACCTCAGGTCGCAGTCACACCGGGACAATCGGCAGTATTTTATCAGGGTGATGTGTGCCTCGGTGGCGGCATCATAGAACAACGAATTTAACCAGGAGCAACACTACGTGGCTAACACCATTTATGACCGTACTATTGCATTCGCCGGAATGTGTCAGGCAGTAGCGCTTGTTCAACAAATGGCGAAGGACGGTTATTGTGATTCTGACGCGTTTGAAACTTCGCTAAACGCAATTTTGAATACTAACCCGAGTAGTACGCTGAATGTCTTTGGCCGCGAAGCCAATTTAAAAATCGGTCTGGAGTGCCTGGTTAAAGGTATCGACAGCACGCCGGCAGGCTCTGAAATCACCCGTTATATTATCAGCCTGATGGCTTTGGAGCGGAAACTGAACAGTCGCCGGGATGCCATGTCACAACTGGGCGACCGAATTTCGATGCTACATCGGCAACTCGAACACTACGATTTGTTGGACGAGAATATGATCAGTAATCTGGCCAGTGTTTATCTGGATGTGATCAGTCCAATAGGCCCTCGAATTCAGGTCACCGGTACACCTTCGGTATTGCAGCAAACCTCCAATCAGCAAAAGGTTCGGGCACTATTATTGTCCGGTATCCGTTGTGCGGTACTCTGGCGCCAGGTGGGTGGCAAGCGTCGCCACCTGATTTTTGGTCGCAAAAAAATGATCGAGCAAGCACAGATCCTGCTGGCTCGAATGTAATAGTCCTAACTCGCACCCCCGGTGCGAGTTTACTTTTTTATATCCTCTAACTTTTTCAAATCATTATTCAGGAGAAAAACATGGAACTGTCAGCATTGACTGCTGTTTCACCAGTAGATGGCCGCTACGGTAGTAAAACGATTGCGTTACGCGAGATTTTCAGCGAGTACGGTCTCCTAAAGTATCGTACTATCGTTGAAATCCGCTGGTTACAGAAGCTTGCTGCGACTGCAGAGATCGCTGAAGTGCCTGCATTTAGTGCAGAGGCAAACCAGTTCCTGGATGAGCTTGCCGCAAACTTCTCTGAAGAAGATGCCCGCCGCATTAAAGAGATTGAGCGTACCACCAACCACGACGTTAAAGCGGTTGAATACTTCCTGAAAGAGAAAGTTGCCGCGGTTGCTGAGCTGCATGCGGTGAATGAGTTTATTCACTTCGCCTGTACTTCTGAAGACATCAACAACACGTCACACGCTCTGATGCTGCAAGACGCACGTGAAAACGTGATTTTGCCTGAGATCCGTAACCTGATCGACGCTATCCGTAAGCTGGCAGTTGAGTACCGTGATATCCCGCTACTGTCCCGAACTCATGGCCAACCAGCATCCCCATCGACTATGGGTAAAGAGATGGCCAACGTGGCCTACCGCATGGAACGCCAATACCAGCAAATCGCTAATGTCGAAATCCTGGCAAAAATTAACGGCGCCGTTGGTAACTACAACGCACACTTATCTGCTTACCCAGAGCTGGACTGGCACAAATTCAGTGAAGAGTTCATTACCGAATCACTGGGCGTGACCTGGAACCCGTACACCACGCAGATTGAACCGCACGATTACATTGCAGAGCTGTTTGATGCCATTGCACGTTTCAATACCATTCTGATCGACTTTGACCGTGACGTATGGGGTTACATCGCGCTGGGTCACTTTAAACAGAAGACCATCGCTGGCGAAATCGGCTCTTCTACTATGCCGCACAAAGTTAACCCTATCGATTTCGAAAACTCGGAAGGTAACCTGGGTCTGGCTAATGCTGTCTTCAACCACCTGGCGCAAAAACTGCCTATTTCCCGCTGGCAACGTGACCTGACCGATTCCACGGTACTACGTAACCTGGGTGTAGGCGTCGGCTATGCCATCATCGCTTACACTTCAACTCTGAAGGGTATTAGCAAGCTGGAAGTAAACCGTGAAGCATTGCTGGCGGAACTGGACAAAAACTGGGAAGTTCTGGCGGAACCGGTGCAAACCGTCATGCGTCGGTACGGCATCGAAAAACCATACGAGAAGCTGAAAGAGCTGACTCGTGGTAAACGCGTTGACGGTGAAGCAATGCGTAACTTTATCGATGGCCTGGAACTGCCAGAAGATGAAAAAGTCCGTCTGAAAGCGATGACACCAGCGAACTATATCGGCCGTGCCATCGACCTGACTGACAAGCTGTAATCGCAGCAGAATCGCTAAAGGCTTCCTTCAGGAAGCCTTTTTTATTGGCCGGTTAATCGCAGGTGACCATCATCGCGCCATGGCTATCATCAGGGTTGCTTCTGGAAAAACAGTGTCAGTGTGCCGACCTCAATACCGAACTTGCGTATGCTGGTCAGATTAAACAGGTGCCGTTCGTCCTGGCGGTATAGCCAGTCATCGAATGCGACCACGACGGTTGAATCATCCAACGTCAGTTCAAAATCATACTGCCAGCGCAGAGCATTCCCCACCTCCCGGCCAGTCGCCACTCCCTGAATATCATCAGCGCGACCAATATAACTGCCATCGCTTTGACGGGTAATCGTCCAGACTCGGGTGTCCGTTTCTCCGTCATCGAACTGAAACTCTTCTTCCAGGGTTAAGGTATCGTTCTCAACAGTGCCGGTTATGTCGACTTCAAATCGTCGGGTCTGCTTACCCTGGTAGTCCTGCACCATCCCCCACGCCGTGACGTGACCGTCAAAATAGCCAAACAGATTAAACTGAGGGTGTGATTGGTGGTAGTCATTCAGATCACTGCTGCAGGCACTGACAACCAACAGTACCCATACCAGCAGAATACGCCGCAGCGTGCTTACTTTAGTCATGATGAGCTCCTATCAACTGCCTGCGTAAATCAGGGTAAGTTGTTTTGGGTGACAGCCAAATGGCCAGAAAGGCATCATTCAATCGCTCATCGCCAATGTGACCGATAGCTTGAAATGGTTTTTGTTGCTCGGCAAAATAGAACTGCCCTCTCCGACCGTCGGTAACATAAGCCAGTTGTTGCCCCTGACGAACATCCGGAAAAATGCTCTCTAATTGTGCCAGCCACCGATCCACATCTGCTTTTGAGTAGCCCAGCTTTTGCCACTGGTCAGCGGTCGCCTGGAGCAACTCTAGCCGGTCAATATCCCGTTGATAGTGAATCGACAACGCCAACGGATGCGGGCTGATATCTGTCTGAGCCTGATATTGACCGGACGGGGTGAGCAAGTGCGACTGATAAATGTCGAAAAACCACCAACTCAGTTGCGCTGAGCCCACCGGTCGCCACTGCTGCCAGTCTAGTGCTGCACCGTTAGATGCCTCTGAACTAAATGGCGAAGCAACGGCGGCGTTTACCAGCCCTGCTACCAGAGCCCCCAGCAACCGCAAACCATATTGATTACTCTTCATATCGGTACACCTTTAATATCAACCAGATCACGCCGAGCCATTGCACCATCAGGATAGCCAGGGTCCAAAACAGCGGCTCACGTAACAGCACATCGCCTAGTTGGGCGCCAGTGAAATAACTGGCTGCGCCGGCAATGCCTCCTGCCAGCGCTACATACCTCAGCGGATATCGCCTCACCAGCTCCGCCAGGTAATAAGCAAACCAGGCAAAAGCAAACCATAGCGCTGCCAGCCAAAGCGGAAACCGGTTGTCGGAAAATTCAATCACACCAATACTGTGATTAACGTTGTCCAGCACAATCCCGACGGCTGCGATCAGCAGCAGCGGGGCAAGCTTGGTCCCTTGGCTTAATCGCTCTATTGCGTAAGTAACCAACACACAGGCTAGGGTCAGCCACTGCAGAGACTCCGCCCCGATTACTGCCATCAACCAGATAATTTGAAACCAGGTTGAAATGAGCAGCAGCTTAATCATGTTGTCCACCTTACACCCGCTGATAAGTCATATGGACCGTGCTGATACTGCGAGCTAAGAAACCACCTTCGCAATAGCAGAGGTAGTAGCGCCACATGCGCATAAATCGCTCATCATAGCCCAGCTGATGTATTCGCTCTGCTGCCGCCTCAAATCGCAGTCGCCAGTGGGCTAAGGTGGTGGCGTAATCCAGGCCGATATCTTTTAGATCTCTCAGCACCAGATTGCTGTAACGAGTTGTAGCCTGATTGATCGCTCCGACTGAAGGCAAGAAGCCGCCTGGGAAGATATATTTCTGAATGAAGTCAACACTGCGGCTGTAGTCATGGTAGCGCTGATCCGTTATGGTGATCGCCTGTAAAGCCAGTATGCCACCCGGCTTAAGTAATGACTGACACTTAGCGATATATGACCCAAGGAACTGCTTGCCCACCGCCTCGATCATTTCTACCGACACTAACTTGTCATACTCACCGGATAAATCGCGGTAATCCTCAAGTAGCAGCGTGATCTGATCTTGCAGCCCTAATTCAGCAATTTTCTCCGCTGCATAGTCATGCTGCTCTCTGGAGATAGTGGTAGTGGTCACCCTGCACTGGTAGCGTTGCGCCATATAAATGGCCATCGCGCCCCAGCCGGTACCAATTTCCAGCACATGGTCGTCTGGTTTGAGTTGCAGTTGCTGGCAAAGTCGCTCCATTTTATTAATTTGCGCCTGATCCAGTGAATCCTCGGCTGTGGCAAATATCCCGCTTGAATAGAGCATGTTGCGGTCAAGGAAGGTCTCATAGAGCTCATTACCGAGATCATAGTGGGCTTCAATATTCTGCCTGGAGTTGCTCTGGGTATTGCGGTTCAGCCAGTGGCCTATTTTATAGGCGCAGCGCTTTAACCAGCCGGACCTACGCTCAATGTCATCCAACGCTGCCATGTTGACGGCCATTAACCGAGTCAGCACCGTCAGATTTGGGCTGTCCCACCAGCCATCCATGTAGGCTTCTGCCGCGGCGATACTGCCACCGCGTATTACCCGGCTATAGAAATCCGGATTGTATATCTCGATTACCGCAGCAAGTTCAGGTTGTGCGCTGGCGGTAAATTGCTCTACTCTGGCTGGCGAGTGACCGGCAAACTTTTCCACCACGGTGATGCTGCCCGCATTTAAGCTACCCAGACTGGTGAATATCGCCGTGCGGGCAGCGCTTTGAACTCGAGTTAAACTGACCGGATAAGATAAGGTCTGGCTGGTTATCATAATCTTGGCTCCTTGTTATGTTCTTCCTCTGCTCCGCTGGACGGGTGCGAATAAACCGGTGCACCTTTCCACCACAACTTAGCTGCATGCCAGTAGATGCCGGCCACAACCTTGACCGCCATGATTGGAGTCACCACTAACTGTTTGAGCAAATTGGCTGAGCTAAAACTGTGCGCGCGCATGGCCAATGTCGCATCGAATTCTTTGTTTTTCTCACCAGCGTGTTGCTGGCACTGCAGATGTAGCCACAACCTCTCGTGTAACGGTCGTATCCGCCAGTGATACTGCTGGTTCATCGGGTTAAACGGCGATACATGAAATGCTTTTTGCTGCGCACTTTGAGTCATTGTGCTGCCAGGGTCAGCCGGCACCAGATAGTAATGACGTTCATTCCAGGGCGTATTGCTCACTTCTGCCAACAGGTAACGCCAATGCCCTTGCTGGTCGTAGACATAGTAAAAGTTGACCGGGCTGAAATAGATGCCCAGATAGCGCAGGTGGATCAGTGCTTTTACCTGACCGTCAGCAAGCGTCTCACCAGCTAGCTCGGCAACTTTATCCAATACCGCCTGCTTGAGGTTACCCACCCCCAGATAATCAGGGCGATAGAAACGTGCCCAGTGCCACCAACGCTGGCCAAAACCCCACACTGATTTTTCCAGCGTTTCTATTTCATCCAGATCAATGCAGGGCATGAAAAGCCGATACACCAGATGATGATTTACCGGTTGAAAGCGGCGGTGCCTGACCTCGCCGACATAGAGCCGGCTGGACAGTGCAGATGAGCGAAGTGTTGCATCAGACATAATCAAGCTGCCCCTTGCTCCAGTTGGGCCGACAGGCGTTCAATGCCCGCTACCACATCCAGAGCACTGCGCACACCATCTTCATGGAAGCCGTTATACCAGTACGCACCGCAGAACCAGCTGCGCATCACGCCGTCAATACTTGATTTATTCGCCTGTGCAGCAACTGACTGACGGGTAAACACCGGGTGGTGATAGCTAAATTTGCGCAGTACTTTACTCTGGTCAATCTGATCAAGGCAGTTGAGTGACACGCAAAATGTCTGTTCAGCTTCAATGTGCTGTAAACAGTTCATATTGTAAGTCAGGCTGGGCAGCTTTTCCTCCTGCCGCGGAGCGGGCTGGGTTTGATTCGCCTGTATCCAGTAGTTCCATGCCGCCCAGGCTGATTTTCGTTTCGGTAACAAGCGGGTGTCAGTGTGCAGGATCACGTCATTGGCCTGGTAAGCCATTGCGGATAATGTCTCAGTTTCCAGTGGTGAGGCATCGGCTAACATGGCCAGAGCCTGATCGCTGTGGCAGGCAAAGATCACCTGATCAAACTGATGCTGCTCGCCATTAACCAGTAACGAGACCCCGTTGGCAGTGCGCGTCACTCTGGTGACTGGGCTACGCAATAAAATCCGGTCAGAAAAACCTTGTGTCATTGGTCCTATATAACTGCGCGATCCTCCGGTCAATACATACCACTGGGGCCGGTTGGTGACATCCAGCAGGCCGTGATTGAGGAAAAAGCGAATAAAGAATGGCAGCGGGGACGCGCGCATATCGGCCAGGGTAGATGACCAGATGGCCGCTCCCATCGGCAATATGTAGTTCTGGCTAAAATAGTCGCTGAAGCCGTGTTGCTGTAAAAATTCGCCCAGAGTCTGTTCGTTCTGCAGGTCTTGATCCACTGACTGTTTTGCCAGGCGGTTAAAACGCAATATTTCCCAGATAAAATAATAGAAACGCGGACTGAACAAATTGCGCTTTTGCGCGAACATGGTCGCTAGCGTATGTCCATTATATTCCAGGCCGTTGTAGTCATTACGGACGCTGAAACTCATTTCGGTCTCGGTATAACGAACGCCCAGCTTGTCTAACATCGCCATGAAGTTGGGATAGGTCCGGTCATTGAAGACGATAAAACCGGTGTCGACGGCGTAGTCTTGTCCGTTAACTTGTACATCGACAGTCGCCGTGTGCCCGCCGATGTAATCGCTGGCTTCGAACACGGTTACGTCATGGTGGCGGTGCAAATGGTAACCACAGGTCAGCCCGGATATCCCACTGCCAATAATTGCGATCTTCATGCTGACTCTCCTTGGTCATTAAACATCTTGCCGATTAGCCACGTCTGCCAACTGTATGGCAACACGCCTATCAGGCGCAGAATGGCGGTAAAACGGAATGGGAAATAAATAGTGGTCAAACCCTTTCTCAGGCCGTTTCTGATCCGCTTGGACGCTTGCTCTGCGGTGATCAGCATCGGCATAGCAAAATCATTCTTGTCGGTCAGCGGAGTCTGAACAAAACCAGGAAATATGGTGGTGACATCGATACCTTTATGACGTAAATCCAGGGTCAAGGTTCGGGCCAGGTAACTGACCGCCGCTTTAGACGCGCCGTAGGCTTCAGCGCGGGGCAGCGCGACTTCGCTGGCAACCGAGCCCATGATCGCTATACGCTGGCCGGACTTGAAATGCTGCTGAATCGCTTCGATGACATTCACCAAGCCCAACACGTTGACACTGAACACCCGCTGGAACAGCGCCGCGTCTATCACTCCGTCATTAATGTATTCGCAGTCTCCGGCATTTAGCAGCCAGACATCCGGAAGCTGCGGTAAATGTTGCAGTGCCTGATGGGTAGCCGCAGGGTCAGTAACGTCGAAACAGATCGGCGTAATCGATGAAGCAGACTGCCCGGCTAGCTCTTCTAATGCGGCAGCATTTCTGCCACAAGCCAGCACAGACCAGCCCTCTCGCGCATAATCCATCGCCAGTTGTTTGCCAATACCGGAAGTAGCACCGGTGATCATCACCACGCTCATTGGCCCAGCCTCCGCTTGATGGCCTGAATCAGCTTGCCGATTAAAGGTAGATTCTCGTAAAGCATTTCGCCAAGATCAAAATAGTCCCGGTGATAGATCACTTTGCCATCACTGAACATCAGATGGCTGACACCTTGAACCTGAACCACCCTTCCATTGTTTAATCTGGGGTGTTGCAGGTGCATGGTCCAGGTAACAAAGCCGGTATCGCCCTCTTGTTGGCTGTGGTGTATATCAAACTGGCATTGCTGCACATTCTGATACAGGTTTGCCAGGTAAGCGTTCAGCGCTGGCCAACCTTCTATACGATGCGCTGCATCTTCAAAAACGACATTTGGATGGTAAACCTTTTCCAGCGTGTGCAGTTTTGAATCATCCAACTGCTGGTAAATTTTGCCGAATTTGCTAATGTCCATTTATCTCTCCGACTGCTCACTCTGCCACTGTTCAATCTGAACAGTTTTGCCCTGAAAAGTTGTACAAGATTATTTTTGTACAACTTTTGCATTTAGTACGCGACGGGGAAAAAATGGATCAAAAAAGGCTTGGTAAAAACCAAGCCTTTTAACTAACACATTAATTATTATGAATTTCTCAACGCATTAATACGCTTATCTAACGGCGGGTGGCTCATCAGAAGTTCCGAAATCGAGCGTTTGCCATTAATACCGAACGCCATCATTGAGCCCTCAAGTTGAGATTCCTGGCTCAGTTTTAGGCGTTCCAGCGCCGCGATCATCTTATGCTTACCAACCAGCTCAGCAGCACCTGCGTCTGCGTGGAATTCACGATGACGGCTATACCACATAGTTATAAAGCTGGCCAAGAAACCAAACAGCAACTCCAGGACTATCGAAACGGCGAAGTAGACCATCATATTTCCGCCTTCTCCTTCTTCATCGTCACCACTGGCAACAATATTCGCGATAAAGCGCGACAGGAAAATTACAAAGGTATTCACTACCCCCTGCATTAAGGTCATGGTAACCATATCGCCATTGGCAATATGACTCACTTCGTGAGCCAACACCGCTTCGGCTTCATCTCGGGTCATGTTATGTAACAAGCCGGTAGAAACTGCGACCAAAGAATCATCCCGTTTTGCACCGGTCGCAAATGCGTTGATGTCAGCCGAGTCATAAATCGCGACAGTCGGCATACCAATACCCACTTTTTGTGCCTGACGAGCGACCGTTTCCATCAACCAGTGTTCTGTTTCGTTACGTGGGCTTTCAATGACCATACCACCCACCGAGCGCAATGCCATTCCCTTAGACATCAGCAAGGAAATAATCGCACCACCAAAACCAAACACTGCCGCAAGTACCAACAGGCCAGACATACTACCCGGTTGCATACCGGTAACCGCGTAAACAATGTTAAGTACAACACTCAACACTAGTACAACGGCCAGGTTAGTGGCCAAAAATAACATTACACGCTTCATTATTTTCTCCGATACCGGGCAAGGCGCCAAAGCCGTTACCCGTGACATACGATAAAAGGTGTGAAATTCACTTCCACCTTGTTTAGGTATAGTTTAATTTTTTTTAATTCAAGGTTAAGCAGGAAATTGCAACATTTTGTTTTTTAACACAAGCCTGACAGGCAAAAGTGATGCGTGTACAAAGTTAGACTTTGGTCGTATTGCAGGCGCAGTATTAGCTGCTATGTTTAAGGCCAGATTGTGCAGAATTGCTAAGAAAGGAATCACCATGGCGGAAATGAACAGTTATCAAATGGCGATAGACCTGCTCTGTTGTCATCTGGGTATCTCAGAAGAAGAAGCAAAACAGCAACTGGGTCTGCAAAACGAACAGAGTGTACAGCAGTCGATCATGGAAACTCAGCAGTCTCTAATGGGACTAAACCAGAGCCAATAGTGAACTCTGTTGTTCTATGACGTACAGTAAATCGGTAACAAAACACTGATTGACCAAGACAAGCAAAAACAAAAAAA